>JBGATK010000009.1:0-5974 GCA_044229265.1 Minisyncoccia bacterium | reverse complement strand
TGAGGGCTTTTTATGTTATAATTCTATTATGCAAAAAGATTACTGGGGTAAAAAGTTTTTTGAATCACGGCTCAATACGGCACTCCTTTTTGTATTGATTGTTTTAATGGTTTTTGCGTTACGGTTTATGTATCAGAATAAAGAAGGGTATTTGTATTCTTTAAAAAACTTACAAGCAGAAAACGAAAATAACCTTTCTGCAGAATTGGTAGTTCCAGCTGAAGTGCCAATAGGCAAAAGTTCTTTTGATGATGCTTCTGTTCCAGAAGGAATAAGACAGCTTGTTCCTGAACAATTTGTTATAAAAAAGCTCGAGAAAACTAGCTTTGGAATTCATAAGGATACTATCTTTATAGCTACTATTGGGGTCAATCCTGCTTTATGTCCTGAGTTAGTCTTTCTTTCTTCTTCTACTGTTTGCCAGCTTTTAGCTACAGCTTCTTATGGCGATAAAATCGTAATTTTTGCTGAGACACCTGTGGGTTTTAATCTCATTTTTCCAAATGAAGTTGCATTAACAGTGGATAGTTTATCTTTCGATGGAGTCGAAAGGTATGCAATCCTCCACACTCAAAACTTAGGCAATTATATTCTGTGGGTTCAAAGCTATTCTGGTGCTGGGACTGCAGAGGTAGCTGAGGTGATTTATACTGCTGAGTTGAATTTTGTTTCTGAATACCTCACAGAAAAGGGTCTTCCAAGTAATTATCAATTCAACGGATACAATAACTTTAAAGTAGAAAAAATAAAAGGCAAAGAATATATTGTTCATAGTCTTTCGGGATACAGCAAAGAAGCATCAAGATGTTGCCCAGATTTGCCTTCCTTAAAAATTTATTGGTCTATGGAGTCTGGAAAGCCAGAAGTTTTTAAAACTGAAAAAATACCATTAAAAACAGAATAATTATATGCAAAACAAATTCTTTGATTCAAAATTAAATACAGTACTTTTGGTTATTCTAATAGTTTTGATAGTCGTCGCTCTTTTGGTGATGTTTCAAAATAGTCAAAATAATAAGCAGATAGATTCTCTTGTTTCGGTGCAAAACACTGAGAATATTGAAAATAAAGATATTGATTATTCTGATGTTGACCCAAAACTAGTTGCGGATATAGCAGACGGCTATAGACTAAAAGCTAAAAATGCAGAAATTCATTCAGTTAAAGTTGATGAAAATAGCAACGTATCTTTTTCCGTAGCTTGGGTGGAAAATAATCCAAAATGGACTCCTGGGGGAGATGAAGAATTTTGGATCCATGCAGATAAAAAATTAACAACTGTTTCGTACCAATACAGTGTGGAGATATTTACTTGTGGTAATGGCTATGATGGCAACCCGACAACCCCTGACGTGCCAGGTGATGAAGTAAAGTTTCTTTCAAGGGTGTATGAAATATTAATAAAAGATCGTTCATTCTTACCAGTATGGTCTTTTGTTATGGATGGTTCTAATATTACAAGGATTTATGAACAATGTTTGCCATAAAATATCATTTAAAATGATCTCGTGGTGAATTCTCTTGGTGTGGGTGGGGGCTTTTTATATTATAATTCTAATACCAATAAATAAATAATTCTATGAAGAAGAATAAAGTAAAACATATTTTTATTACATTAATTACAGTAGTTTTCCTGCTAGAATGCTTCTTTGTTTTTTTTGGTATATGACAAATTAATTGCTGACAAAAATTACCTCACCATACAAAACCTCCGGCTAGAAACTATGACGGATGTGAAAGTGGTGCCTACTAATGGCGATCCTATCAAACTCGGAACACTATACCCATTTTCAGAGTATAAATTCAAACTCCCTAAGTCTGTAAATGAAAATGCAATATCTGTAGCTTATACCGATGAAAAAAATATTGAACACGAGGCGCCCGTAATCGGGTATTTAGTTTTAGCTGAGAACTCGAATTATAAATATAAAATACGATAAAGATAGTAAAAAAAATAGCCATCGCAATATTGCAACAGCTATTTAAAATTAATACTAAATTAAAACCTAAAATTGAATCTCTCTATAGGAGCATTCTGCAAATATACTAAAATTTGCAACCCACCACGCTCTAAAACATTTTTCCCTCCATCCACATGTTGAAATTACAGAAAAAGCATTTCCAGTTTCGCTAATAAAAACAGACCCTGGGTGGATGGTATATACATTATGATCAAGGATATCCTTATCCCCAGGTATATATTTACTCATGGGTTCAGGTTCTTTTCCTATGTCTAAGTATATATTGAAATCTTTTACCATCCTGGCGTTAATTAGACAACCTTGAGTAAAAGTTGTTCCAAAAATTCCATGCCTTTGGCAATTTTCATGACCAAAATACTTATTACGGTTTGGAGAAGGATTAATACTAGCAATGGTCAAGCATGTTTTTATCCTTGGATATAAATCCAAAATACTAAGGTCTTTCATATCTACCTTAACATTTGGAATAATCTGTTTTAAAATATCCAGTGCAAAATTTCCTCCTGAATGAGTATCAGAAGGCCAAAGAATTGACCAATACGGAATTCCATCTTTCAGTTTTACTTTATTAAATTCTGGAAGAGGATAATCATTTAGGTCAATTTTTATTCCAAAACATTTAAAGAATTCCACCCAACCTTCATGAAATTCTAATAAACTTTCAGGATAAACTCCTTCAATTTTTTTGACGAGCCCATTTACTCCTGGGAAAAATACCTGGCGAATTCTTCGCTGAAGGGTAATCGGCTTATCAATGAGTTCTTTTACCAAATCAAAAGGAACATTTTCCTCTAATTTTGGTAAATTCTTTATAGTGGACGAGATAATCTCGTCCCTTTGACCTGAGGTCCAATTGCGAACATTTCCGTCTTTTACGGACATTTTCTTGTCTGGCATAATTTATTTTATTTTATGGTGAATAAATAAAAAATTACAAAGAAGTACTTATTTTTAATCTACCATTGTTATAGTTAGTTGTCAAAAAATAGATATATGCTAGAAGTTCTTTTATTTGCTATAATAACCATATATATGCGGTTAGAATTTTTCAGCCCAAAACCAAAGGAAAATAAAGTAGAATCTAAAGATTCTTACATGGATAAGCTTTTTGGTCTTCAATTGCAATACTGCACTAGAGTATATCAAGGCAAGATACCAAATGCTTTTGATGGAAAAAAGTATATCCCTCCCGACCCATTCTATAAAGAAAAGGGAGAGCCAGTTTTTAAGAACATATTTTTAAATTGTTCAAATCTTGAGGGAGAGATATATGCCTCATATTGTCGGCGCACGGCCACACCTATAGAAGTAAAAAATGAAAAAGATCTTGCTGATTATAAAAACCACGACCTAAAGTTTGCTATGTATGAAAATATATTGATGAAAAAAATCTTTCAATCATATAATTCCGTACCTCAAAATCAAGAGGCTTTAATCAAATGGATGTCGTCTATACCTGTTATGATAGGTGAGCACGAGAAGACCCTGCCTCCTCCTACAAAAGAAGCTACGGAGCAATGTGCAAAAAGAATGAAAGAAATTGAAAAAATGCAGAATAGAGATACAAGTCAAGTCGGTCTTGTAAAATACGAAATCCGCCAAATGAGTGGTACACCACAAGAGCTAAAAGAACAAGGGATAAAAGATGGTGACATAATAGCCAAACTTCACTTTGAATCACCTTTTGATAAAGGTATCAAACAAGAAGGAGAATTTAAAAAAGTATTCTCTCTCGAGTTTATAAAAAAACTTGCAATAAATATGTACATGAAAAATCCAAATATAAAAATGATTACCGCTGATTCATGGATTTTAGACACTCCAATAGCGCAAAAAATCGGTTTTAAATATTTCAAAAATCACAGTAGTAATATGACTATGACAAGCGGAGGATTTTGGGGGCAGTTTGTAGATTCAAAAGGTGAAATAAAGAAAGATTTAGCAAAAGAGTTTTTGCAGACAGGAATACCACCACATATACCAAAGTTAGGATATATCTTAGCTTCGGATTTGAAACGAAAGCTTTTTGGTGGATAAAAATTCTTGATTATTTTTTAAATTCTCTTTGTATAAAATTTATTGGGAAATAAAAAAAGAGTCAGAAAATTTTTATTATTCTAACTCTCCTGTATTGCACCCAAATAGATTTATAATTTTCTCTACAAGATTTTTTTTGCTATAATTTAGTTATGCCCAACGATGAAACAACTCAAAACCCAGCTCCCGACCCCACCTCTTTACCTACAAGCCCCCAGCCTACTACCGAGCCAATGCCTGAAATTACCCCTATATTTGAGGTGTCTGTTATGCCCCCTGAGGCCCCAGAAGCCACTGGGGATGGAGTTATAGCGGAAAGCAATAAAGAAGCACCCCCTAAAATAGAGGAAATCCCATTAGAGCAGACTGGTCTGCAAGCAGGCCCTGCCTCTAATCCTGAACAGCAAGCTAACGGGACAGGCGCGACAAGTGAACCCCTTGAAACCCCATCTGCACCAATTCAAGTTGAGTCAATGGCTCAAATGGGAAGAAATGAGCCGTTTGGGCTAGTGCGGAGTATTCTCAAAAAAGCTCAAGAAATGATTCAAACAAGGAAAAGAAAGAAGTTAGAGAAGATTATGTCTTTGTTCATAACTAAATCCAAAATCACAAATGACGAAGTGGAAAAGTATTTACATTGCTCGGATGCGACAGCGACGAGGTATTTATCACAGTTAGAAAAAGAAGGAAAGATAAAACAAAGTGGAAAAACAGGACAAGGTGTTTCATATTCTAAAATTTAGGGAAATAAAAAAGCCCACTAAATTGTTAGTGAGCCCCAATCCCGTTAAGTGATTGATTCTTAGCTTACCCATCCTGTATACAAGTCCTTTTCTTTTGAGCACTTGTTGCAGGTGCTTGGAATGCAGTAATTGATTGCGCCATACTTCGGCGGAGCCGGATGTTTTTCTTCTGGATTTTTTGCCACATACCTATGCCAGCAAAAAAATTGCTTAAAGAATTTCTGGAGTTGTTTAAAATTTTTCATGACTTTAAATTTAATTTACTTAAGAATTATATTTCGTTATTAAACATACTTATTGGCTTTTCCAAGCTATTCAAAGTCGGCACCATTAACTTGGTTCTTGCGCGTTCATTTTTTACAGTATCTGTTAGTTGTTTTTTTAATTTCTGAACAACCTCTTTATTGCGCTCAAGAATGTCTGAGACAGCTCCACTTTCGTTTGCTTTCTGCCAATCTTTTAATTTATGAAATTCTTCTAAATTAGGCTTGCCATTCATGAACTTTGAATAAAAAAGCATGTGTATTTCTCCCTTAAAAGGGTATCGAGTGATAAAATCTTCGAAAATTTTTGAAAAATCTACATTTTCCGTATTCATAATTGTTGTATTTTAGGTGAATGAAAAATCTTAGGAAAAAGTGCTTTCTCGCAAGATTTTTCATTCACTGTATTTTCAATGTACCTTATCTCTGTATATTCTGCCTTTTCCCTTGTATTGTTAACTAGGGAGGCATTTCGTGCACGCAAGGGTGGGAGCCCCCGCGTACTCGCGGTGGCTGGGGGTAAGCACCTGTATTCTGCGCCTTCAGGCATTTCCGCTAGGGTGTTCAGGGCTAAATGACGAGCGCCATGGTGTATTGTAAATGAGTTCTCGAAGACGAAAGTCATACTCTATAAAATCTATCTTGCAAACAGGAGAGGGGTTAAGCGTAACCGCTGGGGAGAGGATACATCCTCTCCCCAACTAGTGGTGTGCAATTTTCTTTTGCTGAACGGCTCATTTCTTCCCATTTGAGCCGTTCCCAATCAAATGCACACCTCCTAGGCTGGCGCTCGAGCCCTAGCGGAAATGCCTGAGGCGGATGCCGAGGGTGCCACCTTTTGGCACTGAACACTCAATATGATACAATAACTGAAGGCACCGATGTATTTTGTATCTGTATTTTGGATTTCGGAATTCCACGCTTACTTTTTTAAAGGAAGCTGACCGAG
>JBGATK010000008.1:0-26068 GCA_044229265.1 Minisyncoccia bacterium | reverse complement strand
TTGAACCTCACCCTCAAATCCCGCATTGTGTCCGCCCATGCTTTAAAACATTACGCAGAGCTCCGCTCTGCGCGCGAAAATTTTGCTGGAAACCCCTTCTCTTTAATTACGGAGCCGTTGGTGGGGATCGGACCCACGCTCTCCATATTACCAATATGGTGCTTTACCACTAAGCTACAACG
Source organism: Minisyncoccia bacterium (assembly GCA_044229265.1). GTDB lineage: Bacteria > Patescibacteriota > Minisyncoccia > Phycocordibacterales > UBA9973 > UBA9973. The sequence goes on along the minus strand of JBGATK010000008.1, from coordinate 25,886 downwards.
GCGAACTTCATCCCTTTTAGAGCGGGGCAAGTAATAAAATACTACTAAATTTCTAACTTTTTTGCAAAAAATTTAACTTTGGGTTAAGGTAAAGAAAAAGCTCTTTATGTTTGGAAACTTAACTTCAGATGAGAGAATCAGCATACTCTCTGGATTTTTAATATTAGCTATGAACATACCTTATGCCCTTCGCGTTTGGCAAGGAAAAATAAAGCCCAGTATTACTACTTGGATTTTATACACTGCTATAGGTTTTGTAATGCTAATAACTTTTGATTCGGCATTTTATAGCAAGCCAAAAACTAGTGCGGAATTTATAGAAGAAATTTTTGTAATTTGTGGTTTTGTAGATTCTCTGATAATTTTAATTTTAATTTCCAAAAAACAAAACAAACAAAAACAAGCATTTCAGCCGAAAGAGAAATGGCTAATGAACTTTGTTTTTATTGTCCTAACAATTTGGATATTTTTAAAAAATTATCAAGAGTTAATTATATATACTTATTTTCTAGCAATACTCCTAGAAATACTAGCATCACAGCCACAGATGATGAAAAATTTCCGTAATCCAAAGGAAGACAGGCCACTGCCATGGCTAATATATGCTATAGGTTATGCATTGCCGGCAATATATCTCACAAATCCAATGCAAATAATTCTGCCTGTAATTATGAGCACTGTATATGTAATAATGTCCTTGCCGTTAATACAATACAGAATTAAAAACAAAATACCGCTAAAAGACTGGATATAGTTATTCGGTCTTTTTTATTTATTACAAGGAAAAACACCCTTTTAAGGGTGTTTTTCCAATCTTGCGCGAGCGACCGGATTTGAACCGGCAGCCTCTCCCGTGACAGGGGAGTGCTCTAACCAGTTGAGCTACGCCCGCATTTTATTTTTATAACACTATATAAATTTAACACAATATGAAGCAAAACTCCATTTGTATTGTGTCGGCGGGTAGAATCGAACTACCGACCTTGGGCTTATGAGTCCCACGCTCTAACCGACTGAGCTACGCCGACAAAAAGCAAACTGCTTTGCTTTTTGTCGATAGTGACACTACTGACTAAAGCATTAGGGTGATGCGAGGCGGAAGCCGAGCCACCCTTTTTATCACTTTGCTTGTTGCGGGTTCTGGAGTCGAACCAGATTCTCAAGGTTATGAGCCTCGTGAGGTACCGTTCCTCTAACCCGCTATATAAATTAATAAACTAACGAAACCATATCTCTCCAAGATCTCAAGGTTATTCGCGCTATTTTCTTCTTGGAGGTACCGTTCCTCTAACCCGCTAAATACGATATAAAAAGCGCCCTTACGGCACTTTTGGTATTCTATCAAAAAAGACTAAAAAAGTAAACTAAATATACCCGAACTCTTTGAAGATTATTTCATAAGTAGCTATTACCCTTTTAGCTTCACGATGTGATAATGGAAATTCTGAACCTTCATGAGCTATGCGATTGCGAATGTTATGAACCTCCCAAGCGAGTGTTAAATTATTGAATTTTTCTCGATCAGCATTTTTTAGTCTTTCCCCTAAATTCTCACCAGGGAATTTTAAATCTACCATCAAATCATCGAGTATAGTATCGGCTTCAAGTACAGCTAGTTTCCACTCGCCTTCATTATCACTAGTTAAATATTCAAGCACAGTTTCCCAACGTTTATTACGAAAAATTGGCGCTTCGGCTTTAGCCACTTTTTCTTTATGATGATGTGCATATTCGTGGATTTCGTGATGCACATGATCATGCTCTTTTTTACGAATTTCAAAAAGACGAATAGTGCAATAAGCTATAACAGTCAAAAAGAAAACAATCAGAATATATGCAGCACTGGTTATTATGTGAGTAAAAACAGAAACGCTACTACCAGTAGTTGGATCAGAATCGAAAATATCTCTAAAAAAAATAAAGATTTGATTAAAAAAATATTCTAAATTTATGTACGGCACATTCACCATATTATTTTTTAATTATAGCATTCTCTAGAGCAAGGTTTCAAATTTCTTCCCAATCTCAAAAAGATATTTTTCAGCAAAATGTGGCGCCATGAACTGGACAGAGTATGGGAGCCCATCAATATTTTTACCAGCAGGCACAGCGATGCTAGGCACACCAGCGAGGTTGGCTGGTGCAGAAAAAATGTCAGCTAAGTACATAGCCACAGGATCATCCATCTTCTCCCCGATTTTAAATGGCAAAAATGGCACAGTCGGCGTCATTATCAAATCCACATTTTTAAAAGCATTTTCTACTTCTTCTGTGATCTTGGCTCGCACTTTGAGAGCCTTATTGTAGTAAGCATCTAGATAACCGTGCGAGAGAACGTAAGTACCAAGCAGTATCCGACGTCGAGCTTCTCTACCAAAACCCGCTCCTCGAGTTTTTTTGTAAACATCTAAATAGCTAGATCCTGATTCAGCCATACCATAACGCACACCATCAAAACGTGAAAGGTTTGTAGAAACTTCCGCTGGCATGATGATGTAATATACAGCGAGAGAATATTTTGAAAATGGAAGTTCGATGTCCGCAACTTCATAACCAGAATTTTTTAATTTCTCAACACTCTCCTTAAAATTTTGCATTATACTTTCATCCACACCATTTTCAAATAAATGCCAAGGTATACCTATCTTTTTTGGACTTTTATTTTCTGTCTGACTCTTTAGATCTTGTCTCAGAATTTCTGGCACCGAAGTTGCATCTTTAGGGTCGTATTTTGAGAGCGTATTAAAAATAATTTCTGCTTCACTTACTGTTTTGCTAAGTGGCGAAACTTGGTCGAGCGAATTTCCCATGGCTATAATACCACTACGAGATACTGCGCCATATGTGGGCTTGAGGCCTACTAGCGAGCAAAATGCTGCTGGTTCACGGATAGATCCACATGTCTCTGTACCGAGGGCTACGAGCGCCATGTCGCCAGCTACAGCGCCAGCAGAACCACCAGAACTTCCCCCCGGCACACGCTCTCGATCGAGAGGGTTGCGAGATATACCATAAGCAGAAGTCTGGGTAGAGGAACCCAATGCAAATTCATCCATATTTGTGCGACCAAGGAATACTACGCCCTCTTTTTTCAAACTTTTTATAACATCAGCATCAAAGCTCGCTTTGTAATTGCCAAGAATTTTTGAAGAAGCAGAAGCTATGTGCCCTGTGATTAATATATTGTCTTTAACAGCAAAAGGTATGCCAGTCAGTATCGTAGCCGTACCATCTTTAAATTTCTCTTCTGCCACTTTCACTTGAGCATCTATATCATCATAAATTTCTAAATATAAATTTAAGTCAGCATTTTTCTCTGCAATATTTTTTAAATAAGCATCTACTAGCTCACGCACTGTAAATTCACCCTTTTTGAGGGATTCATGCGCTTTTTCTATTGTTAAATTTTTTAAATCAATCATATATTTATTATTTATAGTGAGCTTGTCGAATCTAAAGTATCTTTTTCACTTTTACAAAATTATCTTGTGATTCTGGGAACTGGCTAGTTATGAGCTCACTGCTAAAATCTATTTCTTTCCTTTCTTCACCTGCCTGCCGTGGCAGGTCTTCCCGCCAAACATTATAAACACTGGACTCTCCTACCACATCCCCTACATCAGCTTCTTTGATCATATCCACATAAGCCAAAATAGAGTCAAAGTCTTTGAGTAAGCTTTGCTTTTCAGCGTCTGATATATCGAGCTTTGCCAGCTCTGCCAAATTTTCCACATCTTTCAGTTCCATAAGACTAGTCTAACAAAATTTAGCTTATTTTCCAAATAAAAAACACCCTTGAAGTTATCTTAGGCGTTTGGAGTAAATCTTTGAGATAGTCTATTTTTTCTTCCAGTCTGAAGCTGCTTCAGCCGCTTCATTTGGAACAAGGAACCATTTCTTTGGCCGACCATCATTTTCTTTGAAGGTTGCAAGTTCTCTTTCTGAATAACAAATCCCAGCTGCGGTAAAAAGCCCATTGTCCACAAGACAAACAGAAACTTTATCCTCTGGAATATCATTCCATTTTGGTGCTTCTGTTAGTTTTGTACCATTTTTTGCAAGGTATGATTCTTTGGATTCTCCTTGCGGATTAATGTAATATCCCATATAACTTGGTTTTTAAATGCACCCGAACCATTCGGATCCGTGCAAATAGTACTCTCTCTCTCTCGATTTGTCAAGAGGTAAACAAAAATACCTTATAAAATAAAATAAGGTATTTTGGGGAAAAATGATTCAAATTAAATATTTACAAAGAAAACATTGCAGATATTTAAGAAATATGATATGTTATACACATAACAAGCTTACAGGGACAAATTCCTTTTAGGAAAAGCTTAAAATTTTAAGACTACCTGCAAAGCTGGCCACCTCGCAAGAGGTGGCTTTCGTTTTTATTCTTCAAGAGTAATTAATATTTTTTTAGAAAACTTATCGTAAAGAATCTGAATTCTTTTGTCGTCTGGATTTTCATATTTATATCGAACTACGCCAGCTATAGCATCTGCAACACGCAAAGCTGGGTATGCTTCATCATTTGCTGTTTTTAATTTTTTTACAGATATGCCCTTATCACGGAGCACTTTTTTAAACCTTCTTTCATAATTTTTACCTTTTTTCCCATCAATAATTAAAGATACCACATTCCTTTCTACTACTAAATGTTGCAAAGCATATTCATAACCATTACTGCCAAAGAATGGATTTTTTATCAAAGCTACTTTTATTTTAAAATCTTGTTTACAAATTTGATTTATAAAAAGTTTTCGGACTTTCCATGTACTATATGACCAATGAAAATTATTGATGCCAATAAGTTTTTCAGCATTTATAACTGCATTTTGTAAAATATTTAAATTATCAACAGTAATATACACTAGTGCAATTGAGGATTTTCCATTTTGTTTATCTACACCTGATTCATCCAAAAATATATACATGTGTATATCTTAACACGAAACGAAATAAATTTATTTTCCAAGAAGAGCATTTATGCGCTTTTCGACAGGAGGATGAGTAGCGAAAAGGCCAGCAATTTTTTTACCCACGCTAGTGCCTTTTGGGTCTGCTATATATAAGTGCGCTATGGCACTTGATTGGTGGCTAAGTGGCCTAGAATATTGCGAGATTTTTTTCAGTGCGCTGGCAAGGCCTTCTGGATAGCGAGTAAGGAGTGCACCAGAGGCATCCGCCAAAAATTCACGCTTTCTCGAAATACTAAGTTGAAGAAGCATTGCAAAAATTGGGGCGAGAATAGCGAGAATAATTCCTACTATCATAAGTATTCCGCCAGCTTTATTGTCATCATCTCTACTCCTACTACCAAACCAAAGTGAACGCATAAACATATCCGCGACGATAGACACAAAACCGACGAGTACCACAGCCACAGTAGATACAAGCATGTCCCTGTTCCCAATATGCGAAAGCTCATGCGCGAGCACACCTTCGAGTTCATTTTTTTCTAGAATTTGCAAAAGTCCTGTAGTCACTGCTACTACTGCATGATTTTTATCTCTACCAGTAGCAAAAGCATTCGGTGCAGGGTCTGATACAACATATACCTTTGGCATAGGCAGGCCGGCGGTGATAGCGAGGTTTTCAACGCTTGTATACAAATCAAAATATTCTTCTCTATTGGCCACCTTTGCACCAGAGAGTTTGATGACTACTTTGTCCGAATGCCAGTATGCAACGATGTTCATCACAATAGAAAAAATAGCGAAACCATAAAGGATGCTCGGATTTTGATAGTAATAAGAAAAGAAATAACCAAGGCCAATAACCACGATAAAAAACATAGACATTAGTATCCAAGTCTTTGTAATATTTTCTGATTGATGTGTGTATAAATTAGCAGACATATTAAAATATTTAATATAAAATTTATTAAATAATTATTGTATCACAATAGGGATTTGGATAAATTTATCAAATTGTGGTTCCCCAGAAGCATTATCATTGTGAATTTCGAAATAGGCAGGGCCAGCTGGCAGGCCAGTAAAATCTATATTGCCTTCGAATTCTACCGGCTCAGCTGTCTGCCAGTCTGTCTTAGCTACAGCATTGCTAGATTTAATTATATTTTTATTTGCATCCAAAATATTTATGAGAATATTTGCTTCAAAAAACCAACCTCCTTTTATAGAACCACGGTAGGATAGTATTCCCTTTGGAACTTTTGTACCAGGCAAAATTGTAAAAGAAATCAAATCCTCTTTCTTGCCTAGTATCTCATTGTCATATTTGTATTCCGGCAAAGTATTATCTACAACTTCTTCTTTGCTTTCATTTTTACTACCTAGAAAAAACAAAACCATTAATAAAACCAATAAAATTACTATGCCTAAAATTATTTTTCCTGTTTTTGTCATAAAAGTTTTTTTAACCACCGCCATAGCGGGGCAAGTTAATTTTTAAAATTTTACTTCGACATTATTTTGAGCCACATCACTGTCCGGTAAATCAAAAAATTCTTTCTTTGTAAAATTAAACATGCCTGCAATCATATTACCTGGAAAAGATTCAACAGCAGTATTTATGTCGCGAACATTAGTATTATAAAATCTGCGCGCAGCTTGAATTTTATTTTCTGTGTCAGAAAGTTCTCTTTGCAATTCCATAAAATTTGTATTTGCTTTGAGGTCAGGATACGCTTCGGCTATACCGAAAATTCCGGTGATAGCCCCGCCAAGCAAAGCTTCACCTTTTGAATGCTCTCCCATACTCTTTGCACCCATTGCCATACTTCGTGCTTTTGTTACATTCTCAAAAGCGCCAGACTCATGAGTAGCGTAGCCTTTTACAGTATTTACAAGATTTGGAATCAGGTCATATCTCCTTTTGAGTTGCACTTCAATATCAGCCCAAGCTTCCTCCGCTCGATTACGCAATGATATAAAGCTATTATAAGAAAAAATTGCCCACAAAATTACCAGAACAACTGCAATTAAAAAATACATCATAATCGTTAAAATTAAATTAATAAGAACACCTACATATTATAGCACGAAAACTAGTTTTTCTTTTGCAAAGACTCTGCAATAACAAGCATCGGAGATGCGAGGAAGATAGATGAATATGTTCCAAAAAACATACCTACAGTCAGCATTAATGCTGGATATTTTGTAGTAGTTGGACCAAAAAAGAATAAAGAAAGTAATGCAAGTATAACAGTAAGAGAAGTAGCAATAGAACGAGCGAAAGATTGAGTAAGACTTGTGCCTATAATTTCAGAAAAATTATTTTTTGATCCTTTTATTTGATTTCTCAAGTTTTCACGAATACGATCAAAAATAACAATAGTATCAGAAACTGATAAACCAAGAATAGTTAAAATTGCTACCACAAAAAGAGTGTCTGCTTCAGCACCAAAATAATGTGAAAGTACACTAAAGATACCAATTGGTATCAGGATGTCGTGGAGAAGTGTAGCAATAGCAATTAGTCCGTATTTCCAAGAAGAAACAGGCTCAGAAACTTTACGAAAAGCATAAGCTATAAAAAGGATAATTGCGAGAGCAACTAAAACTATAGCTACTATTGCTTTGCGAGTAAGCTCACGACCCACAGAAGGACCTATAGAATTAAAATTAATTTCTTTAACAGGATTTGTTCCATTTTGTGAAAGAGTAGATAAAAGCTTTTGATGCTCTTCTTCAGTAAGGTCAGCTGTTTTTACAATGTAACCTTTCTCTCCTGTCGGTTGTAATAAAACTGAACCAAAACCGAGTTCATCTAGCGGTTTTTGGAGAAGGTCTTGAGCTACTCTTTCACCATCATACGATACTTCAGTAATAGCACCACCTTTAAAATCAATACCGAGACGAACTCCGAAAATAGAAATGGCAAAGATAGAAGCAATTACTAAAAAGACAGAGATTCCGATAAATATTTTTTTGTTTTTTATAATAAACATATATTAAAAATTATTTTGAAATTCCACTAGATATACCACTAGAGAATAAAAATCTGGTAAATTTATTTTCTTTCATCATGGCAAGTAAATTCAAGAAAACTTTTGTAAGCACAATTGCAGAAAACATTGATATGAGAACACCAAGGCCAAGAGTAAGTGCAAAACCTTTGATAAGTGATGTTCCGAACCAGAAGAGAATAAGTGCTGTCAAAATTGAAGAAATGTTTGAATCACGAATTGAGAACCAGGCACGATCAAAACCAGTGCGCACAGCATCGGCTATAGTTCGGCCAAGTTTTAGTTCTTCTTTTATTCTTTCAAATACCAACACGTTCGCATCTACGGCAATACCCATCGAAATAATGAATCCGGCAATTCCAGCTGCTGTAAGTGTGACTGGCATAAATTTAAAGAGTGCTAACATTATTAAGATAAAGAACGACAGAGATACTACCGCCACAATGCCTGGCAATCTATACCAGATTATTAAGAAAAGGGCTATAAGTAAAAATCCTACTACAGCTGCTTTTACTCCAGCATTTACAGCACTCTCTCCTAGAGAAGCACCTATAGTTTGTTTCGAAATAAGTGTTATTGGCACAGGCAAAGCTCCAGAATTAAGGCGTCCTACTAATTGTTTTGCTTCAGTAGGATTGAAGCCTCCTGAAATTACTGCTTGACCATCTAAAATAGCATCACGCACAACAGGAGTAGATATAGGTGCACCGTCTAAATATATAGCCACGATTTTGCCTACATTTGCTTTTGTGATTTCAGCAAAAAGCTTAGTTCCTTCATCGTCGAATTGAAGAGCAACCCGAGGATCACGAGTGTTTTGATCAAATTCTAAAGTAGCACGTTTTAAATATCTACCAGTAAGATCAGTAGGTTTAAATTGAGAATCGACATTTAATTCTATTTTTCCATCTTTGCCTACTTTCGCTTCCTGCACTTCATCGGCACCTTTTTCAATTTTAAATTCTAATAGTGGTGTTTGCCCAATTACTTTTGTAGCTTCCTCTATGTCAGTCACACCTGGCAAGTCAACAATTAGTTTCTGTTCGTTACCTTCTACTATACTACCGCTCTGAACTTGAACTACTGGTTCTGAAACACCAAATAAATTCACACGCCTTTCGATAACATCACGAAGTGCCTCCATGGCATTGTCTACTTCTGAATTTGAAACAGCAGATACATCAGCACGATATATAAGATGACTGCCACCAGATAGGTCTAAACCCAAGCGAAATGGATATTTCGCAAAAAATTCTGGAGTATTAATATGATGCGGACTTTTATTTAATTTTGGTTCTGAACCGTAAACAAAAAAAACAAGTGCCCCTCCACAAGCTAGTAAGAATAAAGTTAAAACTGTCTTTTTAATTATTTTCCACATAAATATAAGGCTATTCTACACTACTCACAAAAATATGCAAATTCGCTTTGATAACGAATTTATGATATAATATAAGTATGAATGAAAATAAAAATTACTTAATCTTTGGGGCGATTTTAGGATTATCGCTTATTATCAGCGCTTCAATCGGTGCTTTTGCATTTTATTCTATACGATCGACTGATACTATTACTTCAACTGGTTCTGTAAAAAAATCTGTTGTGTCTGATCAGGTAAAATGGACTTCTAGTATAACTCGCCAAGCTACAGCTTCTACTTTGAAGAACGGTTATTTAGCATTAGATAATGATTTAAAGAGTGTGAAAAATTTCTTGATCACAAATGGTGTAGCAGAAAAAGATATTATTATTTCTCATGTAATATTGAATGAAGTCTGGGAACAATATCCAAGTGCCGACAAAAAATACACACTAATACAAAACATTGAGATTAATTCAAATGAAGTAGAAAAGATAACTGCTCTCGCAAAAAACACCGCGCCACTCATTACAGAAAAAAATATTATATTTACTACAAATAGTCTCGAATATTTTTACTCCAAACTTCCTGAAACTCGTATCGAATTACTAGCAAGTGCAGTAGAAGATGCTCGCACTCGCGCTAGCCAGCTCATAAGTGCTAGTAATAGTAAAATCGGAAAATTAAAATCTGCCTCTGCTGGTGTAGTGCAAGTCATGGCTCCAAATTCTGTCGATGTTTCTGATTACGGTATCTACGATACTTCACACGTAAATAAAGAAATCTTCATCACAGTACGAGCTACATTCAATATAAATTAATTAAATTTAATATAGAAATATTTAACTAATATTGGAACTATAATTCCAAGAGCAAAGCCGGCTAATATATCTACGGGGAAATGCACTCCGACGGCTATACGAGCGAGGCCTATGATTAATGCACAAAATATAAAAAAGTGTCCTGCCCTTTTGTGGGTTAGATATATAGCTACAGCTAGTGCCATAAAAAATGTCGCATGGCCGGATGGAAATGATGAATATGGAGATTCAGAAACAAGAGCACTAACGTCCTGTAATTTTACAAATGGTCTTTCTGCATGCACTATGTATTTCAAAACTTCGGTAATACCTCTTGCAAAAAAGGCAGTGAAAAATACTAAAATAATCTCTGTCCATTTTCTTTTCAATTCCAAAATTGGATGCTTTTTGCTAAATACTTCATGATGGAAAAGAAGAAAAGTAGCAGCGAGAACAAGCACCACATCCCCAAAAGGTTCAGCAAAAAATACAGCGAAATTTTGAAGCACTGTATTATTTTGGGTGAAATTATATATATAAAAAAATATGTCGTTATTCATTTTGCATTTTTTTTGCAACTTTTAAGACATTACTAAAAAGCATAGCTACCGTCATGGGTCCCACTCCGCCTGGCACCGGTGTTATGTGCGAGGCAAGACCTGACGCAGATTCAAAATCTACATCACCCACAATACTACCACCTTCTTCACTAGTGCCTGCGTCTATTATTATAACACCTTCTTTTATCATATCACCGGTTAAATATTTACCCTTGCCAATACCAGAAATAATGATATCGGCAGATTTTATTATTTCTTCGTTATTTTCAGTCTCTGAATTCAAAATTTTAAAATTTAAATTACGATTTTTAAGCATTTGAGCTACAGGTTTACCCACTAATTTCCCCTCACCTAAAACTACTATATTTTTATTTTGTAAATCTAAATTGAGTGAATTAATCAAAGCAACACAAGCGAGAGCTGTGGGTGGAACCATTTCTTCACTGCCTTCATAAAAATTTTCACCAACTTTTTTTCCGAGAGCATCTACATCTAACTCTGGCGAAATAGCATTTAAAATCTCTCTTGTATCTATATGAATTGGTAATGGAAGCTGAACTATTACTCCGCACATATTTGGTAAATTATTTATTTTTTGTATCTCTACCAAAAGTTCTTCTGTAGTAATTGTTTCAATGAAAACAGCATCATAAAAATTAATACCAAGCTCGGTAGCTTTTTTCTTTTTTAAATTTACGTATTGAATAGAGGCTTTATCATTACCAACTAAAATATCACAAAAAACTGGCACAAATGAGAGCTGTTCAACTTCTTTTTTTATTTCGTCTAAAATTTCTAGACTTATTTTTTTTCCATCCAATATAGTCATAATTTTATTTATTAAAATCCCAAAAATTCATTCTTCATATCATCGCGATGTGCTGGACGTGAATACCTGCGCATACTCATCAGTATTCCAAGTCCTAAAAATTCAGTTAATAAATGTGAACCTCCATAACTCATAAATGGCAGTGGTATACCTGTGACAGGGAAAATTCCTAAATTCATACCCACATTCACCACAATATGACTTATCAAAAATATACAAAATCCTAGAGCATAAAGAGTTTCAAAATTTGTCGAACCCAAATAAGCTCCATATAATATACGCCAAATTATTAAAATAAATAAAATAATTAATATAAAAGATCCTATAAAACCCCATTCTTCAGAAAAAGCAGCAAAAATAAAATCGGTTTCGGGTTCTGGTAGAAAAGACAAACGAGATTGTGAACCAAAACCCACACCCTTGCCAACTACTTGTCCGCTACCTACTGCAATAGTAGATTGAAAAACGTTATAACCTGCACCGTGAATATTTGAAAGTGGATCAATAAATGTTTTGATTCTGTCTTTTTGGTAAGGTGCAAAAACAAAAAGCCACAAAGCGAGGAATACCAAAACGCCAGAAATAATAACAAAAATCAAATGTGTTTTAGATATACCAGAAACAAGAACCATGCCAAACCAGATAAAAAATATAACCATGGCGCTACCGAAATCCGGCTGTAAAAATACCAACAGAAATGGCACAATTGCATAAAGACCGGAAATTAAAACGTGTTTTATATTTTTTATTTCTACATGACGCCTCGAAAAATACTTTGCGAGAAGTATGATAAGTGCAAGCTTCATCATGTCTACTGGCTGAAATGAAAAGAAACCAAAATCAAACCAACTTTGAGCACCATTTGTAACCTTACCTAAAAGAAACAAAACTAATAAAAGAAAAGTAAAAAATAGATAAGCTATTACTATAACCTTGGTTTGTTTTAAAAATCGAAAATCAATAAAAGAAGCTGAAAAAAATACAATCAAAGAGATAACTAGCCACAGGATTTGTTTTGGGAAAAAGGCTCCACCGGACGGATCAGTAAAATTTCTCATTGTGAGAAGTCCAAAAAAAGTAATCGGTAAAATGAAAAAAAACAGTAGCCAGTCAATATTTTTTATTATCTTTTCTGACATATTATTTTAATGAAACATCAAATATATTAAATATGGGTATAATTTCTTTGGTAAATATTTTTTTATCAAAAATCTCTGGCCAAGTAAAAATGACTGTGTTTTTTTCTTCTGGTCGCAATATGTCTACAAAAGTTGAGCTCGCATTTACTGCATTTCCAGATTCATCATATAAAATAGCCACGACTTGTATATTCGGCACAAAAAATAAAGATTTATTTGAAAGTGTAGCGGAAAGTTTAGGAGAGGAATCTGCTCCTTCAAGCAAAATATTACTTGTTATTATTTTTATCTGCCTATTTTTTTCAGGATCAACTTGCACCCAAACTGGTTTTTGAGTAAATTCAAAAGAAGTATATACGGGTACAGAATTACCGAGCCCTATGGCTGGTTCGAAAATTGCAAACTTGCCACGTGGAGGTATATAGGCCTCGCCTGTGCGACTGCCAATATAAACATTATTTTTATCAGCGAAACGAAATTTATATTGCACTTTATAAACTGCATTATTTTCATTTAGATTCTCTAAATAAGCAACTGCATTATAACGCCCATCTACTACTTTAAAAATACGAGACCAAAGAATAGAAACTTGATCAACTTCATTTTCACAAGCAAGCAAACAATTTCCTCCGCAATCTACCCCCGTCTCTACGCCATTTTGAGTAGCATCAAAACAAGTTGGAACTTTATCAAAATAAGGTAAAACAAAAAAATAGCCGAGTGTTGCCAGAATTACTAACAGAAAAAAAAGATACGATATTTGCCTTTTGGCTGCCCATGTCATAAAAAATATTATAACAAAAAACCCTTCATATTAAAAGGTTTTAGAAATAAAAAAATCAAGTACTTTGTGCTGGCGACTGCCTACTTTCGCCCCTAAGGACTATCATCGGCACTACAAGGCTTAACTTCTCTGTTCGGAATGGGAAGAGGTGTGACCCTTGCGACAAATCACCAACACAAAAAACTTGATCTTACCCCGCAGTGTAGCGGGGGATCTCTTAAAAATTCCGATAACAAATCGGATAAAATGGTTTACAAATTTCTTAACAGGAGTCGAAACATTAGTACTTCTCGGCTGACACATTACTGTGTTTACACCTAAAGCCTATCAACGTGATCATCTCTCACGGTTCTTAACGATTCCTAATCTTGAAGCTGGCTTCCCTCTTAGATGCTTTCAGAGGTTATCCATTCCCGACATAGCTACTGTGCAGTCCTTTTGGCAAAAGAGCACATACACCAGAGGTCAGTTCACTCCGGTCCTCTCGTACTAGGAGCAAATCTTCTCAAGAATCAACGAGTGCAGTAGATAGGAGACCAACCTGTCTCACGCAAACAATTTTATATCTACTCTTATCTACAAGAGCAGAACCTCTATTACTAGAGGAATTGGACTATGACTTTAACTTGAATTAAGTTATCTAACATTTAGTCTCTACGGGCATATATGAATTCTTTAAAGGGAAGGTGGAGAAGTTACTCCTCACCTTCCAAAAAAATAATGAGCTTTATCAACACCCAATCTACATTAAAGCAAGTGTACTGCTTACTTTTGTAAAATGACCGTACTCATTGCGAATGATCTTAAGGAAAAATTTTCCCTTTAAAGAATCCACATACTTCCCTCGGCGTTGTCCAAATAAATTTGGATTTCTCCGATATAAGTTAGCTTCTCTATATGTATTACTACATACAGCCGCCGTGATGTGTATATTTCAACACATGGTTGTGTTTCAAATTAAAACAGTTCAAAATTTTTACAATTTCTTTTCCTCTGAGGATTCAGACGGTGGAAAAGTTGCGATATGTATTGCTACACGATACAACTCCTCCACGGTCTGAACCCAGCTCGCGTACCTTTTTAATTGGCGAACAGCCAAACGCTTGGTAGCTTCTTCACCACCGCGCTAAGGTGAGCCGACATCGAGGTGCCGAACTCCGCCGTCGATATGAACTCTTGGGCGGAACTAGCCTGTTATCCCTAGAGTAGCTTTTATCCGTTAATCTATACCCGCGTCTAATGCGTAGTAGCGGTTCACTTAGTTCTGGTTTCCCACCTGCTTGTCATGTACGACTTACAGTCAAGCCAGCTTGTGCCTATACACTATCGGCACGGTTTCCATTCGCGCCTAGCTGACCTTTAAACCCCTCCTTTACTGTTTAGGAGGGTACAGCCCCAGTAAAACTATCCACCAGATACTGTCTCAATCCGTTTTTACCGTATTGGTTAGAACATGCCCTCAAAAAGTATGGTATTGCACTGTCGACTCCACAAATTCCGGAAAATCTGCTTCAAAGTCTCCCATATATTCTACGCGATCTAAAAACATGCTCAATATCAAGTTATAGTAAAGCTTCTAGGGTCTTTTCGTCTAACTGCACTTAACCGGCATCTTCACCGGTATTGTATTTTCACCGAGCTGGTCTCCGAGACAGTTCTCCAATCATTACACCATTCGTGCGCGTCGGAACTTACCCGACAAGGTATTTCGCTACCTTAGGACCGTTATAGTTACGGCCGACATTCACCAGGGCTTACAGCGCTCAGCATGCATCATTCCGTGCACGAATTCATAAAAAATATAAATTCTATGCAAAGAATGATGCAGACCGGCACTGTTTGACCTTCTGGCATTGGTCAGGTGTCACCCCCTATACATCCTCTTGCGAGTTCGCAGGGAGCTGTGTTTTTGGTAAACAGTTGTCAGAGATACTTTCGCTGCGGCCGACATTGCTGCCGGCAAGCCTTATCCCGAAGTTACGGCTGCTTTTTTGCCGAGTTCCTTGGAGACCACTCACTCGTTCGTCTTGGTCTACTCGACCTGATCACCTGTGTTGGTTTGCGGTACGGATCTTACATGTATAAGTTTAGAGAATTTTCTTGGAAGCGTGCTTTATATCATCACCTAGAGCCTCAACCCTAGATTTTTCATATAGCTTGGAATTGCCATCTAAGGCACTATGCGGATTTTCCTACATAGGATCCTGACTATACAAACTTCAAATCCAATAATGAGCGATATATACTACCCTCCGTCCTCCCATCACTACATATAAAAGTCATGGAATATTAACCATGTGTCCATCGAGTCCGGCTTTCGCCATTCCCTTAGGCCCGACTAACCCTTGGATGATTATCATTACCAAGGAAACCTTGATCTTTCGACGTGGGGCGTTCTCAGCCCCATTGCGGTTACTTGTGCCAACATTTTTACTTCCACACGCTCCAGAAGCCCTCACGGGTCTTCCTTCACAGCAGAGTGGAACACTCTCCTACCACGTGATTTTCCCGAAGGAAAATCACATCCTCAAATTCGGTAATATGCTTAGTCCCGATTATTTTCGACGCAAAATCTCTAGATGAGTGAGCTGTTACGCTATCTTTAAAGGATGGCTGCTTCTAAGCCAACCTCCTCATTGTCTAAGAAATCTCACCTTCTTGACTTACACTTAGCATATATTTAGGGACCTTATTTTGAGATCCGGGCTGTTTCCCTTTCCACCAATGGAGCTTCGCCCCCATAGTGTAACTGCAGTGCTGTGGCTTTTAGTATTCGGAGTTTGATAAGTTTCGCGAGATTGCTCCCTGTCGAAACTTTCCAGTGCTCTACCCCTAAAAGGAACACACTACGCTAGCCCTAAAGCTATTTCGGAGAGAACCAGCTATTACCAGGTTCGATTAGCTTTTCACTCCTTACCACAGATCATCCGAAGACGTTATACGATCTACCGGTTCGGTCCTCCATTTCGCTTTCGCGAAACTTCAACCTGTCCATGGCAAGCTCACCTGGCTTCGGGTCTTATGCATGATACTTAGTTGCGCTATTAACACTCGGTTTCCCTACGACTTCGCCGTTTTAGCCGGCTTAGCCTTGCAACATGCATAAACTCGTTGGCTCATTCTTCAATAGGCACGCCGTAGCGGACATAAATGCCCGCGTCGACTCCTTGTAAACATACGGTTTCAGGTCTATTTCACTCCCCTCCCGGGGTGCTTTTCACCTTTCCCTCACGGTACTAGTTCACTATCGATCACAAAGTATATTTAGCCTTACCAGTTAGTTCTGGTGGATTCCCCCCGGCTATTGATGTCCTGGGGTACTCAAGAATAGTAATAAAAGAGATAAATTATTTTCACTTACAGGACTATCACCTTCTATGGTGTTGCTTTCCAGCAACCTCAGTTAATAATTTATTTTGTAACTCTCCTAGAAATCTACATTACTACCTTACAACCCCGATGTATTGCTACATCGGTTTGGGCTTCTTCGTTTTCGCTCGCCGCTACTAACGAAATGCATATTTGTTTCTTTTCCTCCTGGTACTGAGATGTTTCACTTCCCAGGGTGCGCATAATGTTATTGCTAACAAAATTATATGAGTTTATCATATAGAGTTTCCTCATTCGGAAATCGACGGGTCGCAGGTTGTTATACACCTCGCCGTCGCTTATCGTAGTAATACCACGTCCTTCATCGCTACTTTGTGTCAAGGCATCCACCGTATGCCCTTAAAATTTCCTGTTAAGAAATTCATAAACCATTTTCTTTTTTAAAAGAAAAAACAGAACTTTTTTCTCGCTAAAAATCAAACCGCTTTGCATTAGCTTTTTGATACTCAAAGTTCTGGCTTGTCTGTTGCCCGAAAAGACCACTCACATTTAGCAACCGACAAGCTATGAAGTTTTCAATATTCAATCTTTTGCTTCCAATAAAAAACCGCCTTAGAGGCGGCATACAGACAAAAGTAAGTCGTGTCTATAACCGCTTCCTTGTTAAACTGTTTTTTATAATATTCATACTGATAAGAATGAGTATATACCAAAGAAAAAAGAATGTCAACTACCCTAAGTAAAGGAAATAAACCTTAGTATTTAAAAATAAAAGACTCGATTTTAGCTTATAAATAAAGCTATAAAAATAGGTATATAAAACAAAGAGAAAATAGTGCTAAGGAATATAATTATGGATGCTTTTTCAGGCTTTACGCCTATCAAACTAGCATAAGAAACAGTATTAGAAGCTATAGGCACTACAGAAAGTATCAGCATAATATTCTGAATCATCGGAGAATATAAATGTGTAAAATTTTTATCAAACAAAATAACACCTGCTATGCAAATAGGCCAAACTAAAAACTTTGCTAAGAAAGAAAAAGCTACAAGCTTGAAATCAAAATCATGTTTTTTAATTGTCGACAATCCAAAACCCACCATCATCATACCGAGCACGATGTAGGCACCTTTAAAAGAAAGAAAAAGAGAATTCAATTCCAAATTAAATTTCCAAGAAAAAATAGAAGCGAGAGCCCCAAAAATAAATGCGTATACAGAAGGTAATGTAAATATTTTTTTCAGAGATTCTAATGCAGAATACTTACCCCTAGAAATAATAAAATACCCTACAGTATTTTCAAATAAAATAGATCCGAGAGTAATAAAAACAGCAATGACAAAATATTTGTCTCCGAATAAAGATAAAATAAGTGGCAAACCAAAATACCCGGTATTGCCTTGCCCCGAAGATAAAGCCAATAAATTTTTCTCATTTCCATCTTTCCAAATTTTCTTACCGATTTGAAAAAACATAAAACAAATAACAGACCCGAGAAGTAAAAAAATAATAGGCAAAGAGATATTCTCAATTTTAAAAACAGTATTTGCAACTGCACTAAAAACCACGACTGGCGCTAAAAAATATATAAGCAGCGAAGCTATTTGTTTTGATTCTATTTTAAATTTTTTACCTGCTATAAAACCAAGTAGTATTAAAAAATATATAGGTAAAATTTTCAAAAAAAGTATAAAGAAAAAATTCATATTTATGTAAGCTACATTATACTCTCTTTTTATGAAGTCTACCAAATTAAAAAGCTCTCATACATGAGAGCTTTTTAATTTAACATTCTAAAAAGAAATTACATATGTGAAGAATCTCTACTAGACATTTCATCGGTAAGTTTGGAAACAAATTTACCTGCATGATCTTTAGCACCAAGGCCAAAAGCTATAGCGCCACCGAGTGCAAACATAGCGATAATACCAGTAAATAGTATTTGCATATATGCAGGGGCTACGCCGAGCTGACCGAGTGCAATGATAAATGCAAAAATCCAAATTGTATATTTTGCAATTGCACCGAGCATATTTACAGAAGAAAGGTTCATGCTTTTTCCAGAAACCATAACTGCTTTATAAACTGCTTCAGATACAATAGTAGCTATTATGAGGACGAGTGCGGCTATAGCTACATTGCCTAAGAATCCTAAAACATCTTCTTTTAAGAAGTAGCTAATAGAATCAAGACCGACTAGAGAAAGTGATGGCATTAAAAATACGATTACTATAAACCATCGAACAATCTGTCCTATAAAATATCCAGAATTCAGCGACATACCTCCCTTACGGAATAAATCATCTGCACCTACAGAAGCTAGCAATTTGTCTACCTTTAACATTGCAAAAACTTGTTCAAAAGCTTTTGCAATAAGTGCGCCGACTATCCAACCAATTATAAAAAGAATGATCGCAATTATAAGACGTGGAGCAAACTGAATAAAACCCCACCATAATTCTTGGAGTGAAGAATTAAAAACTTCTCCCCAGCTTAGCCAAATATTATCCATATTAATAAAAAAATTATAATAAAACTTTCTAAGTCCCGACGATTCTGTCGGGATCCCGATTCTTACATCGGGTTTCGACCTTATAAAGCCATAATATAATTATATCATTTTTAAGGTTTTCTAGGACCTTATTGTGGATAAGTATTTTATTAATTTGGAGTAGTAAAAGTAGAGGTAGTTCCGCAAGATTTTTGACCTAAATCTGTATTTTCTGCACAAGCACGATAATAATATGTAGTGCCTCCATTTAAATTTAAAAAAGTTTGATCAAATTTATCATTTGTTCTTTGTAAAACTTTAGTGCTTGCTGTTGTTTCTGATGCTTTGTAAACACTAGGATTTTTAGTTATTTCAAACCAACTCTTAGTAGCAGACCGAGCACCAGCAGTAATGTAGCCACGAAGTGTAGCTGAATTATTAGTCAAAGAAACGACGCCTTCTGTGCGAACTTTTAGTGAAGAATTATTTGGTGCAGTTAAAATTTCATCAACTTGAGTTTGATTTTGAGTTGGATTTTCTATGATTGGCTGATTAGTGTTTTGTTCTGTAGTTGTAGTATTTGTATTATCTGTTGTTGTAGTAGTTGTAGCATCAACGTTATTTATTGCACCACAAGTTATTTCTTTTATTTTAGCTCTAGTTAGGCTACCTACAAAACCAGTCGGAGTAATGTTATTTATTCTTTGGAAATCTTTAACACCCTTTAATGTAGCTACTCCAAAATATCCAGTCGGTAAAACCGTAATATAATTTTTATTTTTCAAGAAAGCTTGCAAGTTCGTAATATCTTTACTTGTAGAAGTATCACGCATTTTATAACGTAAATTTTTTGTTAAATCTACGCAAACGTTTACACTTGTCAAAGTAGCCTCTTCGCCAAAAGATATATTTGGAATTATAAATAAACTAAAAACCAAAAAAATGAATAAGTATTTTTTCATACATATATTATACCTTTATGCTTGCTTTTTGAAAAGGAGTGGGGGTAAGTCTTTAGCGTGAAAAAGCACTTCGTGAGGAAAATCTATGACATCACGCACGAGTTTGTCGTACATATTTAATCTGTATAAAAATTCTTTGGTAGTAAATACAGCATAAGAAAGCTCTACTCCTATCTCAGCTTCGAGTTTACGCATAGATTCTTCGATCTTACTTTTCTTCATAGAGTCCCCCACTAGTAGCATGTCGAGGCGTGAATCTTTATTCTTAATAAAAATACCAGATACAAGTAAAAATTTTAGTCGTCCATTTCTTTTAAACAAAGCGAGCACATCTTCTTTGCTAAGTGTTTCCGCAGTAACTAGCAAGCCTTCGAATTCTTTTGTATAAGCAAAAAGAGGATTAAAAAGATAACCATTGCCTTTCTTTTTTATAAAATCCGCTGAAGAAAGAACACGCAGTTCCTTGCGCACAGCATCGATACTAATACGTGCTCGGAGTGAAATATCTTTTGGTGTAAAAACCTTGTTTTTATTGAGCAAAAAAAGTCGCATCATTTTGACCCTTCCTATCGTTCCTAAGATTTTTCCGAGTATTTCCATAGGGTATATTCTAAACCTATTTTTTAAAAAAACAAGCATTGATTTTGAGGGCAAACAATGCTTAAATTCAGTCAAATAAATTAATTGAAAATGAAAAAAGAAATACCTATCTTAATTAAGATTTTTCTTGCACTAAAAAATTTTTGTAGAAAATTCTTTTTTTGCAAAACCTGGCATTTGGAACAAACTTTTGTGGCTATAATACTTAGCACAGTGGCCTTAATTACAAAAAAAGGTGCTGTAGAGTGGATGGGTGTTGGTGCTGTATACCTAACCTTTGGGCATATTGTGATAGCCGAGAGATTGCGCGAAGCTGAAGCTAGCAGGGCCGAACGTCAAGAAAAAATACTGGTTGAGTGTTATAAAAAACTCGATTGGTATTATTATGGTAAAGAAACTTTTTGGTTATTTTACTTTATTCTACTTCTTGCTTATTCTGCATTAGTTGGAATATTTGTATTCCTTTTATATCGCCCATGGCGAAAATACTATCGAAAATATGTCCCGGCAAAATATTGAAAAATGTAGAAAATCTTACGTAGAAAGCTCTTTATACTAAGGGCTTTTTTTATTTTTAAAAAAATACTTAATACATAAAAAAAATCCCAAGTATTTTTGATACAAGGGACCGAAATAAATCTCTAAAAAATTTTTTAAGGGCAAAGTTCTAAGGGTCAAAATAGACCACAGAGAACAAGTCCTTAGCTCTACTTGCTGAAGCGGAGTGCAGGATTGTTGGAGTTCCAGTAGCTGCCTAACCAACGCCAATTGAGCACAACCCTGCCACCATCCCCGATGAGATACGGGACAAGCAGGATGCCGTTGGTGCTCTGAACGACTGATTTCCAGCCAAACACTGCCTTTCCTGCAAATAGACTGCGGAAAACTTTTATGCCTTTTGCTTGAATGGCTAACAAATCAGTCAATCCTAGACAATCATTTAGAGCTTTGTCTTTTTTAAGACGCTCATAAATTTTATTGCCAGTGGTATAGCCACTTTTTTGGTCATTGTGAAGCAAAAGTCCGAGTGTTTGCATGTCATACTCGGCAGGTCCAGTAAGTTCCAAATCAGGATGCATAATTTTTTTCACGAAGTCCGGATAAGAGGGACTAACCGCACAGTCCACGTGGACAATAAAATTAAGTGGAGGTTCAGGGATGGTCTGTTTTACAGGAATGGGTTGAACAATAAGTTCGTCACGTAAAAATTTGACTACTCCCTCTTTGCCACCGAGCTTGTTGCAAACCGCTTCGATTTGCCCAAGAGTTAAATCAGCATATTTCATTAGTAATGAATTTATGAGCTTATAGCTCGTTTTTACCTACTATCCGCAGGCAGGAACTAAAACCTTCGTGGTTATAGCCAAAAAACACCGAAAAATCAGTACCTTATGGCTATAACCACCTCTTAGCAAGTAACTTTATAAAAGAGCATATATACGATTATATTATAACATAATTATACACAAACACAAGCACAAAAAAATCCCCAATTTTGGGGATTTTTTTGTGCAAAATTCGCAAATAATTTTTAGAAATTATTTCAATTCTACTTTGGCGCCAGCCTCTTCTAACTTTTTCTTTAATTCTTCTGCTTCAGCTTTCTTCATGCCGTCTTTAAGTGTAGCTGGAGCGCCGTCTACTAAGTCTTTAGCTTCTTTAAGACCAAGACCTAATGCTTCCTTTACTACTTTCATAACTGCGATTTTTTGTTCACCAGCTGATGCAAGCACCACTGTGAAAGAATCTTTTTCTTCTACTGCTGGACCCGCTGCAGGGCCAGCTGCTGCAACTGCTGCTGCAGAAACACCAAACTTTTCTTCGATTGCCTTTACGAGTTCATTTAGTTCTAGAACTGATGCACCTTCAAGGTCTTTTAAAAATTGTTCAAATTTCATAATATTTTCTTGTCCTGCGTAGCTTTATGCGTAGCAGGATTGTTACTTCTAATAATTTATTTTGTTTTTGCTACTTCATTTACTGCGATAGCAAGGCGTTGAATTGGACTCTTGAGTAAGAATGCAATTTTTGATAACAACACTTCCCGAGAAGGAATAGTTGCTAGCTCCATCATCATTTCTTTACCGACAAATTTTCCTTCAAAAATACCACCTAAAATACCCAATGCTACTTTATTGTCTTTTTGGAAATTGTAAACTTCGCGTGCTGGAGAAAGTGCGTCATCGGCATAAGCCATAGCTACTTCACCTGTAAGTTCTGGAATTTCTCCTTCTGCTTTGCCTGTTAGGGCTTTCGCTAAAAGAGTTTTTCTGGAAACTTTATATCCTACACCTTTGTCGCGCAATTCTCTGCGCAAACGAGTTTCATCACCAACTTTAAGACCATGAAAATTCACAAAGACTACTGATTTGCTTTTTGAATGAGCTTCCTCGATGCCTTTGATCATATCCATTTTTTGTGATTTTAATAATGCCATATATATTTTTTATATTAAGCCCCGACGCCAAATAAATTCGGGTCGGGATTCCGACTTTACGTCGGAATTAAATAACCTTTGAGAAGTCGACCCACTCGGGAGGATTTACACGCCCTTCGAATACTTGGGGCGAACCTGCCGTCTTTGCGGTTATGAAAATACATTAACACAGAGCCCGGCGCAAATCAAGCATTTGCGCCGGGCTCTCTTCTTTATTTTTTTATTTTAAAATTCTAATAATTTATAGTATTCGCTTCTTTGTCATTACCACCCTTTACAAAATAATCAAGCAAAAATACACTTGCGAGTCCAAGTGCAATAATTAAAATGAAAGTAAGTAATGTTTGCAGAAAATGCTTCATTAATTAAAGTATAACACTAAGCCTTTTTCTTATCTAATTTATCGAGGCCTAGAGCTTTTACTCCAAAATACACTACGGCTGCGATAATTACGAAATCCACCATGGTTGAAATAAATGCTCCGTATTTTATAGCCACACTACCTATATTAAAAGCTTTATCGGCTAAAGCTACTTTACCCATAAGTGCACCAACAAGAGGATTGATAATATTTTCGACTAATGATGTCACAGTTTTTGAAACTGCCCCACCCAAAATAAAACCCACAGCGAGACCCACTACTCCTTGTTCACGAATAAAATCAACGAAACCCTGTAATTTTTGATTCATATTTTTTTAATTTAAAATAATTTTTAATTTCCTCCTCCAGCTCGATACTCAAAATCGTACTCACTTTGACGATTGTGATAAATACGAGTTTGATTCGAAGTAGTTTTGTCATAAAGCAAATAATCAATATCACCAGAAACAAGATGGAGCGCAAAAGCATCCCCTGGCATTTTAAAAGAGCTTTTTGTTTCAGATTCAACACCGCTCGAACTAGAAAAACTAACTTTTGTAATAGGCACGGTTGTTCCTTTTTTTACTTTAGATACATAACACACATTAGCCACATTTACATCCTGACGATAATAATGTCCGTTGGCATCTATTGCAAAAATGTTTGGCAGATTATTGCAATTACCGACAATACTTGAATCTGATAATTCCATCAAAACTAGAATATGATCCGGCGTATTTGGATTGTTATCGAGATCTGCATAAGCTACAGAATTCTCAGCGACAAACTGTGATTTCGGCATTGTAAAACGAGGATTGCACGAGCTAGGATCAAAAGGCGCATAGCCTACAGATGAACTAGGTATTTCATCTAAGAATAAAATTTCCATCAATTTTTGCTGATTCGCAAAAACAGGAAAACTACAAAATGAATCTGATTTAATAATTAATTTGTATTTAATATCCACTGGTAATTTTTTATAAGTAGAAACACTTACTGGAAAAATTCGTTGATATGTAGGATAAAAATATGCCGACACTAAGCCTAATTCATTTTCTATAAAATGCCCTGTCTGTTTACCGTTCTCAATAATTTCTTTAGATTCACTTAATACAATTTTTTCGCCATAATTATAAACTCGTCCACTCTCACCATTT
Organism: Minisyncoccia bacterium; assembly: GCA_044229265.1. Classification (GTDB taxonomy): domain Bacteria; phylum Patescibacteriota; class Minisyncoccia; order Phycocordibacterales; family UBA9973; genus UBA9973. Next base: position 1,139 of record JBGATK010000008.1, on the reverse strand, counting down.
GGACTCTTGGGTGAAAAGGATTCTGCAATAACATAAAAATCCTTCGGCCAAGTTTTCACTTGCGGATTTACTCCTGTAGGTATAGGGTTTGAACTTTGTGAAGGAACATATATAGTAGGCACTAAAGAATTTTGACCTTCTTCTAGATTAGAATATTTATCATTTTTTTTACCAAAAAGAAAATAGACAATAGAACCTATAACTACAAGACAAATTAAAAAATAAACCATAGAGGCACTATTGCCTAAAAATTCACGGACTTTTTTCATATACAAATTATAGCAAAATTATTTTATAACTTCTACAAACGAATTAGCTGTTTCCCAAAGTTTTACTTTTGATAATTCCAAGCCTTTATTTTTCAGAGTATCATAAACCCATATAGATATATTCTCTGCCGTAGTAGTAAAAGGTAAAACTTCATTTAAATATTTATGATCTAGCTTAGAGATAATTTCTTCATTTACTATTTTTGATAAATCAGCAAAATCCATAACCATACCTTCTTTTGGACCAGTTTTTATAACCTCACCAAAAATACTTACTTCTAATTTATATGAATGGCCGTGCAAAGAGGCGCACTTTCCATCATGATTTGGTAAACTATGCGCTCCTTCAAAATTAAAAATTTTTGTAATTATGGTTTGCATTTAATCTGCGGTATTCATTGTACAAAATTCGAACCTTTTTTGAAATGAATCCTTACGAAGAAATTTGAAACAAAGCGGACGAAGTTTTGCGGAAACAATTTTCTGGGGAAAGGATTCCGCAAAACTTCGGCTGATTCCTTTTTTCTGAATTCGGATGTCGCAAGCGGAGGAGGAGGGGTCTGGGGAGGAATCCTCCGCTTGCTCCTCTTTTTGTTTTGGCGAAATTCGGGCGGGCTTAAATAAAACTACCTAAAAATTTATTTACAAAATTGTATCCTCAATAATCTGCCCGTCGCGTACAAAAATCAACCTCTGTGCCATTCTCGCAAACTCCTCTTCATGCGTAACCATAATAATTGTTTGCCCTTCTTGATGTAGCCGAAGGAGAACTGACATTAGGTCATGGGACCTCTCAGTGTCTAGGCTCGCTGTTGGCTCATCCGCAAAAAGAATTTTTGGTTTTCTTACTATTGCTCGAATTACACTTAC
>JBGATK010000007.1:0-29823 GCA_044229265.1 Minisyncoccia bacterium | reverse complement strand
TCCTTGTTTGCAAAAATATGTTCGTGAAGAAATCATCACTTCTCAAATTAAGGAAGAAATCAAAAAAGTTTCTTTGCCACTCGATTGGACAAATTGGATGATTGAAGAAAACAGAAAAGACCAATCATCCGAAAATCAATCGAGTGAGATTTTTTCTCAAAAAACAAAAGATGAAATTTCTCTTTTGGATTCAAAAGTTGAAAAGTTGATGAACTTATATTTAGAAAATGTTTTGTCTTTGGAAGAATATCGTGATTCTAAAAATAAGTTAGTAAATCAAAAACAACTTTTAAAAGAGAAATTATCGGCTTTTGAGAAAAAATCCAATAATCGGTTCGAACTTACCGAAAATTTTCTAAAAGCTAATATTCATATGGTGGAATTGGCTAACGAGAAAACAAATGAAGAAAATCTTCATTTGTTTAAAAAAGTCGGTTCGAACTTTAAAATTTTAGATAGAACCGTACTTTTTGAGCCACGCTCTGCGTGGCGAACCCTTTTGGATTCAGGATTTTTTGGGGGGAATTCAGAACAGACGGCGCTTCGCGCCGACCATATTTGGGGTTCGGAAATGCTTTTCCAAAAATTGCGGAGGCGGTGAGATTCGAACTCACGGTTCCGATTAAGGAACGACGGTTTAGTAAACCGTTGATTTAAACCACTCATCCACGCCTCCAATATTATTTATACATATAAAAGTTAACATATATATTACAAAATACAAAGTAGAAAATTAATTAAAATATGTTAGAGTAAAGAAGCTAAGTTGGGAGACGTGTCAGAGTGGTCTAACGTACCTCTTTGCTAAAGAGGCAGGGGGCTTTATATCCTCCTCGAGGGTTCGAATCCCTCCGTCTCCGCAAATTTTCGAAAAGGGTTATAATAAAGTTATGGATAAGCATATAGAACAATTTATTTTAGAAGCTACATCAAAAGCCCTAGCTACAAATGGTGAACATGGCATCAATGTAATTCCAGTTTCTACTATCAAAGTTGTTGATGGTAATATTTGGCTAATAAATTATTTTATGGACAAAACTCTGCAAAATATTGAGAGTAATAAAAATGTTGCATTAGTATGCTGGCTGAAAATGATGGGTTATCAAATCAAGGGCAAAATAGAGGTTTTTACTGAAGGAGAGAAATTTGAAGAAGCAGTAAAATGGGTAAAAGAAATTCTGCCAGACAGGACAGTTAAAGGTCTATTGATACTTCAACCAAAAGAAATTTTTGATATTTCCCCTACTAAAAACACTAAAGAAAAATTTACGCCGGAAATCAAACAATAGGAATTGGTAAATATTTTGCTATAATAATCAAATATGGAAAAAGAAATAGATGTAGAGAAATTAGTTGAAGAAAATAAAAGATTAGAGAAAATCTGTGCTAGTCGTAGTGATATGGTTTCTATTAGTATGCATCAAGTCCGCACAGCCATGTCAGCATTAAAATGGATTATCAAAATGTTCTTAGATGGCGATTTAGGTACACTAACCCCAGAACAAAGAAATTTACTTCAAAAAGCTTTCGACTCCAATGAACGAGCGGTAAATATCGCGAATGAATTACTTCATTTTCATCGCACTGAATCCGCGTCAGAAAAAACTCACAAAATAGAAAAAGTAAATGTGGTCGAAGTTATAGACAATGCTATTTTTGATTTCTTTGGTGAAGCCAGAGAGAAAAAAATTGAAATTATTTTCGTAAAACCAGAACACGACTTCCCTCTTGTCGAAGCTGATCATGAGAAAATTCAAATAATTATGCAAAACCTGATAGAGAATGCCCTAAAATACAGTGATGAAAATAAGAAAATTTTTATCACTTTGTCACATGATAGTAATAATATAGAATTTTCTATAAAAAATAATGGCTTAGTAATTTCACCCGAGTCAAAAGGTAAAATTTTTGAAAAATTTTACCGCGCTCCAGAAGCACAGAAAAAAGAAATAGTGGGCTCGGGGCTCGGACTATATAGTATAAAAAAAATGATAGAAGACCATAAAGGTAAAATATGGTTCGAGAGTAACGATAGAGACGGCACGATATTTTATTTCGAAATTCCACTCAAACAAGAGAGTGTTGCCTAATTTTTAATAATTAAGTTATAATATAAACATATGGCAAAAATACTTATAGTAGAAGATGACAATTTCTTGCAAGGACTAGAAGCGATGAAACTCAAGAAAGAAGGTTTTGATGTATTTGTAGCATCTAATGCTACTGATGCTTTTAAAACTTTCGAAAAAGAAGGAAAATTAGATATGATGCTACTTGACCTCATGCTACCAGAAATAGACGGTTTTGCTGTTCTAGAAAAAATACGAGGAGACGCTGTTCATAAAGATACTCCGGTTATTGTTTTCTCTAATATGTATGAAGATAAAGACATAACTCGTGCCAACACGCTAGGAATTAGCGAATTTATGATCAAATCTAATTTTACTCTAGATGAACTCGTAACGAAAATTCGTGAAATCATAAAGTAAATGAACTTAAGTGATAAATTAAATGAAAAATTTAGGTTAAGCGATATAGAAAAAAAAGCCCTGCATCGCCTTGGGCTTTTTTCTATTGCTGACTTACTTCAATACTTCCCCCTCCGCTATAGCGATATAAGTGAAATAAAAAATATCAACGAACTTGTATCTGGTGAAAATGCCACTATATATGGTGAAATAAATAAACTAAAAACCAAAAAAGCTTTTAAAAGTAAAATGCCCATGGCAGAGGGTGAAGTAGAAGATTTAACAGGAAAAATAAAAATCATTTGGTTTAATCAAGCTTATCTAGCGAAAATGATAAAAAATGGTGAGAAAGTAAAACTTACAGGCAAAATTGTAATGGGTAAAACAGGTATTTATCTATCAAACCCAGAATTCGAGAGAGTGCCGGACATGCCTATAGATAGGCACGATTCTCTTTTTACTAATCAAAAAGAAACAGGCACAGCCTTTCCTGTTTACAGAGAAACTCGTGGCATTACAAGCAAATGGATTTACCACGCTATTTTAAAAATAATTAATGATAAAACCCTAGAGAATATTATAGACTATATACCAAAAGAAATTCTAGAAAAATACAATCTGCCTACACTTCGCACTGCACTCATTTGGATTCATACACCTAAAAATGAAGACGATGCGAAAAGTGCCCGTAAAAGATTTGCTTTTGAAGAAGTATTTTTTATTCAACTCGCTCGCCAGAGAGATAAGAAAGAATATCAAAAAAATAAAAGTTATAGAATAATTAATGACAAGAAAGATATACAAAATTTTATTAATAAATTCCCTTTTACTCCTACAGAATCTCAAAATAATTCTATTGCAACTATTCTAGAAGATTTAGGTCAAAATATTCCTATGTCGCGCCTACTCGAAGGTGATGTAGGCTCTGGTAAAACTGCAGTCGCCGCTACTGCGACTTATGCGACTATTGTAAATAGACCCGATGGTAAAAATTTCGGAAATTTACAAGTGGCTTACATGGCGCCTACGGAGATACTCGCCTCTCAACATTTCGAAAGTTTTATAAAATATTTTGAAGGCACTGGTATTCAAATCGGCCTCATCACTGGATCTGGATGTAAAAAATTTCCCTCAAAATCGGCTCAGGTGCGTGCACTGCATAGCTCTGATGGAGCGACGCAGTGGACTACTATTTCTAGAGCACAACTTTTAAAATGGGTGGAGGGTGGCGAGATAGCAGTGCTCATAGGAACTCATGCCCTAATCCAAAAAACTGTAAAATTTAAAGATCTTGCACTCACTATTATCGATGAACAACATCGCTTTGGTACAGCTCAACGTATGAAATTAACTAGGAAAGACAACATCGCTCCACATTTACTTTCCATGACTGCAACGCCAATACCGCGTACTCTCGCACTCACTATATATGGAGACCTTGATTTATCGCTACTTACTGAAATGCCAACTGGACGCAAACCAATAATTACAGAAATAATTGCGCCTGATAAACGCGACGAAACATATGAAAAAATAAAAATAGAAATGAAAAATGGCCGCCAACTCTATGTCATTTGCCCGAGAATAAATGAACCAGACCCGACCCCGTCGCTCGCGAGCGACGGGGTCGGCAAAGATATTAATACATTAGAAATGAAATCTGTCACTTCAGAAGCGAAAAGATTAAAAAAAGAAATTTTCCCTAATTATGAAATTGGTGTCCTGCATAGCAAGATGACAAAACAAAAAAAGGAAGAAGTTATGCAAGATTTTACTGACAATAAAATTCAAATACTTGTGGCGACCTCTGTAGTCGAAGTTGGCGTAAATGTACCGAATGCTACTGTAATTATTCTCGAAGGTGCAGAACGCTTTGGCCTCGCCCAGCTTCACCAGCTTCGCGGGCGCGTTATTCGCTCAAATCATCAAGCCTATTGCTATGTATTTGCTGAAGCGAAAAGTGAGAAAACTATAAATAGATTAAAAGCATTGAAAACTGCAAAAAATGGTTTTGAACTCGCCGAGTTAGACCTCGCCCAAAGAGGGGCAGGTGAGCTTGGTGGTACCAAACAATGGGGCATTACCGATCTAGGCATGGAAGCTATAAAAAATATCAAGATGGTTTCTGCAGCCCGAGAAGAAGCGATAAAATTAATAGAAATAGACCTAGATCTCAAAAACTATCCCCTCTTAAAAAATAAAACCGAGCAAAAAACCAAAGACTTTCATTTTGAATAAATACAAAAAAACCGCCAAGGTCGAAAGGCGGTTTTTTTTGTTGTGTAAAATTATTCGATTTTACACAACAAAGAGATGAAATTATTTTAGTCGAAATTTATTATTTTGAGTTTTATTAGTTGTCAAAGTCATTCCATCCACCCATACCATGCATATGTCCAAAGGCTTTACCTGCGCCACGAGCTCCATAACCCTTGCCTTTACCTTTCTTGCCCATCATTTTACTTACACTTTTATCGGCTATATTTTTTTGCATAAAAGCTAATCTAGTGTCGGCTTGAGCTTGAGTAATAATCCCCTTATCTACAAGAGCTTTTAATTCAGCTTTAATTTTATCTGTAGCCATGGTTTGCATTTTAGTTTTAATAGTTTCTTCGTTTATACCTTTTGCTTTAGCGAGCTCCCAAACACTCTGGCCTTGAGCCCAAGCATTTTTTACTTCGTCTACACTTAAGCCCAGTAAATCAGCTTGCTTTTGAAACATATCCTTTTGCAAGGAAGTACGCTCATCTATAGTCATTTGAGAATTTCCACCAAAGAAAGCTTTGGCTTCAGGCACGCCAGCCCCTAAAAACATAGCAAGGGCTAAAGCTGAGAGCGAACTATACGCGAACATTTTTCTTTTATTCATAAATTTTATATATTTGATTAAGCTTTTTAATGTGCAGGGATATCTCCTGCATATACTATTACAACTCTGGGCTCTAAATATTTCATTTCTTAAAATTAGGTTCGGTAGTTATTATCAAGAAATCTACTTGCCTCCTGTGTTTTTGACGTTTTGGACGCACTTCTGGTGCCCCTCGATAATACCTATGTATTGGTCCAAAAACTGGAACCTTGGGATCTTCTCCAAATCGTGAAAACCTTTTTTCTTCATCGACAGATTTTATTATAGAGCTTATTATTAAAAGCAAAACTAGAACTACAAGAAATGTGTAAAGAAAAGGATTTCGATATGAAAACGAATACTTTTTAATTAAACCGTCAAAAATTACTAGCATCATGACTCCCATCAATACCAAAAGCCAAGGTAATGCAAAAAAGGTTTCAACAATTCCGAGATTATTTAAATGTAATTTATATTGATCATCTAATATTAAATCAATCAAACTTAAAATATAAATCATAAAGAAAAACAGCAAGCACAACATAATTACTCCCAAAATAGCCCTAATAGAAAAATACCATTTTGGTTTCATTTTAACGTCACCACTTTTTATTAGGCTAGTTATTTTTTCTTCAATTTTTTTATTTTCTTCATTCATATTTTTTGATCATATTCTTTCCCTAGTAAATCTTTTAATTTTTCTTTAGCTCTGGATATTCTTACTCCTACTGTAGAAGTTGGTATCTGAAGTATGTCTGCTATTTCTTTGTAATCCATTTCTTCGTAAAAATACAATACTAAGGGTTCTTTATATTTTTGATCTAAAGTATTTAAATATTTATCTAATATTTGCTCATTTAAAAAATCTTCGGTTTGCTTATCTGCTTTTTCGTGAGACTCAAGATGAGGGAAAAAAACGTCAAAATCCACAGAGAATATTTTCTGCGTTATTTTTTTCTTGATGGCATTTACAAATTCGTTGTGAGCAATGCGATATATCCATGGTGAAAATTTTCTACTAGAATCAAAACTTAAAATATTTACATACGCTTTTATAAAAACTTCTTGTATTAAATCATTTATATCTTGTCTGTCGGACATAAATTTCCTAGCATATCTTATTAGTTTATCTTCGTATCTTTTTACTATTTCACCAAATGCTTCTTTATCACCCTTTTTCACTCTTTCTGCCAATGCTTCATCCGTATTTTCGATTGTTTCTTCGACCTTATCCATCCCCTATATAATACACCTAAAAAGCCTTTTTATTTCAAAAAGTGTTTATTGAGCTAATTTATTGTCCGTCCTCTTGGATTCGAACCAAGGACCCCAGAGGTATAAGCTCTGTGCTCTAACCAACTGAGCTAAGGACGGAAAACTTTTAACTTTTACAAGTCAAAACGGTTATTTTTAATACTACAAAATTTTTTGAGTTTAGGCAATTTTATTACCCTACCACTTCTAGCTTTGCCGGCTCATCAAGCTTCTTGGCAACAATACCAAAAGCAAGGATTACTTTCTCGTATTCTTCTTGCTCTAAGGTTTCTACTTCCATAAGTTTCTTGGCTATGCCGTCGAGAGCTTTTCTGTGTTCATTTAAAACAATTTCGGCACTCTTTAGACCACCATCTATTATTTTATACACTTCAGCATCTATCTTTTGCATTATATCTTCTGAAAAGGCACTAGTGCTTGATTCACTCCAAGGATTACGCGGAGAATTGTCAGCATAAGCTACAGGGCCGAGGAGATCGCTCATACCCCAGCGTGTCACCATAGCACGAGCGAGGTTTGAAGCCACTTGCAGATCACTCGATGGCCCAGTAGTAATGTCACCGAAAATCATTTTCTCAGACACATAACCACCGAGGGACATTGCTATGTCATCGAGAAACTCTTTTTTACTTTGTAGTTTGCGTTCTTCGAGAGGAAGTTTGAGTGTATACCCTCCAGCACTTCCACGTGCCACTATTGAAACTTTGTGCACAGGATCCGCATATGGCAAGACTGAAGCAACGAGCGCATGCCCTGCTTCGTGATACGCTGTGATTTCTTTTTCTTTTTTTGTAAGTAAATGACTTTTTCTTTCCGGCCCAAGCATTACTTTTTCGATAGCTCGAATAAGATCAAATTGAAAAACTTGCTTTCTGTTTTCTCGAGCAGCGAGTATTGCGCCTTCGTTCATCAGTGAGAAAAGGTCTGCCCCAGAGAATCCTGGAGTCCGCTCAGCAATTAACTTCAAATTTATATCTTCTGCAAGAGGCTTTTTGAGTGCGTGAATTTTTAATATTTCTTCTCGGTCTGCCCTGTCTGGCAAGTCTAGAATTACTTTTCGGTCAAAACGACCTGGGCGCACGAGAGCTGGGTCGAGTACATCAGGCCTGTTTGTCGCAGCCATAACTATGACTTTATCATTTGGTTCAAAGCCATCCATCTCTACCAAGATTTGGTTTAAAGTTTGTTCACGTTCATCATTGCCTCCACCGTATCCACCGCCACGAGTTCGGCCTATAGCATCTATTTCATCGACAAATATTATCGCTGGTGCAGAAGCCTTTGCCATTTTGAAAAGATCACGCACACGAGAGGCTCCCACACCTACGAACATCTCTACGAATTCACTACCAGAGAGATGAAAGAATGGCACGCCGGCTTCTCCTGCTACTGCCCGAGCTAGCAGTGTCTTGCCTGTACCCGGAGCACCAGTAAGTATCACACCTTTTGGAATACGTGCGCCAATGTCTAAAAATTTCTTTGGACTTTTTAGAAAATCTACTATTTCTTTAAGTTCTTCTTTAGCTTCTTTTGCACCAGCCACATCTTTAAAAGTCACTTTATTATTTTTATCATTTGGGTCGGTAATGCGCGCCTTTGATTGGCCAAAAGTAAAGGCTTGCATGCCGGCGCCTTTTACTTGGCGAGTCATAAAATATAAAAATAGAATTATGAAAAGCACTGGTATTGCTATAGGTAAAATATTTAGTAGCCAATAGCCAAAACCACTTTCATTTTTAATTTCAATTTCAGTAGCATTTAAGGATTCTTTAGATACACCATAATTTGCAAGAGTTTCTGTAAGAGAAGATCCTAATTCCTTTTTACTTTTTTTGATTACATCATCTCCGTAAGTAGCTGAGAGTTCCTCACCTTCGACTACTATTTTTTTGATTTGCAGAGCTGAAACATCTTTAGCTAACTGTGAAATAGAGATTTGCTCAGGTTTTGTGCCATCACCTGCAAAAGATAAATATACAAAAGTAATAAGCATAAATATGAGCACTGTGCCCATAAGATTGCCGGTAAAAGAACCATCTTTCTTTATTTTGCCCTTGCCTCCCTTTTTTTCATTGCCTCCAAATAAATTAAACATGTATAGCATATTAACATAAAAATAAAATTTTGAGAAATAAAAAAGGACTTCCGAAAGGAAGTCCAATATATGTTTTTTAAAAAAATTATTTAGTTACGCTTTGCGTAACTTAGGGCGGGTACCAAATGGCACATTCATCATTACGGTGATGAACATCCGTTGATACTACCCCTGTAGTTTTAAAAACATCGGCTACTGAGAGCCGACTGCCTTCGTTAATGATACTTTGACGTTCATTTGGTAATAATACCCATGCGCTACTTAGCGTATACTTGTCAGACTTCTTGTCATTGGCTGAGCTTGAGTCTGATGCTTGATAGGCCTTAAGTGCCATTGTTAGAACAAACAAAGTTAAAAACGAAAACAAATACAGATGTCTTTTAAACATGCAGGATTAGTTTTTTGGTTAACAAAAGAAAAATAACTGTTTAGCTAAATACGATACTACCAAAACAAAATAATATGTCAATAGTAGAAGTGGAAAACTTTATATTAGATGCTTTCTTGAAAAAGCATGGCCAGAACCATGTTTTAAATACTTTTCAAAAGACAAAGCTTTGTGTTTTTCTTTAAAAACACAATACCAAATTAAATTATATTTTGAATTTTTGGTTGATTTTACAGTTTTTTCTTTGTGACTATTTAATCTATTTTTTAGGTTTTCACTAAAACCAACATATAATTTATCTTCAGTCTCTTTTTTTAATATATAAACATAAAACATATTTAATATATTATCATAATTTGTAGCCCTGCTACGCTAAAGCTTCGCAGGGACACTACTTCAAACTAAAAATACCCCCTTTAGGGATATTTTTAGTTTTTTCGCAATGCTCGCAAAAAGTGCGTGCACTGCGAAGCTCGTTTTTTAAAAAACGAGCGAAGCAGTGGAGATGGCGAGATTTGAACTCGCGTGCAAATGGTTATTGCCCTGAAATCTACATGTGTATTTTATTTAAATGTTTAAATTAAAAAATTATTAAATAAAAAAAATATTTTTTAATCGAGCTTTTTGTTTTTCGTCCCCGACGACAAGCAATGTCGGGGCTTATCCCGAAAATATGATGCCTTTAGCTGTATATCGGAAGTCTACAGTAAAGACACCAGCCTAGCGTTAAGCGAAAGCTGGAACGAAAGAAAAGTCAGCCTTACCGAAATAAGGAGACTCTTTCGCAAATCCTAATTTTGCAATTAGAAGTCGAATACATTTTTTACGAGCTAGTATTCATCCTCGACATGCATCAAAACAAAAGGCCAAATGTCTAAGCCTTTCATCCCCATATAACTTATTTGTAAAAGAATTACCTCTTGTATTCCCTGCGAATTTCTCTGTCCGTCTCGCGCTTTTTTATACTCTCCCGTTTATCGTATTTCTTTTTACCTTTCGCAACAGCGATAGAAATTTTAATTCGTCTGCCTTTATTATACAATGAAAGTGGAATAATCGTCAAGCTTTTATTTTTCTCGACATCAGCGAGCTCACGAATTTCTTTTTTAGTAAGTAAAATTTTTCTATTATGAAGTGCATCATAATCTTTAGGTGTATTATTTGTTTGATATGGTGGAATATTAGCATTTATCAAAAATATTTCCCCTCCCCGAACCAATACAAAAGCCCCTTCTATAGACATAGAACCCTTGCGCACACTTTTTGCTTCAAATCCAAGTAGCTCAATACCTCCTTCGTATTTATCTAGGATCTCATAATCAAAATGTGCTTTTCTATTTTCTGTATAGCTTGCCATATTTGATATATTAGCAAAAAAGCATAGAATTATAAACATGGAAGAAAAAAAATTAGTAAAACCAAAACTAACCATCACTGGCTACCGCGCCATATGGGGCAAAGATTTAAATGAAGAAATTACGTATTTATACGCATTAGCTTTTGCAAAACTCATAAATCAAAAAATAAAAATCGGCAATGAGAAACATAAAATCATAATAGGGCGCGATGGCAGGTCGCAAGGAATACAAATGCTCTCCCCTATTACTGAAGCTTTTAAAAAAGAGAATATTGAAGTTTTTTACGCTGGCATTTTACCAACACCAACTATGCTAATGATTACAAAAAGTTTAGGTTTTGATGCAGGGATAATGCTAACTGCGAGCCACAACCCCATAGAATGGAATGGCCTCAAATTCATCACGAATGAAGGCCGGTTAACAAATGCTGGAGAAATATCTCAACTTGAAAAAATTTTCCAAAACTTAACAATAGCTGAGAAAAAATACGACGCAGAAATTTTTGATATAAAAGAAAGCGAGGAAGACAATAAAAAATACCAACGAATTCATATAGAAAAGATTCTAGAAAATATCAATGTAGAATCTATAAAAAATAAAAAGTTCAAAGTAGCTATAGACACAATAAATGCTTCTGGCTCTATTATTGCTCTTGAACTTTTAAAAGAATTAAATTGCGAAATATATTCTATCAATAATAATCCTGATGGCAATTTTACCCACGGTCCAGAACCACTAGCTGAAAATTTAACTGAACTTGAAAAATTAACTCGTGAAAATTCTTGCGACATAGGCTTTGCGCTGGACCCCGATGCCGACAGATTAGTATTAGCAAGTAAAGAAAATAGAATTATTTTTGAAGAATATTCTATAGCTCTATCTGTGCTGAATGTCCTCCAAAAAGAGTATCGCTTAAATCCAAATACAAAAAAAAGTGTAGTAGTAAATTTAGTTACTACAAATACAGTTACTGATATAGCAGAAAAGTTTTTTGCTCATTTATACCGCTCCCCTGTTGGTGAAGCAAATGTAGTTAGTAAAATGTTAGCTGAAGGATCCCAGATTGGTGGCGAAGGTTCAGGAGGTATTATTTTCCCACCAGTTGGGTATTTTCGCGACTCCCTCTCTGGCATAGCATTAATATTAGAATTACTAACACAAGAAAACAAAACCATAGATGCTATTTTAGATACTTTGCCAAAATATGTAATGAAAAAAGAAAAAATTGAAATAGAAAAAGAACCTACAGAAATTATAGAGAAAATAAAAGAATACTTTAAAAATGAAAAAATAGATGAAGAAGACGGCATTCGAGTAGATTTCAGTGATGCAAGCTGGGTGCAAATCCGTGCCTCAAATACTGAACCTGTTTTACGTATTTTTGGTGAAGGTAGGACCAAAGAACGAATACAAGACATATTCAATCAAGTTTATTTGACTTTTAAATAAAAATAAGCTATATTTAGCTCAACCAAATACATTGCGTGAAAGAATAAACAACCAAATAAAAGCTCCAAATCTAAGAGTCATAGACGAAGAAAATCAAAATCTCGGCGTTTTAGATACAAAGGAAGCTCTAAGGATGGCCACTGAGCGGGGCTTGGATTTAATTGAAATTTCACCAAATGCTACCCCGCCAGTCGCAAAGATAATGGAATTTGGTAAATATCAATACGAGCAAAATAAAAAACTAAAGAAAGCTAAAAGTGGCGCCAAAGCAACCGAGACCAAATCTATTCAAGTTAAAATCGGTACTGGCGACCATGACTTAGAACTAAAAGCGAAAAATGCATCCAAATGGTTAAAGGAAGGACACAGAATAAAAATTGAACTTTTCCTAGTAGGCAGAACAAAATATATGGATGAAAAGTTTCTAAAAGGAAGACTCGATCGTGTAATGCATTTTATAACTGAAGAGTACAAAATAACTGAAAATTACAAAAAAGGTCCTAAGGGTTTAACTCTAACGATCGAAAAAGCAAAATAATTATAAATAAATATTAAGAGAAAATGAAAACAAATAAATCATATTCAAAAAGATTGAAACTTACGAAAAATGGTAAAATCATATCCCGCAAACCAGGCTTCAACCATTTTAATGCAAAACAATCTCGTAATACACAGCTAGCAGGTCGCAAAGGAAATAATTTCGTTATTAAAAACAAACCTAAAAGCCATTTATTGCCTTTTAGTTAAAAATTAATTTTAAAATAATAATATGACAAGAGTAAAAAAAGGAGTACATGCACTGAAGCGTCGCAGAAGCGTCCTCAAGCAAACAAAAGGTTTCCGTCATGGTCGTTCCACAAAAGAACGCCAAGCAAAAGATGCATTACTACATGCTGGATCATACGCTTTCGCTCACCGCAAAGACAAGAAGGGTCATAATCGTACCCTCTGGAATATCAAAATAAATGCTGGTGCTCGTGCTGAAAAAGGACTATCTTATTCAAAGATGATCGGTGGATTAAAGAAACACAATATTGAACTAAATAGAAAAATCCTAGCTGAACTTGCTGAAAATCATCCAAAGACATTTAAAAATATTTTAGAAAAAATAGCCTAAAAACAAACAAAACCCTCTAGAAAATAGAGGGTTTTGTTTTTGTAATAATAACCATCCTCAAACGGCATCATATATGTGAATGTCGAACTTCACAATTATTAATGATAAATTATGAAATAACTTTTATGAATAAAAACACTAAATTTATGTTTTTTGGTAAAACCACAATCTTTGCATTTGCAATGGCATTTACTGTGGCAGCACCTATGTTTGCATACGCAACTTATTACGCACCTATAAATACTACTAAAACTTTACTAGTAGGGTCATCTGGCTCAAATGTCAAAGCACTACAAGCTGTTCTTGCTTCTGAACCAAGTATATATCCTTCAGGATCTCAAGATGGCAGCTTTGGACCAAAAACAAAAGCTGGTGTAATACAATTCCAACTTGCCTACAACTTAACAGCAGACGGAATAGTAGGATACAATACTCGTGCAAAGATTAACAGCTTGGCTTCCTCTGGCGCAGGTATCGATGTTTCTAATGCAGGTATATACAATTTGTCAGTTGTATCTTCTGGAAAGAATGAAGTTGTATCATTTAACACTAGTGAAGCTGTAAGGGCTGCTGTGTATTATGATACAAATCCGATAAGTTTTATTGGTTGGGATAATCCAGAAAATTCCCTTGTAGCACCTACAATCACAGGTCTGCAAAACTTGGATAATAATTTAAGTTTGAATAAACAATTCACCTTAAATAATACTTCTCCTAATACAAAATATTATTACACAATCACAACTACTGATTCTGCTGGTAATATTTCTATAATTTGGCCGAGTACATTTAATACAAACCAATAAAATCTTTGATTAATTAGTAAATCTTAAACTAAAAAACAGCGAGCTTAAAGCTTGCTGTTTTTTAGTTTTTATATAATATTTTTAATTTTTCTAGTCCGCGGTAGGCTTCTACCGCTATCGAGTTTTTGGAGCGTCCGGTGATGAGAGACATCTCTTCAAGGGACAGGTCCTGCACATAGCGCATGCGCATTACTTTTTGATATTTAAGAGGTAATTGAGCGATGAGGAGCATGGCCTTTTTGCCATCGAGCATATCTACGAGGTTCACGATTTCCGCTTGCGCAGGCTCAAAACCTTTTTCTATCATCACATCTAGCGACACTGCTTTTTTCTTGCGATATTCATCTATAATTAGATTATTTAAAATGTGGTAAAGAAATGCGCGCATTATATCTATCTTCCCTCCTTTCACTAAATACTTCCAAGTTTTTAGAAATGTAGTCTGCACCATGTCTTCGCCAATAGAATGATCATGGACTTTAAAATAAGCACGTGCATTTAGACCTTTTTCAAAGTCCTGGTGCGCTACCGTAAGGATTGCCTGCAATTTTATTTTATTTTTATGGTTCATGAAATTTTTCTGATCTGTCTTATCTGCTACAGCTATTACATGAATGTGTGGTACGGACTTTAAAACCTACTTATATTCATACTAGACTATTACAAGCAGATTAACTAATTGAAAAGTGCATAAGAGATGCACAACTTTGTATAACTTTTTGTAATGAAATGATTACTACTACGGCACTATATCTATGAATACAAATAAAAAGAATAAAAGTGCTGTAAAACAAGGGCTGGGCGGAGATGGAGAAGATTTAATAAAGAAAATATGGAACGAAAGCTGGACCTATATAAAGACTGTGGTGGATGTAGTTCGTGAACCGATACTCATATTAGACAAAGACTTACATGTAATGGCCGCAAATGAACCATTTTATAAAACTTTTCAGGTTGAAGCATCTGATACGGAAGGTAGGATGGTCTATGAGCTCGGCAATGGTCAGTGGGATATACCCGACTTAAAAAAACTTTTAGAAGACATTTTACCAAAACATACTTTTTTTAAAGGTTTTGAGGTAGAACATGATTTTGAATTTATTGGTAAAAAAACAATGATACTAAATGCACGGCAAATTCACCGCTCTATAGACAATTCTAATAAATCATCCTTCCCTCCCATCATACTACTTGCAATGGAAGATGTAACCGATATGATGACAGTAGCCGAGCTTTTAGCTACTCACACTAAACAATTTGAAGCCAAAATGGCCGACAAAACTCAAAAATTGGAAACTGATATAGAAAAACTTATAAAAGAAATAACTGTTTTAAAAAAGAAAATTTAAAAATTAATTAACTCCGCCACGAAGTGTAAATCAATTTAAATAAAATAAAAAGCCCTCTTTTATGAGGACTTTTTATTTTGAGATTTTAAATTCTTCTTTATCTTTTACCACTAAGTTTATTAGAGTTGATACTATTTTTTTTGGATCTAGGCTTGAAATAACTTTATTATTAAATCGATGACTTTTTTCCATTATTGCTTTAAGTTCTTCTCCGGTTTCCCAAGGACCTTCGTAAATACCGAGGGGTTTACCGTCTTCAAAAGCAATTGTGAATTCATGTATAGTGCCCATTCGTCCACACCCACATATCACAGCATCAGCAGATCGAGTTAGAAGCAAATCTCTACCTGAATATCCAAAACCCGTATAAACTATCAAATCCATATAATCAAGTGGTAATTTATAAACCTCTATATGCTCACGCTCATTTGATGCTGGAGAAAAACCAATAGAAATGCCTCCTTCTTCTTTGGCGCCCATGGCTACCCAAAGAGGAAAACCAGTAGTAGCTCCTGTTACAAGAACTGCTCCTTGACGAACTATTTCCCTGCCGAGTTCTTTAGCTTTTTCTAGTGCATCCACGCCGCAATGCCCTGTTTCTGAAGCACCAGAAACACAAATTTTTATTTGATTATGTCCATGTTTGAAATATGGATTTGAAGATGAAATTTCCATTTTTTAATTATATTATGTTTAACAAGAAAGTGTAATACTCTCGCCTCTCTCTGGCACATAAGCATCCACTCCTAAATTGTCGCGAATTTTTTGGACTAAAAACATTGAACTTTTTGGCTCACCCATTACTACAAAAACTTTTTTAACATTGTCTTGCATGTCTTCTACAAAACGCATAAGCCCATCGCTATCTCTATGTCCAGAATATCCTGAAATAGTTACTATATGCGCTCGAACAGTTACATATTCTCCACCAATTTTTACTGATTCTACTCCTTCTTGAATAAGCCTGCCTGGTGTGCCGGCTGCTTGGTATCCTAGTAAAAGTAGTGTATTTTTTGGATCCGGCAAATAATCTCTCTCGTGATGCACAATACGTCCACCAGAAGACATACCAGAACCAGCAATAATTATTTTTGGAGCTTCTACTTTGCCTATCATTTTAGATTCATCGGAATGTAGTGTAGTGTGAAGGCCTGGAAAATCAAAAATATATTTATCATGAATCATCGAGGCTTTAGCTCTATCATTGAAGTATTCCCTGTATTGCCTATAAACTTCAGTCAAGCGAATAGCAAGTGGCGAATCGAGGAATATAGGCATTTTAGGAATACGATTCCCTTCTACCAGTTCGTCTAATTCAAAAAGTAATTCCTGTGAACGTTCAAGAGAAAATGTAGGTATAAGTAATGTGCCTCCACGCTTATGATTGTCTTCGATTACTTGTTCTAAAAATTTACGACGTTCATTGCGAGATTCATGATTTCTGTCGCCATAAACCGACTCCATAATCAAATAATCAATATCCATCATTTTTTCAGTATCGGGAAGCAGTGGTGAAGGACTATTACCCAAATCCCCAGTAAATAAAATTTTCTTGCCGTTAAATACAAATAAAGTCATAGCCGAACCCAGTATATGACCTGCATCATAAAGTGAAACAGAAAGGTTTGGAGTAATTTCAAATTTTTGATGATAATCAAGACCATTCCAAAGCGAAAGTGCACTTCGAATATTTTCGGCAGAATAAATTTCTTCTACATCAATATGATCGTTCTTATTTAAGATAGTCATTGTGTCTTCGAGCATTGGTGGCACCAGAGACCGAGTAGGATGCGTAGAGTAAATTTTTCCATCAAAGCCTTCATGAATGAGTTTCGGTATACGTCCAATATGATCCACATGAGCATGAGTTATAAAAAGATAATCTATTTCTTTTGGATCATAAGGAAAAGCTTCCCAATTTACATCATCAGCTAATTTTACACCTTGAACCAAACCGCAATCTATCAAAATCTTTTTACCATCAGCCTCTAATAAAAAATTAGCTCCTGTTACAGAACCTGTACCTCCACAAAATGTAATTTTGGCACTTGCTGACATGGATATATTATAACTTAAATTTACTCTTTAAACTATTTCGAAAATAATAAATAAAACCCAAAGCCCCTCCTGTGATATCACAGAACAAATCCGACAAAGTATCCGGGCCCGTGTTAAGTGGATTCTTTAAAATAATTTCATCTACTCCGAATTCAAAAAGCTCCCAAGCAAGTCCTACTAATAAAACACCAAAAATAACCTTAAAAAAATTCTGTCTAGAAAAATTATCAATACCAAAGACAAATATGACAGCAAGAGCAAGCCAAATACCACCTAGCGTATGCATTATCATATCAAAATACCAAATAGATACGTATAGATAAAATTTATGCGCTATTAAATTTAGAGAAAAAATAAAAAGTATTAAAAATAGTATTTTCTTTGCCAATTTCTTTCGTTCCATAAATTTATTATATCAAATTAAAAAGAAAAAACCCGCACATAAATATGGCGAGATTCTTCTTAGGGCTATTTCCGATATATTACCGTAGCCTTTTGCTCTACGTGGGTGAAAGACGTGTGCATCCACGGATGCAACCGATCGATTCTCCCATAAAATAGTGTTCTAGGTAATAATCGGAAATAACCCTACCTACATTCTAACTAATTTGTCACCACAAGCAAGTGGATTTTGTAAAAAAACACACTTTTTACTTTGTTTCAAATGTGTTTTCTAAACAAAAATCCCCTTTACAGAGGATTTTTGTTTTATTTTTATTTCTTATGAGATTTTTTTGTTTGAGTAAACTTTTCATGAACAGTTTCGTATTCAAAAAGTTCAGATTCTGAAAACCAATGCTTAATTTCTTCAACAGCTTCTTTAGAATCTCCTGAAGCATGAAGAACATTTGGTAAACCTATATTAATTTCATTTGCGTGAGCATAATTCATGTGTGCATAATCCCCTCGGATAGTTCCAGGAAGGGCTGATCTTGGCTCAGTAGCTCCTACCATCTTACGAACAAGAGCTACAGCATCTACTCCTTCTAAGACAAAAGCAATAACTGGTCCTAACTGCATACCTTCGACTGTAGTATCGAAAATGTTTTGACCGTGTCGAGTAATCATTGTCCCAATTGTTTCATAATGATGATTGAAGAATTTTAGATCTGGTTGCACCATCTTTGCCCCAACAATTTTTAACCCAACTTTCTCAAAACGAGAGAGTACTTCACCAACTATGCCGCGCTGAACTGAGTCTGGCTTAAATATAATAAGTGTTTTTTCTTGTGTCATAATAATTCTTTTTTAATTAATAATAAATTACAATACAGCTATACTAGCAGATTTTTTGATAAATTCAAAATTACATACTTTTATAACGAGACATGATTTCTTCTTCAACTTCCCCGCGGTCTCGTCCATAACGTAAATACGATAATTGTTTTAAATCATCGACTATAGCTGTATTACCTTGCTCTGGAGCTAAGGTTTTAATATTAAATGGTTTAGTTGGTTGTCCATTTACTAACATAGACATATAAGCATTATAATTATCGAGTTTAGTAATATCATTTGCCGAAAAAATTGGCTTAAACTTTGCTTCGAGAAATTGTGCATCTTCAGTACCGACACGAAAAACTGCCATCGAGCCCACATTGCCGAAAACCGCATTTTTGATTCCATCTTCTAATTGATTTATATATTGGTGAGCAATGTTTAATGATAGACGATATTTACGCGCTTCAGAAAGGATTGAAGAGATAGAATCTGTAGTGACATTTTGAAATTCATCTATGTAAAGATAAAAATCATTCATTGGTTTACCAAACATATCTACTCGCGATAATGCGGCCATTTGGATCTTGCCTACTAACACTAAACCAATCAGGTTTGCATTTATATCTCCTAATCTACCTTTTGATAAATTCACAAGCAAGATTTTCTTTTCATCCATAATTTTGCGGAAATTAAATACAGAATTTTGCTGTAAAACTACAGGGCGCATGATGTCGTTTGAAATAAAATTATCGAATTTTGAGGAAATATATGGCACAAAGTTCGCTAAACTTTGGTCTCCTGAAGTTTGCTCAGCAGAAAGCCAAAATTGCTTGATGATAGGGTTCTTGCATTTCGCAAGTTTCATATCGCGAAATTCTTTGTCTGCTAACACACGGGTGATTTCAAGTAGTGTTGAGCCACTATCTGGATCCTCCATCACAAGAAAAGCACTATTGCGGAAGTATTGTTCGAACATAGCTCCCCCGCCTACTTTCATATCGAACAATTTATTAAAAATATTCATCATCTCATTAACTACGAAAGTTTTTTGTTCAGGATAATTTGGATCATACTCGAGCATATTTAAGCCCATTGGCCGAGCAGTGTAGGCAGGGTCGAAATATATGACATCATCAATACGCTCTTTTGGAATTCTAGATAAAATGGTTTGAATATCTGTGCCGTGAGGATCGATATAACAACAACCATCTCCATTTTTAATATCTTGCGTTATCATATTTAGCAAAATATTTGTTTTACCAGTACCTGTTTGACCTATGACATAGAAATGTCGCATTCTGTCTTCACGAGCCATATTTATCATAGTGTCGCGACCTCTGTAATTATTCACTCCAAGTAAAATTCCACTTTGACTAATTTCTATAGGAGCAGGGGCAATGCCTGACTTTGCTTCTTTAAGCTGAGGAGTAGAACCTACACCAACTGGAAAATGAAAAACCGAAGCGAGTTCTTTTAAATTCATAGGCAAAACTCTATCGTGTTCAAAAGTACGATATGAAAAATCATGAAAGAATTTTTTCAAACTACTACCATTTAATTTTTCAAAATAAAAACCATTGCTTGCGGACTCAGAAAATTGGTTAAAAGCAGATTCTACTTCTTTCAAGATTGCATCACTACGGTCTTTATTTTCCGCTGAAGCTATCACTCGAATATTTGCTTTCATTATTGTGCTTTTTACTTTTTTTGCTATTTTTTCAGCTGCACCTTCATCTACCATTCTGCGACCCGACATTTGTTTTTCATTTTCTGGCTTCTTAGCTACACCAAAAACTATTTCTTTACCAACTTTTAGAAATGCTTTATGCAATTTATAAAAATTATCATTAGCGTGCTTTACTGACATGCCACCTTTTACATCGTCGAGAATCATATGGAATTCTTCAATATATTTTGTGCCTGCAGGTGCTACTACGAGCTGTATGGCTGCCCCCTCACCCACAGTTTGCAATTTAGAGAATACATTTAGTATTGTATTCATAGGATCATGATCTATCTCTTCATAAGTTTTTATTGGCATTACCCCCCTCTCTGTAAACACAGCATAAGCTCCAGAAGCCTCGCCATTTGGATTAAAAATATTGTAATCATCAGTAGCTACTTTTACTTTTGCATTATGATAAAAAGCCAAAACTTGTTTTTCAAAAAGAGCTATATATTTATTTGGCACACCAGCATATATCACCACTTCATCAGTTGCACCACCTAGTGCTACTTCGAGTGTAAAATAATTTTCTTTATCATTGTATTTAGTTTCAGATATAGATTGCATGCCAGCATAAAATTGCTCCATAGCTCCGATAAATTCTTTGAAGCTTTTCTGTTTTTCATTCTCATCACCAGAGTATGGCAAAGTAATTTCAAAAAGAGTCATAAATAAACTACGAGAAAGAGGGCTACCTTCTTTAATGCCAGAAATCTGCCCGGTTTGTATGAATTGAACTAATAGACGATGAAAATCATCATCAATATGCGGATTATTCATGGCTTCTACTACTTCCATAGCATTTTTTATACCTTTGGTAATAACAAGGCCCATTAATTCTTCCATGGTAGTATCATGCTCTTCGGGACGAAGTGCGAGGACTATAGCTTCTTTTTCTTTGTCTTCAATTTTTTGTTTTGGATGAAGCACTTCTTCAACAGGGGCAGTTTTATAACGCTCCACCACATCGATAGTTGCTTTTTCATTAGTGTGCTCAAAATGTCCGAGTTTTTGTAATTCTTTTTCTCTCTCTGCTACATGTGCCCGCAAATAAGAAAGCTCCTCATCTGGAGATTTAAATTTCGGCATTTCCTTCAAAAACGACGGGTTCATTATAAATATTATAACACAAATTTACGAAGAAATACTTTTTGAGCCGTCTTTCGCAGGCGGACGCGCCGAGAAGGAGCGATTTTTCAGCAGAAAAATACGCGACGGCGAGAAAAGTAGTTCTGAATAAATTTATATTTTCGTTAGTATTTCTGGCTCACCCTCAGTTATGAGAATAGTATGTTCAAAATGGGCACTACGTCTACCGTCGGCAGTTTTAAAAGTCCAATCATCTTTATCTAGAATTACATTTTTGGTTCCCATATTTAACATTGGCTCTATCGCTACCACCATACCAGGCACGAGTTTTACACCAGTATTTTTTTTACCAAAATTCGGAATATAAGGATCTTCGTGTATGTATCTACCCACGCCATGCCCTGCTAAAATTTCTACAATTCCATATTTTACTTTTTGTCCTTTTACAAAGCTCTCTACAGCATAACCTATATCACCAGTTTTGTTCCCTGCCCGTGCTTCCATAATACCCACTTCGAGTGCACGCTCCGTAATTTCCAGTAATTTTTTTGAACTTTCAGAAATTTCTCCTACCGGCACGGTCATAGCCATATCGGTAAACATGCCTTTGTGTTTTACTCCACAATCGATAGAAATAATATCACCTTCTTTTAAAATATAATTTTCTCTTGGTATGCCATGCACCACTTCATCATTCACCGACACACAAAGAGTCGCCGGAAAAGGGCTACGCGCTCCATCAGGCTGGTAGTTCAAAAAAGCTGGCTCGTCCCCCATGCCTTTTATTAGTTTATATGCATATTTATCCAGCTCAAGCGTGCTCACCCCCGGTGCTACCATATCTTTTACTTTATAAAGCACAGTAGCAAGCCGTTTGCCCCCTTCGCGGAGTATCTCTATTTCTTCTTTAGTTTTAATTATTATTGACATTAATCTTTACTATACACAATTTTTAAAATTAATAAACCTCTTGCTGATAGCACTTTTCGCAGTACACAATCTCCGGCCTATCTGGGGCATACGATGTTTCAAATTCATTCTCGCAACCATCTTTCATGCATTTTCTATGCCAGAGCTTCATTGGATTTCTTTCTTTGATTCTTTCACCATGTCTACAATTTGGGCACAGATGTGGAATCGGAATATTAAACCTTTTGTAAAAATTAAATTCATTCGGGATTAAACGAAAAACTTTAGTACAACCCTCTATGTTAGATTTATTATTAGCGCACTCAATATTTTCAGATAATATTAAATCATTAGCATCTTTTATGTCCAAAGGTATCTCTTCGTGATTTATGGTAATAGTATAATTCCTTTCTGTTTCTTCCTGCCAATTAAAACCTTCATTTTCTGCTATTTCTTTACTAAGCGGAAAAAAATCTTGTACCGTAGATCCATTATAAGAATAAGGCGACAACTCAATAGGGAAAAATTCCCCATATTTATATACTCTACCTTTACTATCTACATAAGGCATTTCATCCATATGTTTTTTTATTTTCTCAAGCATTTCAAAATATTCTTCTTTTGAATATTGTTTATTTAAAATGCAGTATTGTTTAGTTTTTAAACTCACTACACCAAAACAATTTTTGCTAGAATATGTATTGAAAGCATACTCTACATCATTACAATTCCAAACAACTGTTCCAAAATAACAATTTGAATTTGCTACTCCAATACTCACTCCTTCATAAGTTAATTCTGATTTACCACCAGTACCAGGACCAGTATCATAGGAATCTTTTAATCCATAAGTCCCCCAATTACAATATTTAATATTTTCAATACCACCCGGCAAATCAAAACAATATTGAGCATTCTTTGCATTTTCAATATTATCTCCAGTCACGTTTACACATTTTGTATTGTTGGCATATTTACGAATTGCATTTTTTTTGAATTCTTTAAAATATTTTTTCAAATTAAAAACAACTTCATAATTGCCTAAATTAATTTCTTTCATTTTTTCTTTATATTCTTCTTGTGAATACTGCACATTTTCAATGCAATATGATTTATTTCTTAGCCCATAACACATAAAGCAATCTACACAATTTCTACAATCATAAAGAAAATAAGAGTCAGTACAATTGTAAGAATGTTCACTATAAAACAATTTATACGACTCTCCGCAATAAATATTACTATAAGCAAACTCTGTTTTATGACAAACATAACAATCAACAGTTTGCTTGCAAAAAGAATTTCTATTTCCAAAAATACAGTCTTCGCAACTCCAGACAGCAGAAAGCATATAACAATTTTTACTTTCTGTAATATAATTGCAATATTTATTGTTTAATCCTTTACTATCAAAAAAACTAATTAAGGGTGTCTTATACAGTAGTTCTTTAAACTGCTCAAAAAAAGGTCGAGAAAAATCATAGTCCATTCCACTATCTATAGCATCCCAGGCATCACTCCAAAAGTATTCATTATCAAAAACCTTAACAGGTATGTTATTTGGATACGTAGAAATTATTTGTTCATTTTCTTTTCCTGGGACATTATTTAATCTCCTATAAAGACCTCTTTCATTTCTCCAAGCTAATCTCCTCTGCAACCTACACTCCGGACAAAAAGTCGGTGGAGGCATTTTTATCTTCTCATAAAAAGAAAAATCATCTGGCTCGATAGTGAAGTCGTTCTTGCAGTTTTGGCATATTTTATTTTCTGCTTGGTATTTCATAATTTAATTCTTTAATTTGACATACTTTTATGATTTGCTATAATTATTTGGTAAATGCTTTCCTTGTCGAAAGCCCTGAGAAAACCTCCGCAAGGAGGTTTTCGTATTTTTATACGATTTTCCCTAATTGTATCTTTATTGCTTTTAATTCATCATTATTTATCTTTCCCATAAAACGTAGCAGTCTTTTTGCATCAAGTAGTCTAACTTGTGAAAGTATGGCTACAGAACCATTAAAAGAATTTAATTTAAAATAATACTTTCCTTCTTTACTAAAATTTGAAGTAAGTGGCACACAAATAAATATATTATTGTTAAATTTTCGAGTTATCAATATTGGTCTTTCAAAACCATCGTTTTTGCCATCTTCTTCATCTCCTAAATTTTTTCCGAGTGATGCATACCAAATTTCTCCTTTATCAAAAAATACCCTACTCCCTTTTGCAAGATCTTTTTTCTTAATATTCCAATTATCGTAATCTTGATCCATGGTTTTAAGAAATCTTTGTTCCGATAAATTCTTCGTTGCTCAAATATTTTGCTAAGTTTTCGATATTTTTACCATTTAAAATCGAAACTTCTAGGCCGAGTGTTTCAGCTTCGAGGGCAGCTACTGGGTCAAAAGGCGCAGACATACCTGCCTTCCAATTTTCTGGAGCGGGTAAAATTTTTCGAAAATCTATCCAAGAAATCTTTTCTATCTTTTCCGCATCTGGAAATTTCTTTGGATCTTTGTCATAAACAAAATCGATATTGGAGAGGTTTATTAATTTCTTTGCACCTAAAGACTTGGCCATATGCACACTAGCGAGGTCGCTACTATTGCCTGGCTTCCATCCACCACCTACTAATACACCCTTGTCTGTACTCGGCACCATATCAGGATCAAAAATTATTTTCTCAAAAGCACTATCATCAAACATTACCCGCACCAGTTCAGCATTTTGACGAGTTGAAGCTATGCCAACCCAATCAAGTTCGTTTTCTTTATCTTGGCCAAGTAATTTTGCTGATTCAATATATTTGCGAGCGAGAGCACCACCACCACATACTACTGCAAATTTTTTACCCTTTTTAACTTCGTTTAAAATTAATTCTCGAAAAGATTTTAAAAAATCTATATCTACTTCATTTGGTATGATGATAGATCCGCCAAGCGAAATTACAAAAGTTTCATTTTGCATTTAATTATTCAAATTTAAAGCTTTTAATATGTCAGCATGGACGGCTTCTATGGACTGCTCGCCATTTACCTCTATCACCTCTATTCCTTTTTCTTTAAGGAAATTCATCGCCGGCACTACATTGTTTTTATATTCATCAAATCGCCTCTTTAGACCTTCCTCGGTATCATCTGCTCGCCCGCGAGCTAAATTGCGTTTCATGGCTTCATCTTCAGAAAGAGTAATATATACTATCTTCACATTCTCACGACCGAAATAACTCATCTGAGCTAAGAAATTTTCAGATTGATTTATTGTTCTAGGGTAGCCATCTGCTATAAGATTTTTCTCATCAGTAAGATTATTTATCAGTAAGTTTACAAAAAGCGCATTAGTTAAAAAATCCGGCTGAAGTTCACCTCTCTCCATAGATGCTTTGACCCTCTTGCCTACCTCATCCATAGCTTGCATGTGCTTTCTGTATTCATTGCCTGGATATGCATGCAAAGAATCAGTATTAAAATTGTTCTTCAAATATTCTATGAGGAGCTTTATCTGTGTTCCTTTACCGGACCCGACCAAACCAAAAAATACTAAATTTTGAGTATTGTTCATATACATATACATTACCGAATTTTGCTTGAAAAATCAACATTTTTAGCGTAGAATAGCGTTATGGTAAAAAAATTAGGATTTAATATTGTACTACTCGGAATGGTTGCCTCCGGTAAGGACACTCAGGCAGAAATTTTAAAAAAGAAATACAAATTAAAAGCAGTAGAAACTGGAGAATTTACACGTAAACTATTAAAAGAAAAAAGTGCTCGCGGAGACAGGGCCAGAAAAGTATCTGGGAAAGGTAACCCATTGCCAACTGATATTCTGCAAGAATTTCTAAAAAAAGAAATAAAAAACAAACCAAAAGACAAAGACTTATTATTTTTAGGTGGCAGACTAAAGCCTGAAGCCATGCTAATAAGAAAGATGGTAGAAGAAAAGAAAGAAAAATTATTTGTAATATATATAACTTTACCTGACAAAGAAGTATACAAAAGATCACAATTGCGAATGAGAAACGCAGATGATGCAAAATACATAAAAAAACGTATTGCTTGGCACAAAGATAGAGTTGGAAAAACTGTAGAATATTACCAAAAATTAGGTATTTTGAAAAAAATAAATGGCAACAAGTCTATAACAGAAGTAACAAAAGACATATTAAAAGAAATAGAAAAATACAAAAAAGAATTTAGCTTAAATTAAAAAATCCCCTTTCGGGGATTTTTTAATATTCTCGCATTGAAACCTGAGCATCGACTTTCTTGATGAGGTCGAGCACTACAGACACGACGATGAGCATAGATGTGCCACCTAGAGCTATTTGAGTAATACCTGTTACATTTTGCATGATTATTGGCAGAACAGCTACGATGCCTAGGAAAAGCGCTCCTAAAAGTGTGATGCGACTTAGAACATTTGAAATATATTTTTCAGTTGGTTCACCTGGACGAATACCAGGAATAAAAGCACCATTTTTTTGCAAATTATTTGCAAGTGATTGAGGATCAAAAGTAACTGCAGTATAAAAGTAAGTAAATAAAAATACTAATACAAAGTATAATACTGCATAGAGTAGTGATGTTTGAGAAAAAGTAGAAAGTGCAGTAGCTACTTTTGCCACTATTGGATTGGTAGCACCTTTTAATAGGTTCCCGATGAGTTGAGGGAAAAGTAAAATAGATAATGCAAAAATTATAGGAATAACACCTGCTTGATTTACGCGCAGTGGCAAATATGTTTTTCCTCCTCCATAAGTTTTAGCTCCGTGCATTTGTTTTGCATAAGTTATAGGCACCGGGCGTTCTGATTCTGTAATAAGCACTACACCAGCGATAACCAAAACTCCAACAACCAAGAAAAGAATATAATAAGGTATTTGAGAAGCATCAGTATAAGAGAAACTCAAGTTGGAAACTTCAGTTGGAATACGAGACACAATACCAGCAAAGATAAGCATTGAAACACCGTTGCCAATTCCGAATTCAGAAATAAGTTCACCAATCCACATAGTCAGTATAGAACCAGCGACTACAACAAGTAAATTCACAATACGATCAAAAGCTGTTAGGTCTGTAAGCACACCTTGATTTTCTAAAAGAGAAAGCAATGAAAAACCTTGGATAACAGCAAGCGGCACAGTCAGCATGCGAGAATATTGAGTAAATTTTCTGCGACCTGCTTCACCTTCTTCTTGATAAAGTCTTTTGAATTTTGGCACCATGATAGTGAGCAGTTGCATTATAATAGAGCCAGTTATATACGGACCGACACCGAGCATGAGGATAGACAAGTTTGACAAACTACCTCCAGAAAATACATTTAAAATTCCAAAAAATTGATTACTAGAAAGGAAACGATTAAGTGCTAGTGCATCTATACCCGGCACTGGAATAGAAGCGAGCAAGCGAAAAACTATCAACGCACCTACGACAAATAAAACTTTATTTCGTAAAGCCTTGTCTGTCCAAATGAGTTTTATTTTGTGCCAAAAATTTGTCATTTTTAATTTATTTTATTATGATTTTCTTGCCTTTTAGATTTAGTCTCTTGCGAATTTCTTTATAGGATTCTTTTTTACCATTTACCATTATATCTTTACTTGGTATTACTACATTTTTCGCAAAAGAATTAAATTTATATCCTCGAAGTTTTGGTAATTTCTTGATTATGTCACGGAGTTCCGGACGGCGCTTGTTACCTGCGCGGGCTGTTTGTCCTTTACCACCACGACCTGAAGTCTTCGCATGTTTACCTCCACGGCCTACGATACGATCTTTTTTATTTTTATTTTTTCTTTTTAATTCGTGTATTTGCATAAAATTTTACTATTTATTAGGTACTATTTCTTTTATTGCCTCACCTACTCCTTCTATTTTTACTGGCTTGTATTCACTAGAAATAACTTTGAATGCTTCCATTACTGCTTTTGCATTATTGAGTTTGTTTTTAGTTTTAGAAAATATTTTTCCTGTTACATCTTTTACACCAGCTAGTTTTATCATATCGCGCACTACTGAACCAGCAACTAAACCTCTTCCTTTATTTGGGATCATAGTTATTTTTGCAGAAGAATATTTTGCAGAAATTTCGTGAGGTATAGACATGGTTTTAGTAAGATTTAGCTTGACCATATTCTTTTTAGCATTACGGAGGGCTTTGTTTATAGCTAGTGTTGTGTCCCCTGCTTTACCGAGACCAAGGCCTATAGCACCCTTCTTGTCTCCTGCAGCTAAGGCTACAGAAAAAGAAAATCTACGACCTCCAGCTACAACACGAGTTACGCGACGAATACTGATCATCTTTTGATCAAATTCTGGTTTTGGCCTTGAAAAATTTTGTGGGCGGCGACCTGTATTCTTTTTTTCGTTTGTTTTATCCATATTTATATATTAAAACTTTAGACCGGATGCGCGGGCTCCGTCAGCTACTAATTTTACTCGGCCTGTATATTTAAAACCATTACGATCAAAAATAACTTTAGTGATTTTTTTAGCAATACAAGCTTCAGCTATCATTTTACCTATTTCTGTTGCGTGCTCGGTTTTTGTGCCTTTGCCTAATTTCATGTCATTTGCTTGCACGATAGTTTTCGCTGATGCATCATCGATTACTTGAGCATAAATAAATTTATTAGAACGAAAAACAGAAAGACGTGGGTATTCTGCAGTACCAAAAATCTTACTTCTGATTTTTTTCTTTAACCTTATTCTTTTTTCTGTTTTCTTTTTCATATTTTTTATAAAAATAATTCTTAATTTAATTAAGCAGTTTTCTTACCTTGTTTTCGTCTTATAACTTCATCGTGATATCTCATACCCTTGCCTTTATATGGTTCTGGTTTCTTGAGGGCACGAAGCATTGCTGTGTAGCTACCTACTAATTCTTTGTCGATACCTGTGATGGTGATATTGTTCTTTTCTGCAGTAGCAGTGATGCCTTCTGGTATAGGAACTACAACAGGGTGTGAGAAACCAAGAGCAAATACAAATTCTTTACCTTTTACTTCGGATTTGTATCCTACACCTTCTAGTATAAGTTTCTTTGTATATGGTTCTACTACACCTTTGATCATATTTGTTAAGTGCGAAGCGTAAGTTCCCCAGAGGGCTTTAGACATTTTATCATTTCTTTTTACGTTCAAAGTTATTTGACCATCAATTATTTTTATCTCGATATCATTACGAAAGTACTTTGAAATAGAACCTTTTGGGCCTTTTACTGTGATTGTCTCGCCTTCCTTTTTTACTTCGACACCACTTGGTATATTTAATTCTCTTTTTCCTAATCTACTCATATATTTATATTGATTATTTATAGTGAAATTATTGAACTACCACATTCTAAATAATGCTTCACCACCTACTTGTTCACGGCGAGCATCGCGACCAGTCAAGATGCCTTTTGGTGTAGAAAGTACTAATATGCCTGTACCTGAACGGATAGTGTGTATGTCTTTCATACCATAATATACACGGCGAGATTGTTTGGAAATACGAGCTACATCACTAATTTTTGGTTTTTCATCATTATAAGCAAGTGTAATTTCGATAACTGGTAAACCTTTTTTAGTTTTCTTTGCGAAATCAGCCACAAAACCTTCTTTTTTAAGACATGCTAAAATTGCAGTTTTTAAATTAGAATGAGGAATAACTACAGTC
>JBGATK010000006.1:0-73102 GCA_044229265.1 Minisyncoccia bacterium | reverse complement strand
ATCTCGTGAGAATATACGCTAGCTATTCCCGATAAGTCTTCACCAAATTTTGTAATATTTTTGTAATCAAAAATTATTATTAAATTTGTATTTGGATCATAAAATGAAGCTAAGAAAGTATTGGTATCAATTTTTTCAGTAAAAAATATTTTTAAAGTGAAAATCTCATTGGTGCCAATTCTTGCGAGTAATCCACGACGCTTGACCTCTATTTCATCTGCAAGTTTTATTTTTTTAGCAATACTGCATAAATAAAGCAGATCATCATTTGTCGTAAGTAATTCAAGTTCTTTCATCGATTTTTGCCACTTTTTATAGGCAATCTTGGGGGTCAGAGCTTTATTGCGTTTAGAATTTAAAACGTGCTTTTTGTAAGCGTTGATTTGCATCGTGTTTTCATTATTTGAAATTTCAAAAGTGTCCTCTTCTTTGGTGCAGGAAATTGGTAATAAAAAGAAAAACACACAAAATATTAAATTTTTCATAGAACAAGGACTTTATGGTTAGAAAATAGTTTCTAAGTAAAATCATAATCCTATTATGGCGATAGGTAAACCCTTGACATATATAGGTATTTCGTGATATACTATAATCAAACAAATTGTAATTTTATGAAAAATTTAATAGTATCTTTATCGATTTTCTTTTTTCTTTTTTCTTGTGCGCCAACTAAAAAAATAGAACGGCCACTGGGAACTTTAACATTAGAAATGTATCAATATATTCAGGACACAACATTTACGTGCTCTGATAACAATATCATTGAATTTGAACGTGGATTACAAGTTATTACAATTCCACCTAAAACTCAATGTGCTGCTATGGTTGATACTACTCAGTCTGGTCAGATTATAGGTAGGGTTTATTTTGGTAAAGATCCAGATATGAGTATTTCAGGTGATCCATTCCTGACATATTGCGTAGATATGGAATCTGAAACTAAAGAATTTTATCTTTGCACTTGGCCAAATCATCCTGATTCAATTGCTTTTGATTCAAAAAAGTCTTCAGGAACACCAAAGTTCTGGAAACTTAACAAAGGAGAAGGATCAAAAATTTTATTTGATTCTGCAAGGGTCAATTACTATCTACCAGGAGTAAGAAAAACAGGTTCAGGGCGAAGTCCAAAAACCTAAAGATTTTGAACGTGAATTTAGCCATTCGTTAAGCCGAACCGTAGCAATACGGGGAGGCTTTTTTTATTTCTAAAAATTCGAGCGGATTTGGCCGAGCTCTTCTTTTATTAAACCTTTTATTTCCATAACTGAGAGTAGGGTATTCGCATTTCCTATAGGCATTTTCATTGCGCGAAGTAATTCATCACGATCCATCGGCTCGCGTAATATTTC
The DNA here is from genome assembly GCA_044229265.1 of Minisyncoccia bacterium. Taxonomy (GTDB): domain Bacteria; phylum Patescibacteriota; class Minisyncoccia; order Phycocordibacterales; family UBA9973; genus UBA9973. The sequence goes on along the minus strand of JBGATK010000006.1, from coordinate 71,753 downwards.
TAAAACTTTTTTCTCATCAATATTTAATTCTTCAAAAAGTTCTAATTGCTTATTTTCATCTTTTTTTAAATCAAAACCAAGCTCTTGCAATACATCTTCACCGCATGTTATTGGCACTGCCCCTTGGCGGATTAATTTATTTGTGCCTTTAGAAGAACTCGAAAAAACTGATCCTGGAACTGCAAGCAAATCTTTATTGTATTCTATGGCAAGCCTGGCAGTGATAAGTGTGCCAGACTTTTCTTCGGCTTCTATTACTAGTATGGCCCTGCTCATTCCTGCCATGAGTCTGTTGCGCATAGGGAAGGTCCAATGCTGAGCTTTGAACTCTGGCTCCCACTCGGAAATAAAACATCCACCAGCGTTTAAAATTTCGTCCATAAAGTTTGCATTAATTTTTGGGAATATTGCTTCTTTGGATAATCCTGATCCTGGAAAAACTAAAGTCCTCATATTATTTTTTATAGCAGTCCTGTGGGCTATAGTATCTATACCCATAGCAAAACCAGAAACAATTACAATAGGATAGCCTTTTAAACCAGTAATTATTTTCTCACAAATATCCTTGCCATAAGTAGTGTATTTTCGTGAGCCGACTATGCATAAATAAATTAGATCTGGATTTTCCAGATATTCTTCTATGTTTCCTAAATAGTATAGATTCTCTGGCGGTTGAGGTAATTCGAGTAAGCTACTTGGAAATTTACTCCTTTGTAATTTACTTATTTTCATAAAAGTATATATTTGAATTATATCAATAATAATATATAATAGAAATATGTTAGATATAAAATTCATCCGTGAAAATGCGGAATTAATAAAAGCTGGAGCTAAGAAAAAAAATATCGAAATTGATGTTGAAGCCCTTATAAAGCTCGATGATAAACGCCTTGAAATAATGCGCGCTCTTGAAACCTTGCGTGCCGAGGTGAATCGAGTATCTATAGCAATTAGTCGCAATACTGACCCTTCTTTAAAAGTCCAAACTATTGAAGAAATGCGTCTTGTAAAAGATGATATAAAAATTAAAGAAGATGCACTCAAAGAAGTCATGACAGATTGGCAAAAAATAATGCTGGACGTTCCAAATTTACCTTCAGCTGATACCCCAATAGGTCCTGATGAATCTGGAAATGTTGTTTTGCGCACTTGGGGTGAAAAACCAGTTTTTGATTTTAAAGTAAAAGATCATGTTGAAATAGGAAACTTTCTTGGAATTATCGACAATGAAACTGCAGCAGAAGTTGTCGGCAGTCGTTTTACATATTTGAAAGGTGATTTGGTTTTACTACAATTTGCTCTCATAAATTTTGTATTTGAAATTTGCACCAATGAAGAAACTTTAAAACAAATAATAGATAGTAAAAATTTAAATATAAGTCCAAAACCTTTTAAGCCAGTAATTCCTCCTTTTATGATAAATCCTAATACTTTCTTAAAAATGGGCAGGCTTCATCCAAAAGAAGATCGCTATCATTTAGCAGAAGATGATTTGTATTTGATAGGTAGTGCAGAACACACCATGGGCCCAATGCATATGAACCATACTTTTATGGAAAATGAAATGCCAGTGCGTTATATAGGATACTCTCCAGCCTTTCGTCGCGAAGCAGGAACTTATGGAAAAGATACTCGAGGCATACTGCGTGTGCATCAATTTGAAAAAATGGAAATGGAAACTTTTTGTTTACCAGAAACTTCTATTCAAGAACAAGAGCTTCTCGTAGGTATTCAAGAATATTTACTCCAATCTTTAAAATTACCTCACGAAGTTATGATAGTTTGCACAGGTGATATGGGTAAACCTGATTCAAGGCAGATAGATATAAATACATGGATGCCAGGGCAAGATACTTTCAGGGAAACTCATACTGCTGATCTCATGACTAGTTTTCAATCTCGTCGTTTAAATACAAAAGTAAAAAGGGAAAATGGTGAAAACGAACTCGTGCATATGAATGATGCTACTGCTTGTGCTCTGGGTAGAATATTGATCGCTATAATAGAAAATTATCAGCAAGCTGACGGCTCTGTGAAAATCCCTGAAGTTTTGCGAGGATACATGGGAGGCAAAGAATTTATCAGATAATTTTTTGTAATTTTCTTTAAATGGAAAAGAAACACATATTAAATTCTCCTCGTGTTTTAGAAAATAAAAACGCTAGGAAAAAGAAACATAAGAAAAATCTTGTGATTATTTTAGTATGTTTTTTTGTATTCTTGGCTACACTAGTAGCTCTTTCACGGTATTCTAAACTACGTATTTCAAGTATAGATATCAAAGGCAATAGTGTTATAGATAAAACAGATATTTTAGAAAATATTTCTTCATCTATTAGTGGATATAATTTTTTTGTATTTCCAAAAAATAACATAGCTTTAATTCCTGAAAATCTAATAATTAAAAATTTAGAAAATGAGTTTCCTAGATTGACTAATATAAAAATAGAATTAAAAACAGGTAATATACTTTATGTAAATATGGTTGAACGTAGTGGTAGTTATACTTGGTGTGGTGAGGGTTTTACCGAAGGCGTTTCTTTGGCAGATACAAAATGTTATTTTGCTGACAATGCTGGTTTTGTTTTTGATGAAGCTCCGTATTTTGCTGGGGATATATATTTTAGATTTTTTGGAGTTTTAGGTGAAATAGGAAAAATAAATGGATATTTTGCTAAAGAAAATTTTGAGAATTATATTTTCTTTAAAAAAGAACTTGAGAGTTTAGGTTTACGGCCTGTGGCTCTTTTCCATAAAGCTGATGGAGAAACAGAATTTTATTTAAAAGATAATACTGAACCTCCAAATGCTCCAAAAATTATTTTTAATCAAGTAGATAATGCTCAAAAATTAATAGAGAATTTGAAAAGTGCTCTTGTTGCTGAACCATTAAAAACAGAAATTAAAGAAAAATATCAAAAACTTTTATATATTGACCTACGCTTTGGTAATAAGGTATATTTCAAATTCAGTGAATAAAGAAAATATTTGGCAAAAATTAAAGAAAAAAGAAGGAGGATTTTTTGTCATGGCACCAATGGCCGATGTTACTGATTATGCTTTTCGGAATATTATAAACAAATACGGTAAACCCGATGTTTTGTGGACTGAATTTGTGTCTGCCGATGGCCTTGCTCACCCTGTGGCGATGAAGAAACTCATGATAGATTTAAAATTCGATAAAGCTGAGCACCCAATAGTGGCGCAGATATTTGGTAGTAATCCGGAGAATATAAAGACTGCTTCAGCCCTGTGCAGAGAACTTGGTTTTAATGGTATAGATATAAATATGGGTTGCCCTGATAAAAGTGTAGAGAAACAAGGAGCAGGAGCGAGCATGATAAAAGATTTTGAAAAGGCTAGATTGGTGATAGAGGGCGCTCGCATTGGAGCAGGGGAAATTCCTGTCTCAGTCAAAACTAGAATTGGTTATAACAAGAATGAAATAGATACTTGGATTCGTTCACTACTGGAACTAAAATTACCAGTTTTAACTGTGCATTTGCGCACACGCAAAGAAATGTCGGATGTGCCTGCGCACTGGGAGCTAATGCCATCTATTATAAAACTTCGCGACGAAATTTCTCCTGAAACTTTAATCATAGGTAATGGCGATGTCGTAGACATAGATGATGCAAAAAAGAAATGTAAAGAAACTGGTTGTGATGGTGTGATGTTTGGCAGAGCTATATTTGGAAACCCTTGGTTGTTTTCAAATGAAGCTAAACCAAATATAAAAGAGAAACTTAAAGTAATGCTAGAACATACAAAACTTTTTGAAGATACTTTTTCTGGTATCAAAAATTTCGCAATTATGAAAAAACATTACAAAGCTTATGTAAATGGTTTTGATAGAGCCAAAGAACTGCGAGTAAAGCTCATGGATTCTAATAGTTATATTGAAGTAAAAAACATAGTTGACGAGTTCCTAAAACAAGAGTAATCTGTAATTGATATAATTTTCGAACTTTAAAAATCTTTTAATTATGCAACCAGAATTGTTATTTCAACCTATTGGTTTCAACCTATTGGAAAATTTCGCCAAAAATTTTTTGAATACAGACATAATGTTTGATACAAAACTTCAAACAGAAGAACCAGGCTCGGATTATATAACTGAGGCTTGTTTTAAAACAAAATTAAATCACCTGATAATTCCATCTTTTGATCAATTCCAGATTTTTTTAGAAAACAGGGATGCATTCGAGAGATGTTTTGCTGTATTTGTGATAGCCGTGGAAGAGAGGAATTTCTCTTATTCTATAATTCATAGAAATGGTTTTAAAGAAAAACCTAAGAACATACCAGTATCTTCTTATCAGAATGAAAAGAGATATGGGGTGCCGTATAATTTTTTCTTGATGCAAGAGATAGATTCTCTTCATACTTCCATACAATTTAAACGCGTTGTAGAAAAATTCGACGGTGAGTGGAACACTCACTTGCAAATAAGGAGACTTCGAGCTCCAATTCTTTTTTCAAATAATTAAGCGGTAGTAAAATGTCTATATAAACTCCAAAACTAATGCAATATAAATGCAAAAGTTAGGAGTTTTTTTATTTATGAAAATAGGTTAAAATGAAAACATGTCTAATAATGAAAATTTAGTCCTATATCGAAAATACAGACCAAGTGATTTTGGTGAAGTTTTAGGTCAAGAACACATAGTCAAAGTTTTAGAAAAATCCATTTTAGATGGGGCTCCATCTCATGCTTATCTTTTTGTCGGTTCTAGAGGCACAGGTAAAACAACTTTTGCTCGTATTTTTGCTAGTAGTTTGGGCGTAAAACCAAATGATATTTTAGAGATAGATGCTGCATCAAATAGAGGTATAGATGATGTTCGCGAACTGCGCGATGGAGTTCGAGTTTTACCATTTGATTCTAAATATAAAGTTTATATTTTAGATGAAGTGCATATGTTCACCAAAGAGGCTTGGAATACTCTCCTCAAAACTCTCGAAGAGCCTCCAAAGCATGTGATATTTATACTAGCTACAACTGAACTTTCTAAAGTGCCTGATACTATAATTTCTCGTTGCCAAATATTTAATTTCAAAAAACCAACAGAACATATTTTAAAAGAATTAATACAAAAGGTAGCTAAACAAGAAAAATACACTATAGATGATGAAGGAGCAGAATTATTAGCAATAATGGGTGATGGGTCCTTTCGAGACACGTTGGGCGCACTTCAAAAAGTTCTTAGTTTCTCCCAGAATAAAAAAATATCACTTGAAAATATAGAAGAAATTACCGGTGCACCAAAAAATATTCTTGTGAATAATTTACTTTTAGCTATTTCTGAAAAAGACTTAGAAAGTGCCTTAAAAGTAGTGGCTAAAACTTCTAGTGAAAATTTAGAAATTAAGCTTTTTATAAAACTGCTAATTCAAAAACTTCGCCATGCAATTCTTTTAAAATATGCGCCGAAATTAGAAGGGGAGGAAATAAACATTTCGCTAAATGATAAAGATTTTCTAAAAGATTTGATTAAAAAAGACGAGCACAATATGCTCCGCTCGAGCACACTTGCAAAAATACTAGATGCATATAGTAATCAAAATTTAAGCTTTATTTCTGAGCTTCCACTCGAAATGGCAATTATAGAATTGCTTGGAGAAAATAAAAATATCTAGATTTCTCTAGATATTTTTATTTGGTATTTTTTTAGTTTAGACCTTCTTCGATTGATTTTTGTATTTCTTCTGGATTTGTTTCGTTAGAAATTGTGCCATCAGGGATATGTGTTATGTCTTGGTGACCAGTATACATAATCTCATCATTTTTATCTTCTGGTTTAAGCTTGTGATTTGCTGAGCCCATACTTTCCCATTGATTTGCCATAATGTTTTTCGTTTATTTATTAATACCCATATTATATACTTACCAAAATTATACGCAATAGAAGAGTATTTTAATTGAAATTTAAAGTGTAAAGTGTTATTATGTTTTTTGTATTGGGGTATCGTCTAATGGTAGGACAGAGGCCTTTGAAGCCTTTAATCGTGGTTCGAATCCATGTACCCCAGCCAGCGTATACTAAGTCAGGTGACTGAGACGCATCGTGTTTTATAATTATGTTATAATCCTTTAACACATGAATGATATTACAAAAACAGAACAGGAGTTTAGCAAGCTAGAAGTTGTAAACGATAAACAGGTTTATTTCTGGGCATCTTCCTTCTCTCAATTTTTAGGCTACCAAAATTTTCAAGAATTCGAAAAGATTATCCAAAAGACTATCGTAGTTTTTTCGAAATTAAAATTTTCACCTTTTGACCACATAAGTAAAACTATTAATGATGGAAAAGAAGATTATAAGTTAACAAGGTTCGCGTGCTATTTAATAGCAATGAACGGTGATGTTAATTTAGAAAAAGTAGCTAAAGCTCAAGCATATTTTGCTACTCAAACTCAAAAACTCGAGTTGCTTATAAGCAATCAACCAGAAGAAATAAGAAGAATTGTATATCGAAGTGAATTGACTGAGGGCAATAAATCTTTAATGGAAACTGCGAAAAAAGCTGGTCTAAATGAGTTTGGGTACGCCTTATTTCATGATGCTGGATATATGGGTATGTATAATATGCGTGCATCTGAACTTGAAAAGTTAAGAGGTTTAAATAAGGGAAAATTAATGGATCATATGGGTAGAACTGAACTTGCCGCAAATTTATTTAGGGTAACACAAACTGAAGAAAATATAAAAAGAAATAAGGTCAGTGGACAGAAATCTTTGGAGAATGTTCATAAAAGAGTTGCGACAGAAGTTCGCCGTTTAGTAAAAAGTAATACGGGAAAAGCTCCTGAAGAGTTACCAGTGGAAACAAATCTACCAAAGGTGGAAACTGAAATTAAAAAAATTAAAAGAAAATTTGATAAAGATGATTCTGATTAGTAAATAAATATAACTAACTTAGGATAAGTTTTTTTTCTTTAAGAACTAGTTTGCTTTTCATACACGATAACAGTTCTCTTTTCTCCATCATTGTTCCATCTTTAAGTAAGTACTTTGTATAATTTCGCACATCTATATTCAGTGACACTTTTTCTTGCTACTATTTAGGACAGTTGAGTGTAATTTAGAGATCGTAAGTAATGTCACTTTTGTCATTTTTTAAGTTATAATATATTTATGAGAAACAATATCCGAGAGAAGCTACAAACAGAGTTGAATAGGAAAATTGAAGGAGAACCTCAGGTTGTTTACATACTCTCTCGAGTTCGCAAGATGCTTGAGATAGACGGCAAAGAAAAAGAAACAGAATACAACAAGTTGAAATTCTACTGCAATTGGGCGTTGCATTCCAAGATCAATAATGTTGGTTCGGTGCGAGATATACTTGATGGAATAATTGCTCGAAAAGTAAAAGCTGGTGCAGATTTGGTTGTGCAATTTAAAACTTTCCATGAAGAGTTCCAAAAGTTTCTAAAAGAGTACAAATTCACAACAACGATTTACGAGTCTCCTGACAATAAATTTCCTTTTGAAATGTATCTCTCACAGATATATGCAGACACTCCTTTGATTGTTAATGAGAAAATAAAGATAATCTGGTTTGGGCAAACAGGAGAAGAATCATTTGGAGGTAGTTTTAAGATTACGAATCTCACGAAACCAATTACACAAGACCCAGCTAACTTGATATATACAAATAACCGTTCTAGCTCAAAGACCCCAGCAAAAAAAAGAACCCCTAATGCTTTCATTAAGGGTTACTTTAATTAACTGAGAATATATAATAGAACCTACTCTATTTCTTGATTTTAATTACAGATAGGGTTAGATAAGTTAATATCATTAAAATAATATCTAAAGTTCTCGATAAAATAATATCACTTATTACCCAAGGCGCGCCGATTAATAGCATTTCCGCATTACTAATTCTGTATCCTTGATCAAATGTTTTGAAATAAAACATAGCAAAAAGATAAATCCCCGCAGATGCGATAATGAGTTTGTAAAGAAAAACCCGAATACTATTTGCTTGGATTTGAATTAATTTTAGCATTTTGGGCATATATACAGAAAATAATTTATGGGTATAAAAACATGCAATTAGAGCACTAATTATGTATTTTATAATAAATTCTCTCTGCTCTGAATCCTCTAGAAAAATAAAGTTCGGGGGTATATTATTTACTTTTTTCCAATAATACATTATTAAAATTATTAAAAGTAAGATTAGTGAGTCGCGCATTTCTACACGATATTTTTCTTCATAAAAGATGCAAAATTTATGCATTCTCCTAACTAGAAATAAATCAAAACGTTGAAATAGATTCATGAGTATAGGTTTTATTTTGAAATGAACAAATTTATATTGGTCTTAAGCTTAGCATTTATTTGTGTTATAATCAAACGATGGTTTTAGGATTACTGAAAATTCTCGTGCCTACAATGAGCGCCTTTTTTATAGGCATTTTAATCACGCCAATAGCGACGCATTTTTTTTATAAATATAAAATGTGGAAAAAACGCACTCGCTCAGCCGACGTCCTTGATCCAAAGTTTAGCGCTATTCATGCCGAAAAAGAAAAAAGCGAAATATCTGTGCCTTGTGTGGGTGGAATTATAATTTGGGTTTCAATAATTCTTACTACTTTTATTTTCTATGTAATTTCAATTTATAGTGATGATTATTTTATAGCAGAGTTAAATTTTTATTCGAGAGCACAAACACTATTACCACTCGGACTGCTTTTACTCGGAGCACTTGCTGGACTCTCTGACGATGTTTTAGAAATAATTGGTTTATCAAATATTACTAGACATTCCAAACTTTATACTTATACAAAAATAGCTTTAGTTGCATTTTGTGGAGTTATAGCAGGATTTTGGTTTTATCAAAAATTAGGTATTACTGGTATAAGTATACCTTTCGACGGATTTTTGTATTTAGGAGTATTATTTGTGCCATTTGTGGTTTTGGTAATGCTTGCTACTTTTTCTGGAGGAGTTATAGATGGGCTCGACGGACTCTCTGGTGGAGTTCTGGCTGCGATTTTTAGTGCATATACTGGTATAGCTTTGGTAAATGCGCAGTATGACCTCGCAGCATTTTCTGGAGTCATTACAGGCTCTATACTTGCATTTTTATGGTTCAATATACCTCCAGCTCGGTTTTATATGGGGGAAACTGGTATGATGGCACTGACTATAATACTTACCACACTAGCATTTCTGACTGACACAGTATTATTACTTCCGATAATTGCTTTTCCTCTGGTAGCTACATCACTCTCTGTGATAATTCAAAGATTGTCGAAAAAATTTCGAAATGGAAAAAAAGTTTTTCGCGTCGCACCACTGCATCATCATTTTGAAAGTATAGGTTGGAGTTCTAGCAAAGTGGTAATGCGTTATTGGATATTGTCTTTTGTATTTGCGATTTTAGGAGTCATAATACATGTAATGAGCCAATGAATAATACTGCAAAAAAATCAGACAAACTTTTTTTGAGTGTTGTGATGATTCTGATTTTATCAGGACTCGCATTTTTTGTTTCTGCTTCGCTAGGAGTACTCGCTAAAAATGAAAAAAACTTTTATGAAATTTTAATTAGTCAGCTAGGTTTTGGTTTTGGTTTTGGTCTTGTGGGTATGTATATCATGCTAAAGGTTCCTTATAAAAATTTAAGGAAATTAGCTTTTTATATTTTTATTTTCGCTTTAATTTTAACTGCTTTAGTATATGTGCCTGGCCTCGGTTGGAGCCATGGGGGAGCTAGGCGTTGGATATCATTGCTAGGTATTTCTTTTCAACCTGCTGAAATTTTAAAATTCGCTTTCATTATTTATCTTTCTGCTTATCTTTCTGGTATGAAAGATAAAGTTAAACAATTTAAATACGGAATATTGCCATTTGTAGTAATGCTAGGAATTATGGGCTTATTGCTCTTAAATCAGCCAGACCACAAAAGCTTTATTTTAATTACAGCCACAGGCATCGCTATGCTTTTTTTGGCAAATGTTCCCCTCAAACATATTCTAGGAGTTGGAATTTTAGTTGGTATATTAGCCGGTGTACTTATTTATTTTACGCCTTATTTACAAGCCAGAGTAAATACTTTTTTGAATCCTAGTGTCGATGCCAAGGGCTCCTCTTATCAAATTCAACAATCTTTAATAGCTGTTGGGAGTGGTGGAATTTTTGGTCGAGGCTATGGTCAAAGTATACAAAAATTTAGCTACCTACCTGAAGCTCAGGGTGATTCTATATATGCTGTAATAGGCGAGGAATTTGGTTTTATAGGTAGCGTTATGGTTATACTTTTATTTATTATTTTTTTCTTGCGTGGAATGAAAATAGCCAGCCAAAGCCCGGATCAATTTAGTAGACTTTTAGTTTCAGGTATTGTTATACTGATAGTATTACAATCGTTTCTGCATATCGCTTCGGTTATAGGAGTTTTTCCACTGACTGGAGTTCCTCTTGTATTTATGAGTCATGGAGGAACAGCGCTTACGATATACATGATGGCAGTCGGTATAGTATTACAAATTTCAAAACATCATAAAAAAGAAATATCATGAAAATAATTTTTACAGGTGGTGGTACGGGAGGACATTTTTATCCCATTATCGCTGTAGTAGAGGAAGTAAATAAAATAATAGATGAGCAAAATATAGTTGATGCTAAAATGTATTTTTTTTCTGATTCACCTTTTGACAAAGAAATTCTTTTTGAAAATCGTCTAATTTTTGAAAAAATAGGAGCAGGGAAGTTGCGCTTGTATTTTTCTATTCATAATTTCCTAGATATTTTTAAAGTTGGTTTTGGCATAATTAGTGCTTTAATTAAAGTTTTTAATATATATCCAGACGTAATTTTTTCTAAAGGTGGGTATTCAGCTTTTCCTACTGTAGTTGCTGGTAAAATTCTAAATATACCTATTGTTATGCACGAGTCCGACACTTCACCAGGCAGAGTTAATATTTTTACTGGAAAATTTGCAAAGAAAATAGCAGTATCATTCAAAGAAGCTAGTGCTTTTTTTCCATACAATAAAACAGCTTGGACCGGACACCCACTTCGCCACGAAATATCTATGCGAGGAGTGCACGAAAAAGGTCTAGAACATTTTAAACTAGAAGCTAATTTGCCCACAATTTTAATTCTAGGAGGTTCGCAAGGCGCTGAATTAATTAATAATGTTTTATTAGATGCTCTGCCTGAACTTTTAGAAAAATATCAAATAATTCATCAAACTGGTATTAAAAATTTAGAAAGTACCCGTGGTCGCGCTAGTATTGTGCTTGAAAATAATCAAAACAAAAATCGCTATCTACCACTACCTTTTTTAAATTCACTTCAGCTTAAAATGGCAACTGGCGCTGCTGATATTGTAATTTCTCGCGCCGGATCAACTATATTTGAAATAGCATCTTGGGGTTTACCATCTATAATAATTCCAATTACAAATTCTAATGGTGATCATCAAAGAAAGAATGCTTACGCTTATGCTCACAGTGGTTCTTGTAGTGTAATAGAAGAATTAAATATGACTAAAAGTGTTTTAATAGAAGAAGTGGACAGAATTATGAATGATAGAAATTTATATTTAAAAATGTCTCACGCTACTAGTACCTTTGCTAAAAAAGACGCAGGCGAAAAAATAGCTCAAGAACTCGTAAACATAGCTCTATCGCACGAGAAATAGCCTTCCAAAAGCCATTATTTCGTGCTAAAATGCCCATATGAATGAAAAACCAGTAATTACGCGTTTTGCTCCGAGTCCTACAGGATTACTGCATTTGGGTGTATTCCGTACTGCTATTTTTTCTTATCTTTTTGCTAAAAAGAATAACGGCAAATTTATTTTGCGCATCGAAGATACAGACAAAGAACGTAGTAAAAAAGAATATGAAGAGGATATATTAGAGAGCTTAAAATGGCTTGATCTACCTTATGATGAATTTTACCGTCAAAGTGAACACGTAGATACCCATAAAAAATATCTAGAAAAAATGATAGCTGATGGCACTGCTTATATCTCAAAAGAAGAAGCAAAAGATGGTTCGGGAGTTATAAAAGAAATCGTGCGTTTTAAAAATCCTAAAATAGATATTACTTTTTTTGATTTAATAAAAGGTGAGGTAAAAATTCATACCGAGGATTTAGGTGATTTCGTAATTGCTAAAAATTTAAATGAACCACTTTTTCACCTAGCTGTAGTTGTGGATGATTTCGAAGAAGGTATAACTCACGTAATTCGTGGAGAAGACCACGTATCAAATACACCTAGGCAAATCCTAATCCAACGTGCTATAGGCGCACCTACGCCAATATATGCGCATTTGCCGCTAGTCCTTGGTATAGATAAACAAAAGCTTTCAAAGCGTCGCGGAGCTAGATCTGCTAGCGAATATAAAAACTTGGGTTTTTTACCACAAGCTATTTTAAACGGAACTGCTTTTGTAGGATGGAATCCTGGTACTGAAAAAGAAATATTCACTCATGATGAATTGATAACAGAATTTGATTTAGAACGAGTACAAAAAAGCCCGGCAGTTTTTAATGAAGAAAAATTAGAATGGTTCAATAAAATGCATATGAAGAATTTGAGCATTGAAGAAATTGAAAAAAATATTTTGGAATTTTTACCCGAGAATTTTAAAAATTTAAATAGGGAAGTTATAACAAAAATTATTCCTATTATTTTTGACAGAATTTCCAAATGGTCTGATGTAAAAAAAATGATAGAAATGGGGGAGCTTAATTTCATTTTTTCTGCCAATGACTACCCTACCCAAAAATTAATTTTTAAGAACATGACACTTGCTGATGTTAAAGTTAGACTTATGAGTGCTTTCGAGGCATTAAAAAGTATAAAAAGTGAGGATTATAATTTAGAAAAAATTAAAGAAGTTCTAACTATGATTGCTAAAGCTGGTGGTAGTGTAGGTCAAACTTTGCATCCTGTGCGTATAGCACTATCTGGTATGGATAAAAGTCCAGATCCATTTATTTTGGCTTATACACTAGGCCAAGATGAGGCTTTAGCTAGGCTTAAGAGTGCTATAGACCATAAAATATGCTAAAATAGCTCTTATGAAGAATTTATTCAAAAATCGTAAAAATAGTGGTGGATTTATTCAAATCATAATACTACTGGTTATAGCATTTTTTATAATGCAACATTATGGTATTACAGTTCGGGGAGTATGGTATTGGCTTCGTGATTTATTCCTAAGTGTTTGGTAAAAAATAATTTTAATATAGGGAAGGGCTGTTTTGAGTAATATCAATTCAGCCTTTTGTTTTAAGTAGATTTAAAATACTACCTACCGCAAAGGTATATTGTGCGACACTATTCTATTAATTATCTGCACGAAGCCGATAGCTCATAACCTGCATTTTCTGCCTGTTCCCTTGTCTTAAAGTAAACTCTATTTGAGACTTTGATATTTGCGCCAGCACTGCAGTTTGTAGGATAATATTTTTTACCATTCTTTGAAGCAAAAAAATCACCGCTAGGGGAGGCTAAATTAGGCAAAGCATCTATGGCTAGGGCTTTTATACCACTTGCCTCTTCCCCGCCCTTATATTCTATTTTTATGGACTTAGAGTCATTTAATTTTGATAGTCTACCCAATAAAAAAGCCCCAATTCCTACAAAAATTATTATCAAAATGATTAGTAGATTTTGCCCTTTTTCACTATTTAAAAAAGACTTGATTTTTTCCATAAAGTAAGCTATACTCTTTATACGTAAATTTTAACATTATATTTAACATAATAACAATATGGCACATAGGAAAGCCGGCGGAACCGCCAAAAACTTAAGAGATTCGAATCCAAAGTATCTAGGTACTAAACTTTATGCTGGAGAAAAAGCACAAGCTGGCTCTGTAATAGTGCGCCAACGCGGAACTCGTATTATGCCAGGAGTAAATGTAGGCTTAGGTAAAGATCATACTTTATTTGCCCTTAAACCAGGTATAGTATCATTTGGCACTAAACGCAAAACTTCATTTAACGGCAAAACAGTAATAAAGAAAACTGCTAACGTAAAATAAAAGACAAATAAAAAATCCCCTCTTTAACCAGAGGGGATTTTACTTTGAAAATAATATCAAAGTAATCTAATTTGATTTATCATATCGTCGGGTAAATTGAATACTAACCTTTCAAAATCACTAACTAATGCATCTTCAGAAAATACATACTTAGCATGATTCTCTAGCTTTCTACTCATGAAAGTTGAATTAGAAATCGTAGAATCAAAATTAGTAGTTCTATTTTTTTCCTCTTCATCTAGTGCTTTGATTGCAAAACTAATAGTTGGGAAAAATGTAGTTAAAACAACTAATTGATTTTTAGAGTAATTAGATGTATCTACTACACCATCAGAGTTGTAAGGAGTTTTACAAAAAATAAAATCTTCTGTCAGATTTTTATACCTGATATGGAATTCTACTTTTTGTTCTTCGAGCAAAATTTTAGTGAAGAAGGTAAATTCTTTTCTACGTATTTCCCTTTCTCCCAAGTAAAGAATTAAACTAAAGTTACCCCTTAAGTTGTGATCTTTTTCTTTTATCACAAAAATTTCAGTGTAAGTTTCCATATTATTTTATATTTTTGTGTTTTGTATTTGAGGAGTTTTGATCTTCTACTAAAATTAATTTGCATTCGGGACAAAAATATTTGAGGTTAACTATATCTAAAAATTTAGATATGCTTTTTCTGCCAATGAATTTCTCAAAAACAATTTTACGCCTTAAATTCATAGGCAAAAAACTATTTTTATTTTTCAAATTGAGTACCTTCTCCTTGTCTTCAGGGGATCTGTACTTTATTACAATTTTTTTATTACGCATTTCTGCGCTTCTAAAAGTTTTACAATCCTTATTCAATAAATTTTTGATTTGCACTGGGTTGGCATCCCCGGTTAAATGTGTCCAGCTTTTATGATCTACAGGATCTACGTAAGAGATATTTTCTTTTGAGGTCTCTCCCTTGTGGGCTTTTTGTAATCTATGATGTTTAGGTCCCGGCAAATCCTTGTATAAAAAAAATTCAAGTTCTAAGACTTTATTAATTAGATTTTTATGCATAATTTCAAAGATTTTTATTTACCTTTATTAAAGCAAATATTTCAGAAAGGAGCAAATACAAAAACACTAGGTCTTTTGCCTAGTGTTTTTACTTATTTTGCCTCTATTTTGAGGGTAAAATACGAGCTTTGAGAGCCTATTTTTATAGGAATTTGAAACTCCCCTACTTCTTTGATAGGTTTTTCTAGAATTATAAATTCTTCAGAAATTTGAGCACGATGTTCTTTGAAAAGAGCATCTATAATCTCTTTTTTATGGATAGCTTGGAATAGATGGCCTTTTTCATTTGCCTTACCATAAAGCGTGATAGTTTTTTGTTTAATTTCTTCTAAACTTTTTTCTAATAAATTTTTTTGAACCTTACGCTCAACTAAAATTTCCTGCATTTTTATTTCGTGTTCTTTTATTGCATTACCTGTAGCTATTTTTGCTAGTCCTTTGGGTAAGAGAAAATTACTAGCATAACCGTCATTTACTTCTTTGATTTCATTTTTATTGCCGACTCGTGGTACATCTTTTAAGAATATTACTTTCATGCTCTTTTTAAATTTATTAAACTTTTAATTATTTTATTGGTTTCCAGTTTTTTAAAAGCTCAATAGCTTTTTTCATTTGCGGATCATTTTTATTTTCTACGTCTTTATTCGTAAATTCTACTTCCACATCAGGAGTTAAGCCTTTGTCTGAAATAGAAGTGCCATTTGGAGTTAGCCATTTTGCTACTGTTACTTTTAAAATAGTGTCTTTGGTTACATTTACTACTTCTTGAACACTACCTTTACCATAACTTTGCTCACCTACTAAAAGTGCTTTTTTATAATCTTGCATAGCACCAGCAAATATTTCTGAAGCTGATGCTGAGCCGTGATCAATCAATACTACAAATTTTAAAGTATCGTTAAATACATCATATCCTAGACTTCGATAAACTTCTTGTTCTTTATTTCCACCATAGTCTTCGATTACGACAGTTTTTCCTTTCGGTAAGAAATAACTAGCCATCTCGTTAGCGGCTTCCAAGTATCCACCAGGATTACCACGCAAATCAAAGATAAGTTTATCTGCCTTCGATTGTTCAAATTCTATAATTGCATTACGGAATAAATCTGTAGAATTTGCCGAAAATGTAAATAATCTAATTACAAAAATTCCATCAGGCAAAATCTCTGTTTCTAGAGTAGGGATATCAATAATATCTCGGACGATTTTTATTTCCCTCGCCTCTTTTTCTCCTTCTCTAAATATTGATAAAGTAACAGTAGTTCCCTTCTCGCCTCTTATTCTTTTAATAGCCTCATCTATTTTCATATCTGAGGTAATTTTATCGTCAATTTTTAGTATTTTGTCTCCAGCTTTCATGCCAGCTCGATAAGCCGGTGTATTTTTAAGAGGTGAAATTACAGTCAAAATTTTGTCTTTTATACCAACTTCCATACCTACTCCAGAGAAATTACCAGCTATATCTTCCTCAAAAGACTTAGTTTCTTGTGGGTCAAAAAATACACTATAAGGGTCATCTAAAGATTGCACAAGGCCAGCAATGGCACCATAGAGTCTGTCCTCGTCATTTACCTTACTTGCATTCGGATGTTTTTCATTTATCAGATTCCAGGTTTTCCAAAATGGAGAAAAATCAGTAGTAGTCAGCTCTGTATTTGTAGTATTAGTTAAAGTATTTATTTTAGATAATTCTGTTTCTTTGGCTAAACCAAGATAGTATCCTAAACCAAAAAAAATAACCCCGACTAGAAGTATAGATGATGCGTATTTAAATTTGTTTTTATTTTCTATTTCCATTTATTTTTCTATAAAATCACGATTTTCCATGAAAGTTTCAGAAGAATTTTTCTTTGTGGATTCTTTGGAAAGTTTAATTTTTTTATAAACTACAAGTCCTATGTATATGATAAATAATCCAGTAAGGATGAATAAAATATTTTTTATGTTTTTTGGAAAACCTAAAAATGGCAATATCGCCACCCATAAACCTATCGTAAAAAGTATTCTAGCTTGCAACATGTGAATACATTATATAGAAGAAATAATTAAGATGCAATTGAGTTTGCGGTAGAACTATCAGGAAGCTTTGTGTCAATATATAGTGTTTTTTGATTGAGTACTAATAGTATTATTATTATGACAATAATAGCTAAAGATCGTAAAACAACCTCTGGGTGCTTCTTTTCAGATTTTAAAATAAAGATAGATAATACAATAAGAATTAAGGCTAAAATTCCTGTAAAAATATTATTTGCTGTTTTTCTAGGTGAACTAACTAGTTTGTATGCCTCATTTGAATATTGGTCTCTTGTATTTACGACTAACTCTGTCTCAATACTTTTTACTGGCTCTATTGCCTGTTCAATTTTTTCTTCTTTAATGGGATTTATTTGTATTTCTTCACCCAAGACTACAGGGGCATTTATTTGTGCAGGTTTAGGTATTTCAGCAATAACTTTATTTTCTTTAATTTTAGTTTCAGATGTGGTTAAAATTGGTTTTGTTTTTTCTACTGCTGGTTTACCAAAAAATTGAACTACAAAAACCGCTTCATGGCCTTGATATATGCCACTTGCAGTAGCTATACCTATCTCGGTAAATTCTTTTCTTACGATATTTGCACGGTGAGTAGGTGAAGCCATCCAAGCCCGAGCCACATCGGATGATTCAAAAAAATTGACTGCCAAATTCTCCCCAGCATAGCTATATTTATAACCAGTTTTGTTTAACCAATACCATGGTGTAATTCCCTCAGGAGAAGTATGAGCAAAATAACTTTTTTGAGCCATATCTTCTGCTTTTAATTTTGCTGATTTTACTAATAAGTCATTTATAGCTAGGTCACTAAGGCCGTTTTCATTGCGGGCTTGATTAGTAAGAGTTGTTAAAATACTCGGTAAAACACTTGCCAAGAAAGAATCTTTTTTAAATACAACAAAAATATCAAATAAAAAACCGAGTTCAATTACAATAATTAAAACTAGAATTATAGTTAGGGATTTATGTCGTAGAAAATGTGGCTCATGATTATTTCCTTTATGAGGAATGAAATGATTCTTGAGCTTAGTGCCTATTTTTCGCATAAAATTATTATATAACAAACAAAAAACACCGTCAATGCAGTGTTTTTTGCAACTTAATAAAGTTTTAATTTAGTTTAAGGTAATTCTGGCATTGGCAGATTTAAATCTGGACATTTGGTCATATTTATCCAGCGTAGTGTAGTTTTATATACATTACCTGTACCCTTTCCATCTTTCTTTCCAAATGGAATCCAAGGATCAAGAACTTCTTTTTTATTTTTCTCTTGAAAAGCTGATACAGCATTTCTAGTAGAAATTCCATAATGTCCGTCGATTTTTAAGTTTAAGCCTAAATCATCATTTAGAAATACTTGTAATTTTTCTACATCCAGTTTTGGATTCTTTTTACCAAAGAATAAGAAATTCTCTAAGTATTTTGTATTGCAAGAAGTCGCACCTAAAACCTCACCTTTTATTTCTTCTTTTGGTGTTTCAGCGGGAGTTGTATTTGTATTTTCTGTATTTTCAGTAAATGCACCTGCTACAGAACCGCCACCACCTTCACCTCCACCAGAGTGAATATAGAATCCTATGTCTTCATTTCGGAAAGAACATGTAGATGTTTGATTCCAAGTAATGTAAACCGGATCACAATTTTCTGGAACTTTAAAGTATCCTTCTGTGATAGGTTCTGAAATTGTGTAAGTTCCTAGTTCTAAGGTCAAAGTTTTTGAACCAGCCATAATAGGACCTTCTTGTTCTTCATTTGCTTCGAAAGGAACAGGTTCACTGCCAGCTACTGTGAAGCCAGGGAAATCGTTCAAGGTCAGAGTTTTACCATCATCATTTGATACAGTTTTATTTACAATTAAAGTTCCTGTTTTTCTTTTATTTACAAAAGTGCAAGTCATGTTCTGGCCATTTTCTAAAGTAATTTGAGTTCCAGAAAGAATTTCTTCTTCTGAATAATAATTTTCTCCGCAAGAAATAGATTCGATATACCAATCATTTGAAATTGGTTCAGACAAAGCATAAGAGCCTTTATTCATTTCGATTGTAGTTTGTGCAGTGCTTTCAGTAGTAGTGAGCATTAAGCCTTCTTTCATACCTGAAATATTTATAGTGAAAGTACCATCATGTGTAGTAGCATTCCAAGCATCGTTTACAACATTTTTTACTATAGTTAAATTTGCAGGCTTATCGTTATTTGTAATAGTACAAACCCATGAAGCTTGCGCAGATAAAACTACTTGTCCAGAAGTTTCTGTTTTGCCATTTATACAAACAAGTGAAGTTTGCATGTATTTTGAAGCTAAAGATTCACTCATCATTTCACTTACGTTGTATGTGCCTGGATCTAGGAAATAAGATACGCCATTTTCTGCCATCATTCCTTCACCTTCTGTAGGATTAATATATAAAGGAAAATCACTAGCTACCATCATTCCTCCATCATCATTGATTACATTTTTTACTACAGTAATAGCACCTTTGCCTTCTGGAATATCACTATTTGTAATATTGCAAGTTTTAGAACCATTACTTTCTAGCAGTCCACTACAATTTCCAGAATATGAGATAGCGTAATTTCCAGATGGAATCATAACTTCAGCGATAGAAAATGCGCCAGGGTTTACAGAAGGAAGAGTAAATGAACCGAATAATGAATTCATTTCATCTTGAATAAATTGTATTGCCTCACCACCGTTTAATGAGAAGTAGAAATTACCAGCTACAGCTTTCCCACCATTTGGATTGGTAACGGTTTTATTTACGATGATACTTCCCTTTTTTTGTTTATTTACAATAGTTAGGTTTGTATTTGCACCAGCTGAAACTGTAATTTGCGCACCAGAATTTTCAGGATCATTGTCAGCTGAAAAAGTCATAAAATCATAATCAGGATCTACGTCTTCAGTGATAGTATATGTGCCAGGGACTAAATTTGTATAAGTATAAGAATTAAATTCAGAAATATTTTGTGGGTTTGCATCATTTAATTTTATGCCAAACCAATGGCCATCTACTACGGCACCTTCATCTGGATTTTTTACATCTTTGTATACTGTAATAGAACCTCGTTTTGTATTCGTAATAGTACAATTACTTGTATTGCCTGCAGTAATTACTACGTCAGTACAAGTATTGGAATTCATATCCCAACCAGATTGTGCTGTTTCAGTTACAGAATAAGTGCCAGGAGTTAAATTTGTGCGAGTAGTATTTCCTGTGCCAGCTGTAGTTGAAATATTAAAACTTCCAGCGCCGCCAGTAAAACTAAAGGTGCTATTGCCTCCAATTGCTGTTTTTGTGATTTGTAAATCGCCAGTAGTTATAGTGTAGTGCACAATAACTTGAATAGAGTTAACTGAAGCTGTCAAAGTAGAAATAATTAAATTACTTTTTGTTGACAACACTACACCGAAATTACTTGCATTAATATCTGCTGCAGTCCAAGATAAACCCCACTTATCATTATTTGCACCATAAGTTTTTGTTGAAAGTGTTGTAGGGTATGTATTAGAAGAACTCTTATCGTCACCACTAATAACTCCTCCTTTAACTAATTTTAATACATCATCTCTAAAACCAAAACCTAAATTTTGTTCTCCTTTTCTATCAATTTTAACTTCAATACCATCAATTGTTGCCGACAAAGGTATATTAAATCCGTAGCTAGTTGCCTTTAAGTAATTTGAACTTGATCCAGGAGTTAATGTAACAGTAGCATAAGGAGAACCTACTGAAGTTATATTACTTGAGTTAGACCAAGCAGTTGAACCAAATCCAGTGGTATTAACACCTGAGCTTGGATTATTGGGACCTACACTTGCAGCAAAGACTGAGTTAGTTATAAAAAATAAACCAAAAACAAAAAGACCTAAACCTAAAATTATTTTCTTCATATAAAAATAGTAAAATTTATTAATGTGTTAATATTTACACAATATCATTTTTATATAAAAAATCAAATTTGACTATTTAAAATATTCTGGCGTATTTACAGACATATAATTTAAGACTTGACGCATCATAAATGACGCTCCTACACCATTTGTGGAAGGGCCTGATTCCATCATCATAGCAAAAGCGTATTTTGGTTTATCAGACGGAAAAAATCCTATAACCCAAGAATTCACCCTGTCTCTAGCTACACCTAGTTGAGCTGTACCTGTTTTTGCTGAAATTTCAGTATCTTTTATATTCATATTACTCGCTATGCCTTCAGTAACCGTTTTGCGCATACCTCTGTGAATAACATCATAATCTTTTTCTTTAAATTCTATTGGCACTTTTTTTGTTTGTAATTCTTTTTCTTTATCACCTAAAATAAAATGCGGAGTAAGAAGTGTTCCTCTGTTTGCTATAGCAGCTGTGGCCCTGACCATCTCCATAGGAGTCACTTGAAAACCATATTGCCCAATAGCAGTATGGTATGTATCTCCAATACGCCAAATATCGCCTTTGAAATTTTTTATTTTCCATTCTGGATTAGGAATAACTCCACTAATTTCATCCGGTAAATCCACCCCTGTTTTTTCACCAATACCAAAAGCTCTAGTGTATTTTTCAATATTTGAAATACCTAGCCCTTTTTGTCCACCAAAACCTCCACCAATTGTATAAAAATAAACGTCAGAAGAAACGGCTATCGCTCTCTCCATGTCAGTAAAACCATGAGCTTTCCAGTCTTTAAATACAGTCTTTTCTCCTTTATTAAAAGGATTAGGCACAGAAATAGAACCTGTAGAAAGTATTTCTTTTTGCGGACTAATTATTTCTTCATTTAAAGCAGCTAATGCTAAAAATGGCTTTACTATAGAACCTGGTGTATAAAGTCCTGAAATAGCGCGATCCAAGAAAACTTTTCGTTTATCAGTAAAATAAGCACTGATTTTTTCTTGATCTTGTCCTGCTGACAAAACTTCTCCATCATACTCTGGAAAACTAGTTGAGAAAATTACTTCGCCATTTGTAACATCCATCATTACTCCTGCCCCACCTTTAAATCCATAAGTATCTGCTAAAGTTTTTATTTCCGAATAAACTTCTTTCTGAAGACGAGAATCTAAGGTTGTGATAAGTTCTGCTCCACGTTTTGGAGTATTTATTATATTTTCACTATGAACTCTACCCAGTGCATCTACTTCGATTACTTTGGCACCATTCTCACCTTTTAGACGATCACTATAAATTTTTTCTAATCCATCTTTACCTACAAAATCTGTTTGCCAATATTTACCTTTTTTATCTTGAGCAGGAGAAGAAACATAACCCAAAATATGCGAAAATCCAGGAGAAAGATAGGATCTTTTCATTGTTTTTAAAGCTTTATCTGATTTGTCTTTTTCAATAAGAGAAATTTCTGTTTCAGTCTCTATTTCTGTATTCCAAGCCAATTCAAATTTATTTCTATCATAGATAATACCCCTATCGGCAAAAATTATTACCTTTTCTAATTTGTTGGATTCACTGCGTTTAAAATACACTTCTCCTTTTACAATCTGTAAATAAATTAATCTAGAGATAAAAATTAGTGAAAGTAAAATAAAAAATCCGCCTAAGAAATATATGGCACTACGTGTTATCGGCTTCTCTATACGCCCTTCAAATTGTTGACTATCGAAATTCGCTAAATTTTTTGAATCTAAAAAAATTTCGTCAGGTTCAACGAAAACATTTGCACGACGCAGTTTTTGACGAATAAGAATTCTTCTAATCATTTTCTTTTTTATAAAACTTTGAGTTTTCCTTAATAAATTCTGCAAGTAATAACATTATAAATATAATTAGGCTTTGAAAAAATGTTATATTAAAAGTTTTGTCTATATTTACTCCATATAATAAGTCACTAACGAGGAAAATAAAAAAAGCTTCTAAATAAAATTTAAAATAAAAAATACCAAATAAAGCAAATAAAAAATAAACCCAAAATGGTAAAAAGATAACTGCTAATATAAGTAATACTGTAAAGATTATTCTTTGCCACATAAAGCTATTCTACACTCTATTTGGCAAAAAACAAATTAAAATACTATTCGTAAAATACTGCGGACTAGAGCAAAAAATATTAAAAAAAGTATAGACCAAAATAACAATTGATGCGAAGCTATAAATACCAGTATAAAAAATATATAGTATTTTACTTGTTTAAACACTTCTTTGGAATCTCCTAGAGAATTATTATTAAAGGTTGTAGTTTCTTTATGAATATTATTGTTTTGATCATTGGCTAAATTTTTTATTTTTGAAATTTCTTTTTCTCCATATATATTTAAATTTTTGCGATGGTTTTCTACCCATTCTATGCCCGAGTGAAAAGGTTTATAGAAGTTTTTTGGAATTTTATTAAAAATAGAATTAGTGGCTTTTTCTATTGAGACGGTACCTTTGTCTTTATCTGTAGAATTTTCAGCTAAAGAAATTTGCGGATAAAATATAAATATAAAAACGAATATAAAAACAAAAATATTTTTTATATTTGTATTTGTATTACTCATAATTTTCATTATACAATACATTTACAATTTTTTGCATATCTACAAATCTACCCTCGCGAGTTGAACCTAATATGGATACAGCTATATAATGCTGGTCTTGATTTTTAAATATGATTACCAAACTACCACCACTGATTGTAGTGTAGCCAGTTTTTGAAAAAACCATATTAGGAATAGATGATAAAATCAAGTTTGTGTTTATTGCTTCATATTTTGAACCTGAAATTGATTCAAAAACAGCCGAAGTGTATGTTGTTTTTGAAAATATATCCGGATAAATTTTCCATGCACGAGTAGCCAAAAGATTAATCTCTTTTGCGGTGCTTTCTGCACCTACTTGTTCTTGTCCCCACATATCGAGCCCGGTAGAATTTCGAAAATATGTATTTTTTAAATTAATACTTTTTACATAAATATTTAATTTTTTTACAAATTCTTCACCAGATCCGAGGGCGTGAATTGCATCATTAGAAGATGATATTAATCCGTACGACAATAGTTCTCTTTTTTGCCATTTCTCACCAAGTTTTAAAGTGTTATCTCCAAATTGTTTTAGATCTTGCTCCCTAATCTCTACCTCGTTTAAAGATGTATCTTCCAATACAATCATCGCTGTAGCAATTTTTGCAAGTGAAGCTATGGGTAAAACCTGATTCTCATTTCTACCGTAAATAAAATTAGCTGAAGTGGCATCGTAAACAGATACAGCTTTTGCTTCAAGTGCTAAACTATTTAGTATTTTTTTTGTATTTTCTAATTTTTGAATTTTTATAGATTCCTCTTTTCTAATTTTTTCTTCTCGTATTAAATTACGAGAATAATTTAGAAATAAAATAAAAAAAACAGCTGAAATGCAAATTATTATTATATTTTTATATTTCAGAAGATTCATTATTATTCTCTACCTCTTTTAATTCTAGAGCAGAATCTTGCAATTTTTTCTGAATGATATCGTAATTTGGTAAATCTTCAATACGTTCTAAACCCATAAAACCAAGCAAAGCAAAAGTCGGTTTATATACAAAACGTCTAGAATCCTCTTTGTCTGTAATTTTCTCAACCAAACCTCTGATTGAAAGTGCACGTAAAATAAAACTAGAATTAACTCCGCGAATATAATCTATCTCATTTCTAGTTGCTCCATTTTTGTATAAAATAATCGACAATGTATCCATCGTAGCTTTAGATAAATCTTTTTGTAATTCTTCTTTCTGCAAAGTTTCTATTAAAACACTAAACTCTGGATTAGTGCCAAGAGATAACTTTTCTTCATTTTCTTGTAAAACTATACCTCTGCCCTCTAAGGATTTTCGCAAATTCAAAATAGCATTTGTTAATTCTTCAGAGCTAACTTGCAAAATTTCTAACAAGCGTTTCCTTTCTACTGGTTCTCCTTTAAAGAAAAGCACACTTTCAATTTTTTGTTCTAAATTTTCCATTTTTTATAAATTAATTATATTGTTTTCTTCTATTAAAATCTCCTGTTTTTGTATCATGATATCGTCAAAATTATTTTCCTGCACTAAAGAAAGCACGCCTTGCCGAGCGAGTTCCAACACAGCCAAAAAAGAAACTATTATATTCACTTTTTCTTCTTTAGAATATGAAGCATTGCTACTACGGGAAAATTCTTTAAAACTCATTTTGAGTGCATCATTTATCCTCTCCGTTAGCCGACCTATCATTTCCTCAATACTTATTACTTTTCTTATTTCTACTTTTGGTAAAATTACTTTTTTAGGTAATTTATTTACAATATCTTGTGCTAAAATCATCATATTATATTTTGTAATTCTCTCATCTGGCAAAAAAACGACTGTTTCTACTTTATGTTCTATCGGCATAAATATTATTTTTTTACCAAACTTTTCTTTTATGTTTTGAGTCAAATTACTATACAATTCATATAAAGCTAATCTATCCTCTAAATCTTTAATACTAACCTCTTCTTCTTCTGTAAATACTAAATTAGGAAGTAATGATTTTGATTTAATTAAAAGCAGTGTCGAAGCAACTACAATAAAAGATGACATATGCATTGGATCTTTATTTTCTAAGCCATTAACATAATTCAAATAATCTTCGGTGACGCTTGCCAAAGAAACATCATTTATGAAAAGTTTACGCTTTTCTACCAGTGAAAGCAGTAAACCAAAAGGCCCTTCAAAAACTGGGGTTTTTATATTATAAGTAAGGTCAGAATTTTCAGTTTCCATTATTATATGCTAACATTTCTCTATGCAAAAGAAAAATACTAAAAAAATGAATACTCGACTTACGACTTATGTACTACCTGTAGAATATGACATACAGCTTCATCCAGATCTAGAGAATTTTACTTTTTCGGGAGTTGAAACAATTACTTTAGATATATTAAAATCGACGAAAACTCTTACTCTACACTCAAAAGAAATAGATATCGAAACTGCAAGTGTAATAGTAAACAAAGAAAAAGTTTTTGCTAATATTTCTTATGATCAAAAATCGGAAACTGCTACTTTTACTTTTAAAGAAAAAATAAAAACTGGCAAAATAAAACTCACGATTTCATTTAAAGGAATTCTGAATGACAAAATGCGTGGTTTTTATCGTTCGAGTTATATTTACGAAGCCAAAGTACGCAACATAGCTACCACCCAATTCGAAGCGACTGATGCGCGTAGGGCTTTCCCTTGTTTTGATGAGCCAGCGCACAAAGCAATATTCCATGTATCGCTCGTGGTACCTAAAGGTAAAACTGCTATTTCAAATACACTTCCTGTTTCAAAAATAGAACATGAAGCTGGCTTTGAAGTTATAAAATTTGCGCCCTCACCCAAAATGTCTACTTATCTACTCGCATTTATTGTCGGCGATTTTGAATACATAGAAAAGAAATCAAAACGTGGAGTGATAGTACGCGTGTACACAACTCCTGGCAAAATTCACCAAGCCGGCTTTGCCCTCGACACCACAGTCAAATGCCTTGACTTTTATGAAGAGTATTTCGATATTCCCTATCCACTAAACACATTAGACATGATAGCCATACCAGACTTTTCCTCAGGAGCTATGGAGAATTGGGGCGCTATTACTTATCGGGAAACTGCCCTTCTTTTTGATGAAGAAAAATCTTCTATTGCAAACAAACAATGGGTAGCACTCGTCATAGCTCATGAACTCGCTCACCAATGGTTTGGGAATTTGGTGACGATGGAATGGTGGACAGATTTGTGGCTCAATGAAGGATTTGCTTCTTATATAGAATACTTAGCCGTAGATAAACTTTTCCCGGATTGGGATATTTGGACACAATTTGCAACTCATGATTTGTCTATAGCTCTATCGCTTGATGCTCTCGCAAATACCCACCCGATCGAAGTGAAAGTTCACCACCCAGATGAAATCGGCGAAATCTTTGATGCTGTGTCTTATAGCAAAGGAGCATCAGTAATTCGCATGTTGGCAAATTATTTGGGTGAAGAAAATTTTAAAAATGGCCTTAGATATTACCTTAAAAAACACAGCTATAAAAATACCGAGACAGTCCACCTATGGGAAGCATTTGAAAAAATAAGCAGAAAAGAAGTAAAGAAAATGATGCATGGTTGGACTAGTCAGTCTGGTTATCCTGTAGTAAAAGCATCCATTAAAAATGGCGAGCTTGCACTTTCTCAAGAGAGATTTTTTTCTAGTCCTATTTCCAAAGAAAAAAACAGAACAAAAACAAAGTGGACAGTGCCTGTGCCTTATATAGAAACAGAAAATTTTATTAAAATAAATTCAAATGAAACTGGTTTTTTCCGCACAGCATACAGCCATGAACTTTTAGAATTACTTAAACAACCTGTAGCAAATAAAACCTTACCGCCACTTGACCGCTTGGGGCTTGTGCGCGACCTCTTTGCCCTATCCGAAGCTGGGATAATTCCTACAAATTATGTATTAGAATTCTTATCTGCATACAAGGATGAGGATAATTACACAGTCTGGGCGGAAATTTCAGGTGGCCTAGCTTATATAAATCAAATGCTTTATCACACAAAATTGAAACCAGAGTTCGATAATTATGTGTTAAATTTATTTGAAAATATTTTTCTGAAAGTTGGTTTTGATAAAAAGTCTGGCGAAGACCATACCACACCACTGCTTCGTTCTGTAGTTTTAAGGCGGATGCTTTCATCAAATCATGCGGGTGTAGTAAAAGAACTATTAAAACGATATAAAGATATGGAAAATGGTAAAAAAATAGATCCCGACCTGCGAACTCTCGCTTACTCTGCTTATGCAAAAATGGGTGGAGAGAAAGAATATAAAAAATTAATTTCTCACTATACAAAAGAAAATCTACATGAAGAGAAAAATCGCATTGGCGGAGCACTCGGGCAATTTAATGACGACAAAATACTTTGTGATGTAGTGCATTTTGCATTATCTAGCGATGTTCGTATTCAAGATACTGTAGGTATACTTGCAGGGGTCGGTGGCAACCCCCTCGGCCGAAGTATCTTTATGAAAAATCTTAAATCAAATTGGCAAACATTCCTAAATCGTTATGGCGATGGTGGCATGGCTCTCTCTCGAGTAGTCAAAGACATGCAGTATTCTCCCGAGAAAAAGCACCTCGAAGAATACAAAAAATTCTTTATGAAAAACGAAGCTCCGGGAGCAAAACGCTCTATCGAGCAAACCATAGAAAAAATGGAAGCAAATGTCATATACCTCTATCGCGAATTACCAAATATCAAAAAATTCCTAAAAGACTGGGGAAAATAAGATTTGCTTGATTTTGAGACCTAAAGTATAATTAGGTTTTAGAATATCTATTTGTAAACGTTTTAAATAAACTGAACATGAAAACTATAATTCTAAATCTCGAAGGTGATAAATTTGAATTTGTCCCTTATTCACAAGAAAGGATGAGAATAGCTTTGGAGTCGCCAAAACTCAAGTTAATCGAGCGTAGATTTGCTAATAAGCATAGATCTGAAATCTTAACTTCAATACCTTTCGGTAAAAGAATTAAAATGAACTCTGATGGTTTAATGAAAATAGGCCAGAAGAAAATTATAGGTTATAACCTGATACCTCAATCTTTCCCATAGATTGAGGTATTTTTATTTGTACTGCGTTAGGTCTTGCCTAGCGCAAGCTTATTTCATAGTATGTGCGTCGATTTTGGCAGCGACGATGAAGTCGTTTTCAGAAAGTCCTACTATAGCGTGAGTCGAGAGTGTGAGACTTACTTTATTATAATTTATTTTTATGTCTGGGTGATGACCTTCTTCCTCGGCAATGTCAGCCACTAAGTTCACGAAATTCACTGCTCCAATAAAGTCCACAAATTTATATTCTCTAGTAATACTTTTTGCATCATCGGACAAAGTCCAACCTTTTACATCTACCATATATTCCTCCGCTCGCTCACGATCAAAAGGCTTCACATCACCACCCTCACACGGTATGCATTTTTTATTAAGTAAATTATTCATTTATTTCTTATATAATAAAACTAATCTATTAGTATTTGTGCCTTTACTATTATTTGAAATTCCCCAAATATTTGCAGTTTTAGAAAAAATCTGATCATTAATCATAACACCCAAGCATTCAAATCCAGCCATAATTGCTAATGGAACTATTTGTTCGTCTAATCTTATTTTGCCATTTTTTACTTCTCCAACTTCAAAAATAACAAATCCGTCATTTTTCACAACCCTAAATAATTCTTTCAGAGTTTGAAACATAATCTCATTCCAAATTTCTACCTTTTTGGGTATTGTAATTCCTTTCTCAATTTTTTCTGCATTAATTCCATTAAACCAACAACGCAACCAATTGTCTTGTGCATATTGCACTACATCTAAAAAAGGAGGAGAGGTCACAATTAAAGAAACTGAATTATCTTTTATTTCACTAGTCTCTCTACTATCTTTTGTTAAAAAAAGAGCATTATTTGAGATATTATATAAATTATTATAATCTATATCAGTTAAATCTGAAGTTAAATTTTTAGTTTTTTTTATTACAATATCTATAACACTTCTGTACTCTGGAATTTGTTTTAATTTTTTGTTTATTTCAATTTGTCTTTTTTGCGACACTGCTTGATTTGGAGGTAATGTATATACAGAAAAAAAACCTTTCGAATGACCAGTGAGTCGATTAGTCATAACCATTTTAATCCATAAATCTAATTTGTCTTCTGTCTTATTTTTTTCTTTATTTAGTAAATATTTCCTAATAGATAGAATTTCTTTTTCTGTATCTGGGTGGTAAAACATAGTCAAATCAATATCTAATTTATTATTATTAATTGGTATACTAAGTAATCTTTCAATTAATTCTGAAATTTTCGGAGGGTTTATTCTGGATTTACATAAAATCTTACTAAGTGGATTAATATCATTAGAAATGATATTTCTATTATTTAAAGCTGCTTCAATTAAAGTAGTCCCTCTACCTGCAAACGGATCGTAGACGACATCGCCTTCAATAGTTAATTTTTGTAAGAAGAAATTTACTAGTTCCGGCTTAAAACACGCACGGTAAGAGACTTCATGTATACTATTTGATTGTCTTTGTTTTGCTGTCCAAAATTCATTAATGTATTTCGGGTACAAATTACCATTAATATTTAAGTACTCAATTTTTGTTGGCCTAGATAAATTAAAATTTTCTAAATGGCTAAGAAAAAGACTTTTTTTAGTTATTTTTTTTTTAATATTCCCAGGTTTAGTCTGCATATTTAAACATTATACTATATTTTTCCCTCAGCTAAAACTAATTTTGAATTATATAAACGAATATTATCTGAATTAAATTCATATTTAACATCAACTTCTAATCCCTCCAAAGATAAAATCTTCCAACTTTTACATCTAAAAATAGACATTTTCCCTGATTTTCCAGTAATAGCTACTTCAAAAGACAACAAAAAATGATGCGCATTAGATGAGACTTTAAATTCTTCTGCTGGTGATATGTAAAAAGAACGTTGGGTAGAATTTATATTATTAATATTATAAGTTTTACATTCTAAATAATTTTTTCTACCAAATTTATCTACAAATTCAATATCTGGATAACCCGTAGATTTTTTATTGCCATTTTTTGTTTTCGGAATACCTGCTTCGAACCCTATTTTATTTAAAGATTCTTTTACAAAAATTTCTATATCATTACCTACCTCATTCGGCCTAGGTCTTTTTATTCCTTTTTTATTTACATTTAAACAAACTTGTTCCGCTACTAAAGATAAATCTTTTAAAGTTTTAACATCTCTTTGGTCTTTTTTATTAAAAGGAATAATTTTATA
This sequence comes from Minisyncoccia bacterium, assembly GCA_044229265.1. Taxonomy (GTDB): domain Bacteria; phylum Patescibacteriota; class Minisyncoccia; order Phycocordibacterales; family UBA9973; genus UBA9973. Next base: position 40,868 of record JBGATK010000006.1, on the reverse strand, counting down.
TCCAGAAAGAGATTTTATGACTAAATTAAAAGGAATGCCTTTTACAGGTTTTAGCATTTGTTCAATTACATTTTCGAGTTTTTGAGTATATTCTTTATTCATTAGATAAACTTTCATCTATTCTATTCATGTCTCTTGGGAACATGGTCGCTTGGCGGATGTTTGGCAGGTTTAGAAATTGCATTGTGATACGTTCTGCACCAAAAGCAAAACCACCTTCGGGAGCTACTCCATATTTAAATGCATCAAGGAACATTTTGATCTTGGCAGGATCCATACCCCAAATCTTCACATGCTCCATCAGTTGTTTATAATCATTTATTCTGCGTCCACCAGAAAGTAATTCGCGTCCACGACAAATAAGGTCTACTCCTTCGTTGAACTCTGGAGTCTCAACGCTCGGGAAAACATAAAATGGCTTTGCCCGTGTGGGGTATCCATACACGAATACAAAATCTGAACCAGTTTGTTTTTTTACAATTTCTGAAATCTGCACTTCATCTTCTGAACTCAAATCTTTGTCGCCCCTATTGTCTCTACCATATTCTTTTAAAATCATTTCGTGCACTTCGGTCAGTGAATATGTCGGAGTTTTGTCTATCATGGTCGGCAATTCTACCTCAAGCAATTTCAAATGCAGAGCATTTTTTATTTTTATCTGCTCTAAAATATATCGAATAGTATCTTCAGCCATATCACGAATATCTTTCCAGCTATCTATAAATGCCATTTCTGCATCTAAAGAAACTATCTCGGTCAAGTGGCGAGTAGTTGTAGATGGCTCAGCACGAAATACTTTGTTTACAGAAAAACATCGCTCAAAACCTGTCATCACGATTTGTTTGTAAAGTTGTGGTGATTGCGAGAGATACGCTTTTTTATCAAAATAATCTACTTGAAATACTTCTGCCCCGCCCTCGGCTGTAGCTGGCACAATAGAAGGTGCTTGAAATTCAAAAAACATATTTTGCTTCATGAATTCACGAAAGCTATCTATCACAGTTTCCTGTATTTTAAATATTGCTTGCACTTTCGGGTGGCGAATTACGAGGGCTCTATTATCTAGTTCTGTCACCAAATCCAAATTATAACCATCTAGCGACATATCAAAAGGCAGAGTCTCTGCCTTTGCAAGTATTTCAATGCCTAGGACTTCGAGCTCAAGTTCGCCATTTAGTACCCCAGCTTTTATATTCTTCTCTGGGCGGGCATTCACTTTGCCAGTGATTTTTAAGACCCATTCTGGGCGGATTTCTTTTGCTGTTTCTATTGCTAAGCTTGCCGGAAGCGTGATGCACTGCACAATGCCAGTCATGTCCCTCATATCAAAAAAAACCATCTTGCCTTGATCTCTGCGAATATTCACCCACCCAGCGATGACAACTTCCTCCCCTATTTTTGTATTCAAATCTTTAATATAAATTCTGTTTTGCATATAAATATATTAACATAAAATAGAATGGATTTCTAATCTAAATCTTTTTCGATAAAGCATCAATTGGCATAAATTTTTTATTTTTCTCAATTTTTTTGTGATAAAAAACTCCATTTTTCCAGTACACCTTGTATGCATTTGCGTCTATCTTTGAACTTATTATTCTAAATTTTTCATCTTGTATTTGTATAGCACAATAATCATCTACTGCAATTGCAACTTCTTTCATATTTTTAGTCATATTTTTTAAACTCTGTTTTCTGTCCTTTTCTTTACTATAATGTGGGCAAAATAATAAAGGGAATAAATCTAAACCTGAAACTTTTATTAATTTTGCATTTGAATTTTTAAATTTTCTTGAATCCGAATTCCCATATTTAAACCAACAAATACCTCCTGCGCTTGTTCCACAAAGTACAATATCTTTTTTTATTACTTCTTTTAAGATAGGTAGAATCCCGAGCTTTTTCCAAAGATTCATCATCATTAAAGTATTACCACCACCAACATAAATAATATTTGTATTTAAAATTTTATTCTTTATTTCTTTTATCGTAATATTGCTTTTGTAAAGTTTTAATATTTCAACTTCACACTTTAATTTTTTACCAAAATATTCCTCAAAAACTTTTATATAACTCTCATCATCCATACTTGCAGTAGGTATAAATAAAATTTTAGGATTTTTCTTATCTGAAAATTTTAATATTTCTTTATCTATAGATAAAGTCCCGTATATAATTTGCTTATTCTCAACTACTTTTTTTATAGTTCCACCTCCAATTGCTATAATTTTCATATATTACTTAAGTTTCAATAGTAATTCTACTAATTCTGGAAATTCTGGTTGATTTATGTGGCCTCTATTATTAAATTCTATAAAATTTGCTTCAGGCAATAAATTTTTATATTTTAAAAAATCATTAAAGAGAACTACTTGATCGTCTGTACTATGAAAAAAATAAATTCTACTGTTTTCTATTTGATTTCTGATATTTTCTAAATTAGTTTTTAAAACAAAATCAGCTAATTTATACTCAGAATCTTTATCATCAAACGGAGCACCAATAATGAATAATCCTAGTATATCCTTATTTAGAGTATTTTCAGATAAATATTTCACCAAAAAAATACCCCCTAAAGAATGGCCTATTAAAATAATTTCGTTATTTAATAATGGTAATAATTTCTCAAAATAGATTTTCCATTCTATGTATTTTGCGTTTAAATTATTTGGCATTCTCGGAGAAATAACTTCGAAATCCTCACCTAGTTTTTTTTCTAAAGTATCTATCCATTTGATTTTTTTAAAATAGTCTAAACTTTCAATATTTAAATCTTTTAAAAATTTTAAATACTCTTCATTTGTACTGAAGGTTTCACCTCCGTGAATATGTAAAATTTGTTTTTTCATATTTTAATAAACACTCACACCTAATTTCTCTCGAACTTCCTCCATTTTGGCTTCAGCTTTCTTTTTCATTTTTTCTCCGCCAGCTTTTAGTATAGCGAGTGCTTCTGGGAGTTTACTTTCCCAGACTTTCCTTTTCTCACGCATTGGGGCGATGAATTTTTCTAAGTCTTCTATAAGTAATTCTTTCAAGATTTTATATTTGCCAGCATTTTCGATATAAATTTGCTCGAGCTCATTTTCGGAGCGAAGAAGTTTGTGAATATTGTAAACATTCATTGGTTTATCTGCACTAGAATCTGTGACGATACTCATAACAGCTTTTTTAATTTCTTCATACTCAGCAAAAAGCGGAATAGTGTTGCCATAGCTTTTACTCATTTTTTGACCATCTGTGCCAGGAACTATAGCCACAGATTCTGGAATCATTTCTTTTGGCATTTTGAAAATTTCTCCATATGTATTGTTAAACTTTTGAGCTATGTCACGGGCTATTTCTATGTGTTGCTTTTGATCTTGCCCTACTGGCACTATATCTGGGTCATACATGAGTATATCTGCAGATTGAAGGACTGGATAATTAAAAGTACCAACAGATACTTCTTTATTTTTCGCTTCTGCATCTTTGAAAGCATGCGCTCGCATAAGGTAAGGCATAGTGATGAGTGTATCGAAAATCCAGCACAATTCTGTGTGCTCGCTAATATCACTTTGTTTGTATAATGTCACCTTTTCGGGATCAAGGCCGATGGCTAGATAATCCAAAATTACAGATTTAATATTTTCAGACATTTGCTTTGGGTCTCGCAAGGTATGCAGTGCATGATAATCAGCGATAAAAATAAAACATTCATATTCGTCTTGCAAATCTACAAATTGCTTCATCGCGCCAAAATAATTGCCTATATGTGGCTTGCCAGATGGCTGAATTCCCGACAAAAGTATTTTTTTAGACATAGCTATATATTAGCATAAATTTACTATTTTACTATCCACATTTTAACCACAGGTTTAGGCACTTTTTTATTTTGATTATTACTTCCCTATTGCTAGAATAAAACATATGTCAAAAGGAAACAAAAATGGTATTAGAATCCCCCCACAAAATATCGATGCTGAGCAAGCAGTACTCGGCTCTATTATGTTACGTAAAGACGCTATACATGAAGTGGAAGATATTTTATTACCAGAAACTTTTTATAGCGAAAAACATAAAATTATTTTCAATGCCATGCTCGAACTATTTGGCAAGCATGAACCTATTGATATGCTTTCACTTTCCACAAAATTAAATGAGAAAGGTTTGCTTGATTCTATCGGTGGTAATAAATACTTGGCCGACCTAGCGAATTCTGTGCCATCATCTGCCAATGTAAAATATTATGCGCAAATTGTCGAAAAGAAATTTATCTTGCGCTCTCTGATAGATGCTGCAGATTTTATTTCTGAAAAAGCATTTTCTGAAGGTGATGACAAAATAGAAGAAGTTTTAGATGAAGCCGAAAAAAGAATTTTTAATATTGTTTCTAGTCCTAAAAATCAGCAATTCGTAGAGCTCAAGGATGCCCTACCCGAAGCTTGGGAACGTTTAGAAAAATTACATGCCAATAAAGGAGAACTTCGAGGTATACCTACTGGCTTTCGTGATCTCGATACCCTACTTTCTGGACTTCAAAAGACTGACCTAGTCATACTTGCTGCTCGTCCTTCCGTTGGTAAAACTACTTTTGCCCTCGATATGGCTCGCATGAGTGCAGTAAATCACAATAAATCTGTATTGATATTTTCACTCGAAATGTCTTCTCAACAATTAGTCGATAGATTGCTTGGCGCCCAATCCAATGTAAATGCTTTTCACTTACGCACAGGCAAACTTTCTTCTGATCGTGAATTTGCTTTACTTCGTGATTCTTTGGATAAATTAGCTAAAGCTCAAATCGTTATCGATGATCGTGCTGGAAATTCGATTGTAAATATGAAAGCCCTCGCTCGTAGAGTTAAAGCTGAGAAAGGCCTCGACCTTATTGTCGTCGACTACTTGCAACTCATGACTACAAGTAAAAATTATGATTCGATGGTGAACCAAGTTACAGAAATATCTCGTTCTCTCAAGGCCCTCGCCAAAGAGCTCGATGTACCTGTGGTCGCACTTTCTCAGCTTTCCCGTGCTGTGGAGACTCGTGGTGGCAAGCCTCGCCTTTCTGATTTGCGTGATTCAGGATCTATCGAACAAGATGCTGATGTGGTGATGTTTATTCACCGCGAAGACAAAGGAAAAGAAGAGCACGAGCGCACCAATATAGCTGAAATTCTTGTCGAAAAACACCGCAATGGCCCTGTAGGTAAAGTAGAACTTTATTTTGATGAAAAAAGCACAACGTTCCTTAGTATTGAAAAAAATAGCATAAACGAATTTTCGCAAAATAAAACCGCTGGTGATTTTGAAGATTTTTAAAATAAAAATATGTTAAAATAGTCCTGTGAATAGCGTAGAAAAACTTACCGAAATATTTAAAGAATTCCCTGGTATAGGCGAACGTCAAGCTAGACGTTTTGTGTATTTTTTAATGTCTAAAAATAACGATTACAATCAAAATCTGTCTCGCCTCGTAAACGAACTAAAAAAAGAAGTGGCTCAGTGCAAGGATTGTTTTCGCTTTTTTCATTTCAATCAAAATGGTCAGAACGAGATTTGTGATATTTGTTCTTCGCCAAATACTGACAATTCCCTACTGATGATTTTAGAAAAAGATTCTGATTTAGAAAGTATGCATAAATCAAAAGAGTATCATGGTAAATATTTTATTCTCGGTGGACTTGTGCCAATAGTAGAGAAAAATACTAATAAAAAAATTCGGATAGATGAACTCAAAAATCTATTAACAAAAAATACCTCAGACAAATTTACTGAGATAATTCTAGCCTTTTCACTGTCGCCTCAAGGTGATCATACAGATTTTTATATACGTAGCGAACTGAGGCAAATTTGTGAAAAAAATAATATAAAAATCTCTTCTCTCGGACGAGGCCTCTCCACCGGAACCGAGCTCGAATATTCAGACAACGATACACTAAAAAACGCCCTAAAAAATAGGCAATAAAAATAGCCCTTATTTCTAAGAGCTATTATTTTTTTGTTTCATAGAGTTATATTTATCGAGAGCAAGATCTCGAACTTTTTCGTTATTTTCGTTCTCTTCAATAATTAGCCAGATTACTTCTTCAGTAATATCTGGATGATCTATTAAAAATAAACTGGCTTTTTCTTTTTGTTCAATTGTACTTAAGTCATTATTTAAGATATTTAAATAATATTCAAACATCTTTTTTTGTCTTGATATCTCAAAACCTTTTTGACCTAAAGTAAAGAAAAATATAATAACAAAAGTTATTGAAAAAATGAAAAATAATAACTGCATAACTTCTAATCCTTCTCTTTTTAATAAATACATAAAAAGAAACATTAAGGTTGAAATTAGAAATCCGAATCCAAATAAAAGCCTTTTGTCATCAAAGTGTTGATACAAAAGATAAATCAACTTTCTTTTCATAGAACTAAATTTTTAAATTTTGAAAAAAAATACATTGCTCTTCCTCATTTAATTCTTTTAAAAATTTCTTTTCTCCACTTCCAAGCAATATTCCACCCTTAAAAGAAAACAAAAATAAAAGTTCACTGCCTCTATCTTGCTGTTTCCTTCCGGAATGGATCTCATTAATTTGTTTAGCTAAATCTTGAATCTTTTCTGATTCAAAACTCATAGATGAGTCATTGATACTTATACAAATGAAATTTGCAAGATTATTCGTGTTGTCAGTCATTTTATTTATTATAAAATGAAACAATTTTGTATTTAACATATATACTTTTTTCTTTACAATACAATAAAAATATACAAAAGTAAAGAGCCCGACCATTATGGTCGGGCTCTTTTGAGTTTTATTTTATATCAGTGATTTTGACTTTAAAGAATGGTTGACGGTGACCATTACGTTTTAAGTAGCGAGATTTTTGTTTATATTTCATAACTAAAACCTTTTTTGCTCTGCCTATTTCAGTGATTTCAGCCTCTACTTTTGCTCCATCTATAAAAGGTGTGCCAATAGTAGTGTCAGTGCCGTTGTCTACCAAAAGTACTTTATCAAAAGCTATTTTATCGCCTTTTTTATATTCGCCAAGTATTTTTTCGATAGTCAAAACTACGCCTTTTGACGCCTTGTATTGTTTTCCGCCTGTTTGTATTACTGCAAATTCCATAAATTCTATAATATACGATTTTAAATTAAATTGCAAGTCTATACCATTTATTGGTATAATATACGGCATGCAAACAAAAATAATAGAAAGATACTTCTTTTTTGGGCTATTACTCGCCACTTTTGTATTCACAGCCTTTATTTTTAGTCGTTTTTGGATAGTAATAATCCTTGGTGTTTCTTTTGCCATTATCCTGAAGCCTCTGAAAGAATGGTTTAGTAAAAAACACATGAATCCTGGTATGGCAAGTTTTTTTACTGTTATGATATTTATGATTGTCCTCCTCGGACCTATTCTTGGTATAGGAGTGATAGTCTTCAATCAAAGCCAAGATTTATATTCTAGTTTTAGTAGTGGTGATTCTGCTGTGTATTTAGACACTATAAATACAAGTATCAATAAGCTTTTGCCAGAAGGAGTAGATTTTAATGCACAAGAAAAAGTTACAGATATTGTATTCTTTATATCAGAAAATACAGCAAAAATATTTACTTCAACCTTAGCTGCATTTTTTGATTTCACTTTAATGCTTCTCGCTATGTATTATTTCTTAAAAGATGGAGCGCGTTGGAAAAAATATTTAATTGATCTCTCTCCTCTTAATGATAAAGACGATGAAAAAATCATAAATAAATTAAAAATAGCAGTAAATGGTGTAGTTAAAGGATATCTACTAATAGCTGTAGTGCAAGGAATACTTTCTTCTGTAGGACTTTGGATTTTCGGTGTTCCTCACTCTGCACTTTGGGGAGTTGTAGCTGGTATTGCATCACTTATACCTATGGTAGGAACTGGTTTCATCTCAGGACCCGCTATAATATTTTTACTTCTTGGAGGCAATAGTGCTGGAGCACTGGGACTTCTAATTTGGTCTGTAGCTATAGTTGGTATTGTGGACAATCTATTGTCACCTTATGTTGTATCTGGAAAAATAAATATTCCGCCATTACTCATACTTATCTCTGTTCTAGGTGGCATATCTCTACTTGGACCTATTGGTATACTTATGGGGCCTCTTACACTGGCTTTGCTTTATGCATTAATATCTATATATAAAATAGAATACAGCGACAGTAAAGAAAATGTCATTTAAATTTTACAACACTAGAACTCACGATATTCAAAATTTTAAGCCGATAAATGAGGCACAGGTTTTGATGTATACTTGCGGACCGACAGTTTACAATTATGCACATATTGGAAATCTACGATCTTATGTTTTCGCTGATACACTCCGCCGGGCATTACTTTATGGAGGTTATAATGTAAAGCAAGTAATGAATATCACTGATATTGGTCACTTAGTTAGTGATGCTGATACTGGTGAAGATAAAATGACAAAAGGCTTACTACGTGTTGGCAAAGAACTCACCTTGAAAAATATGCGCGAACTCGCAGAATTTTACACTAAAGCTTTTATGAATGATTTAAAAGATTTAAATATATTAGCGCCAGAAGGACCTTATTTTGCTTCTGATTATATAAAAGAAAATATAGAGCTTATAGAAAAATTACAAGAGAGGGGTTATGCTTATTCTATTTCAAGTGGTATCTATTTTGATACAGAAAAAATGCCTAATTACGGCGTGCTTTGGGGTGGAAATAGAAAAATAGATATGGGTCACGCTCGTATTGCTGAAAATTCTGAGAAAAAAAATCCTGAAGATTTTGCTCTTTGGAAAAAGAGTGATACTAACTTGGGGTTCGAATCACCTTTTGGAATAGGTTTCCCTGGTTGGCATATAGAATGCTCAACAATTGGAATAAAATTTTTAGGTGAACAATTTGATATTCACACTGGTGGCATAGACCACATATCAGTGCACCATACAAATGAAATAGCCCAGAGCGAATCTGCTACAGGAAAAGTTCCTTTTGTAAATTTCTGGCTTCATCATGAATTCATAGATACTAGTGGAGAAAAAATGGCAAAATCAGAAAATAATTTTTTAACTTTGAAATCTTTAGAAGAAAAAGGTATCTCCCCCACTGCCTACCGTTTTTGGTTATTAATGGCTCATTACAAAACTAAGATGAATTTTAATTTCGAAGCTGTTTTGGGTGCTCAAAATGCATTAAATCGCCTGCAAAATCTATACAATGATTTAGGTGAAAATGAGGGTGAAATAAATAAAGAATATAAAGAGAAATTCTTAAATTTCTTGCAAAATGATTTAGATACACCGAGAGCTCTTGCTTTGATTTGGGAAATCATAAAAGATGAAAAACTTTCACAAGCTGATAAAAAAACTACTATTAAAGAGTTAATATCTGTTCTGGGTATTAATCTTGAAAATCAGAATCTAGAAATACCAACCGAAGTTGCTAGTTTACTTACAGAAAGAGAAAAAGCTCGCGTAGAAAAAAACTTCACTCTTGCTGATGAAATTCGTAAAAAAATAAATCTTTTAGGTTTTGAAGTAAAAGATACAAATGCAGGTCAAAAACTAGAGAAAATTTAATTTTCATCTTCTAGAATTTTCTTCAGGACTTCTTCTGGTACTTCTTTGGGTTGTATTTTTTCTTCCCCACCTTTTAAAGGAGGGGTGTTTTGAGCTTGATCAAAACGGGGTGGTGTATTTTTTTGTGGAATAGGAATTTCTGGAGGTTTATTTTCTATTGGTTTTTCGTTTTCTTTTCTCTCACCCTCTACTTTAGCAAGCAAATCTTTCAAAGAATTCATTTTATCGGCTCCGGCGGAGCGATCATTTGTCGGTTTTATATCATTACTCACGGGTTTGCTTTGTAAAGTATTTAAGGAAATTGGTGCTGGAGTCGGTTTCTTGTCTTCTATTATTTTTTCTTCTTTTTTTAGTTCAATAATTTTTTGTTCATTTAAGGTTTTATTCAAAATTTCTTTAAGAGCTAAATTTTCTTTCGGTTTATCTGCGAAATTTTTATTAGGCACACTGGGTTTACCAGCACTATTATTAGCGTTATTTTTATGAAATGGTGCTGTTAAATTTGTATTTAATACTTTCTTTACATTTTGTGTAAAAGTTTTTTGTGGCTGTTGCATGGGAGCAGTATTGTTTACTCTTGGTATATACGGCATAGCTGGAGGTTTAGGAATATTATTTTGAAAAACTTTTGGTTTTTCTTTTTGAACACTACCCCCACTTTCAAATTCTATACCTAAATCAGCAAGTGGTTTAAAGTATTTACTATCGTCACGAAATTCTTGACCCGTAACGCCTCGTATTGGCTTTACTTCGCCAGATTTTATTTTTGCTACACACTCTTTGCAATACACAGGCCTGCCTGGTGTAGGTTCAAAAGGCACAAAAGTTTCTTTACCGCAATTCGAACAAATTGCTTTGAATTTTTCACCAGTATTTCCCCCGCCAGAAGCTCCATCGTCTATAGACATACCACTCCACTGATTTATTTCATTTTCGACAGTATCACGAGGGCGACAATAAAGCTCTCGAGACATTTTAATAACTTGTTCTTCTATAGTATGATCAAGCTTTTTAATTATCGGAGGTAATGTTTTTGCAGAAAATGGCCTTGAGGTTATGCCATCTATCATAAGTTTTAGGTAAATTTTAAAGTTAGGCAAATTCACTAAATCTTCTGGTGTGAATTCTGGTGCAAATTCTTTTTCTAGAAAATCAGCATCATCCGCACCAACTCTAAAAACTATCATAGTTCCTACGTTGCCGAAAATAGCATCACGAACATTTGAACTCTCTTTGGTTACAAGCTGAGCAGTATATTGGTGGGCCACAGTCAAATTCAGGCGGTATTTACGAGCTTCAGATAAAATTGAAGCAAAAGAATCAGTAACGAAATTTTGGAATTCGTCGACATATAGATAAAAATCTTTACGCTCGTCTTCTGGTATACGCACACGCTCCATGGCAGCCAGCTGAATTTTGGTAATAATCATACCACCGATAAGTTTTGAGTTATCTTCACCAATACGTCCTTTAGAAACGTTCACGAGGAAAATTTTCCCTTGATTCATCATATCAAAAATATTTATAGTACTTTTACTTTGTCCAACAATATTGCGAATAACAGAAGTAGAGAGAAATTGCCCAACTTTATTTTGAATAGGAGCGATCGCTTCATTACGAAATTTTTCTTGCCAAGCTTCATATTCGTGCACCCAAAAAGCTTTAATAACAGGGTCTTTTAAATTATTTATTATTTGTTGACGATAATCTTTGTCTACAAGCATACGAGGAACACCGAGAAGTGTGGTGCCTGGAGTATCGAGCAGAGCCAAGATTGTATTGTTCAGAATGTATTCCATACGCGCACTCCAAGCATTAGCCCAAATTTTGGTAAATATACCCATGAGCCCAGAAGCAACTAAGTGTTTGTATTTTAAATCCACTAATTCTAAGACATTAAAACCAATATGAAAGTCTACATCTGCAGGATTAAAATACACTACATCTTTTAGACGATTTTCGGGGATAGACTGAAGTATTCCTTCGACTAATTCTCCGTGCGGATCCACCACAGCGACACCGTCGCCATTTTGAATATTTTGCACAATCATATTTGAAAGAAGAACAGATTTACCAGTACCAGATTTACCGAGCACATATACATGTTGACGCCTATCTTTTCTTTTAATTCCAAAAAGCGTGTTTTTATCACGATACGTTGTTTTACCGATATAGGTTAAATCACGATTTACAGGTAAATCGCCATTACTTTTTTTATCTTCTTCCCCTCCATGCATATACTTAAATTATAACAACTAGAGAGGAGCAAAGCAAAACAAAAAAACCCGAATTCGGGTTTTTTTGTTTTTTTAATATTAATTTTTTGGCTCTTCAGGATTTTCGTTTTTAATTTCTTCTGGTTGAGGTTCGGGTGTTTGATTCGCCTGTCCGCCTCCATCGGACTCGGGTGAACTTTTCGCCATAGCCTCACCTATCTTTTGCATTTCATTTGAGAGTTCTTCGGTAGCTTTTTTAATTGCTTCCATATCACTACCATCTTTTGCAGATTTGAGGGCTGTAATTTTACCTTCGACACCAGCTTTAATTTCAGTAGAAACTTTATCACCAGCATCTTTTACTGCTTTCTCAGCTGTATAGAGTATCATCTCGGCAGTATTTTTCACATCAACCATTTCTTTTTTCTTTGCATCTTCTTCGGCATGCATTTCCGCATCAGCCTGCATTTTTTTAATGTCTTCATCTTTAAGACCTGAGCTTGCTTCTATTTTTATAGAATTTGCTTTACCTGAAGCTTTGTCTTTAGCTGTAACATTTAATATACCATTTGCGTCGACATCAAAGGAGACTTCTATCTGTGGCATGCCACGAGGTGCAGGTGGAACTCCATCTAGAATAAAACGACCTAGAGATTTGTTGTCGCTCGCCATAGGACGTTCACCTTGTACTATATGAATTTCTACACTGGTTTGATTATCAGCTGCTGTAGAGAATACTTGAGATTTATTTGCAGGGATTGTAGTGTTTCTTTCAATTAATTTTGTAGCTACACCACCCAAAGTTTCAATACCAAGGGAAAGTGGTATGACATCAAGAAGAAGTACATCTCTAACATCTCCTGCGAGAACTCCAGCTTGCACAGCAGCTCCAAGTGCTACAACTTCATCTGGATTAATAGAGAGGTTTGGAGTTTTACCAAAAACTTTTTTAACTTCTTCTACAATCTTTGGCATACGAGTTTGACCTCCAACCATAATGATTTCATTTATATCATTCATACTGAAACCAGAAGCAGCTAAAGCTTTCTTTGTGATTTCAATTGAACGAGTTATGTACTCATCAGCAATACTTTCTAATTGTGCACGAGTCATCTTGAGTAAGAGGTGTTGAGGTCCAGCTTCGGTACTCGTAATGAAAGGAATATTTATCTCTGTTTCAATAGCAGTAGAGAGCTCTATCTTTGCTTTTTCTGCAGCTTCATCAAGACGCTGAAGAGCAAGCTTATCAGAACGAACATCCACACCAGAGGTCTTTTTAAATTCTTCTGCGATCCAAGCTATAATCTTGTGATCAATATCACGACCTCCTAAATGGGAGTCTCCATCAGTTGATTTCACCTCTATAACATCATCACCGATTTCGAGAACTGACACATCGAATGTTCCTCCTCCAAAGTCATACACCACTACCTTTTCATTTTTCTTTTTATCGAAACCATAGGCAAGGGCTGCAGCTGTAGGCTCGTTGATAATTCTTTTTACATCAAGCCCAGCGATAGCTCCTGCATCTTTGGTAGCTTTTCTTTGTGCATCGTTAAAGTATGCTGGCACGGTGATCACTGCTTCGGTAATTTTAGTTCCTAATTTTGCTTCAACATCAGTTTTAATTTTAGTTAAAATCATGGCAGAGATTTCTTCTGGACGCATCCATTTATCGCCAATCTTAACTTCCACTCCACCAGTTGATCCTTTTTGAATTTTGAATGATGCATTCTTCAAATCCTTTTGCACTTCTGGATCTTCAAAATTATGGCCCATAAAACGCTTGATACCATAAACGGTATTTTCAGGATTTGTGACAGCTTGACGTTTTGCAAGCAAGCCTACCAGTCTATCACCATTTTTAGCAATACTCACCACAGAAGGTGTAGTTCGTACTCCTTCTATATTTTCTATAATTTTTGGCTGTCCTCCTTCGATGATAGCCACCGCACTATTTGTTGTACCTAAGTCTATACCTATTATTTTTGACATATGTTTTCTTGTCCTTCATAGCTTTAGCGACGAAGGATAAATTAGTTTATAATGGTTAATAATTTTATGTGTCAAAGATGCCCTTTGACATTTTACTCTTTTTTCGCGTTCGCGAAATACTTGTATAAATAGAGTATATATGATACGATATCCACATGTCAAGTAAAAACGACTTTTCCAAAAAAATCCTTAAAAAACTAGGCGAAAAGCAAGCCGTAGCTTTAGAATTTTTAAAAGAAAAAGATAATACTAAATCCAAATACGCCCTCGCTAGAAGCCTCAAAAACCTCGTAGAAGGAGGTTTGGCAGAGCTACATGAGTCAGAACACCAAAGCTATGCCCGCCTCACTAAAGAGGGTAAAAAACGCTTAAATAGCCTACTTGTCTCTGGCGAAGAAGCTCTAGTAAACCCAAATTGGGATGGGTTTTGGCGTATTATACTTCTTGATTTACCAGAGAGTAGAAAAGCCGAGCGGGAGAGCCTAAGATACCTCCTCAAAAAAGCTGGCTTTGTGTGCCTCAAAAATTCTGCTTGGATCTCCCCTTTTCCATATGAATATCTTTTTGAAAATATTAAAAAAGATTTGGGCCTTACCACCGAGCTCGTAATAATTACAACAAATAAAATAGATAGTATTTCTGAGAAATTATTTTTCGAGAATTTTAAGAAATAATAATAATTTTTTCTTCTGTTCCTTTTTGTAAAAAAGCTTGATACTTCGCCAAAACAGGAACGATAAACGGAGAAAGTGGAGAAAGGAAAATTTTTGTCTTGTATTCTAAATCATTAAAATCTTTCTGCAAAATATTTGTACTAAAATCACCAGAAACCATAAAATCATAATCCTGCAATTTTTCTAAAGTAGGCTGATTTATTGTTTCAATATTTTTAATAAATACAATTCTATTCCCTAATAATTCCTTTTCAGCTATAACTTTTTTGAACAATTCAATATTACCACTTTCTACAATTATCGTCTGGAAATTATTAGCCTTAGTTAAATCCTCAAAATTCTCTAAATAAAATACATCTTCAGGGTTTGATACTTCGGCCAAGAATTCATCTTTTGCCATAGGATAAGCAGTAAAAATACAAAGCTTTTCACCACCTGCATGCAAAATGGTTGCTATGGTTATAGAGAGGAGTGATGCACCAGAATGCTCTACCCCATGCACCATCATCGGTAAATCTGACCTTACAAAGGCTATTTCTTTTTTTGTATTTAATTCAATAATTTTTTTCATATATTTAATAAACTTCCTGTTGACCCTACTTCGCAAAAGCTACGAAGGGCACAGTAGCATTTAATAGACTTCACTTTGATAACAACGCTCACAGTACACTATCTCTGGCCTTTCCGGAGAATAATTTGTGATAATTTCTTTTTCGCACTTGGCACAATTTCTGTTCCAAAATTTGTATGGGCCACGTTTTTCTATACGGCTCTTGTGGCGACAATAGAAACATTTCCTTGGAATAGGCAAAATCATTTTTCGGTAAAATAGTAATTCTTGTTCGGTAATTTTATAATTCCTATTGCACTCTATGCAACACAAAATTTCTTTTGTAATACTGTCCTCTACATCACGAATATGGTCTGGAATTTGCTCTGGTTTTATAGTCTCCTTGCCTTCAGTTTTCTGAATATCATCTTCCCATCTAAACCCTTGCGCAATGGCTTCTTCTTTGGTCAGGGGCATGTTATCTTGCGCGATAGTTTCATTGTAAGCAAAAGGTGCGATGGATGGTGGCATCATGAGGCCATAAATACCAAGGTCTGTTAATTCTTTTACAATATGTTCTCTAATTTTCTCGTACTCTTCTTTTGTGTATTGTTTATTTAAAATGCAGTATTTAGAATTTTTCAAGGAATCACAGCCAATTAAATAGGCATTATTTGGAAAACAACAAAAACTATATTCTATATTCATAGATTCATCTATGCCATACGAACCTATAATATTACTTGAATGACCTGTAGCTACGACTTCGAGTAAAGATTCAGAACTGAACCCATAACCAAAAACTCCTATAGAATCTTTGAGTTGCTTAGAAGAGAAAGCGTCTTTAACATTTTCGCTCTGAGTAATTTCCATGCTATTTTTAACATTTTTACATTCACTCAGATAATCTCCTGTAGAATCTACTGTTTTAATATTATTGTTTTCTCTATGCGGAAAAGTTAAAGAAAACTCATAAAATGATTTTTTAAAATCTTCTATCTTTTCATAACTACCAAATATTTCATTTACTTTTTCTATGTACCCTTCTTTTGTATACTGTTCATTTAAAATACAATTACTTTTATTGTTTAAATTTACACAACCAATACAATTTATACAGTTATTGCAATTAATAAGAAAAGCTGACTCTATGGAATTTGTAACATTCTGACTAAAAAATATCTTGTTAGAGTTGTGTACATTTATAGCTTCGTAAGAATTTTCTATTTTAGTGGAAAAATAACAATCCGAAATATCTTTTACATCTTTTACCCCTCGAGAATACTGAGTATTTTCCGCAGGACCTCCATTAAATAGATAATAGCAATTCTTGGCCCCGCCAAAACCATTGTTAAAAGGGCTATTTATTACAGGTCCATTTAAATAAGTAACATACAAATTCATTTTGGGCACAGATAATGTTAGCTCTTTTAGTTGCTCAAAAAATGATTTAGAAAAATCATAATCTTTGGCGTATGAAGAGCGGTCCCAGTTATCGCTTGCATAACACTCGGGACAATATACCTTGTAAGGAGATTTTGGGTT
Source organism: Minisyncoccia bacterium (assembly GCA_044229265.1). Classification (GTDB taxonomy): domain Bacteria; phylum Patescibacteriota; class Minisyncoccia; order Phycocordibacterales; family UBA9973; genus UBA9973. The sequence continues at coordinate 24,322 of JBGATK010000006.1, read as the reverse complement.
ATACATTGCAATTATACTTTTTTGGCATAAATCACATTTTCTTCCTGAATATAATTTGTTTTCATTTCTAAAAATTGCGCGCATTTTAAAACGACAGTCTGGGCAGACATGCGGCGCTGGAACTTTCATCTTTTCATAAAAAGAAAAATCGTCTGGTTCGATTATGAATTCACCACTACAATTCTGGCATATTACATTTTGTGGTTTATATTCCATACTTTTACAATTTCCTGCCCCGTATGAAGCTTTGCTTTCGTTCGGGGTGGCAATTCCTGTTTTCCATTTAAAATAATTTTGCAATGTCGTGATAAGTAACTAGAATCATAAGCCCTATTAGGATAAAGAATCCTATAGCATTTGCTGTATTCGCAAATTTTGGTGAGAGGCGTGAACCTTTTATCTTTTCTATAAGTAAAAATAGTAATCGCCCACCGTCGAGAGCTGGAAATGGCACTAGGTTTAATACTCCTAAATTCACAGAAAGTATAGCCATAAAAGATACTAAATAAGCGAAACCAAATTTATAAGCATCCCCCACTATGCCGGCCATACCTACAGGCCCTGCCACAGCATCAAAATTTGCTTTGCCTTGAACACTCTGTATTATGAATTGATACAATCCTACAGCAGTAGCTTTAATAACAAAAAAGTTCATTTTAAAACCTTCATAAAATGCACGCCCTATAGGGAATTTCACTACTCCAATTTCATCCATAGAAATCCCAATTAAAGCTTTACTCTCACCTTCTTTTATTTTAGGAATAATTTCAATATTTTTTTCTTCATTATTTTTATTTGTGTAAGTAATATTCAAACTTTCTCCGCCATGGCTAGAAACAAAATTACTAAAACTTTCTGATGTAATTGTTTCTAATTTATGTTTTACAGACGAAACACCTAGTATCTTATCTCCAGAAGAGAGCCCTGCTAATTCTGCTGGCGAATCAGGCAAAACAGAAATAATTACCAGATTCGTTCCGCCCACTATATAATCACGCATTTCACTTCGCACCGATGTAGGCATGCCCGAGAAAAAAGCGAAAGAAAAAAGTATCCATGCTAGTAAAAAATTAGCAAATACTCCTGCAAAAAGCACTATAGCTTGCTGCCACCTTGGCTTATTTACAAAACTACGTTTTGCGTCAGGACCATTTATACTATCCTCATCCGGATTCTCACCGAAAATTTTCACAAAACCACCAATCGGAAGTGCGTTAAAAGTATACTCTGTTTCCCCTCTTTTAATGCCAAAAATTTTTGGCGGAAAACCAAAACCAAATTCATCTACTCGTATACCAAACTTTTTCGCAGTAAAAAAATGCCCAAATTCATGAACGATTACTAGTACCAGCAAGATAACTATAAAAATTAGTACATTCATATTTATTTTTTATTTAATTCATTACTTCCATTTCTTTCTTATTAAACATTTCTTCCAAATTTTTATTTACCTCGCTTACTATTTTTTCAAGTTCATCTTTAGCCCATTTTCTTTCATCCTCGGTCATGACACCCTCCTTTTGTTTTTCCTGAATTTCTTCCCAAACATCGCCACGAATTTTACGAACTGATATACGAGCATCTTCTAATTTGTCTTTCAATACTTTAGCTAATTTACCGCGAGTTTCTGTGGTAAGCTGAGGAAATATAACACGAATACCTGCATCATCAACAGCAAGAGAAAGCCCCAAGTCAGCTAGCATTATCGCCTTTTCTATAGATTTTATTTGAGTTTTATCCCAAGGTGCTAGACGTAAAGTTTTAGGATCTTCGATATTTATAGAAGCTATATTTTTTATAGGTTGATACTGACCATAAACTTCAACAGAAACGCCATCGAGTACCATGGGACTCGCCCTGCCAATATTGAGCTCACGATAGGTTTTTTCCAAATGCCCTTCAGCCTTTTTTAATTCTGTTTTTAAATCATTGAAATTGTATTGCATATGTGGGTATTATAACAAATTAACTATAAATTAGAAACTATACTTTTTCTGGTAAATTTAAGACAATAGCTTCTAGAATATTTTTTGGACTACTCCCCGCTCCACGGATATATTTACGGGCAGTGAAAATTTTGTGGAAAATATCTGTGTCAAAGGGCATCTTTGACATTCGATTATGGAGAGCAGATTCTATTTGATCTAAAAATTCCAAAGCCAAGGTGCGAGAAGAGGCTTCACCTTTATCTTCATCAGTATCGAGTAAATTTTTTACGTGGTCGATTTTGTTTTGCAAAGATGTATTTAAAAATTTCTCAATCTCTTCATTTGTATTTTTGTCTTGCTCTAAGTTTATCAAATAACAGCGCGAACGAAGTGTAGATAAAAATGAATCCGCATTTTTGGAAATTATAAAAAAATGCATATTTTCTTTTGGTTCTTCAAAAATTTTGAGCAAAGTATTTTGTGATTCTGGTAAAAAATTATTAACTGAGATTACAAATACTTTTTTACTACCGTCAAAGCTTCTATTTTCTGCCAAACTCTTTACATGCCGAGCATCATCTATTTTTAGAGTATCGTATGAAAGTAAATGAAAATCAGGATTTTTTTGTATTTTAATGCCAAAATCACTAAGTAGAGAAAATAAATTCTCCAAAATATTTTTCATATCCCCTGACAACAAATAAGCATGGTGTAAATTTTCTTTTTGAATATGTTTTTGCAACATTTTATTTGATTTTATTTTTTAGTTAAAACTGCTTTTTTGTAAACATCGAGGTGTTCAAGAGCAATACCAGTGCCTTTAGCTACGCAATAAAGTGCATCTTCAGCTATCGTAGCTTTAACGCCTGTTTTTCTATAAACCAAATCCGCTAAATTACGAAGAAGTGATGAACCTCCAGTCATAATAATACCGTGATCAATAATATCACTAGCTAATTCTGGTGGAATTTCTTGTAAAACATCTTTAATAGCTTTTATAATTTGTTTTAATTCATTATCTATAGCTTTTACTATTTCATTTGTAGAAACTTGAGCCGAGCGCGGGAGACCTTGAATAAAATCACGTCCTTTAATTGTAACCTTTAATTCTTCTTCAAGCGGTACAGCGGCACCAATTTTTATTTTTACTTCTTCAGCAGTTTTGTCACCGATAGCTAAATTAAAAGTTTTTTTAATATATTCAGCTATAGCTTGATCAATCTTATTACCAGCACATTTTACAGAAGTAGAAGCCACAATACCACCGAGTGATATCACTGCTACATCAGTAGTGCCACCACCTATATCCACCACCATATGTCCTTTGGGTTCGTAAATTGGAATTCCTGCGCCAATAGCAGCTAAAATTGGTTCTTTGACCACATAAGCATTTTTTGCACCAGCACGAATAGCAGCTTCTACTACAGCCCTACGTTCTGTACTCGTAACTCCAGCAGGAACTGATATCATGACATCTGGTTTCCAAAAACTCCATTTGCCAGAGGCTTTATTTATAAAGTATCGCAGCATAGCTTCGGTGACTCGATAATCCGCTATGACACCATCACGCATTGGACAATAAGTCCGAATAGCATCTGGAGTTTTACCTATCATATCTTTAGCTTCTTGCCCTATAGCGAGAATTTTATTATCTATTTCAGACACAGCTACAACAGTAGGCTCAGAAAGCACAATGCCTACACGTGGCACGAATACAAGAGTATTTGCAGTGCCTAAGTCTATGCCTAGTTTTTTAGAAAAAAATCCCATAGAGCTAATATAGCATAAATTATGCTAGAATAAAAATATGAAAATTCTGACAGTAATACCGCTCCAAAAAGCCATATTTAAAGGTGATTTAACTTATTTTACATCGAAAGAAGTAGAGTTGGGTGATATTACACTCGTCCCAATAAGGAGCAAAAAAGTACTTGGTTTAGTGATAAAAATCGAAGAGCTTTCAGAATCAAAAACAGAAGTAAAAAATTTAGAATTTGGGCTTCGTAAAATTATTGAAAATAAAGGACCATCTTTCTTTGAAAGTGGTTTTATAGAAGCTGGACTTGAAACTAGTATGTATTTTGCGACGCAAGCGAGCGATGTCCTGGCAAGTCTAATACCAAATATTTTCAAAGAAGAATATGACCAATATTTAAAAATTCATCAATCAAAAGACACAGAAAATAAAACAGGAATAAGAAAAAGAAATTTAAATATAAAAAACGAAAAATTACTTTTACAGACTTCACTTGAAAACAGGATTTCTATATACAAAACTTTAATCAGATCTTCATTTGCGAAAAAGAATTCTGTATTCATTGTAGTTCCTACAGAACACGACCTAGATATTTTTTACGAAACTTTATCTAAAGGTATAGAATCATTCACTTACGAATTGCACAGTAATTTACCTAAAAAGAAATTAAACGAGAAATTAAAAGAAATTTTTACCACCTCTCACCCAGTTTTGATTTTGGCAACCGCACCTTTTTTATCTATACCTAGAAACGATATAGCTACTATTATATTGGAACACGAAAGTTCTAGTGCATACAAAACACAAATGAGGCCTTATATAGATATGCGCACTTTTGCTGAAATTTTTGCAAGTAAAATGGGGGTGCAATTTATACTCGCCGATACTATGCTTCGCTTTGAAACTTTAGGGCGCAGGGAGCGCGATGGTTTTACAAATTTTACACCTTTATCGTATCGCTTAGGTTTCTCTGGTGAAATAGAAATTCAAAACAAAAATAATAAACAAAATAAAAAAACTTGGAGTATATTTAGTGAAAAAAATATTGAAGAAATTAAAAACATGTTAGCAAAAAAGAAAAAGGTTTTTATATTTTCCTTACGTCGAGGATTAGCTACATATACTATATGTCGTGATTGCGCCGATACTATTGTTTGCGAATCTTGCTCTTCTCCACTGGTTCTTTATCTTTCTAAAGATGCTCAAAAAAGAATGTTTGTTTGTAATAAATGCAAGACTGAAAAATCACCGGATACTCGCTGCAGTAACTGTAATAGCTGGAACCTGCTCCCTCTTGGTATTGGTGTAGATACAATTCATAAAGAAATAAAGGAAGTTTTTGATGAAGAAAAAGTAAAAATCTTTAAACTTGATAAAGATGTAGCAAAAAATAAAAAAGATGCCGAAAAGATAATAGAAGATTTTGAAAATGCTAAATATGGAATACTCGTTGGCACAGAGATTGCTCTTTTTTATATGAAAGAAAAAGTACCGATGACATTTATGGCTTCTTTTGATGCTTTTTGGAGTATACCGAATTATAAAATAAATGAGAGAATACTACAGCTTATGATTGGTATAATTTCAAAAACAGAAGATAAAATTATTATTCAAACAAAAAAGACTACAGATTCTCTTTTGCAAAATATAAAAACAGGTTTAATGACACAATTTGTAAGAGAAGAGCTGGCTGATCGCAAAATACTTTCTTATCCTCCATATTCAAGATTCATAAAAATTATTCATATTGGTGACAAAATTAAAACAACTATTGTAAAAAAATTTTTAGAAGAAACTTTCAAAGAATACAATCCAGAAATTTTTACTGGATATATAGCTAAACAAAAAAATAAATACACTACAAATATGATATTAAAAATAGAAACAGAAAATTGGTCTTTGCCTGCTTTAACTCCCTCCAGTAAAATTGATCTTGTTTTGCTAAATAAAATTTTATCTTTAACTCCGAATTTTACAATTCAAATTGACCCTGAGGATTTACTTTAAGAAACGATTACAGTGAATTCCCCTTTTTGTTTTACTGGATTTTTTGTTAGATATTCTAATAGCTCGTTAGCAGAACCAATTTTAAATTCTTCATAGATTTTAGTAATTTCACGAGCTATGCAGACTTTTTTTCCTGGGCAAAATTTATTTAATGATTCTAGAGTTTTTAAAATTCTATGTGGTGATTCGTAAAATACCATTGTTCTCTTTGCCTCGGCTATTTCTTTAAACAATGTTTCTCTGCCCTTTTTGTGTGGTAAAAATCCAAGAAATGTAAATTCATGAGTCGGCAATCCTGATGCAGAGAGCGCAGTAATAACAGCTGAAGCACCAGGGATTGGAATAACTTGCACAATCACCTCGCCCCCGGACTGCGTCTCGACCCCTCTCCTGTCAGGAGAGTGGTTAGGGGTGAGGTTATATCTCTCTTTGATCTGAGAGACAAGCATTGCTCCTGGGTCTGATATTCCAGGAGTGCCAGCGTCGGAAACAAGGGCGAGATCTTTCCCTTCCTCAAGTAATGCAAAAATCTTATCTGTCTTTGCGAGTTTGCTCTGTGCATGGTATGACATAGTCGGCTTTTTAATATCATATTTATGCAAAAGTTTTCCAGTTTCGCGTGTATCTTCACATAGTATCAAATCCACTATTTTTAGCGTCTCTATTGCCCTATATGTTATGTCACCCATATTTCCTATCGGGGTCGCAATTACAAAAAATTTACCCATACACTTATTTTTTTATTATATTAATAATCATTTGTAAATATCATTTTAAAATAAGTGTGTGGGTTTACTCATAAAAATATACTAGCATAGAAAAAATAATAACACTTGATTATTTATTATATTTTTTAAGAATATGCGTATGAGCAAAAATGCCCATAACAGCAGAAATAATCAAAACATTTTTAATTATGTATTGCCCTTCCAGAGTAGGAATTAGAAATGATTGCCAAGAAGATTCTGTTAACAAAAAAAGTGGCATAATTGTAGTTATTAAATGAAGTGTAATTAATACTACAGAGATTCTTGTAAAACGCGGAAATAAAAACAAAATACCTATCAAAACTTCAAACCATCCGAAGAATAATATAAAAGTAGCAAACGTCATCCACGGCATTGTTTGTTGTAATAATGCATCTACTAGTGGGTTTGCAGGGCTGTAACCTAAAACTTTCAAAATACCAAACCAAAAATATATTAAAAATATAGCGAAACGTGAAAAAGGTAGAGACCATTTTCTAAATTTAGAAATAATTAAATTTTCCATAAAATAATTATACCAGAAATTTTATCTTCTGTATTTTTTAGTTTTCCACTTATCCGCTATCTTAACTCTGGTGAGGGAGCGTTCGAGTTCGGATTCGAAATGCTCAAAGTCCACATGGTCTTTGTTTTCCATTTGTTTCTTTAATTCTTCGGCCTTGGCTTTTGCTTGTGCTATTTTTTCATCTGTCATATCTGCCACATGCTCAGCAAAGTCTGCGAGCACCGCGACTTCCGTCATATTATTTTCGCCAATTTTAACTTCCACAAATCCGCCAGACACAGCCATAGGAATATATTCACCAAAAGCACTAGCCACGATATCACCGGATTTCAGAGCTGCGATTATCGGAATATGATCCGCCAAAATAGTTATCTCGCCTTCCATTGTAGGTAAAGTGACTTGATCTACCATATCTTCTAGGATCAATTTCTCTGGTGTTATGATTTTCAATTTAAACTGTTTAGACATAAATTTTTAAAGCGCACCCTTCATATAAAAATCTCCTTCTGCTTTGTCATCATGCTTACCAGCCAATATTTCTTTGAATGAACGAATCGTATCTGAAAGTGGTACATACACACCCGGTGCACCAGTGAATTGCTCTGCCACGAAGAATGGCTGAGAGAGGAATTTTTGAATTTTACGAGCGCGAGCCACGAGTTCTTTGTCTGCTTCTGAAAGCTCTTCCATACCCAAGATTGCAATAATATCTTGCAAGTCTTTATATTTTTGTAAAACTCTTTGAACTTCACGAGCAACTTCATAGTGTTCCTTGCCGACGATATTCGGGTCGAGAATAGTAGAACTAGAGTCTAGCGGGTCCACAGCTGGGTAAATACCTATCTCAGTAAGAGAACGGTTTAATACCACAGTAGAGTCTAGGTGAGCGAATGTAGTCGCAGGTGCAGGGTCGGTAAGGTCGTCCGCTGGCACATACACGGCTTGCACTGAGGTCACAGAGCCTTTGTCTGTACTAGTAATGCGCTCTTGCATCGCTCCCATTTCTGTCGCGAGAGTTGGCTGATAACCCACAGCCGATGGAATACGGCCAAGGAGAGCAGACACTTCAGAACCAGCTTGTGTAAAGCGGAAAATATTGTCGATGAAAAATAGAACGTCCTTGCCTTCTTCATCACGGAAATATTCTGCCATCGTGAGACCAGAAAGTGCCACACGCATACGAGCACCTGGTGGTTCGTTCATCTGACCGAAGACCATGGCCACTTTGTCTAGAACTTTACTGTCTTTCATTTCGTGGTAGAGGTCATTTCCTTCACGAGTACGCTCGCCCACACCGGCGAACACAGAGTAGCCTCCGTGATTTGATGCAATATTGTGGATGAGCTCTTGGATGACCACAGTCTTACCCACGCCGGCACCTCCGAAGAGTCCCACCTTGCCACCCTTCAGCACAGGACAAATAAGGTCGATAACCTTGATACCAGTTTCAAGGATTTCGACTTTCGTAGCTTGAGAGACGAAATCTGGAGCTTTGCGGTGTATAGGTGAAGTTGTTGCTTTTACAGGTGATCCATCATCTATGACATCTCCAAGAACATTAAAAATTCTACCGAGAGTCTCCTTGCCGACTGGCACAGAGATGGGCATGCCATCTGTAGAGACTTCCATTCCGCGAGCGAGGCCATCTGTAGTGTCCATAGCCACTGCACGCACTACTCCGGCGCCAATGTGTTGCTCTACTTCGAGCACGAGCTTTTTACCATTGTTGTCTACCCAGAGTGCAGAATATACTTCTGGCAATTCTCCTGTAAACTCTACATCCACAACTGGCCCGATAACTTTTTTGATTGTTCCTTTTGTTGTCATAATTTTCTTGTCCTTCGAAGCTTTATGCGAAGAAGGATTTAATTTAATAATAATGTTTTTTAATAATATTTTTTAACTTACTGAAACCATACCTGCACTTATTTCTGAAATTTCTTGCGTAATGGAGGCTTGGCGGGCTTTGTTAAATACTAATGTCAGGTCGGAAATCATTTCACCAGAGGCTTCACTAGCATTCTTCATCGCCACCATTCTACTTGATTGCTCACTGGCATTGCTCTCTAGCATCATCTGATAAATCTGCATGCGAGTCAACTTTTCTGCCAAGCTTCCGAGCAATATCTGCATATTGCCTTCAAAGAGGTAATTTACTCCACTTAACCTCACCCCTGACCCCTCTCCTGAAAGGCGAGGGGAAGAATCGCCAACAGAGTCGAGCATTTCTTTCAAATCATTTTTAGAAACCGGAAGAACTTGCTTAATATTTGGCTTTTGGGTAAGAGCAGAAACGAAGTCTGTGTAAGCCACGACTACTTTGTCATAAGTGCCTTTAGTATATTCATCTATCATCAATTTAGAAATAGGCATAATGTCGCGCAGAGTGATGTGGTCTCCTAGCTCAGTGAAGCTCGCGATGACATTCCTCCCAATTCTTCGCATCGCTCCGTCCCCTTTTTTGCCTATAGTTAAAATATCTACTTTATTATTTTCATTTTTTAAATATACTAATGCTTTCTTTATGACCTGCGCATTATAGGCTCCGCAGAGGCCACGGTTTGAAGTGATGAGTACTAATAAAATATTTTTAGTTTCCTTACGAGCGTCAAAAAGTGGGTGCGAAATTTCTCCCCCGCTATTTGCAATAGAAGTGAGCACTTCCCAAGAATATTCGGCATACAGTCTAGAAGCCAAAGTCGAAGAAACTGCGCGCTTCATTTTGCTGGCAGCTACGAGCTCCATCGCTTTTGTGATTTTCTTGGTATTCTTCACACTCTTTATTCGGTTTTTAATTTCTTTACTATTTGCCATTTAAAATTATTTTACAAAACTTGTTTTAAAGTCTGTGATTGCTTTTTTAAGTTCCTCTTCGCCACTATCTTCCCACATTTTCTTTTCGCGCACTTGAGATAGGAATTTCTTGGCATTGCGCTCTGCGTAGTCTGTCAGCCCCTTTTCAAATTCACCAATACGCTCTACTGGCACCTCGTCCATATAGCCTTTTGTTAAAGCATAAAGAGAAATTATTTGATGCTCTACAGCTACTGGAGAATATTGAGGTTGTTTCAAGAGCTCTACGGCGCGCTTGCCACGCTCGAGCTGGCGCTTTGTTGCCTCGTCGAGGTCAGAGCCGAATTGTGAGAAAGCTTCGAGTTCGCGGTATTGAGCGAGGTCTAGCTTCAAAGTACCCGCAACTTTTTTCATAGCTTTGATTTGTGCTGAACCTCCCACACGAGACACAGAGAAGCCTACGTTTACCGCTGGGCGCACGCCTTTGTAAAAGAGGTCAGTTTCAAGGAAGATTTGTCCGTCGGTGATAGAAATAACGTTGGTCGGAATGTAGGCAGAGATGTCGCCAGCTTGAGTCTCGATGATAGGGAGTGCAGTGATACTTCCTCCGCCATATTTTTCATTCTTCCTACAAGCACGCTCGAGTAGACGAGAGTGTAAATAAAACACATCACCAGGGTACGCTTCACGGCCTGGTGGACGGCGAAGTAGAAGTGAGATTTCGCGGTAAGCGACAGCGTGCTTTGAGAGGTCATCATAAATTATTAAAACATCTTTACCTTGGTCCATAAAAAATTCTGCAATAGAGACGCCAGAGTATGGAGCGATATATGAAAGTGGTGCAGAGTCGGATGCAGATGCAGAGACTATAACTGTGTATTCCATAGCACCACCTTCCTCGAGGCGAGTTTGGAGTTTACGGAGCTTGGAATCTTTTTGTCCAATGGAGACATACACGCAGATCATGTTCTGCCCTTTTTGATTTAAAATAGCGTCAATAGCGATAGCTGTCTTACCTGTTTGACGGTCGCCGATGATGAGCTCACGCTGGCCACGGCCGATAGGTATAAGAGCATCAATAGATTTAATACCAGTTTGCACCGGCTGGTCTACAGATTGGCGACTCATTACGCCAGAAGCTACTCGCTCTATCGGGTATGATTTCTCAGCTTTAAGGGAACCCTTACCATCAACTGGTATACCTAGAGGGTTTACCACACGGCCAAGGAGGCTAGCTGAGACTGGGATTTCAAGGATACGGCCAGTAGCTTTGACTTCATCCCCTTCTTTGATTTTGGAAAAGTCGCCAAGAATTATCACACCCACCGCATCTTCTTCGAGGTTTAAGGCAACGCCTGATTCGCCTCCCGCAAATGTGACCATTTCTGAAGACTTTATTTGAGAGAGTCCAGAGACTTTGGCAATACCGTCGAAAACTTCAATAACCTTGCCCACCTTCTCTGTGTGAACATCATTCTTAAAGCCTTCTATTTCTTTTCTTAAATTTTCTACAATATTATTTGTCATAATTTTCTACTTTATTAAAACTTTTTCTAATTTCTTGAGTCCTGTTCTCCATGTACTGTCTAGAACTTCATCTCCGACTTCGACCCGCATCCCGCCCAACACTTCTTTTTTTTCAAAAAATTCACTGACTATATTTTTGGCTTTATATTTTTCTTTGACTTCGTGCTCTAGCTTTTTTTTCTCTTCTGGTGACAAAATTTTTGCACTTATTACTTTCATCCTGACTGTGCCCTCACTCTTGTCTATAATTTCTTGTAAATTTTTTAATATATCTTTTGATTTCCCGAGGAGTCTCTTATCCGCGAGCATCTTGGCAGAATTTTTGAGCACTTGCGATAGCTCTGCACCAGCCTTACCGTGGCTTGCTTCAAAAATACTTTGCGCTAAATTTTTCGGGGAAATTTTGGACATATTAATTTATATTTTTATTTATTCTTTTCTTGTAGAATTTTTTCTGTAGCAGAAATGATTAGACTTGCTACTTCATTCTTGGCATCATTTACCATTTTTATTTTCTCTGCTTCGAGAGTTTTCTTGCCATTCTCTATCATTTGGGCGACTTCAGCGTGAGCGCCAGAAATCAGCTTTTCTCTTTGTTCATTTGCTTCTTTTTTGCCAGCTTCAAATAATGCATTTGCTTCCATTCGTGCTTTAGCCAAAGCTTTTTCATATTCTTCCTTAGTAGCTTTTAGAGTTTCTGCATTTGTTTTTGCATCTTCTAAACCTCTACTTATTTCTTCTCCACGTTCTTTGATAACCTTGCGAAGAGGTTTTGCTGCCAAAGCATAAAGCGCCAAAAATACTAAACCAAAGTTTAGTATTTGGGCAAGCATTATCTTCCAATCTACATGAAATGTATTTATAAAATCTTCCATATTTTATTTTTTTATTATTTGATAGCTGCGAAAACAACAACCAAACCATAAATAGCAATAGCTTCTGCGAATGCTGCAACGATAAGCATAGGCACCAATATTTTACCTGCTGCTTCTGGGTTGCGACCTATAGCTTCCATGGCTTTACTACCTATCATACCGATACCAATAGCTGCGCCAGCACCAGCAAGACCGATAGCCAAAGCTTTTGCTAAAGGAACCAAATTTACAACTGCATTTACTTCTTCCATATTTTTATTCTTCTCTCTCTTTTACTAAAGAGGATAAATTAATTAATAAACTTTTAATATTCTCGATTCAACGACTATCGAGATTTTTGACAAATTAAACATGTGCCAAATCTTTTTTCTCATTTCCGTGATTTTCAAAATCCATACTTTCTGTATGCCCCTCGTCATGACTGTCATGATCTTCGGAAGCTATAGTAAAGTAAACTGTCGTCAGCAAAGAAAAAATCAATGCTTGGATCAGTCCCACGAAAACTTCAAGGAAAAGAAATGGTCCAGGTAGAACATACATAAATATTGTTGCCATAGAAGCAAGCAATACTTCTCCGGCAAAAACATTGCCGAATAAACGGAAAGAAAGAGAAGCTATTTTTGCCATCTCTCCTATAAGCTCAAGGAAACCTACGAAGATTTTGATAGGCGCGACAATCAAAACTGATTTATCGTTTTTTATCTCTGTTATTATACTTCCGAGTGCCTTCATATTAACATATTTGTTTATAAGTTTCCAGAAGCCCAAAATAACTACACCGAACACATTAGAGCCGATAACCATAAGGATAGCGAAGGCCAGAGTAAAATTGAGGTCCGCTGTACCAGCTCTAAAAAGTGGCACAAAAGTCTTTGCCCCTTCGTGGACTTCATAAAAACCAAGTGCCGGCACAAAAGGCAAAAGGCCTATCCAATTATTTATTAAAATAAAGAAAAATAAACAAAATACAAATGGAAAAATCTTCTCAGTGATTTTTCTATTATTGGTCACTTGATCAACTAGAGACATAGCCCCGAGCAATATAACTTCAAAAATATTTTGAAGTGCACCAGGAACTTTTTTTAATTTTAACCTTATAGCAAGTCCAAAAAACAATATCACCAATACAGCTAGCCAGCTAGTTAAGAGTGAATTTGTGATCTCAAATTTACCTATATGAAAAATCGGCTCAGCATATATCGTGATCTCATGACTTGTTTCTTCTACATGCTCCTCGTTTATATTTTCTAAATTATTTATTGACATTTTGAATCTTTTCTTGTTTTAAATTTTCCTGTTTTTCCAAATTCTTTTTATATATATTTATCTCTCTGTAAATACCGTATATCGATAAAATAAAACCTAAAATTATACAAATAATAGTATAAAAATTTTTACCCGCAATCTTGTCTAAATATTTTCCGATAAAAACTGCAATAATTGCTGATCCACAAATCCAACCAGTAGCTTTGCCGTAAAAAATAAGCACTGGTTTATATATATTTGTATTCGGATTTTCTTTATTTAAATCCATGTGAGCGTGGATGGAATCGGACCATCGACCTCTGTCTTATCAGGACAGCGTTCTACCACTGAACTACACGCTCATTTATTAAATTAAAATTCCACTGAACTACACCCGCCCGTACCGAACGCCAGCCCGACATGAATGTCATTCTGGCGGGGTACGTTCGGGCGGGCACTCAAATAAAAACAATAGGGCTATGCCCTTATAAATAATATAACAAAAATAAGTATTTTAGGCAATAAAAAAGCACTGCAATACAACAGTGCTTCTAGGGTCATTAAATAAACTAATCATTATCAAAGAGACCTTGCGGTGTCCCAAATACTAATCTCTCTGGATGATTAATTGCTGTCATTTGAAAAGCAATTTCTTTTTCTATTGTCCATTTCCTTGCTTTTCTCCTCTCATTGTCTTCTTTTGACAATTTCTTCATAATCTTTTGATGCTTTAAAAATACTGCTTGAACTTCACTCGAATTTACATTTTTCTCAAACCAATTTTCAAAATCATCAAAATCCATTTGATATCTCAAATTTTTACCAAATACACATTCTGCAAGATCACTAAAATGATGGAACCATACTTTATCAGAACTCAAAGGAAATTTTTGAATATAAAGTTCCAATAATTCAAAATAATTTGTTGGTCGATTTAAGATTTCACAAGAATTTACACTGCCCCAATTTTCATAAGGGCAAAAAACGTGAATTGAATAAATATTTTTAAGTAGATCTTTGCGAATATAATGATCAAATGTTTTTTCCTTAGTATTAAGAGAGTAAATTGGAACATCATCATACCTGTTCTGATATACGAAAGCAGTAGTGTCTATATCATCAATGAAACCATCACATAAATCAAAGTAATTATCAATTAATCTCTGTCCATTATGCATGCAATTATCACCCAAGCATGCAAAGTTAAAATCTTTAAGGTCATTTATCGCACAAATTGTAATTACAGATTGTAGACCTAAAGGAAATTCATTTACTAATAAATTATTTTGAATTTGTTCTGGAAAAACATTATCATGTTTTATGATAATTACTGGCAGTAATAATATATCACCTGCTTGATGTGATGATATTTTATCTAACATATCTACGTATGCTTGATTCTGTTTAATAGCTTCAATTCGATACCCATATTCCGAATCACATCTTTTTTTAACTAAACAAGTAATTGACTTTTCGTAAGCATTTAAATTGGCTGAAGTATTAGGAACTGCACACCATTTTACAAATGGTCTAATGTCTTCAGGTATAAAAGTAGAGAAATTTGGTAATTTTTCTACATAATCAAGAGCGTATTTTGCTTCAATTCCGAAAATTTCAGCGCATTTTCTTACCTGTTCTCTTTTTGGTAAAGTTTGAAAATTCAATATATTTTTCATGATTTTTATTTTTCAAGTTACTTGTAGGAACACCCTACTTAGTTATTTATTCTCAATATATACCCAAAACATAAAATACGCAAACAAAAAATCACCCTAAATAAATAGAGTGATTTTTTGATTTAGAAACTAATTTTAAAAATTAGTATTCTCGGCGACCACCACCGAAACTTCCACCAGTTCTTGGTGGGCGAGCTTCCATAGGGCGAGCTTCATTGACTGTAAGCTTACGTCCTTCGAACTCTTTGTCGTTAAACATTGAGATTGCGTTTTGAGCTTCTTCATCTGTAGACATTTCTACGAAACCGAAACCCTTTGAGCGACCAGACATTTTGTCCATGATAATAGTTGCTGAAGATACATTTCCAGCAGCTGCGAAATACTCACGTAGAGCATTTTCGTTTGTTGAGTAAGGTAATCCCCCTACATATAGCTTTGTAGCCATTTTGCTTTTCTCCTGTTTTTCAAAAATCAGGCAAACAAATAATTATAATGCTAGGGCCGAAAGCCCGTAGCGTATAATCCTAATCGCTCAATGTTTCTTATGCAGAACATGTCTACACACAACCAAAAAACGCACTTAGATATACATAGAGTATTATACCAGGGTAGCATAATAAATGCAAATAAAAATTGCCAGCTTATTTAATCTTGCAAAAATCCACCAGTTTGAGATTCCCAGAGTTTTGCATATTGGCCTCTTTTTTCGAGCAATTCCTTATGAGTTCCCTGTTCTATAATTTCACCTTTATCTAAAACTAAAATTCTATCCATTTTTTGTATAGTTGAAAGCCTGTGAGCAATAACAATAGTAGTACGCCCTTCCATGAGCTTTACAAAAGCTTCTTGAATATAACTTTCACTTATACTATCGAGCGAACTTGTAGCTTCGTCGAGCACTAGTATCGGAGCATCTTTTAGCATAGCCCGGGCTATAGCTACACGTTGCCTTTCACCGCCAGATAGCTTTACTCCGCGCTCACCAACTAGTGTATCGTAGCCATGTTGTAATCCAGAAATAAATTCATGGGCATGAGCATTCTTTGAAGCTTCTTCTACTTCTTCTTTTGTAGCGCCATCTTTAGAATAAGAAATATTTTCAAAAATACTTCTGTGAAATAAAATTGGCTCTTGAGGGACATAAGAAATAACACTACGCAAATCATCTTGGGTAATATTTTTTATATTCTGCCCATCTAAAGTAATACTACCCTCTTTCACATCAAGAAATCTAAGGAGCATTTTAGTAATGGTAGATTTACCAGAACCAGAGTGGCCTACTAGGCCAACCTTCTCGCCTTTTTTAATATGTAAATTAAAATTTTTAAAAACATCGACGCCGTCTACATATTCAAAACTAACATTTTCAAATTTTATTTCGCCATCTTTTACATTTAATTTTTCAGGTTTTTCTGGATCTAGAATATTTGGTTTTTTATTTAAAATCTCAGAAGTTTCCTTCATATCTGCATAAAACTCAACGACATAAGTCATTGTTTCATCAATATCCCACATGCGTCCAAAAATTACAATAATATAACTTTGTATTAACACAATTGTTCCTGAAGAAATTTCATTATCAACCCAAAGATTTATTTCTAAATACAATACAACGATCTGAAGTGCTACCATAAAAAGAGCTTTAATTGCTCGTTGTTGATTTCCTAAAAACCAAGAATATCCACGATGTTTTGCTTCTTCTTTGGTTAATATTTCAAAATTTTTATTTTCAAAATTAAAAGTAGAAAATACCTTTAAATTTAAAATATTAGTAAATACATCAGCTAAACGCCCTCCAACTTTTGAATCCATTTTTGCCTTTTCTAAATCATAAGGAATTTTTCTTTTTATAAAAAAACTTATAATAAAAATATATAGAATTAACCATATTATTAATACATAAGCTATAATAGGAGCAAAAAATAAAATGACACCGAAAGAAAATATAAAAATTAAAAATGCTGGCCATACAGAAGTAATCAAACTATGTATAATAAATTTATAACCTTGTATAAAACGTTTTATCTTGGCAACAAGAGAACCAGAAAAATTATCAGTAAAGAAATCATGCGATTGTGAAGTTATTTTTACAAAAATATAATTTGAAAGATCTCTCATGGTTTTGTTTTGAAAATAATTCGCAGACCAAGATCCTAAACGAGAAAGACCATAACCTAAAATAAGTGAAAAAGCTGATAAGAAAACATATTTTAATAAAATGGGTTCTATCGATTCCCTACTAGATATATTTAAATTAATTAAATCAATTATTTTTTTTAAAAAATAATTTTTTAATATTACATCAACTGTAGCCGCCGTTCCAAAAAATAAAATAAATCCAAATAAAGACCATTTATATCGTCTCATTATAGGCCAAATATGTTTAATTATTTTTTGTGAATCCATAATTTATTTTTTAGTCTTCTTCGTCAGTTCCAGTTTCGCCACTCTCAAGTGCGGAAACAATAGGGCCCCAGTCGCCGAGCATTATTTTTGGCAAGTTATGCCAGCTTTTCTTGATACGATGATCAGTAATTCTATCTTGAGGAAAATTGTAAGTGCGAATTTTTTCTGATCTATCCCCTGTGCCAATTTGGTTCTTTCTTTCACCAGCATATTTTTTAGCTTCCTCTTCTTCTTTTAAGGCTTGTAATTTCGCCATAAGTATAGCCATAGCTTTTTCGCGATTAGCTAATTGACTACGCTGATTACTAGAACGCACATCGATACCTGTAGGTTTATGTACAAGGCGAACTGCTGTTTCAACTTTGTTTACATTTTGCCCGCCTTTACCACCAGAGCGAGAATATTCCATTTCAATATCTGCAGGGTTAACTTCAAAATTTACTTTTTTACGAATTGGTAAAATAGCAACGGAGCATGTAGATGTGTGAACTCGGCCATTTTTTTCTGTAGCTGGAACTCTTTGGACTCTATGAACGCCTGTCTCATAACGCATTTCCCGGTAAACACCATTGCCAGTTATTTCAAAAGAAGCTTCTTTGAATCCACCAATATCATTGGTGGATTCATAATTCACTTTCCAGTTCCAACCTTTTGCTTCAGCGTATTTTTCATAAGCATTCGCGAGTTCCCAAGCAAAAAGTGCTGATTCATCACCTCCTGCACCAGCACGAACTTCGAGTACAATTTCATTTGGAAATTCCTCTTCTTCTTTTTCTTTATCTAAAATATTTTGAATTTGTTCTTCCAGAGCTTTTTTTTGTGTCAAAATTTCATCGAGTTCTTTGGTTGCTAGCTCATGCAAACTAGCATCAGAATCAAGCATTTCCCGAACTTCACCTTCGGCGCGCAATAAATTCTCTAACATCGAAGCTAGATAACTAGTCTCTCGATTCTGTTTTAGTTCTTCTATGTTCAAAATTATTTTTTAGCTTTTGATTTTACAGTAGCAGTAGCTTCTGCGCGCTTTTTAAAGCGATCTACACGGCCAGCAGTATCGAGAACTTTTTCATTACCAGAGTAAAAAGGGTGGCAAACACTACAAATTTCCATTTTTATTTCAGGCATAGTTGAACCTACCATAAAAACAGCTCCGCAAGCGCAAGTAGCTTTTGTGTTTAAATCATATTTAGGATGTATGTCTTTTTTCATTGTTTTTTGATATTATCACAACTTTAATTTGAAAGCAACTCTATATCATTTTCAATACTAGACTTATATTTCATAACACTTCGGGAATATGAACAGGTAGAACCACCGGAACCGTAATACTTACAAGCAGCTCTGTGTTGTGCACTGGAACTTGTGCCTACTGCACCCAAATCAGTCAAATACATAGCAGAGGCCATAAAAGCATCGCGAGGAGCCCAAGGACTAGCTGGGTAACCTAAAGCATTCTGAAGCCTATTTTCAAAAATCTTCCAAGTAGAAGGTATAAATTGCGCGGGCCCCATAGCACCTCCGTATCCTGCTACTCCAGCAATAGGACAAGAAACAGTGGTTTCAAGCGGACTTAATCCTAAACTTTCGGTAATATCTAAAAATGGTTGTAAATCTCTCGTAGGCTTCATTAGATTACTCCAAACTTTTCCACTTGCTCTGTTTATGCCATAACCAGCCTTTGGACCCGATATGTCTGTAAGATAACATTTACCTACATTTGCACCTAAATTACTTTCCTGACGAAGTATAGCTAGCAAAAATGCTGGTTCAATACCTGTCTTGCTACTTGCTTCATTTGCATATTTGAGAGCCGTGCCGAAATCGATTTTTTGACTAGTTCCAGCAAGTTGGAAAAGTGCACTGCGAATTTTATCAGCTTTGGCTTTTTTCTCTGCTGCTAATTGCTTATATTCAGCTTCTTTTTGTTTTGATATAGAAAGTAATTTTTTCTTATCAGCTTCAGCTTGCGCGGTTTTCTTTTGAGTACTCTCAAGTTCAGCTTTTGCATCGAGCTCGGCATCTTGTTTTTGTTGTAAATTTTGTTTTTCTTCTTCAGTTTCAACTTTTACTCCTTTGATTTCATCCACTGATTCTTTAATAGCATCTTTAATAGAATCATATGATTCTAAGTCAGAATAGAATTCTGAAATACTTTTATTTGAAAGCAATAGGTGTGTTAAATTTTCATTATCAAATTCATTAGTATTACGAAGAAGTTGAGCCAGTGAAGAGTATTGCTTGTCTATTTTATCTTCCAATTTTCCTATTTTTACATTCTTTTCACTGATAGATACTTTGAGCTGAGCAATAGCCAAAGAACGTGATTTGATTTTAGTTTTCAAAGCATTGATTTGACTTGTCAGATAATTTACATCACCAGCAAGTGTTCCAGTATATTTTTTTTGTTTTTCCTGCTCTTTTAAAAGTTCGGCTAGTTCGGATTCAATTTTTGATAATTCATTCTTGCAGAATTCTCTGTCAAACTCTGGCGATGCTCCGTTTATAGCGAGACAATCCACAGCATACGCATTACTAGGTGTCAGAATAAAGAAACTGGCCAAAACAATAAAGGCTATGATCTTTTTGGTCATAGTCTTTATTATAGCATATTTTGCTCTATAGCAAGCGTTTAAGCTGTAGATTCTGCGCCTTCTTCTTCTTTCTTACCTTTCTTTTCTACTTCAATTTTTGATAGATCTACAGGCAATGCTTCTTCTTCTTTTTCTTCTTTTTGAGCTACGATAGAAGCTACTACATCACTAGCATCACTAACTGCAACTACACCAGAAGGTAAAACTAAATCAGAAACTAATACCACACTATCTAGATCTGTAAGGCCTGAAATATCTGCTTTAATATCGTGAGGTAAATCAGCAGGCAAAGCTTCTACTTCTACTTCATGCATAACTTTTACTAAATTACCTAAATTACTTTTTACCGCAGGAGAAATACCAATAAATTCGATAGGTACATTAACTGTGATTTTCTTATTCATATCTATAGTTAGAAAATCTGCATGAACTGGTTCGTGTTTTACTGGATCAAGCTGAACATCGTGAATCAGAATATCTATATTTTTACCGTCTACTACTAGTTTAACTGCAGAGTTTTCACCCGCTTTATGCCAAACTTTCTTAAATTCTACTAAAGAAATGGAGATAGGATTTGCTTTTTCACCTTTACCGTAAAAAACAGCTGGAATTTCTCCTACCTTTGATAAATCTTCTCTTTTAATTTTTATATCTCTATTTTTAGCTTTAATTTCAAACATAGGAACATTATATACAAATTATCCAAAAAAGCAAATTTTACCCAAACACTTGTGCACAAGTGTTTGGGTTTAAGCTACTATACCCCCGCCAAGGACGATATTTTTATCATACAATACAATAGACTGCCCTCCTGCTACTAATACAGGCTTTTCAAAAATAACAGTCATTTGTTTGATGTCAAAGGGCATCTTTGACAGTTTGCAGTTTAAGAATTCACCGTGGTAACGAATTTGGGCTGTGTAATTTTTATTTATTTCCAAAGATTCACTTATCCAATTTGTATCAATAAGCTCTATCTCTTTTTTATTATTTAATTTACTATTTTTTTTATCTTGCGATACATATAAAATATTTTTTTCTACATCTTTATCTACTACATAATATGGTTTATCGTTTGGAGTTCTTTTTGTAATTGTAAAACCATGACGCGCACCTAAAGTTATAAATTCTACACCGTCATGTTCGCCTATTTCCTCATCTTTTTCGTTTTTTACTATACCTTTTTTAGATTTAATATAATGTTTTAAAAATTCTTTCAAATCTATATCGCCCAAGAAACATATACCTTGACTGTCTGGCTTCGATGAAACTGGTAATTTAAATTTTTTAGCTAAAACTCTAACTTGTGATTTTTTTAAATGCCCTATTGGAAAGAGTATTTTCTCTAATTGCTCTTTTTTTAATTTCCACAAAAAATAAACTTGGTCTTTGGTAGGATCGACAGCTTTGCAGAGCTGTGGGGGGGGGGGGGGGGGGGGGTCCATAAAAGCACCAAATTTTACTTCACTATTACAAAAAACATCTGGGTTTGGAGTTCTACCTTTTTTATACTCGGATATCATATAATCCGCCACACCTTCTTTGTATTCCTTTTCCAAATCAAGTTCCAAAAATGGTACATCTAAATGCGCGCAAACTCGCATAGCATCGCGCTTCTCCTCCTCTTCATTGCACTCGATAAATGATGGATGCCAAGTTTTTATAAAAACCCCTACCACTTCGTACCCGGCCTTTTTTAATAAAGCCAAAGAGACAGAGCTATCCACTCCACCCGAAACCCCCACAAATACTGTTTGCTTTTTGATATTATTTAAATCTTTTTTCTTCACAATTTCTTTATACCATAAATTGGAAATAAAAAAAGCCAGTCAATAGTTTGACGGGCTTTTGCAAAAAATTTTTTTACAGACTCTTTGAGATATCAAATAAGTTTTCTGAAAAAATCTTTGTCTTAAAATCAACTGGATTTTCTAATACTGCTGGCAAACCCCAAAGATTTGAAGATGCAATATAAATATAATCACTTTTAACTTTTGTTTGATTATATATTTTAAAGTGCAATTCTGCTTCAGCATTATACAAAATCGCGATTTCTTTATTTAATAACGAAAGCATCTTGTAATATGTCACTACTTTAAAAGACATCGCCTTTTTTAAGTAAATCTTTAAAAAGATTTCTACTAGAAATATATTTGAAGGATCACAACTTAATTTTAAAATTTCAGAAAATTCACCATTTATAAAAAGTGAAAAAATTTTACTTTCTTTTTCAGTTAATACAGATGGTTTTTCAAGTTTTAAAATTGGTATCTTAAATTGCGATTTAATTTTCTTATATAATTCACAAGCTTTGTTGTATCGAATGTTCTCAGAATAAAAAACTTCTCCAAAAAAATCCAAAGTATACTCTACTAGCGATAATTTATCGTTAATTTTTTTTCTAGACACACCATAAATCTCTTGCAACACTTTTTCTACTGAGAACAATATGGAATTAAAAAATCCTAAATTATTAAGCCTACTTAGTAATATTCTGGTAGAGTTTTGATTCGTTGTATTTATAGATTCTATTAATAAATACCCTAATAATGAATGGGATTGAAGTTTTTCAATACTAAAAGAAAACATTCTAAATAATTCCAAATCTTTTGTTTGATTTTCCATTGCAAACATAACACTCAATACTAGTGGGTCAAAAGGCCTAATGGTATAAAGTTCTTTCAAAGTTTGAATTTCTTTTTCTGTAAATACCACATCTTGTCGATACTTTAAATATTTACACCATGAAAGTTTATTATTAAGCCATGAACCTCTGTGCTTTACATCGATAGTTAGAATACTTGGATTAATCAAAAAGCCACCGTTCAGCTCTTGAAATCTTTTTGCTAATTTATTTTGACCTTCTTTTTTACTTAAATGCCATAATAACTGAGATACCACTTCATAATTATTTTTTCTTTGTGCATAAATAATAAGAGGGACCAAGTAAAAAGCACTAGCATCTGACAAAAAATCAGAACGATTATTACTCTTAGGTTTAATTATTTCATTATCAAACAGTAATTTACATTTTTCTTCAAAATTATCTTTTGAATACCACGGCCATAAATTAAAATCCAATAATTTCTTATAATTTGCTTCAAAATCAAAATTTTTGTTTTTGAATATGTCAAAAAAAATATTAACTAATTCATTGTTTCCACAATAAGAGTAAAAAGCAGTAAGAGCCACAAGTAAATTTTTCAAATCATATTCGAAAGAATTTAAAATGATTTCCTTAAGAGCAATTTCTAAATAACTTTCTTTTTTTATGTCATCTAAAAAATTAATTTTTGATATTGCTTGAAAAAAAGAAGCAACTTTAATTTCTAAATCTTTTCCACTTAGAAAAAGATACTGAAATAAATTTTTGATTACATCAAGCCTATGATCATTTATCAAAGTATGTTTTTTTGATAATGCAAACGTTGCTGCAATTAAAATAAAAGTAAACTTTTTATTAGGATATTTTATATAACAAGAAATTACTTTTTTATATAAAACCAGCCAATTATCAAATAAATTATTTTTAGAATAAGAACGAGACAACATATTAAGGAAAACTTTCTCGTCGTATTTTTCAGATAAATAACCTGTTTTATCTTCTAATTTCTTTTTAAGATTATTATCTATATAATTGATATTTTCCTGAGAGGAAAAAAGATGTGAGGCTAGTAATATAGATTTGTAATCTTCATTATCTTGTAAAAAAACATTTAATTGTTCAACCAAAAACTCAAGGTTTGTTTCGTTTAAATCTAATTTCAGTACTAAAGAAAGATAATCAATTTTTTTGTTCATTTTATGTAATTTTTAAAGAAGTGAAAAAATATTTTTATTTTCACAATACAACATATTTAGACAAAAAACAAGTAGAAAACTCTTACCTCAAATACTTTTCAATATTTTTTTGGTGTTCGGCAAAGGTTTTGGCAAAGTAAATATTTCCTTGTTTATCATGGAGATAGTATAGGTATGGTGTAATTTTTGGGTAAATTGCAGATTTTATAGAAGCTACACCCGGACTTGATATTGGTTCATCTGGCAAGCCTTTTTCCCTGTAAGTTATAGGTGCAGCGTCAGCTTGGAGTGGCATGCCTATACTAATACGTTTCCACAGGACACCAGAAATTAAATCTCTATCTGCTTCCCCTTTTGCTTCACGTTCTATTATAGAAGCCATTACAAGAACTTCATGAAAATTTTTTCCTATTTTTTCGGCTTCTTTTTTTAAATCTTGAGTTTT
>JBGATK010000005.1:0-79341 GCA_044229265.1 Minisyncoccia bacterium | reverse complement strand
TATTCCAATATTGATAATGAAAATATTATCAATAGTTCAAAGGAGATATATTCAAAACTTGGAGGGAAGTTAACTCATTTAGAAAATAGGGGTCATTTTACATTAAAACATATGGGGACAGAAGAGTTTCCAGAGCTCTTAAATGAAATAATTCCTAAAATAAAAATTTTCACTACCAGAGCTGATACTATTTTTGGAGCGACGTTTTTGGCTGTGGCTGGGACAGAAGATAAATTTACAGGTAAGTATGCTATAAATCCTGCAAGTGGTGAAGAAATTCCAATTTGGGAAGCAAGCTATGTTCTCCCAGAATATGGCACAGGGGCGATAATGGGCGTGCCTGCTCATGATGAGCGAGATAGAGTTTTCGCAGAGAAAAATAATATTCCAATAGTAGAAAAAGATTTTGTTGATACAGAAGAAATAATAAAAAAAGTAAATGGTAAAAAAGTAATAAATTATAAAATTAAAGATTGGGTATTTTCTCGTCAGAGGTATTGGGGTGAGCCGATACCCATGGTGCATTGCGATAGTTGCGGAGTTATACCGGTAGATATAAAAGATTTGCCGATCAAACTTCCTGAAGTAGAAAATTATGAGCCCTCTGGTACAGGCGAGAGTCCGCTAGCAAATATCATTGATTGGGTAAATACAAAATGTCCAAAGTGTGCCGGTGATGCAAAACGTGAGACGAATACTATGCCACAATGGGCAGGAAGTTCTTGGTATTATTTGAGATACATTGATCCAAAAAATGATTTATCTTGCGTGGATTTAGGTAAAGAAAAAGCTTTTATGCCTGTGGATGTTTATGTAGGAGGCGATCACGCTACAAGGCACCTCATTTATGCCCGCTTTTGGCATAAATTTCTTTTTGATATAGGTGTAGTGAGTACAGAAGAGCCATTCCCAAGGCTTGAATTCCTCGGTTTTATACTTGCACCAGATGGCAGGAAGATGAGTAAAAGGTGGGGCAATGTCATAAATCCAGACGATATGGTAGAGCGTTTCGGCGCGGATGCATTTCGTCTGTACACAATGTTTATTGGCCCTTTTGAAAATACTGTGCCTTTTAATGAGGACGGCATGGTGGGGACTTATAGATTTTTAGAGAGAGTTTGGAAGGCTGCACAAAATGTTCTTGATTTTCATGGCTTAACCCTTCCCGGAGTACCGGGTGGGACCCACACCATAGAAAATAAAGAACACTTTGCTTCGCAAAAAATTCTACATAAAACTATCAAGAAAGTGTCAGAAGATATAGAGAATTTTAAATTCAATACAGCAGTATCTACTCTGATGATTTTTATGAATGAAGTAAAGATAGAAGAAATATCAAGTGAAGATTTCAAAAAATTCTTACAAATTCTCGCACCTTTTGCGCCACATGTTGCCGAAGAACTTTGGCATAGTTTCGGAGAAGAAAATTCTATACACATATCTTCTTGGCCAAAGTATGATGAGGGTATGATAGTAGATGAAGAGGTGAAAATTATTATTCAGGTAAATGGAAAGGTAAGAGGAGAAATTTTAGTAGGAGCAGATGAGAGTGAAGATGAAATAAAAAATAAAGCACTAGAAAATGAGCAAGCTAAAAAATACTTTAGTGATCAAGAAATAAAAAAGGTAATATATGTAAAAGGCAGACTTATTAACATCGTAATTTAAAATCCTTAGTTTTTATAGTATAATTGAACAAGTTATCAGGCGTAATGTAATTTTAATATTAATTAATTTAAATAAAATATGTGGTCAAACATCTTAGATAGAATTTCTTATTGGTCTTTATTCCTTGTAGTAGTATTACTCCCTTTATTTTTTTTCCCAGTATTCAATATACCGGTAGAAATAGGAAAAGGTTTTTTGGTGGTTGTCGGCCTCGCAGTATCTATTATTGCGTATTTGGGAGCACGTTTTGCTGATGGTAAGATAGTAGTCGCTAAAGCCTCTATATTATTATCTGGCCTTGCTGTAGTAGTAGCTACATTCCTATCGGCATTTTTTTCAAGCTCAATAAAGGCTTCACTTTTCGGAGTTATGTTTGATACAGGCACAGCACTTTTTGTATTGGTGGCCTTTTTACTACTCTTAATGTCATCTATTTTATTTAAAGATGCTAGTAAAGCTAAACAAGTAATGTTTGGTTCTATGCTTGCTTTTACTATTGTATTTTTGTTTCAAATTTTACGCATGATATCCCCATCTGTATTTTCTTTCGGTGCATTAGAATCAAAAACAGATAACATTTTTGGTTCATGGAATTCTCTCGGAATCATGGCATCATTGTCTCTTTTAGGAGCTGTGTTGATTTTAGAATTTTTTAATTTAAAAAAGCGTGGCAAAATAATTGTTACAGTCATGGCAGTATTGTCTTTGTTTTTTGTCATGGCAGTGAATTTTCCACTTTCTTGGCAAGTAATTGGAATTTTTGCTTTGCTTGTATTCGTATACAAAGTTTCTATTTTTAACAAGAAAGAACAAGAAAATCATAAATTTGCATTTCCGGCATACTCTTTTGGATTAGTCATGATTGCACTGTTATTTTTTATGTCAGGACAATTCATAGGTTCTTATTTACCGAATAGTCTAGGTATTAGTAGTATAGAAGTAGGACCTTCATTTGGTGCGACTTTTTCAGTAAGCAAAGCTTCACTAGCGAAAGATCCACTTTTTGGTATTGGTCCAAATAAATTTACAGAAATCTGGGCTTTATATAAGCCACAAAATATAAATGGAACTCAATTTTGGGATACATCTTTTAGTGTAGGCTCAGGATTATTGCCAACTATGGCACTTACTACGGGAATATTAGGAACACTCGCTTGGACTTTATTCATAGGATTGTTTTTATTTTTTATGTTTAAAGTTTTATTTTCTGCACATAAAGAAAATATAAAATGGGAAATTCCTTTTTTTGTATTTTCTTCCGCAATGCTTTTGGTTTATAGTCTTTTTTATTCAGTAAGTAATTCTATATTTTTGCTTATATTTGCTTATCTAGGCATTGCTATAGGTTTGGTATATATGCATAAAGAAAAAGGTGAGCTTCATATTTCCTTTTTAGGAGATCCTAGAAAAAGTTTCTTTGCGATTTTGGCTCTCATCTTATTTATGGTAATTTCTGCTGGTGCTACATTTAAATATGTAGAAAAATTTGCTTCAGTATCGTATTTTAGAAATGCTCTTTCTGCGAAGGAAATTCAAAAAGCTGAAAGTTCTATCAATAAAGCTGTATCACTTTATCCAAATGATTTATATTTGCGTACTTTTTCTCAAGTTTATTTAATCAAATTAAATTCTTTGGCCTCAAAATCTGAATTATCTGAACAAGATAAAAAAGATATACTAGATAGTTTCAATAAAGCACAAACAGCTAGCAGAGCAGCAGTGAATTATGATTCAAGTAATTATATCAATCACCGTTCGCTCGCTACTGTGTATTCGACCGTAGCTCCGCTTGGCGTAGAAGGCGCGGTAGATGAAGCAATAAAAGCTTTAGATAAAGCAATAGCACTCAATCCTCTAAATCCAGGCCTAGAATTAAATAAATCACAAGTATATTTATCTGACAATAAACTAAAAGAAGCAAAAACTTCTGCTTCAAAAGCATTGTCGCTAAAAGGGGATTATGTCGATGCTTTGATTTTTCTTTCACAAATTGCAAAGCGTGAAGGTCAAAGAGATGAAGCATTAAAATATGCCGAGCAAGCTCTTCGAATACTTCCAAATAATCAAGACCTCATAGATTACGTAGCTAGTTTTAAATCAGCAAAAATAATTGAGGTAGAAGACAAGAAAGATGATAATAAAAACAATTAGTATAAATGGAGCGAATTTTTAAATTTTTCGGCAAAGAATATGGTAATTTAAACCAAGCAGCGCTCCTGCTTGGTTTTTTTACCTTATTTTCACAAGTGCTTGGACTTTTTCGTGATAGGTTAATAGCTCATTATATTGGGCCTTCTATTGCACTCGACACTTATTATGCAGCTTTCCGTGTGCCTGATTTTGTTTTTATTTCTATAGCATCTCTTGCTTCAATTACAGTCCTCATACCATTTCTGTTAAATAGAATGAAGGGCAATGAATTAAGCAGTGAAGCAGAATCATTTTTGCAGAATATTTTCTCAGCTTTTTTGTATGGTTTAGTCGGGGTTTCTGTAATTATTTTTTTCTTAATGCCAATTATTGTTAAAGTTTTAGTTCCTGGTTTTGAAATTGAAATGCAAGATAAAGTTGTAGAACTTTCTCGTATAATGCTTCTCTCTCCAATACTCCTCGGACTTTCAAATTTACTTGGAACATTAACTCAAATGTTCAAGAGATTTTTTATTTATGCACTTAGTCCAATATTTTATAATCTAGGTATAATCATAGGTGTAGTATTTTTATACCCTTTATGGGGTATTTATGGAGTTGCTATCGGCGTAGTTTTAGGTGCTATTATGCATTTCTGTATACAGTTTTTCTCAGTTAAATTTGCACATTTTACTTTTAAAATTAGGACAAAAATAAATTGGGAGCAAGTGCGTAGTGTTATAATAGTATCGCTTCCTCGGACTCTCGGACTTTCACTTAATAATATAGCTCTTATTGTAATTGTTTCTTTTGCTTCTTTTTTGCAAAGTGGCTCAATTTCGATTTTTACCTTTTCTATTAATATTCAATCCGTGCCACTTGGAGTTATTGGTATTTCCTATGCAGCAGCAGCTTTTCCATCGCTTTCTCGTTCGTATAAAGATGGCAATTTAGCTGAATTTAAAAATAATTTGATTGGAGCTTCTAGGCAGATCATTTTCTGGTCTTTGCCGATAGCATTTTTATTTATTGTGCTTCGAGCTCAGATAGTCCGTGTTATATTAGGATCATCTGGTTTCTCTTGGGATAATACACGGCTCGTGGCGGCATCACTCGCTATGTTTTCAATATCTATAGTAGCTCAATGCCTTATCTCTCTTTTTGCTAGAGCTTATTATGCTGGAGGTAATACAAAGACGCCACTCTATATAAATTTATTTTCTTCATTATCGATAATCGTTTTCGCATATATCTTTATAAATATATTTAAAACTTTCGATGGTTTTCGGTATTTTATTGAATCTTTATTTAAGGTTTCAGATATTTCTGGAACCGAAGTATTAATGCTCCCACTTGCGTATTCACTCGGCACAATTATGAATTTTATTTTTCTTTGGATTTATATTAAAAAAGATTTTATTCATAAGGAGCCTTTTATATTTAAAAGTTTTTTCCAAAGTTTGTCCGCTTCTTTTTTCTTGGGATTCTCTGCGTACTTAGCACTCAATGCATTTTCTTCGGTTTTTAATTTGAATACTTTTTTTGGAATATTCTTGCAAGGCTTTTTGTCAGGAATTATAGGTATAATTACTTGTGCTGTAATTTTATTTTTTTTGAAAAATGAAGAATTTTTAGAATTACTTAAAACTTTTAAAACTAAATTCTGGCGAAATGGAGTATTGCCTCCAAGCGAAGATACTGTCTAAAAATATGCCTTTCAATTTTTATTTATTTCATTTTTCTCCTTTTTCTGTTAGTATGTAGAAATATTTATGAAATTAGAAAATATTCGAAATTTTTCAATTATTGCACACATTGATCATGGTAAATCCACATTAGCTGATCGAATGCTCGAAATAACCCACACTATTGAGGCGCGTAAAATGCGCGAGCAAGTATTAGACTCTATGGATCTAGAGCGTGAGCGAGGTATTACTATCAAAATGCAACCAGTGCGCATGAATTTTAATTATGAAGATAAAGACTATCAAATGAATTTGATAGATACTCCGGGGCATATAGACTTCTCTTATGAAGTCTCACGGGCACTAAAAGCGGTAGAAGGTTCAATACTTCTCGTAGATTCTACTCAGGGTGTGCAGGCCCAGACTTTGACTACTCTTGAATTAGCACGTGAATCGGGCCTGGTTATTATTCCTGTTCTTTCAAAAGTCGATTCACCACTAGCGCGTATTGATGAAGTAAAAATGGAAGTAGCTATTTTGCTTGATATCGACCCTGATTCTATTATGGAAGTTTCCGGTAAAACAGGTTTTGGTGTAGAAAATTTACTTTCGGAAATCATAAAAAGAATTCCACCGCCAAAAAGTGAGCACTTAGAAAATGCAGATACGGCAAAAGCTTTGGTTTTTGATTTTAAATACGATTCACATCGAGGAGTTATTGTTTATGTTCGTGTTTTTGATGGAGCTGTAAAAAAAGGTGATAGTTTGTATTTCGCTGTAGCTGGTGAAAAATTTATATCATTAGAAGTAGGTTATTTTGCCCCAGGCGAGCATAGCACAGGATCTATAACTGCAGGAGAGATAGGCTATATAGTAACAGGTATCAAGCGTTCAGGTGTGGCTTCAGTGGGTGATACAATAACTCTTGCTAGAAAACCAAGTATGCCACTACCGGGATATATGAATCCAAAACCAGTAGTTTGGGCTTCGATTTACCCAGAAGATGCAGATGATTTTCCAGAATTAAAACTCGCTCTCGGGCGACTTAGATTATCTGACTCTGCTTTTTCTTTTGAAGAAGAATCTTCAGGTACACTTGGTAAAGGATTTAGATGTGGATTTTTAGGAATGCTTCATCTTGAAATTATTACCGAGCGTTTGCGCAGAGAATTCGATCTTAATCTTGTTGTTACGATGCCTTCTATTACATACAAAATTCTTTTAAAAAATAATAAAGAAGAAATAGTTTATTCCCCGCATTTATTTCCAGAAGATGGTCAAATAATAAAAGTTTATGAACCTTGGGTAAATGTTAAAATTATTGCACCAGCAAATTATTCTAGTGTGCTTATGCCATTTTTGTTTGATCATGAGGCAAATGTTTTCGGTGCTGAAAATTTTGGAGATAATCGTAGTGCTATAAAATTAGAAATGCCACTGCGTGAACTAATGCGGAATTTTTTTGATGACCTAAAAAGCATTACTTCTGGTTATGGTTCTATATCTTATGAAATGACTGAATATAAAGAAGCTGATGTAATACGTATGGATATACTCGTAGCTGATGAGCCTGTGGCAGCTTTTTGCAGAGTGGTATCTCGTCGAAGACTCGAAGAAGAAGCTCGCACTCAGGTTGAGAATTTGCAAAAAGTTATGCCACGCCAACAATTTGCTTTCAAAATTCAAGCCAAGGCATTGGGGCGCATTATAGCTTCGGAATCAGTGTCATCTTTTCGTAAAGACGTTCTTATGCATGGATCCAAAGTTGTGGGTGGAGGTGATGTCTCCCGTAAGAAAAAATTACTTGAAAAACAAAAAAGAGGCAAAGCCCGAATGAAAGAAAGAGGTATGGGAAAAATAAACATCCCTCAGGAAGTTTTCTTGAAAATGATTCGAGGTAGTGATAAATAATTTATCTCCAAAGGGAAGGGAAATAAAGCAAAATCATACTCACAATTACGAGTAAGCTTATGGTGGCAAATATAAATTGAACCTTTTTTTGATGTTTTCTATTAAAAAGCATATAATTATAATAACAAAAATATGAAGAATTTTCAAGAAAAACCAAGTTTTGTAAAAATACTAGAATCCAAGCCGGCTTTAATTTTATTTTTTGTATTACTTATGTTTTTCTTTTGGAATATGCTTAATTTTTGGGAAAAAAGGAATGAAACTCAAAAAAAATTAGACATTGCTGAAAATCGAGTTTTAGAATTAAAAGAAAATGAACTTAAATTAAAATCGGATATAGAAAAGTTGAGTAACGAAAAAGGCATTGAAGCTAGTATTCGTGAAAAATATGGGCTTGTAAAAGAGGGTGAACAGCTCATAGTAGTAGTAGAAGATCCAAACTTTGTGCCAATTACACAAGAAAAAGAGAACTTTATTACAAAAATAAAAAACTGGTTCAAGTAAGGGTAAATATGATATAATAGTATTATTAAGAATTAATTACTGCCTTGGGCAGATAAAAATTTATGAAAAACGTAACAATATATTCCACACCTAGTTGTCATTTTTGCCAAATGGCGAAAGAGTTCTTTAAAGAAAACAATGTAGCTTATACCGAGCACGATGTAGCGAGTGATATGGATAAACGCAAAGAAATGGTAGAAAAATCCGGCCAGTTAGGCGTGCCAGTTATACTTATAGAGAATGATTTAATCGTAGGTTTTGATAAACAAAAAATATCGAGTCTTTTGGGAGTCTAATTGTGTCCTTGGCAGGAATCGGACCTGCAATGTCCCCTTAGGACGGGGAAGTTATATCCATTTAACTACAAGGACGCTTTGTCTATTGAAAGCCGACGATACTTGTCGGCTCCCCGACTTTACGTCGGGGCTATGAGGGCGAAACAATAAAAAACCTTATATAATTTAACATAAAAAAGCCAAATACCCAAGTTGGCTTTTTTAATTCTTTATGATAATATATTTGAGTGGATACAGAAGAAAAGCAAATGCTAGAGGAAACTTTAGCATTAGTAAAAGAGAACAATGAAATGCTTAAAAAAGTAAGAGGCATCCAAAAATGGAACCTATTTTTTAAGATTTTTTATTGGATTTTGATTGTAGGTGTTTCAGTTGGTACTTTTTATTTTCTACAACCTTTTGTAGAGCAATTGCAAAACACAGTAAAAGAAACCAATTCATCTTTTCAAAAATTAAAAGATTTAGTGCCTTAATCTATTATTCATATATGCCGGGGTAGCCCCGACGTAAAGTCGGGATCCCGACCGAAAGCGTCGGGGCTCAGTGTTAAAATATATGCCATACGTATATATATTACAAAGTGAAAAGGGGAATTACTATATAGGTAGCACTACTGATATAGATGAAAGAATTAGGCATCATAATGGAGGTTATACACCTTCAACCAGTAAGATGGGAAAATTAAAATTAGTTTTTTCACAAAAATTTGAAACATTGAGTGAGGTAAGATATATTGAGAAAAGGTTGAAAAAATTTAAAAGACATGATTACATAGAGAAGATAGTAAAAGATGGTTTTGTTAAAATAAAAATGCCGGGGTAGCTCAGTAGTAGAGCTCTCCCCTGAAGAGGGATAGGTCGTGAGTGCGATTCTCACCCCCGGCACCATTTACAAAAACTTAACAAATTTGTTTTGTTTATCGACAAGTATGTTGGTAGCTTTGATGGGTTTATCTGTAAGTTCAAAGCCCATAATTATTATTTCATCTCCTTTTTTTATTAGGTGAGCTGCGGCGCCGTTCATGCATATGATGCCAGAATTCCTAGCTCCGTAGATTACATAAGTTTCTAGGCGGTTACCCGAGGTATTAGAAACCACCATGACTTTTTCGCCATCCCAAAGGCCAACCTTTTCGGCTAATTCTTGATCAATAGTAATACTACCGATATAGCTCAAATCTGCTTCCGTTACTGTGGCTTTATGAATTTTTGCATGTAAAACTGATCGCATGTATCAATTTAAGTTTTTGCTACAAAGATTTAACTTTCACAGAAGTTTTCTTTTCTTTATCTATTTTTTGGAGTTTGATGGTGAGTAGGCCATGTTTTTCTGTGGCTTCAGTTTCTTCTGGTTCTATTTCTTGAGGTAGGAGAATGGTGCGAGTAAATGCGCCCCAGTATAACTCTTTAGTAAAATAATCATCATCATCGATATTTTTATTTTCTTCACGTTTACCTTTTATGGTAACCATATCGCGAGCGATAGTCAGGTCTAGGTCTTCAGGCTTTACACCAGCTACCATGGTCTGTATTACGATATCAGAGCGAGTTTGGTATACATCGACAGCTAGCTCCGCTTCTTCATTTTCTTCTTCCATCCATTCCATACCACCTTTCTTGTCATTTCCTTTTGTGGGCTTTTCTTCTTCGATCTCTTCATCGACATTTATACTACCTGTTAATCTTTCAAAAAAACTTCTTTTTTTACTCATAGTTTTGTTTTGTTTATTAAAAATATTAATTACTAACTCATTCTTCGTAATTTTTCGAAAAGTAGCATGAGTATAATGGTGATAACCCAAAGGAAAGCTAAAGTTTCTAGAAAATTATTACCATCTCCTTTAATTATAAAAAAATTAAAGATACTATGCAAGGCGGTTGCAAAAATAATTCCACAAAGAAAATAAATTTTTTTGAAAAATGGTTTTAAATGGAAGGCAAGTCCAAGAAAAACTCCCAAGATTCCACTAGATACAGCGTGAAGCAATGTCGAACCGAGGAAGCGAAGCTGGCTAGTTACTATACTTACAGTTGCATCACCTAGTGAAAGTGGTTTTAAAATAAAAAGACTATTTTCAAGTGCAGCAAAGCCTAGCGCTCCGGTTATTAGATAAACTGGCCAATCTACAGGTTCATCTATAAAGTTAGTCTTAACTAAGACAACAATTATAGCTAAAAATTTTATTAATTCTTCTGCTAGTGCCCAGAGAATAGTTTCTGTGTCAGAAGAGAATCCGATATTTTGAATTATTTTTTGTATAGGTAAAACTAATATCACTCCGAGCATACCCATGATAAATATCATAGTTAGAAGTCCACGAGGTTCCTTGTTATGCTTGTCTTCTTTAAGCCAAAACCACAGCCAAATCAGAGCAGGAACAGTTCCTCCTATAAAAGCTAATCCTAAAATTTTTGGGTCACTAAACATTATTTGTTGGCCAAGGAGATACCATTAGCATATCCTTCTTATTCATTATAGCCCAAAGCTCTTCTGTAACAAAAGGCATAAATGGGTGAAGAGCTTTAATTAGTATTTCTAGTTGCATTACAAGTATAGTTTTAGCACTTTTTGTGTTGTTATTTTCTAAAATTTTCTTTTTTGAGCGTTCAATTATTATGTCTGCAAAAGTATGCCAAAAATAATGGTAAAGCTTTTCAGCAACTATGTAGAATTTATATTCTTCCATTTCTAATGTTATTTCTTGCAAAAGTTTATTTAATTCTTCCTGAGACTTTTTGTCTTCTTCGTCTAAATCTGTATTTGCTAAATTATTTAAATCTAGGTCTTGTGTTTGTTCTAAGACAAAACGAGTTGCATTCCAGATCTTATTTGCAAATTTACTGTAAGCTTTTACTTTTTGAATATCGAATTTACTATCCATACCAGGAGCAATGCCAACGATGAGCGACATACGCAGTGCATCAGCTCCGTATTCTTCAATAACTTTTATTGGGTCTATGCCATTATCCAGTGACTTGCTGAACTTTTGACCCTTTGCATCACGAAGCATGCCGTGTAGATAAACTGTTTTAAATGGAATTTCGTCTAGCAAATATTTAGACATAAGTATCATACGAGCAACCCAAAAGAATAGAATTTCATATCCAGGATTCACAACACTTGTCGGGTGGAATTTTTTTAAGTCATTTGTATTTTCTGGCCAGCCTAGCGTAGAAAAGGTCCAAAGTCCAGAAGAGAACCATGTGTCTAGGCTATCAGGGTCTTGAGTCCAATTTTCGCCTGGATTTTCTCCTACAAAAATTTCTTCCCCTCGATACCAAACAGGAATTCTGTGTCCATACCAAATCTGCCTTGAAATACACCAGTCGCGTAAATTTTCTACCCAGTTGTAATACACTTTTTCAAATCTATCTGGTAGGATTTTTATTTCGCTATTTTGCACAGGAGATAGCATGAGCTCTTTGAGAGATTTATTGTCTCTGTCTTTTATTTTTTTATTTACATCTATAAACCATTGCTCCATGATTTGAGGCTCTATTGTGCCACCAGTGCGCTCGGCAGTAGCTACACGATTTGTATAGTTTTCGTCTACTGACACAAGTAAACCTTTTTCTTTTAATTTTTCTACAATTTTTTCTCTCGCATCACTTATTTTCATACCTGCGAATTCACCAGCGATAGGGAGTAGCTTGCCGTATTTGTCGATAATTTGCTCTTTTTCTAATTTATATTTTTCTGCTAGAGCAAAGTCTTCGTGGCTGTGCCATGGAGTAATGGTCATGACTCCTGTGCCGAATTCCATATCTATCATTTCATCTTTAATAATAGTCGCCTCAATCGGGCCATTTATCCATTCTAAATTTATTTTCTGCATATGCATATATTCTTTATAACGAATATCATCTGGATGCATTACTACATATTTATCGCCAAATTTTGTTTCAGGGCGGGCAGTGCCTATATTGAATGGACCATACTTAAAAGTATAAAATTTACCCTTTTTTTCTTCGTAAACTAATTCGTCGTCAGAAATTACAGTTTGGCCTTTGGGATCCCAGTTTACAATACGGTGCCCGCGATAAATTAAACCATCATCGTACATTTTTTTGAAAGCAGTATTTACGGCAATATGCCTTTTTTCATCTAAGGTAAAAGCTTCACGTGACCAATCTAGGCTAGCACCCATGTTTCGAAGTTGGCTTGTAATAGTTTTCCTACTATCTTCTACAAATACCTCTACTCTCTCCAAAAATTTTTCTCTGCCAATATCTTTCTTTTTTAAACCTTCTTTTTCTAAAATTTTGGTAACTTTGGCATCAGTAGCTATGGCTGCGTGATCAGTTCCTGGAAGCCATAAGGTTTTTTTACCTTGCATACGATTGTAGCGTATCATAGCGTCTTGCATTGAAGTCTCGAGTGCGTGGCCGAGGTGGAGGACTCCAGTTGCATTTGGTGGGGGAAGTACAATAGAAAATGCTTCAGCGGTGCTAGGTATGACGCCTTTTTCTATACATACATCTGGATTGAAAAAACCAGAATCTTCCCATTCCTTGTAAATTCTGCCCTCGGTGTCTTTTGCATTATAAGGTTTTAGTAATTTTTCATTAATTTCCATATAAAAAATATAACATTTTTAGTATGTTTTTCCAAATAAAAATTTATTTTTTTACAATGATAGATTACCCTCGGCTTTTACATTTTTTGACGATTTTTTTTTCTTGAGATATGATAGTGTGCCAGCAATACCTATCATCAGAGCGTTGTCAGAAGCTAAAGCACGAACAGGGAAGAAGATTTTAGTTTTTTTTATTTCTTTTTTTAAGATTCTTTGTAAATGTTTATTTTGAGCTACACCTCCGCCGACAATTAATGTTTTTGCATTGTATTTTTCTATAGCTTTTTTAGTTTTATGTAATAGTGGTTCTATGGCTGCATTTTCAAATTCTAATGCTATAGCTTTTTTTGTATTTTCATCTAAAACATCAATTTTTTTTATTAAATATAGTACTGCAGTTTTGAGTCCTGAATATGAGAAATTAAAATCTTTGCTATACATCATTGGGCGAGGGAGGGTGAAAATAGGAAGATTATGAATTTTCTCACCACGCATATTTTTCTGCTGAAAAATTGCTCTGCTCGGCTCGTCAGCCTGCGCAAGGGTTCTTAAATTCACAATCTTCCTATTTTCTTCTGCTAATTTTGAAATTTCTGGTCCTCCAGGGTATGGCAGGCCTAGCATGCGCGCTACCTTATCGAAAGCTTCACCAACAGCGTCGTCGAGAGTTTTGCCTAAAATCTTGTATTTACCCCAAGCTTCTACTAATACAAGTTCAGTATGCCCGCCCGAAACTAAAAGCGAAATCATAGGAAATCCTACCTTGCTTGCCTCTTTTGGAATTTCAAAATTTTTACTTTTTGCAAATACAGATAGTATGTGGCCTTCCATATGGTTTACAGCAGTTATGGGAATTTTGTATTTTTTGGTTAGTTCTTTAGCAAAGACTATTCCAGTCCAAAGAGCAGGTTCGAGTCCTGGGCCACTTGTCACACAAATTAAATCTAAATCCTCTATTTTAATTTTTGCTTTTTTTAGAGCTTTTTCTAATAATATTGGCAAATTTTTTATATGTTCACGTTTGGCAAGCGCAGGAAAAACTCCGCCATAAGGAGAGTGTATAGCAGTTTGGGAAGATACGAAATTCGCCAATACTGAAAATACAGCTTTGGTTCTCAAGTCTTTTATTTCTAATATGCTTATGCCCGTATCATCGCACGAGGTTTCTATGCTTAAAACTATCATAATCTTAACTTACCTTATTTTCTAACTTTTTTCCACTTTTATTTAAATGCTCGTAATGCTATTATTATATGTACATATATCCTATGAATAATATGAAAACTAAACATTTTTTTCTCGCTACTTTATCTATTCTTCTTGGTGTAGGTTTGTCTATTTATTTTGTTATTAATATAAATTCTTTTTCCGATGGTCCTAATGCTACAAATGGACTAGGTCAATTTGATGAAACTGGTTATCCAAATCCAAATCCACTTTATACGTCTAGCCGTGTAAACAATTTACCAAATTTATTTAGTTTTACTGGTTCATATGGTCAAGTCGTTGATTCTGTGAATCATAGACTCTTTGTTTCTGATTCAGCAAATAATCGTATCTTAGTTTTTGATTTAACAGCAGGAGATTTACTTGTAGATCATGTTCCAGATAATGTACTTGGTCAATCTAATTTTTACACTAATACTATTAATACAACGGAATCAGGTTTAAACAATCCTAGTAATTTGGTTTTTGATTCAGTAAATAATTTACTTTATGTTTCTGATTCTTCTAATAATCGTATAATGATTTTTAATGTTGCTGAAATTACCAATGGCGAAACAGCGATAAATGTTTTAGGTCAAAGTGATTTTGTTAGCAGCGGAAACAATGCTACTGCGTGGGGTTTAAGTAGTCCAAAAGGATTATCCTTAGACGACACTAATAATTTACTTTATGTTTCTGATTCTGCAAATCATAGAGTTTTAGTTTTTGATGTTGCTAGTATAACAAATGGTGAAGATGCAACAAAGTTGCTTGGTCAATATGATGAAACAGATTACAGTAATCTTACATCTCTTTATACTTCAAATAGAGCGAATAATTCACCAAATAGATTGGGATTTAATACACCTAAAGGTGTGGCTATAGGTGGAGGTTTTTTATTCTTAGCAGATAGCTCAAATAATCGTATTTTGGTTTATAATTTGGATGTACATAATAGTTTTTCTAGCACAGACAGAATACCGGACTATGTTTTAGGGCAGTCAAATTATTATACTAATAATTCAGGAACTTCAATATCTTCTTTAAATAACCCAACTCGTCTTACTTTTGATTATTTAAATTCTCGACTTTTTGTTTCCGACACAGGAAATAATCGTATTTTAGCTTATGATTTAAGTGATGGTATAACAGACGGTGAAGATGCTATGGCAGTTCTCGGACAAGTGGATTTTGTTAGTAATAATTCAAATCTT
The DNA here is from genome assembly GCA_044229265.1 of Minisyncoccia bacterium. Classification (GTDB taxonomy): domain Bacteria; phylum Patescibacteriota; class Minisyncoccia; order Phycocordibacterales; family UBA9973; genus UBA9973. The sequence goes on along the minus strand of JBGATK010000005.1, from coordinate 64,151 downwards.
TCGCAGTCAGGTATTAATTACCCAGAGGGAATATTATTTTCAGAAAATTTTTTATATGTAGCTGATGTTTACAATAATCGTGTTCTAGTCTTTGATGTTGCTAGTATAACAAATGGTGAAGATGCAACAAAAGTTTTAGGCCAAAGTGATTTTGTAAGTAGTAATTATACGACAACGGTAAATGGTATGGCTTCTCCAAAAGGTGTTTCGATAGATTATGCAACAGGTAGACTCTTTGTGGCAGATGCAGACAATAATCGTGTTCTAGTCTTTGATGTAAATACTATTACTGACGGTGAAGATGCAGTAAATGTACTTGGTCAACCAGACTTTATTAGTAATAGCGGAGATATTACGCAGTCCACCATGAATCATCCTCACGATGTAGCTTATTTTGGAGATGGTGCGAACGGTGCTGACAATGATGGAACTTTATTTGTTTCTGAAAAAAATAATTCGCGAATAACTCAATATAATGTAAATACAATTACAGATGGTGAAAATGCAGTGCATGTTCTAGGCCAGAGTAATTTTACTAGCCAGAATTTAGATGTAGATCAAAATGGTATATATACTCCTGAAGGCATAGCTGTAAGCTTACCTGAGAATGCAGGTGTTTTTGTAACAGATTCTAGTTTGCATCGTATGCTACAATTTGCCGCACAAGATGAAATGGTAAATGGTATGGACGCTGGTGATGCGATAGGTCAATACGATCAAACTTCTGTTTCTAGTCCATATCCTATTTATACAACACAGAGAATAGATGATGCTCCAAATAGATTGGGATTATCTAACCCCACTGGCCAAGTAATAGATACTATAAATCATAGACTTTTTGTCTTAGATACAGGGAATCATCGTGTTTTGGTTTATGATTTATCAATCACAAATGAATTGGAAGACCTTGTTCCAGACAATGTATTAGGTCAATCTAATTTTTATTCAAATACAGTAGCAACTACTATTAATGGATTTAGTAATCCAAATGCTTTACTTCTCGATGGAAATAATCGTTTATTTGTATCAGATTCAGATAATAATAGAATTATGGTTTTTGATACTACCGCAATTACTGATGGCGAAAATGCAGTAAAAGTTCTAGGTCAAACAGATTTTACAACTTCAACTGGCAACACTAGTCAATCTAAATTAATTTCACCTCAAAGCTTAGCTTTTGATGAAGTTAATGATTATTTGTTCGTAGGTGATTATAATAATAATCGCATAATGATATTTGATACAACTACTATTACAAACGGTGAAAACGCTGTTGATTTGATTGGTAAATACGATGGCACCAATTTCACTGATCCTGTTCCGTTTTATTTTTCATCTACAGATACGCCGAATGCAATAGGACTCGATCAGCCTGTAGATATTGCAATGGACCACACCAATCACCGTTTATTCGTGGTAGATAATGGGAATCATAGAGTGTTAGTTTACAATTTAACTTCTGATGATCTGCTGATGGACCGTATCCCAGACTATGTTTTAGGTCAGCCTAATTTTAATTCAAGGGAAACTACTACAACACAGTCCGGATTAAATCATCCGACTATGCTTGCTTTTGATGATGTAAATAATAGGCTTTTTGTTTCTGATACCACAAATTCTCGTGTAATGGTTTTTGATACTACTACTATTGTAAACGGTGAAAATGCAGTAAATGTTTTAGGGCAACCCAATTTCACAAATGCATTAAATGGTGTAACTCAATCCAGGATGTATTATCCTTACGGTTTATCTTTTGATTCTACCAATAATAGACTTTTCGTTTCTGATACTTACAATCATCGTGTTTTAACTTTTGATGTAGCTACTATCACTGATGGCGAAAACGCGGTGAATGTTATTGGACAAAACAATTTTACTACTAGAACTACAGGAAATACAGTAGCAAAATTCAATACAACTTTTGGTGTTTTGTATGATAATACTAATCACAAACTTTATGTAGCTGATGGTAATAATCATAGAGTCATGGTCTTTGATGTAGCTACAATAACTGACGGCGAAAATGCTGTAAATGTCTTAGGACAAAGTAATTTTACTACTGGAAGTAGCGGCCTTACTCAATCGAAATTTAATCTTCCTTTTGGTCTTGCTCTGCGTAGCTCGGATAACACACTTTTTGTTTCCGATGTTGCTAATCACCGTGTTTTAACTTTTGATGTATCTACTATTATTGACGGAGAAAATGCGGTAAAAGTTTTAGGTAAAGGAAATTTTACAACAGGTAGTCCTACTCTTTCTCAATCTGGTATAGGTAATCCAAATGGTCTTAGATATGATAGTGTTCATGATTATTTGTATGAAGCTGATGCAGGACATCATCGTATTATGGTTTTTGATGTATCTGAAACTGTTGGTGGAGGAGGTGGTGGGGGTGGAGGCGGTGGACAGCAACCAGGAATAAATGTAGTTCATACAGAGGGTGGAACTATGGTTTCTGAAAATACCACAGATACTTTTACCATATCGCTAAAATCAAATATCACTAGTGATGTAGTTTTATCTATTACTTCTAGCAATACAAATGAAGGCACTGTTTCGCCGGCAACTATTACTTTTAGTAATAATAATTGGAATACACCACAAACTATAACTTTGACTGGTATTTCAGATGGAGTGGTTGATGGAAATCAAAGTTATAATATTATTATTTCTGTTATAGATGAACTTTCGGCTACTAGTTATGATGGTGTAGCAGATGTAATTTTTTCTGTCTCAACCACAGATAGTGATACTTCAAATCCAAATATACCACCAAATACTCCAGATAATCCAATACCTACACCACCAACAAATCCTCCAAATACACCAAGTGGCAATCCATCTGTTCCAAATACTCCGACAACTCCAAATAATAATCCAACTACCCCAAATGGCGGATCAGGTAATAATCCAAGTAATCCAAATACGCCACCAAATAATCCAAATATTCCGTCAGGCAATAATCCAAATCAAAATCCTAATAATAATCCTAGTAGCGAAAACCAAAATGAAAATTCTGGTGTAAATACAGGAAAAGGAATTTTTGAAATAATTTCTGATATATTAGGTAGTGCAATTACCAAAACCTTAGTTATTTTAGGAGCTGCTTCTACTATTGCGCTGAATCTTGTGCGACTTGTATTTACAAATCCACTTGGAATTACAGACCTCGCTATGCGAGCATGGTCCATGTTCCTCTATGGTTTTGGTATTAAAAAACGCCACAAGCCATGGGGCGTAGTGTTTGATTCACAAACCAAACAACCTCTCGATCCTGTGTATTTAAAACTTGTAGACATAGAAAAGAAAACTTTAGCAACTTGTTTTACAGATATAGATGGTAGGTATGGATTTTTAGTAGAGCCAGGTCATTATCATATTATTGCTGAAAAAACCCATTATGTTTTCCCATCAAGTAAATTAAATAGTAGAGATAGAGACGAAGTTTATACTGATCTTTATTATGGAAATTATATTGAAATAAAAGAATTCGGAGAAGTGATTAGTAAAAATATTCCTATGGATAGAATAGGTTTTGATTGGAATGAATATGCAAAATTAGAACAACATCGTTTGCGTTGGTATAAGCGTAGTGATAAAGCAGTAGGGCAAATAGTAGATATATTCTTTTTAGTAGGTTTTATTGTTTCTGGTATCACTTTGCTCGGTAGTCAAATTAAAGATTACAATGTAATCATATTTGCACTTTACGGTATATTATTTGCTTTTAATCATACAGAGTTTGGTAATAATGCTAAAGGCAAAGCTATGTTTAAAATTGGCGCTCCTATAGCTTATGGAATTTTACGTGTATTCTCTAAGCAAAGTGGTACAGAAATTACTCATAAAATTATCGATCGCCTCGGCAATTATTTCTGTTTGGCTCCAAATGGTAATTACAATATTTCTATAGAGCAAAAAAATGCTGACGGTTCTTATACCAAAGTCCATAGTGAAGAAGGAATTCAAATTACTAAGGGTTATCTAAAGAAAGATTTTAAGGTTTAATTATTTTTGATTTAATGGAAAATATTTTTAAAAATTTTAGAAAAAATGCAAAAGAGGTGCTTGTTGGAACAGCTATGCTTGGTTCTTTAGGTGTAGCCACAGAAACAAAAGCTTCTGATTCTAAATCACTAGATCCTAATAAGATTGAAATAAAAAATGAAAAAACAAAGATATCAGATTCTGAGACTTATGATATCAATAAAAAAATAGAATTTTCAGATAGTCTGAATATAGCTAAATTTTGCAAAACAGGCACTACGGAATTTTTTGATTCAAATGCTAGAGAAAATGCCAAGAATGCTATTCGAGAATTCTTAAAAAATGTAAATTTTGAAAAAAATATTATAACCATAACCGGTCTTTGTTCTAAAGAAAGGCCTACACCTAAAAATAATGAATTGCGTGAAGCAAGAAAGGAATTAGGTTTGGAAATGGTAAATGAAGTTTTAGCTGAACGTTTTTCGCCTGAGGAAATAGAGAAGATTAAAATAGAATCTTCATCTTTAGAGAAATCCATATTGGATTTGGGTTTTACAGAGGAACAAATTCAAGATATGAGTGAAGAAATGAAAGAAATATTAAAAGATAGAACTCAAGGTATCGATATTTCTTTAAAAAAGATTTTAGAAATAGAACCCGATAATATAAAAAAAATTCCAGACCTTTATAAGAATGTAGTTAGAGTTATTGTAGATCATTCGAAATCTATGGCAGGGGAAGCAGGGGAGGCAATTAAATCAGTGCAGGAAATTAACAAAACATACAATAAAAATATTGAAGTCGTAAATTTAGAAGGCGGAAACCAGGAGGCTCATTTGCGTACTTTGATTCATGTATTATCAAAATTAGAAAAACAAGACAGTAGTGATAATGAAATTTTACTTATTACCGATGAACCAGATAACGATGTATCTTCAAGAGAAGAATATGATTCTTTAATGCAAGAAGTTTTAAAATTAACTCAAGAGAAAAATATAAAGAAAATAAATATTAAATTTTATCATCCAGATTTTCAGATAGGTGGTTTTAAGGTAATAAATTTGTTAGATCACAAAGATGCTCTTTTCATAGAACAAGATGCCCGCAAAAATGGATCTAAAACATCATTTTGGGAGAGTAAATTGGAAAAGAAGTACGACTCTTTGTCTAATGAAAGTTAATATTTATTTGTATATTTCTTCCATATTTCTAAGATTTTTTTAGTATTTTCACCAACCACGCCTAGGCTAAAAATTTTGCCATCTATTTTGACTATCGGCAAAATCTCTTTGGCACTGCCTGTCAAAAATGCTTCATCAGCTCCGAGCAAATCTTCTATTTTTAGATTTTTTTCTTCGACTATAAATTCAGGTTTTAGAATTTCTATTAAAACTTTCCTAGTGATACCAATTAGCATATTTTCTTTTTGAGTATAGATTTTGCCATTTTTAATTATAAAAAGATTACTATTTGAGCTTTCATATAAACCATCGTCGTCAAAATACACCGGCTCGAGTGCACCCACACTTTCTGCTATTTGGGTTTGTTTTACTCCTTCTATATAATTATTCGTTTTAGCTTCTGGCATGTATCTTTTGTATTTGACTGTAATTATGCCTATGCCATTTTCATAGTACTCTTGTGGCACAGGTGGCATGTCATCAATCCAAATCATAAAAGTAGGGGAACCTATTTGAGTCATTTTGCTCGAAATGCCACCTGAAGCTATGATTTTAATAGCTTTTTCTGTGTCTTTATTATTTTTATTTAAAGTTTCTAAAACTATTTTTTCTATTTCTTCTTTTGTATAAGGAATTTTTAGATCAATAAGCTTTGCTGAATTTAAAAGTCGTTCTATATGTTCACTTAGGTGAAATGGTTTGCCATTGTAAGTACGCAAGAAATCAAATACAGCATAACCACGCGTATAACCCAAATCTCGAGGGGAGATAAGGAGTTCCTCCTCACTAACAAATTTCCCATTCAAAAAGTGAATATTTTGCATATCCTTATAGTAGCATATTTTCTGTGTGCGATAAGCTATTTGTTTTGAATAAACCGCTAATTACAATTCTAGTGGGCGGTAGAGGATTCGAACCTCTGACATCAATAACGTCAATATTGCGCTCTACCAACTGAGCTAACCGCCCAAACTATGGTTTTATCTTAATAAAACCATCTTTTATTATATTAGCAATATAATCCTTTCTTTTCAATTGTTTTAATTTATATTCAATTCTTCTAGCATCTTTTATATTTTCATAATTTTGATGAAATACCAGCTCGTAGGCACCCAATCTTTTTGTTGTTTTACAATAATCTGATAAGTGTTGCTTTATACGAACTTCTAAATTGATAGTGCTACCTATATAAAAGTTTCCATTTTTATTTTTTAATATATAAACACACGGCATTATATTACAAGCCGACGTTTAAGTCGGCTCCCCGACCATTTTTATAAATGCGTCGGGGTTTTTGCTTTAATTCTGTCGAGGGCTAGTATAAAAGCGCTGTTGCGCAGGGTAGTATTGTGTTCTTTTGAAATATCAAAAATTTTACTTGCAGAATCTTTTAGGATTTCGTCTAGCTTGATATTTACATCAGCTTCATTCCATTTTTCATTTTTTAAATTTTGATCCCATTCGAAATACGAGACAGTTACTCCACCAGAATTCGCGAGCACATCAGGAATCACAGCGATACCCTTACCAGATAGTATTTCATCAGCCTCTGGTGTGGTTGGACCATTTGCAAGTTCTAGCACTACTTTAGCTTTTATATTATTTGCATTTTTATCTGTAATTTGATTTTCAAAAGCTGCTGGCACGAGCACATCGCACTGTATTTCGAGCAGTTCTTCATTACTTACATTTTTTGCACCAGGATAGTCTGCGAGCGACCCTGTAGCCTTTTTGTGTGCCACCAAAGCCTCAAAATCAAGCCCAGCTTCACTGTAAACTCCACCTTTAGAGTCTGAGATAGCCATGACTTTATGTCCTCCATTTACAAAGCTTTTCATGGCAAAAGAGCCTACATTGCCAAAGCCTTGTATAACTACAGAGCATTTTTCTGGTAAGCCTAGTTTTTCTTGCAGAGCTTTAAAAACATAGTATCCTCCGAGGCCTGTAGCACTCTCACGGCCTTCTGATCCACCAGAGCTAAGGGGTTTGCCAGTAAAAGTAGCGAGAGTTTTTTCGCCAGAGAGCTTCATGTATTCATCATTCATCCAGTTCATTATCTCACCAGTAGTATTCACATCCGGCGCAGGCACATCTTTATGTGGCCCAAGTATTTCATAAAGTCTTTTTACCCAGCCACGAGAAAGTCTTTCTAGTTCAGCTTTGGATAAATCTTTCGGGTCAACAGTAATGCCACCTTTGCCTCCACCCATAGGTATGCCAGCTACAGCACATTTGATAGCCATCCAAAAAGCAAGAGCTTTGACTTCGTTGATTTCAGTTAGAGAGTGATAACGAATGCCACCCTTGTAAGGTCCAAGAGCGTCATTATATTCCACTCTGTAGCCTTCAAAAATCCTTTGAGTGCCATCGTCCATTTTTACAGGGATAGAAATCCGTATGTCGCGGTTTGGAGCACGTAGTTGGTTTATAAATTCACTACCAAAGTCTTTTATTTTAGCTACTTTGTCTAGCTGAGCCATGGCATTCTCAAATGGATTGTGCATATGTTTATTCCCGCAAAGCGGATTAATATTAATGAGTATTTATTATACTCTGCACTTTGTTTTTTGCAAAATAGTTATTTTATGAGTTTTTCAAGAATTTCTAATTCTTCTTTTGAATTCGCCCCGATGGCTTCTTCGGGAGGGATTTGAATACTTTCTACAATTTTATTTTCTGCAAGGGCAATATTTACAAGATAGGTTAGATAATATTCATTTTGCGCATTATTGTTGTCTAGTTTTTTCAAATTCTCCCACATCCACTTTGCATCAAAAGCAAAATACCCTGGAGTAATTTCTGTAATATTTTTTTCTTCATCATTTGCGTCTTTGTATTCTACAATTCCAGAGATTTTTCCAGCACTATCTCTTTTTATTCGTCCCCATTTTATAAATGATGAATACCAATTTTCATAATTTGGAATAATGGTTGGTGCCATGACTACTGGCGCTCCAGTTTCTTTTTGTTTTTTTATCATATTTAAAATAGTTTGTGAGCTTATGAGCGGGTGATCCGCATAAAGAACCACTACTACGTCATGATCACTTTCAGCTTTTTCTTTTGCCACAAGTACTGCATGACCTGTACCAAGCTGTTCTTTTTGTTCTGCAAAATGATACACATTACCCAAAGTTTCTATTATTTTTTCTTTTTGATAGCCAACTACGATTATGGGTTTTAACGGTAAATTAAGTTTGGCTACAGTGTCGAGCACATGCGCTAAAAAAGTCTTACCAGAGAGTAGAGTTAGGGCTTTTGGGTTATCGGTTTCCATTCGTGTTCCTTTGCCAGCTGCCAATATTATAATTTGCACATTGCTTGTCATAATAGGGAAGATTATAGCATTTTTGTGCTAAATTAAAAGGACTTTGACTTTTTATTTAAATTTTTGGAAATTTGCCTTTAAAAAGTATGGTTTTAGTTTTTTTGTCGTCTAGCCAAATATAGTTTCCACCACGAGGTTTGTTGAAAATAATGGTGTGGTATTTAAAACCATGTTCTTTCAGCCATCCTATTGTGGCTTTTTTGTGCGCGTCTGTGCGAGAAGTAAAAAAGGTGATAATGTGACCTTTTTTATACAAATTATTTACCCAGTTTTTCGCCCCTAGAAGTTCCTTGGCTTTTGGCATTCGATACGCCTCTTCGTTTGGAATATCTTCGCAAATTGTGCCATCTATGTCTATTAAATAATTTTTGATTTTTTTATCCAAATCCGGACTACCGTTTTTCTTTTTGTTCATTTTTTTGTATTTGTGACCTCAGGGAGAATTGAACTCCCGTTAACGGATTGAAAACCCGCTGTCCTAACCACTAGACGATGAGGCCATTATTTATACAAAAAAGATTATAACACAAAGAAAAATAAACACAAAATTTTAAAATTGAAATAATTCATAAAAATGGTAGTATGTATTCCGACATAGCTTTTTATTTTTTAATTCAAAACCAAAATTATGGAGAGGGAGGATGAACCAAAACATCATATAGGCTACCGTATTTTGGCTTATATTTATGAATTATTATTTTTAGGAAGTTTAGTATGGCTTCTAATGACCTGCATCAAGAAAGGGGATTGGGAAAAAGATGCATTGACAGGTATAGGTATTATGATTTTGAGCGGCTTAGCTCTCATTATTATTCACCATCCACATCATAAAAAAGACAAAAAGAAATAGCGGAAACAAATAATTTGTATCCGCTATTTTTAATTTTTAGACTCTTAAGCAGTCAACTCCCTTAACTCTTGGATTCTTACTCCAGAAAGCTGAATACCTATACTTTCTCCCGGCACGGCTTCTTGAAGTTTTTGATTGTTCATTTCAATCCGGACTACTCTAGCTGTCAAGATTTTTTTCCCATTACTTAATGCAATGGTGTTGTCATTTTGAACTACGCCTCTTTTTACCTCCCCAATCAAGACAACTTTGTGTTTACCTTTTCCATAACCGGAAATGGAGAAGAATTTTTCAGGTTTAATTTCAAATAAACCCTGGTCGCTAGTTCCTGTTACAGAAAAAGCAGGAGATGATTTTTTGTTCATAACTTAAGTTTTTAATTGTGTGAAAAATGAAAACAACAGATTTAAATCTGTTGTTTAAATTACCACAAAGGGGTGTTTTTGGCAATATTATCTAGTGTGGATATACAAATATATGTCTTCTAGGGCGCGGACAGCATCGCCAGAGGCTATATTGTTCTGGTGGTAGAGTATATTAGTGCAATCGCCAGCAGCCCAAACGCCAGGAGTGCTTGTTTGTTGATTTGCATAGTTGATTTTTACTCGGCCCAGTTCATCGAGCTCGACTAAGTCTTTTGCAAAACTTGTCGCTGGTATTTGTCCTATTTCTACAAATATTCCTGAAACAGATAATTCTTTTTCTTCATTAGTGAGTGTGTCTTTGTATTTTAATCCTGATACAAATTTATCGCCTAAAATTTCTAGAATTTCCGCATTTTTTATAACTGACATTTTTGGATTCGCTAAAACTTTTTCTACGGTTATTTCATCAGCTCGAAAAGTGTCTGTCCTATTTATGAGGGTTACAGATTTACAGTAAGCGAGCAATTGAGCTGCTGTTTCAAAACCAGCATTACCTCCACCTATGACAGCTACATCCATATCAGAAAAAAGTGGCCCATCACAAGAAGCACAATAGGTAAGTCCCTTGTGTTCTAGAGTATCTGCATTTTTAGCATTTAATTGACGGCGATTTGATCCAGTAGCTATGAGCACAGTTTTAGTTTCAAAATTTTCGCCATCGTCAGTATAAACTAAAAAATTATTTTCTTTTTTCTCTATTTTGTTTACTTTATTACCTTCTTTGACTTTTAGAGTTTGTCCTTCGCCTGAATTTACCATGACGTGTTTTTTGAAATTTTCTGCGAGTTCATGTCCAGAAATAGCAGGAGTTCCTATCCAGTTGTAAATAGTGTCTGATACTATACTTTGCCCGCCCCATTCTGCAGTTATAAAAAGGGTATTTAATCTTTTGCGAGAAGCATAAACACTAGCTGATACTCCAGCTGGTCCGCCCCCAATAATTATTAAATCGTATGTCATATATTGCATTATAACATATATGTCAAATAAATTAAAAAACCACATTTCTGTGGTTTTTTAAGAATTTACTTTTTGTTTCTGCGGAGAAATGCAGGCACTGCAGACCAATCGTCATTGTCATCATCTATAATTATTTCTTCTGGTTCTATTTTTTTCTCTACTTTACGCAAGAATTCACTTCCTGGATTTTGTATTGGAGTAGGTGCAGGATTTGGGTTTATATTTTGTTCAATAGTATTTCGAACTTCTTTTTTTACAATTGGTGCAGTTTCTTCTTTTACTGGAGTTTGATTTGTAAGAGGTGTGCCAGCAAATAAGCTTCTCTTTGGAGCATCAGTACCAAAAGAGGTAGCGATAACAGTAACTTTGATTTCACCTTTTTTCATTTTTTCATCACGAATAGTCCCAAAAATAACTTTCGCATCTTTATCGATAGATTCTGTAATTATTTTAGCAGCTTCTTGAATTTCATGAATAGTGATATCGTCGCCACCAGAAATAGCAAAGAGTACACCCTTAGCACCATTTATAGAAACTTCGAGAAGTGGGGAATTGATAGCTTGCAATGCTGCTTGTTCTGCACGTTTTTCACCACTAGCTATACCTATGCCCATGAGGGCTGATCCCGCGTCTTGCATCACTGCTTTAATGTCAGCAAAGTCTACATTGATAATACCAGGAGTAGTTATAAGGTCAGAAATACCTTCGACTGCTTGGCGCAAAATATTGTCGCACATTGCGAAAGCATCTTTGAAATTTGTATTTTTATCTGCTAGTTGCAATAGCTTGTCATTTGGAATAGTTATTATTGCATCTACTTCACGAGCTAGCTCCTCAATTCCTTTTTCAGCTAGGCGCATACGATGAGCACCTTCGAAAATAAATGGCTTGGTGGTTACAGCTACGGTTAGTATACCTTGTTCACGTGCTATACGAGCTACGATAGGTGCAGCACCTGTGCCTGTGCCTCCACCCATACCGCAAGCTATAAATATCATATCTGCACCTTTGACTACATCTTGGATTTCTGACTTAGTTTCTTCGGCAGCTTTTTTACCTATTTCTGGATTCATACCAGCACCTAAGCCTTTAGTTAAGTTCTTACCAATATGAATTTTCTTTTCTGCGAGGGAGTGGTGCAAGTCTTGAGTATCGGTATTCATGCAGATAAAAGAAACTCCTTTTACTTTTGAAGATATCATGTGGTTTACTGCATTTTTACCAGAGCCACCGACGCCGATGACCATAATTCGAGCAAAACTTTCTATTTCAGGGTTTATTTTAGGCATATATTTACTTCTTTTCTGCAAAGCAGATTTAATATTAATTAACAAATTCATAATAGCTCTTTCCCAAAAAAAAGCAAATATACATATATACGTTAGTAATTTGACAATTAAGGCATCAGTTGCCTGGTAAATGAACGAATTATTTGTTTAAATTCTTTAAAAATATTATGAGTCTTACTTTCATCGAAACCATTGTGAGTTTTTTCACTATTTAAAAGTCCAAGTACAGGTAGCCATGCAGGATCACGTAGTTTTGTTTTAATATTTCCAAAAATTTCTGTCGTACCTATGCGTGCGGGTAATCGCAAATAATCTTTAGATAATTCTTCGAGGCCGGCTATATTTGCTGTGCCACCTACAAAGAAAACTCCAGCAGGTAATAATTCGGAACGTTTTATTTTTTTTAAATGATTATCTATTGTTTCAAAAATATCAGCTAAGCGTGCTTCTATGATTTCATCTACTTTTCTTTTGGAAATACTACCAGCAATTTCTCCTAATTTTATTTTTTCTGCATCTTCTAGTGATACTTTTAATCCTAGAGCTACATCATTTGTAATGTCTTCACCACCGATAGGAAAAGTATAAAGGGAAACAATGGTGCCATTTTCGTAAACTATAAGAGAAGTGGTTTCAGCACCTATATTTACCAGCATAACTCCTACTTGTTTTTGTTTAGCAGATAATGCGTATTCACTAGCTGATATTGCACTCGGCACTACGTCTAAAATTTCTATTCCAGATTTCACAGCTACTTCTAGCATATCGTCTAAGTGTTGTTCAGAGCAAGAAATCACCAAAGCTTTTACTTCTAACTTATTTCCATGCATATTATGTGGACGTCCTAAAATTTCTTTGCCGTCTAATTTGTAGGCAATAGGTAATACTTGAACTGTTTTTCTATTTGTTAGATTCGCATTACTTTCTGCTTCATTTAAAGCTTTTGATATATCCAAATTTGTAACTTCACCATCGGCTTTTGAAATAATTGCACTACCCATGACTACATCTCCGCGCAGAGTTGCGCCAGATAGGGCTAGTATTCCTCGGCGGATTTTAACCTCAGATGTTTTTTCGGCTTGGGCTATTGCATTCTTAAGAGAAGAAATTGCTTCACGAGGAGATATTACATATCCATCACGCATACCTTTATTTTCAAATTCACCAACGCCTAAAATTTTAGGATTTTTTTCTCCCTTTACGAACTCCGCTACGACGACTTTTGTGGTCTTCGAGCCTATATCTATTCCTACTGAAATACTTCGCATAATATTTTTGTTCTTGTTTATCCATTATACTCCCATGCGTCATTCCTTTCAAATGAAGCATTCCGTGGATAACTAAAAAACCAAAAAATTCAGTAAAAGTTTTTTCAAAATTTATAGCTTCTTTTTTTATAACAGAAGGGCATAATATTATTTCACCAGAATTTTTCTCTAAAGAGAAAGATAATACATTGGTCGGATAATTTTTCGCACGATATTCAGAATTCAGTTCTTTGGAAATTTTTGGTGTAGCTATTACCAGAGACAATTCATAATTTTTTCCCAAAATATCATCTTTGATACGAGGAAAGGGCAAGCTTACAAGCTTGCCCTTTGTTTTATTTATTATTGAAAATTTCTCACTATGCATTTATTTTATCTTACCGAGTTTTTTTAACTTCTCTACTTCTTTACGACGAGCCAGGCGCTTGAGTGTGCTTTTCTTTACTTTAACCTTACTTTCTTTGCGTTCATTATAGCGACCACCTTTTACTTTTTGGATGATACTAGATTCTTGAACTTTACGAGAAAAACGACGCAATACTGAAGCATTGTTTTCATTTGGATTTTTCTTGATTTCTATAACTGTTTTTGACATACAGGAAATATTACCATATTTAAAATTTATTGCAATATTTTAGGAAAAAGTATATGCTTTAGTTATGCAAAAAGGAAAAGATTATATAACAAAAGAAAAGAGGACATCTCTCGAGGTTGAACTCGCTGATTTAAAAGGCGCAAAGAGAAAGGAAATATTAGAGGCACTGGCATATGCTAAAAGTTTGGGTGATTTATCAGAAAATGCTGAATATCATCAAGCTCGTGAAGATCAAGCTAAATTAGAAGAACGAATTTCTAAAATAGAAGAAGTCTTACAATCTTCAGAAACTGTTTCTGGTGGAGGCGGAGATATTATCGAGATAGGCTCAATGGTGACCACAATTCGCACTGACAATAAAGATGAAAAAGTATTTCAAATAGTTGGCAGTGAAGAAGCAGATATGTCTCAAGGTAAAATTTCCAATCGCTCTCCACTCGGTGAAGCATTTTTTGGCAAGAAAAAAGGTGATAAAGTAGAAGTAAGTACACCAAAAGGAAAAGTGGAATATAAAATTACAAACGTAGCATAATTTTTTTTAAAACAATGTCATCTATAGATGAGATTCGAGATGTTCGCATAAAAAAGTTAAAAGTTATACAAGACAAGGGTATAAATCCTTATCCTGCAGAAACCCATATCTCTATGTCCTTAAATGAGGCTATTTTGAATTTTGAAAACTTAGAAAAAAGTGGCGAGGAAGTGTGGCTGGGCGGTAGAGTTATGTCACTTCGTGGCCAAGGCGCGATAATTTTTACGACGCTTTTTGATGGCTCTGCGAATTTTCAAGGCTTATTAAAATTAGATGTTTTAGGAGAAGAGAAACTTAATTTTTGGAATGAAGTTATCGATATTGGTGACTTTGTTGAAATAAAAGGCAAACTTTTCATAACTAAAAGAGGCGAGAAGAGTATCGAAGCTGTCGATTGGAATATTTTAACCAAATCCCTCTTACCACTTCCTGAGAAATGGAGTGGGCTTACTGATATCGAAGAGCGTTTTCGCAAAAGATATTTAGACATACTCACAGACACAGAAGTTAAAGATTTATTAATGAAGAAAACTAAATTTTGGGAAACTACTCGCAATTTTATGAAAGAGCATGGTTTTACAGAAATAGAAACGCCAACTCTTGAAGTAACTACAGGCGGCGCCGAAGCTACGCCATTTAAAACTTATAATGAAGATTTTAAACTTCCGCTTTATTTGCGTATATCTATCGGCGAACTTTGGCAAAAAAGGTTAATGGCGGCTGGTTTTATGAAAACTTTTGAGATAGGGCGAGCTTATCGAAACGAAGGTTCGGATGCGAATCACTTGCAAGAATTTATGAATATGGAATTTTACTGGGCTTATGCGAATTATAAAGACGGCATGAAATTAGTAGAAGAACTTTATAAAAAAATTGCACTTGATGTATTTGGTAAAACAGAATTTGAAACTCGTGGTCATAAATTTGATTTGGGAGGGCGGTGGGAAAAGATAGATTATAGAGAAACTGTAAAGAAAGAAACTGGTATAGATGTACTCGATACTACATATGAAGAAGTAAAGAAAAAACTTGAAAGTCTAGGTGTAGTTTACGATGGCGATACTATGGAGCGCCTTGTCGATACACTTTGGAAATATTGTAGAAAGAAAATTTCAGGCCCAGTATTTTTGACTGGCCACCCAAAACTCGTATCTCCGCTTTCAAAATCTATGCAAGAAAATTTTGAACTAACTGAAAGATTTCAGGTTATCATTGCTGGCTCTGAAGTGGGAAACGGTTTTTCTGAATTAAATGACCCTATAGATCAAGCTAGGCGTTTTGAGGTCCAGCAAGATTTAATAGCAAAAGGTGATAAAGAGGCCATGATGCCAGATTATGAATTCGTCGAAATGCTGGAATACGGCATGCCACCTACTTGTGGCTTTGGTTTTGGTGAAATGCTTTTTGCTTTCCTTGCCGACAAACCTATACGCGAAACCCAATTTTTCCCCCTCATGCGCCCGAAACACAATATTGAATAAATTTTGGAAATAAAAAAAGCCCGGAACAAGTCCGGGTTTTTATATTATGAAATTTTTATATTATGAAAAATGTTTTTTTAATCTAATCTTTTGATTTGGAAGAATTGCGGATTATTTACAACATCCCAAACGCCCGATACTTTTGCGTTTGTGTTTTTAAATCTTCGAGGTTCTTTTGTGATACCCCAATTAATTTCGCCATCTGTATTTTTTACAGCAGAAACTAATTTAATTTCTTCTTGTGTCAAAAGATTCTTTATTGAAAACAAAGTCCATTTTCTCATACATTACTTTTTTTATTGGTTTAACAAAATTAAAGTTCTTTCTTTTTGCACTTCAAGATGCATTACTGTGCTTAAACAGCCATTGTAATATGCAGCTGGTATTGCAATAATAATTTTTTTTAAAATTTTCTCCAATATTTTTTTATGTTTTCCCATAAGGAATTTTTTAAAGGTTAAACAATATTTTTTCTAATTTTATTATGCCATAAAAGAGAAAAAAATGCAAAATCTGGTGAAATAAGTTATCCACAATAGGGGATTTTGCTCAGTGGGAACAAGTGGCGTATAATGTATATCAAGTGGGAAAAAGTGGGAAATCAATGTTTAGTAGTGATAATGATTTTTTAGCAAAAATTTTATGCTTATCGGCGAATATATTCACACAATAGATGAAAAGAACCGTGTTTCTATGCCGGTGAAATTCCGCAAGGAATTGGGCAAGAAAATCATTATCACTCCAGGCATTGATAATTGTTTATTCGTTTTCAAAAATTCTGATTGGGTAAATGTGGTTAAAAATTTAACTAGCAGTAAAGGAGAGCTTTCATTTTTAGAGAGCGATCAGCGTAGTTTTAATAGATACATGTTTGGCCGTGCCGCAGAAGTCGAGGTAGATAGTATTGGCAGAATTTTAATTCCAGAATTTTTGAAAGAAAAGTTAAAGCTAAAAGGCAGTGTTGCTATAGTAGGCGTAGAGGATCGCCTCGAAATCTGGAACGATAAAGTTTGGGCAGAGTATAAAGAAAAGTCAGAAAAAGATTCAGCCGAATTAGCAGAAAAATTAGCCCAAAAAAGAAATGATAGATAAAGAAAAGAGTAGTGTGCATATTAGTGTTCTTTTAAATGAAGTTATAGATGGTTTGAATTTGTCTGATGGTGCTACAGTATTGGACGCTACTTTTGGTGGCGGTGGGCATAGTAGCGAAATTTGCAGAAGATATAAAGATATAAATATTATCGCTATAGATCAAGATGCTGGGGCTTTTGATAGAGCTGGAGATAAATTTAAAGATCTTTCTTGCGAAATTACTTTTCATAATATAAATTTTCGCAATTTAGATGAAGTAGTAGAGGGCGGCGTAGATGCCGTGATGATGGACCTCGGTTTCTCGAGCGACCAATTAGATGAAGTGGGCAGAGGTTTTTCTTTTAAAAAAGATGAGCCATTACTTATGACTTTGTCTTCAAAAATTACCAAGGCTACTTTAACCGCAAAAGAAATTTTAAATACTTGGGACGAAGAAAATATAGCAAGTATTATTTATGGTTATGGCGAGGAAAGATTTTCACGAAAAATAGCCAAAGCTATAGTAGAACATCGCAAGATAAAGAAATTTGAAACTACTTTTGATTTAGTAAATGTGCTTGATGAAGCTTTGCCTGCATTTTATAAAAGACAAAAAATTCATTTTGCTACTCGCACATTTCAGGCTTTGCGTATAGCCGTAAACGATGAATTGCAAGCACTTTCTGAAGGACTGTATAAAGGAGTAAAAGTTTTAAATTCTGGAGGCAGAATAGCCGTGATTAGTTTCCATAGCTTAGAGGATCGGATTGTAAAGAATTTTTTTAGAAATCTTAGCCAAGATAATTTTGCAAAATTAATTAATAAAAAACCCATAGAGGCGAGTGACGCAGAAAAGAAAGAAAATCCTCGTTCTCGAAGTGCAAAATTACGAATTATTGAAAAATTATAAAAATAAAAATATGAATAAAATAAATGTGCATATAAATAAATACGCAAATAACGCTACTGTGATACACCATGTAGATTTGAATGCACGTATTTTAAAATCTATTTTTTATGCTTTTGGTCTTTTGGCTTTGGGTTATGTATTTATATTAGGGAATTTAGTTACAAATATTATAGAGCGAAGAACACTTGAAATAGAAGCGAGGGATCTCACAAATGTTTTAAGCGCACTTGAACTTGAATATTTAGAAAAAGGTAGCATTATTGATCTGGATTACTCACATAGTCTTGGTTTTAAAGATACTAAAATTTTTTATGCTACTCGCTTAAATATTGATAATGTAAAATTGGCTAAAAATGTTCGCTAAAATTTTTTCACGTAATAGAATTTTTTCTTTTCTCATACTACTTTTCGCGCTTATCCTAATAGGTAAGCTTTTTTTACTGCAAATTATAAATAAAAATACTTATCGTGATTTGGCCGATAGGCAATACGCTACACCAACGAGCGATGTATTCGAGCGCGGAGCAATTTTACTTACTCGTAAAGATGGCAAACTAATTTCTGGGGCAACTCAGCTCTCAGGTTACAAGGTAGCCGTGGATATGACGAAAATCAAAGATCGTGAGGCGGTCTATGAAAAATTAAATTCTATTAAAAATTTTTCCAAGGAGAATTTCGATAAAATAAGTCCGACTGATAGCTACGAAGAAGTGATTCATAAATTAGATAAAAAAGAAGCTGATAAAATTTCAGCACTGAAATTGAAAGGTATTTCTGTTTTTAAAGAAAAGTGGCGTTTTTATCCAGGAGATAATTTAGCATCTCACTCTATTGGTTTTGTGGCTTATAATGGCGATGATTTATCTGGCCGTTATGGTTTAGAGCGGTATTACAATACCGAGCTTTCACGTAAAATCGAGAATCCTTATGTGAATTTTTTTGCTGAAGTTTTTTCAAATATCAATAAAACTTTTTTTGAAAATGATAATCGGGAGGGTGATCTTGTTAGTACTATCGAACCTGTAGTGCAAGCAAATTTAGAGCGCGAACTAAAACTAGTATACGATAAATATAATCCCGATTCTCTGGGGGCTATAATTATGAATCCAAAAGATGGTTCAATATATGCGCTTTCAGTAAAACCAGATTTTGATTTAAATAATTTTTCAAAAGTTGAAAATACAAAAACTTTTTCTAATCCACTAGTCGAAAATGTCCTTGAATTTG
This sequence comes from Minisyncoccia bacterium, assembly GCA_044229265.1. Classification (GTDB taxonomy): domain Bacteria; phylum Patescibacteriota; class Minisyncoccia; order Phycocordibacterales; family UBA9973; genus UBA9973. The sequence goes on along the minus strand of JBGATK010000005.1, from coordinate 45,047 downwards.
GTTCAGTAGTAAAACCATTGGTAATGGCTAGCGCACTAAATGAAGGTGTTTTAAAATCTGATACTACATATACTGATAAAGGTTCGGTAATAATAGATAAAAAAGAAATTTTTAATTTTGACAAAAAGGGCCGTGGCCCAAATACCAGTATGCAAGATGTGCTCAACCAATCACTTAATACTGGTATGGTTTTTGTATATCAAAAACTCGGCAAAGAAAAATTTCGTGATTATATGCTGGGCTATGGAATAAAAAATAAAACCGGTATAGATTTACCAAATGAAACTTCTGGCCTTGTAGCGAATTTAAATTCTCCACGTGATTTAGAGTATGCCAATGCATCTTTCGGGCAAGGTATTGCACTTACTCCATTTGAGCTTGTGCGAGCACTGGCATCACTTGGCAATGGTGGCTTGTTGGTCACTCCGCATTTAGTTTCAAAAATTCGTTATAGTGATGGAACTTTTAAAGAATTAAAATATGAAAATGTGCAAACAAAAATTACTAAAAATACTAGCGAAGAGATAAGTAGAATGCTAGTTGGGGTTATGGACAAATCACTGCGAAATGGCGAACTGAAACTCGAGCATTATAGCGTGGCTATAAAAACAGGAACTGGGCAAGTTGCGAATTTGGACGAGGGAGGCTACTATGAAGATAGGAATACTCATTCATTTTTCGGTTATTTTCCAGCTTTTGACCCAAAATTTATAGTATTTCTGTATGCTGTGCATCCAAAAGGTGTGCCTTATGCTAGCCAAACTTGGGCTGATCCATTTTCACGTATTAGTAAATTTTTAATAAATTATTACGAAGTTCCACCAGATAGATAAACTAGCCATGAAAATATATTTTAAAAAAATTATTTATAGGATTTTACGTTTTCAATCAAAATTAGTTATAGCAAAATACAAACCAAAAATTATAGCTATTACTGGTTCGGTTGGTAAAACTTCAACCAAAGATGCTGTTTTTGCTGTGCTTTCTCGTTTTACTTATGTTCGTAAAAGTGCCAAAAGTTATAATAGTGAAATAGGTTTACCCCTTACTATACTTGGCCTGCCGAATGCGTGGAACAACCCAATTTCTTGGATTTGGAACATTATTCGTGGCTTCTGGCTTATAATTTATCCTCATAAATATCCGAAAACTTTAGTTTTAGAAGTAGGTGTAGGCAAGCCTGGCGATATGGCCGAAACAGCTTCTTGGCTCAAGACCGATATAGTTATTGAAACAGCCATAGGAGAAACTCCGGTGCATATAGAATTCTTTAATTCACGCGAACACCTAATAGCAGAAAAATCTGCTTTAATTAAAACTCTAAAAAAAGAGGGCACACTTATTTTAAATCGTGATGATGAATCCGTGTATGATATGCGCCTAGAATCTAAAAATAAAACCGTTACTTTTGGTTTTGACAAAGAAGCTACTCTTTCTGCTGAAAATGAAAGTATTTTTTATGGCAAAGATAAAAATCCTGAAGGTCTTTCTTTTCATGTAAATATCGAAGGTAAAAGTTTGCCAGTAGTTTTGCGTGGTGTTTTTGGACGCAATCATATTTATGCTACGCTCGCTGGCCTTTCTGTAGCCTATGCAAGTAATTTTAATATCATAGAAGCTATCAGCGCTCTTGAAACTTATAATTTTCCACCAGGCCGACTTTGTTTACTTTACGGCATAAACGATAGTTTGATTTTAGATGATACTTATAATTCTTCACCTACTGCACTTAAATTTGCTCTTAAAACTTTAAAAGAAATTAAAAATAAAGGGCGCAATATTGCAGTTTTGGGTGACATGCTCGAGCTCGGCCGTCATACCGAAGAAGCACACAGAGAAATAGGCGCCTTAGTAGCCAAAGTAGCTGATGTTTTGGTAGTAGTAGGTCCTCGCGCAAAATTCATAAAAGAAGAAGCAGAAAAGTATGGTATGGGTAATGGTGATTTCTTAGAAGGAGCTACAAATGTTTTTGAATTCAATAATTCCCGTGAAGCTGGCGACTTTCTTCATTTATTTGTAAAAAAGGGTGATTTGGTTTTAGTAAAAGGCTCACAAGGTATGCGCATGGAACGTGCAGTAGAGCGAATTCTAAAAGATACAAAAAATAAATCCCACCTCCTCGTGCGCCAAGAACCTGAGTGGTTAAAAAGAAAATAAAACCCTTATAAAATATAGCTTATCGGGTGTCGAACACCTGAAAATTGGATTTGTGACTCTACAGGGAATCGAACCCTGATTCCATCCTTGAGAAGGATGTGTCCTAACCGTTAGACGATAGAGCCAATAGAAAATAATATAACACAAAAAATTAAATAAAAAAACACAGCGCCTCGATAGAGACGCTGTTAGGTGATGTTTAAATAAAACTTTTACATTGCTAAGCTAAATTTGTTGCAAAAGCAACTGGCATTAATCCAGTAATTTTTTTGCGTAAATTTAGAGCATCCTGGAGTAATCCAGCTTCGGTAGCCTTTACGGCTTCTTTAGCTAGATAACTAATTGTTTTCTTAGCATCTATAGATTCCTTTTTTTGTTGGGCTATAAATTTTAAGGTCTGGTGTAGCTCGCTAAAGTTGGAAGGAATTTGGTTTTTGGGGTCGCTAGTAAAATTATTAACCGCTAATATGTGATTTTTTGGATCATCCTTGATCCGCAAGGCTAAATGAACTGCTGTCATGTTTGAGTTTTTTTAAAAAAAGAAAATAATTTTAGTTAGGTGTAGTTATAGGTTTTTTACTACAACAGGGAGGAGGTTTAGCTTTCTTCATGTAGAAGGATTTTTTTGGTTAAAAAAATTGTCAACTTTGTTTTGATATAAATATCAACACAAATAGCATATATAGTCAATATTATACTCTTTCTGTAGAAAATGTCAAGTTTTTTCTGTTTTTATTCTTCCTCGCGAGGCTTATCTATGGAAAGGGACGAGAGCTCGGGGCTTGCGCCAGCTATACGCAAGACGTCTTTATCTATCTTTTTCAGCTCTTTATTTGAAGCATTGTAATGGTTTACCACTGTCGAGAGTGAGTTGCCGAGCTTGGTATGGTATTCATCGTAGCTTTTTAAGTGCTTGCCTAGCTCTTCGACACGCTTGATTATCTCTTTTGCACTCTCTTCTATTTGCATTGCTTTAAGGCCTTGCAAGACTGTTTGGAGGTATGCGAGAAATGATGTGGGGCTAGTGATGATGACTTTATATTTGCCAGAAGCGCGTTGAATTAAAGTCTCATTTTCTTCGTCTTTTAAGCCACCAATTTTATTTGTTATTAAATCGTAATATATAGCTTCGTGTGGAATAAACATAAAAGCAAAGTCTGTAGTGCCTTCATTTGGCTGAATGTATTTAGCTGTCTCGGTAATACGATTTTTTAAATCATTTACAAATATAGTTTCGAGCTTTTTCTTCTCGGCTTCATTATTCTCCTCTATCATTTTATTGTAATTTTCAAGCGAGAATTTGGAGTCGATAGGGATGATCTTGTCTTTCACAAATACTACAGCGTCGACTATGGTGCCGTCTGGGAAGGGGTATTGCATTTGGTATGAGCCAGGGGGGAGGACATTTTTGAGGACAGTTTCGAGATAATATTCACCGAGGATTCCGCGTTGTTTTGGATTTTTCAAAATGTTTTCTAGGCTTTGCAGTTGGTCAGCAAAGGAGATGACTTGCTTATTCGTCTCATCGAGTCTCGTAAGTTTCTCTGTCACATCACGGATGATTTTATTTGATTCACTAGAATGGAATTGCAAACTATCGCGCACTTGTTTATGGCTTTCTCCTATCTTATTATCCACAGTCCTCGCGAGTTCATTGAGCTGGGTGAGTATTAGCTGTAGGCCGATGTCATCTTTTTTTTCTTCACTTGCAACATTGCTTTTTTTATAAAACACAAAAAAGGCAATAATGCCTCCAATCAAAAATGCTATTAAAATACCGATAATATTTTCCATCTATACATTTTAGCAATATTTTACTAAGCAAAATAGGGTTGACAAATATAAATTCTCGTGCTAGTTTATATTTGAATTTTTCCTTTCACCTTTAAAAAATTTACCATGAAAAATATTTGTTTTCTCTTTTTATTTTGTGCTTTCGGTTTAAACCTTAGTGCGCAGAAACTTTCAATTGGGATTAATTTAGCTCCACAAATATATACTGTGGATTTTAAAAAACCAAAGCAATTCAACCCAGTCCATACTTTGGTTTGGTATCAAATTTCTGAAAAAATAACCATAGCAGGAGGGTATACTGTTCTTACGGATAATTTAGTAAATGCATTCATATACGAAAATTGGTATGCGGTGCATTTGGTAAATACTGCAGGAGAAAGTAATTTTTTAGGAATTGGCCATACCTTTCCAGTCCCAAAAACTCAGGCAGCTCTTTTTTTAGAGCTTGGAACTCTCTATGAGAGGAAAATGCAGGTAGTATTATCGGCGGGAGTTTTTATTCCTTTCAAAAAGAAAATTTTGTAATATGGAAATAGCAACTTTTATTCTTGTTTATTTAGGGATCACTGCAATCTTGATTGAGATTCAAGATGAAAAAGATCGAAGATTAAATCAGTTTAAATATAGATTTGCGTTTATCTTTGGTTGGTGGTTGTATCCATTAGTTTGGTTATTTGATTTTAGAAAATAACCAAAAAAAGATTTTAAGGCACGAGCGCACGCTACGGCCTTTTTTTATTTCCCCAAATAATATTTCAGCGTATATATCCAATCTTCGTCAGGAGATTCTTCTTTGATCTTTTCACCGTAAAGCCATTCGAGGTATCCGCGATCTATTTTTAGTATTTCTTCCATTTTTTTACCTGCATGTTTACCAAAACGAATAGTACGCAGGAGTGATGGACGGCTGGAAATTTCCAGCATTTTATTTATGGCTTCTTCTTCGCTCAAATTTTCACTTTCGATAATTTTTTTCTTAAGTCTACCGAAAAGTTGCTCGAGGACCATAACGTCGCCCATAGCATCATGAGCTTGTGCTTCGACTTCTATTTCAAGGAGGTAGCGCAAATATTGCAGATTGTAGCGTTCTATCTTTTCTTCGGGGTCGAGGGCACGTGCTAAGCGAAGTGTGCAGATAAAGTTTTTTATTTCAATACCTTCTTTTTTAAACATAGCAATATCAAAAAGGGCATTGTGGGCTACAGCTACAGTATTGGTATCTTCAAAAAGTTCTTTGATTTTTTTATAATCAGTACTTTCTTTAAAGGCAGGCTTATCAGCCACCATTTTGTTTGTTATATGGTGCACAGCAGATGCTTCTGGGGGAATTTTATTTTCAGGCTTGTATAATGCCTCAAATTTTTCCCCATCATTCATATAGGCAATTTGGCAAATAAAATCTTTGTCTGTATTACCAGTAGTTTCAGTATCAAAAAATATTATTTTCTTATTCATCCCAGTACTTAAAATTTAAAAGTTAATAAATGTCGGCCATATCCCGTAATCAAAATTTTAGTACGGGACAAGTTTCTATATTTTAACATAATTTGCTATAATGACTATATGAACTTACATGAACAAATAAAATCAAATATAAAAGAAGCGATGATGGCGAAAGACAAAGTTCGTCTTGAAGTTATGCGTGCTCTCTCGACCGCTATGATGAACGAAGTTGTAGCTAAAGGCAAAACTCCGCAAGATTTATTAAATGATGAAGAAGTCTTAGCAGTAATAATGCGTACAGCCAAACAACGCAAAGATAGTATAGAGCAATTCACTAAAGGTGGACGCGAAGATTTGGTAGCAGAAGAAGAGGCTCAATTAAAAATTCTCGAACAATATTTACCGAAAATGATGGACAGGAGCGAGATAGAAGGCATAGCCCTCGCAAAAAAATTTGAATTAAATATCGAAGATGCTAGTAAAAAAGGTGTGCTTATGGCAGCTATGATGCGTGATCTGAAAGGCAAGGCTGATGGAAATGTAGTTAAGGAAGTAGTTGACGGTTTATTTTAAATTGGATGGAAAATAATAAAAAAAAATTAATAACACATAATGGCACTTTTCATGCAGACGATCTTTTTGCTGCAGGTGTTCTTGCCTTAGTAATGCAAAATGAAAATACGCCTTTTGAAATAATCCGCACTCGTGATTTGGAAATGATAAAAAATGCTGATTATGTTTTCGATGTGGGCGGGGAATATAATCCTGATACAAATAGATACGACCACCATCAAAAAGGTGGTGCAGGTGTAAGGTCAAATGGCATACCTTATGCATCTTTCGGTTTGGTTTGGAAACATTTTGGCTTAAAACTTTGCGCTGGAAATATGGATGCTTGGAAAATTATCGATGAGGAAATAGCGAGTCCCATAGATGCAAATGATAATGGTGTAGATATAGGCGAACTTAAATTTCATGATGTAAAGCCATATCCTGGGGCGAGAGTATTTTCTATTTTTGAACCTACCTGGAAAGAAGATGCAAATGCTACAGATCATGTTTTTTTTGAACAAGTAAAAAAAGTCGTAGAACTTTTAAAGCGCGAAATTATGGTTGCCTTAGATGATGCTGAGGGTAGAGAAATTATAAAAACAGCTTACGAAAAAGCTGAGGATAAAAGAATAATTTTTTTAGAAACTTCATTCCCTAGATATTTATACCAAAGTGTTCTTTCAAGTTTTCCTGAGCCTATTTATTTAGTCTATCCAAGCGGACACAGTACAAACTGGAAAGTAGAAGCTATTAGTAAAAGCCCAGGAGTGATGGAGAGCCGAAAACCATTTCCAGAATCTTGGCGTGGATTTATTAGATCTGAAGAAAATCTTACAGCTTCGATAGAAGGTATAGAGGGAATTTTTTTTGTTCACAATAATGGTTATTTAGCAAATTTGGATTCAAAAGAACATGCAATAGAATTTGCAGAGAAAGCTTTATTAAACTAATATCAATTTTATGGCATTTATAGATGAATTAAATTTTTACGGAGAAGCAGGCAGGGGTGGCGATGGTGTGGTGCGCTGGCGCCAAGAAAAATTCGTACCTAGGGGTGGGCCCGCAGGTGGCGATGGTGGCAGGGGCGGGGATTTTTACATAGAAGCTGTTCGCGATATCGGTATACTCGCTCATTATAGACATAAGAATGAATTTATAGCCGAGCGCGGTGAGGATGGTGGTAAAAAAAGTTTGCATGGTAAAAATGGTGAAAACTTCGTTTTGAAACTTCCTATTGGCTCTATTGTGACTAATATTGACTCGGGCGAAAAATGGGAATTAAATAATCCTGAAGAAAGGTTTTTGATATTAAAAGGTGGCTACGGTGGTTATGGCAATGAGCATTTTAAAAGTTCTGTAAATACTACTCCTATAGAACAGAACAATGGACAAGACGGAGAGCATGCAAACTTTCACGTAGAACTTGAACTTTTTGCTGATGTTGGTTTAGTTGGTTTGCCTAATGCAGGGAAATCATCACTTCTTAATTCTATAACTAATGCACAAGCAAAAGTAGGTAATTATGCTTTCACTACTCTTGATCCAAATCTAGGAGATTTCTTTGGTCATATTCTGGCAGACTTGCCAGGACTTATCGAAGGAGCATCCGAAGGTAAAGGCCTCGGTATAAAGTTTTTGCGACATATAAAAAGAACTAAAATGCTTGCACACCTCGTGTCTCTAGAAAATGCTGAGCCAATGAAAGTTTACAAAGAAATACGCAATGAGCTCGAAGAATACGATAAGAAAAATAATTTAATAAATGATGATGGTTTGGCACATAAAGAAGAAATCATAATCCTGACTAAAACAGATATGATACCCGATGCAAAGAAAATAGAGAAAATCAAAAAAGAATTTGCAAAACTTAAAAAACAAGTTTTTACATTGTCTCTTTACGATGATGCCTCAGTAGAAGAATTCAAACACGAATTATCAAAAATTTTAGGGAAATAATTTATGGAGAAAAAGTATTACACAACTATAGGGCTCGAGATTCACGCGGAACTGGCGACTAGAACCAAGATGTTTTGCTCTTGCAAGAATGATCCAGAGGAGGAGAAGCCAAATAAAAATGTCTGCCCAGTATGTATGGCGCACCCAGGAACTTTGCCTGTGCCGAATAAGGGTGCTATAGAAAAGATGATTCAAATAGGGCTAGCGGTAAATGGTGAAATAGCCGACTTTTCTGAATTCGATCGCAAGAATTATTTTTATCCTGACATACCCAAGGGCTATCAGATCTCGCAGTATAAATACCCGATAGTGAAGGGTGGCAAATTGGCAGACATGGACATAACTCGCGTGCATTTAGAAGAAGACACAGGGAATAACAAGCATGTGGGTGAAAATTCTTTGATAGATTTCAATCGTGCAGGTGTGCCACTCTCAGAGCTCGTTACCGAGCCTCATACTTTCGAAAGTGTTGACGAAGCTTCTCGTGTGGCAAGTAATTTTGCTAAAGAGTATCAGTTGCTTTTGCAATATTTGGGAGCAAGTCATGCAAATATGGAAAAGGGTGAAATGCGAGTGGAGGCCAATGTCTCCGTCAGTCCAGATAAAGACAAAAAATGGTCTGCGTATGTGGAAGTCAAAAATTTAAATTCTTTCAAGAGTGTAGAGAAGGCTATCAAGCATGAAGTAGATAGAATGATCAAGCTCTGGGAAGAAGGCAGGGAAAGTGAGATAGTCAAAGAAACTCGTGGCTGGGATGAAGGCAAACAAAAAACAATATCGCAGAGAAAAAAAGAAAGTAGTGAAGACTACAGGTATTTCCCAGATCCTGATTTACCAAAACTTAGACTCCATGAGGCTTTTGATCTAGTTAGAATGAAGTCAGAACTTCCAGAACTACCAGTAGCAAAGCGTGCAAGGTACATGAATGATTTCGGCATCAAAGCTGAAGACACTGAAGTGTATATAAATGATAAAGAGCTCGCAACTTGGTTTGAAGAAGTGGCAGAAATATTAAAAAATAAAGAAACTATTAAAACCGCTTCGAATTTCATAACTTCAGATTTGATGGGTATCTTGAAAAGTCTATTTAAAAATTCACCTCACCCCCAGCCCCTCTCCTGGACAGGAGAGGGTGGCCGTAGGTCGGGTGAGGTTGGTATTCCAAGTACTGAAAATTTTGCTGAGTTAATAACACTATTTGCCGAAAATAAAATCTCATCACGCGGAGCAAAAGACATTTTGGCTATGATAGTTTTGAATGACGAAAGCCCTATGAAGATAGCGACAGAGAAAAATCTGCTTCAACAAAACGATGAAGGCGCCCTAAAAGAAATAGTTCAGAAAATAATTGGTGAAAATCCTGAAATTGTAGCTACGTATAAAAGTGGTAAAGAAAATGCGATTATGTCTCTCGTAGGTAAGGTCATCAAAGAGAGTGGTGGCTCTGCAAATCCACAATTGGTTATGAAATTACTTAAAGAGCTTGTATAATATTTACATGGAAAAACTAAAATCACTGCGCGAGTATATAAAAGAAGCAGAGGAAAAGGGTGTGGCTATAGGGCATTTTAATATTTCAAATTTAGAAGGCTTGCATGCTATTTATAATGCTGCAAAGAACTTAAGTGTGCCTGTGATTATTGGTGTATCACCAGGAGAAGAGAAATTTTTAGGTATCGAAGAAGTAGTGGCACTCGTTAAAACAATTCGTGAGCGCGATAATTACCCGATATTTTTAAACGCTGATCATCATGAAAATTTTGAAAGTGTAAAGAAATGTATCGATGCAGGTTTCGATGCTGTGATTATAGACAGTGCAGGTTTGCCATTTGAAGAAAATGTAGCTCTTGCAAAAAAATGCGTGGATTACGCACGACAAGTATCTATGCAAACAGGCAGAGATATTTTAGTAGAGTCAGAACTGGGATTCATAGGTAAAGGTAGTGATATCAAAGAAAGCATTCCCGAAGGTGCTGGTGTTTTAACCAAAATGGAAGATGCAAAAAGATTTGTCGAAGAAACAGGCATAGATTTACTTGCTCCATCTATCGGTTCTGTGCATGGTTTAATTAAAACTGGTAAACCACACATAGATTCTGATCTCGCAAAACAAATAAGGCAAGTAGCAGGTGTGCCACTCGTGCTTCACGGTGGTTCCGGACTTCGTGATGAGGATTTTACAAATGCTATAGCATCTGGTGTAGCTATCGTGCACATCAACAGTGAAATCAGGCAGGCTTTTGTAGAAGCAGAGCATAAAGCCATGCACGAAAATCCAAATGAAATTGCACCATATAAAATAGCAATTCATGGAGTAGAAGCTGTAGAAAAAGTAGTAGAAAACCGCTTAAAACTTTTTAATAATCTAAAGTAAAATGCTTTACATAACTTCAGGACAGTCGTGGACAGATATAGATGCTTTTGCTTGTGCTGTTGCCTACAGTCATTTATTAAGAGAAAAAGGAATTGAAAACAAAATTTATTTACCCGGTGTTTTAAATTCTAGTATTACTAACTCTATTTTAGAATGGGATATTGATTTTGAAACACAAATTTCTATTATGGAGGAGGACAAGTTTGTAGTTGTCGATGTTTCTGAGCCGGCACAAATAGCGAGTGGAGTAAATGAAAATAATATTATAGAGATTTTTGATCATAGATATGGTTTTGTAGATCATTGGAAAAATGTTTTAAATGAAAAATCTAAAATAGAAATGGTAGGTGCTTGTGCTACTTTGATTTGGGAAGAATATAAAAAAGAAAAGATAGAAATTGATTTTTTAAATGCAAATTTACTTATTTTAGCTATAGTTTCAAATACTTTGGATTTGAAATCCTCCGTCACTACTGATAGAGATTTATCAGCTTTCAAAGAATTACAAGAATATACTCATTTGCCAAAAAGTTGGAAAGAAGATTACTTTAATGAGCAAACCAAATCCGTAGAGGAAAATCCAATAAAGGCTATAGTAGAAGATACCAAAGGCATAGTTAGCGATATAACTTTTGCGCAAATTGAGCTTTGGAACGGTGCGAATTTTATTCAAAAAAATCAAAAAGAAATCAAAGAAACCCTAGAGAATATAGGCAACATTAATTGGATGCTTTCAGTGCCTAGCATAAAGGAAGGAATTAATTATATTTATACAGAAAGTGATTTTTTGAAAGATTTGCTTTCGCAAATTATAGATATAAAATTTGATGGCGACATAGGTAAAACCACAAAACTCTGGCTCCGCAAAGAAATCCGCACCAAAATTTTGAAATTAAATATGTTATAATTTTTTTATGGAAATTTCACTGAAAGAAGAAATACAAAAATTTTTTAATGGAGAGGTGGAGGATTCTCCAGAGGTATTAAAAAAATATTCGCGCGATGCGAGTGTTTTTGAAGTTATGCCAAAATTGGTAGTTTTTCCTGTGGATGCAAATGATGTTAAAAAATTAGTACAGTGGGTAAGTGAAAATTGTGCGAGGCAAGACCTCGCACAAAAATATGGGAATATTTCTATTACGGCTCGTTGTGCGGGTACAGATATGAGTGGTGGAGCGATAGGCGAGAGTATAATTATGGATTTTACTCGCCATATGAATAAAATGATTTCTTTTCATGAGGATAGGATAACTGTACAGCCTGGGATGTTTTACCGCGATTTTGAAAAATTAACCCTCGAGAGGGATTTAATCTTGCCTTGTTATACTGCTTCGAAAAGTTTAAATGCTATGGGTGGTATGTATGGCAATAATTCTGCAGGTGAACGCACACTTAAATATGGAAAAACGGAAGATTATGTTATGGAAGCCAAAGTAATTTTTGCTGATGGCAATGAATATGTAGTAAAGCCATTGAACGAAGAAGAATTACAAAAGAAAATTGCCCAAAATGATTTTGAAGGCCAGGTTTATAAAAATATTTTTAATTTAGTAAAAGCAAACGAAAATGAGCTCGCCAAAGCTAAACCAAAAGTTAGCAAAAATTCCGCTGGATATTATTTATGGAATGTAAATAAAGAAAATATTTTTGATTTAAATAAATTATTAGTCGGTTCGCAAGGCACACTTGGAATTACTACAGAGATAACTTTTCGTTTAGTGCCTGAGCACAAACATTCAAAATTAGTTGTAGTTTTTATGAAAGATTTGGGTCCACTTGGTAGACTTGTAGATGAAATTTTAGAAATGAAGCCTGAGACACTGGAGACTTATGACGACAAGACCATGAAGCTCGCTGTGAATTTTTTCCCAGATTTTTTGAAAAATAAAGGATTGATTGGAATGGTAAAATTCATGTGGAGCTTTTTGCCAGAATTTTGGATGATGGTTTCTAGTGGCTTTCCAAAACTTATTTTACTTGTTGAATTTGCTGGGCAAAATGAAAAAGATGTAGATTTAGAATGTAAAAAATTAAAAGAAAAAATTCGTCATTTCCGTTTAAAAACACACATAACTAAAAGCGAAGCTGAAGCAGGTAAGTATTGGGATATTCGTCGTCAGAGTTTTGCTCTACTTCGCCAGCATGTCAAAGATAAACATACCGCACCATTCATCGATGACATAATAGTTCGTCCAGAATTTTTGCCAAAATTCTTACCAGAAATTGATATAATTTTAGAACAATACGATATTACTTTCACCATAGCTGGACATGCAGGTGATGGTAATTTCCATATTATTCCCCTTATGGATTTTTCACGGGAAGATACATCAAAAATAATTCTTGAGCTTGGAGAAAAAGTTTATGATTTAGTTGCGAAATATCATGGTTCGACTACTGCTGAACACAATGACGGTATTATCAGAACACCATATTTATATAAAATTTTCAGTCCAAAAATTTTAGAACTTTTTTCTCAAACTAAAAATATTTTTGACTCAAAAAATATTTTTAATCCTGGTAAAAAAGTTGCTGGTTCTATAGATTATATTCGTGATCATATTGCTCGTGAAGACCACGGCATGCCTCACCAAAGTTAAATTTTATTTTTTAATTTATTAGTGTATAATATCAACATGACAGAATTTTTTTCACAAAATAGTGATATTTTTATTAGATTAGGAGTAGCTTTGATATTGGGAACTATTATTGGGCTCGAGCGCTTATTTATGCACAAAGAAGCAGGTATGAAAACTCATGCATTGGTATCTATGGGTGCTTCTTTATTTATTATTATTTCTGAAATTTTAGCTATAAAATACGGTGGTGTAGCAGGTTTTGATGCTTCACGTATTGCTTCGCAAGTAATAGTAGGTATTGGCTTTTTAGGAGCTGGTTCTATAATGCTTCAGGGCGACAGAGTAAAGGGCCTCACTACTTCTAGCGGCCTTTGGGTTACTGCTGGTATCGGTATGGCTTCTGGTTTTGGTTTCTTTTCTCTTGCCGGCATTGCGACATTTTTCGTACTTTCCATTTTTACCATCATGGCAATATTAGAAAAACCTATTCGTAGATATACAGATAAATTTGATTAAATTTTATGCAGTCAAGCGAGATAAGAAATAGATTTTTAAAATTTTTTGAAAAAAGGGGACATGCCATCATCCCTTCGGCTTCACTTGTGCCTGAGAATGACCCCTCAGTTTTATTCAATACAGCAGGCATGCAACCCCTCGTGCCTTACCTCCTAGGTCAAACTCACCCAATGGGCAAACGTATTGCAAATGTGCAGAAATGCGTCCGCACTGGCGACTTGGATGACATAGGGGACAATAGGCATTTTTCATTTTTTGAAATGCTTGGCAATTGGTCACTCGGAGATTATTTTAAAGATGAAGCCATAAAATGGAGTTATGAATTCCTAACTAGTAAAGAAGAAGGATTGGGTCTTGATCCTGCCAGACTTTATTTTACTGTCTTTGAAGGAGATGAAAATGCAGAGCTAGACGAGGAATCAAAAAAGATCTGGATGAGTTTGGGAATACCTGAAAATAGGATTTATGCATTGCCGGCTGATGACAACTGGTGGAGTCCGGGGGACAATGGGCCATGCGGACCTTGCAGTGAAATGTTTTATGATATGGATGGGCAATTTGTCGGTCAAGAAATAAATAAAGAAAAATTCATAGAAGAAACTAAAAAAGAAACTATCATAGAGATATGGAATGATGTCTTTATGGAATACGAAAAAAAGGACGGCAAAGTCATAGGTAAATTAAAACAAAAAAATGTAGATACAGGCGCTGGTCTCGAGCGCATGACCGCAGTAATGCAAGGTAAAAAAACCGCGTATGATACGGATTTGTTTGAAGATATTTTTTCATCTGTTTTGTTTACTGGTTCACATTTAAATGAAAAATCAAAAAGAATAATTGCTGATCATATGAGAACATCTGTATTTTTAATATCTGACGGAGTTATTCCAGGGAATACAGGGCAAGGATATGTATTGCGTAGATTATTGAGGAGAGCTATATACAGAGCAAATGGTAAAGGAGAAATTGCTGGTCATTCAAATTTGTATGGAGTTATAAATGAAATTGTTAAAACATATAAAGATACTTATCCTGAAGTTGAAAAAAATATTGAAAAAACACGAAAGATTATTGAAGAAGAAGAAATTAAGTTTACAAAAACATTAGCTCAAGGCATAAAAGAATTCGAAAAAGGCATAGACCCATTTATTTTAGCTACTACTTATGGCTTCCCGATAGAGCTCACACAAGAGCTTGCTAAAGAAAAGGGTATAGAGGTAGATATGCAAGATTTTAATAACAAAATGGCAGAACACCAAAAGCTCTCGCAGACAGCTAGTGCCGGCATGTTCAAAGGTGGCCTTGCAAATCATAATGAAAAGACTGTTCGTCTTCACACTGCGCATCATTTACTCCTTGCTGGATTACAAAATATTGTAGATAAAAGTATAAAACAGAGGGGAAGTAACATAACTGAAGAAAGATTAAGAATAGACTTTTTGTGCGACCACAAACTTACAGATGAAGAAAAAAAGAAAGTAGAAGATTGGGTAAATGAAAAGATAAATCAAAAACTAAATGTAGTCAGGCGCGAAATGCCTTTCGTAGATGCAGAAAAGCTCGGTGCCGAGATGGAATTCGGTGCAAAATATCCAGAGACTGTGTCTGTGTATTTTATAGAAGACGAGAATGGCAACCCTATTTCCAAAGAATTCTGTGGTGGACCGCATGTATCAAACACTAGTGAACTCACTCATTTCAAAATCCAAAAAGAAGAAGCTGTGGCTTCAGGCATCCGCCGTATTAAAGCTGTGCTCGAATAAAATCTTTGTGTTATAATTTCCATATGAGTTTTTTTAGAAAGAAAGAAAAAAAAGAACTTGTTTTAATTTTCGATATTGGCTCTTCGTCTATCGGCGGGGCTTTTGTTGAGCTTTCTCCTTCTCTTGCACCAAAAGTAATAAAATCGATTCGTGAACCAATTCGATTAGAAGAAGTTCTAAATGTAGATCGTTTTCGTGTATACGCTATGCACACACTTCATAAAGTTGTTAAAAAAATGTGCGATAGCAATTTAGGCGCACCCAAAAGAATCTTTTGCGTACTCGCTAGTCCTTGGTATGCATCACAAACACGTGTAATTAATTATGAAAAAAATGCATCTTTTATTTTTACTCAAAAACTCGCAGATAGTCTCATCGCATCAGAAATAAAAATTTTCGAAGAAGAACATGGCATAGGTAGTGAAGGTCCAAATACTGTAAGAGCAATAGAATTACGCAATATGAAAACCATGCTAAATGGTTATACGACTTCAAATCCTATAAATCAAAAAGCTACAAATTTAAAAATGACTATTTTCGTTTCGATGAGCGAAGAATCTGTGCTAGCTGAAATAGAAGAGGCTATTTGGCGACATTTTCCACACCTTGAAATTAAATTCTCTTCATTCCTCGTGGCTTCGTTTTCTCTCGCACGGGATATGTTTATAAATAACAATAGCTTTTTACTTATAAATATCGGTGGCGAAGTTACTGATATAGCTATAGTCAAAGAAGATGTATTAAAAGAAGCAGCAACTTTTCCAATGGGTTCTCATTTTATAACTCGAGGTATTTCTAAATCTCTTACGTGTTCCATCGAAGATGCATATTCATCTGTAATGTTATATGAATCTGGTAATATGCTACAAAAGAATGAAGTTGTTTTTCAAGATAGTCTTAAAAAATTGCGCGGGGAATGGCTCGCTAAATTTCAATCCACTCTTTCTTCACTTTCGTCCGATATTTCAATACCAGCTACAGTATTTATAACTGTTGACCCTAGTTTAGCAAAATTCTTTTCAGAAACTATTCGCACGGAACAATTTAATCAATATACTTTAACCGAATCAAAATTTAGATTGATTTTTTTGAATTCCAGTGCACTCGGTGGTATCGCTGAAGTTCCCGAAGAAACTAAAAAAGATCCTTTTATCATAATTGATTCCATTTACATTAATCGATTTTTAAAATAAAATATAGATAATATGGCAAAAAATAAAAATTTATTTCAAGACATGGTTCGCGTTAAACAAGATGCAAACACAAAATCAAACTCAAAAAATACCTTGAGTAAATTACCTGTTATCGCGGAAAAAGAAATTAATTATAAGATACCAAAAAGGAAACCTTCCAAAATAGATGTTTCTGTAGAAATACCGATAGAAAGACAAAAAGGAAGTGGTAATAAATATGCTTTTTGGATAGTCGCAGTAATAGCCATAGTAGGACTTTTCTTCTCAGTTTCTTTTTTCTTTAGCAAAGCTATTGTAAAAGTAGAACCAGAAGCAAAGGCCATCGCTCTCAATGAATCTTTTTCTGCAGTTAAAAATTCCACAACAATTGAAAATTTATCTTTTGACACAGTTTCTTTATCTGACGAAGAAAGTATCCCTGTTTCAGGAGGTACAGAAAAAAATGTTGAAGAAAAAGCTTATGGAAAAGTCATAATTTATAATTCTTATAGTTCCGCCCCTCAAAATTTAAATGTTGATACAAGATTAATAGCTACAAATGGAAAAATATATAAAACTGATAAAAAAGTTTTAGTTCCAGGACTTAAAAAAGATGGAACTCCAGGTTCTGTCGAAGTAGGTATTTGGGCAGAAAAAGCAGGAGTCGATTACAATAGTGGCCCGCTTGATTTGCAAATTTTGGGTTTTAAAGGAACATCAAAATATGAAAAGTTTTTTGTAAAATCAAAAGGTGAAATTACCGGTGGTTTTGTAGGCACTCGTATTGAGCTCGGAGAGTTAGAGAAATTAGCAGTTTTTGGTGAATTAAAAAATAAGTTAAAGAAAAAACTACTTGAAAAAGCTGAGAGTCAAATACCAGCTGATGTTATCCTATATAAGGATGCTATTAGTTTTACGATAAACGAAGAAAATATAGGACCCATAGTATCAGGTGGGGAAGCCAAGGCATTTATGAAGGCGACATTTTACGGTATTCTGATAAAAGAGTCTGAATTAGCTAAAAAGATTGCTCAAAAACAAATCGATCAATATACCGATGCTCCTATTTTTATTCCACAAATACGTGATTTAAAATTTGAGTTTAAAAATTCGGATATTCCTCTTAATGAAATAAAAGATTTGGATTTTGGACTTACTGGAAACATAGTTGTAGTTTTTAAAGTAGATGAAGAAAAATTAAAAAACGAACTTCTAGGTAAACAAAAAAACATATTATCTGAAATATTACCTAATTTCCCTAGTATAAAATCTGCAGAATTATCTTTAAAACCTTTCTGGCTTCAAAAATTTCCAAGTAATTTAAAAGCTATTTCAATAGAAATAAATTATCCTCATTAAAATAATTTGACTAAACTAATTATTCTGTGTAGAATTAAGGTATACAAATGAGTGATTCAAGAAATGAAAAAAATTTAACTGCGCGAGGAGTAGTCTCCGAAGCATTGCCGTCTACACTTTTTCGAGTAATGATTGCCGATAAAGAAACAGGTGGAGAAAAAGAAATTTTAGCTTATCTTGCTGGTAAAATGCGTATGAATAGAATCAAAGTTTTAGTAGGAGATAATGTTGAAATTTTCCTAGATGAATACGGAGGCAAGGGGCGTATTATCAAAAGGTTGTAATTTTTTTGAAAATAGTGTATCATAGTAATTACGTTAGTTAAAAGGTTATAAAGTATTGAAAAATAAGGGTTTTTCCTTATTTTTATTGTGTTATATGGAAAAGATATCTGTAATTTATGTTTTTTAAATTGTGGATAACTGTTCAATATAAAAAAGTTAATTAAAATTTTATTAAAACATGAAAATCAAAGCGTCGGTAAAAAAAATATGTGCAAAATGTAAGTTAGTAAAGCGTCAAAGACATTTGCGTGTTATTTGTGTTAATCCTAAGCATAAACAAAAACAATAAAATGAGAATCCTCGGTATAACTGTTCCAAATGAAAAAAGATTAGAAATAGGCTTGACCGTGCTTTTCGGCATTGGTCGCTCGAGTGCAAAGAAGATTTTAGATCAAGTCGGCATTGCTCACAGTAAAAAAGCTGGAGATTTGACTGAAGCTGAAGAAAATAAAATTCGTGCTATTATCGAAGGCAAAACCATAGAAGGAAATTTAAAACGTGAAATTTCTGCAAATATAAAAAGAATTAAAGATATAAAAAGTTATAAAGGTGTGAGGCACATGAAGCGTCTACCTGTAAATGGTCAACGCACTAAGACAAATTCCAGAACTGTCCGTGGAAATGTCCGTAAGACTATGGCATCTGGTCGCCGAAAAGAAAGTAAGACATAAAGAAAAATATTCACAATTATTTATTTATTAATGAAAAAACGAAAATTTATTTAAAAACATGCCAAAAGCTAAAGCAACAACTGAAGAAAAAGTAGAGAAAAAAACAGAAGGTGAAGAAAAGTCTGCTGCAATAAAGACTTCTAAAAAGAAAATTTCTGCTGGTATTTTGTCTGTAGAAGCTACATTTAATAATACCAAAGTAGTGTTTACAGATAAGGGTGGTAATGCACTTTTTTCGTCTTCTTCAGGAGCTCTAGGTTTTAAAGGCGCAAAGAAAGGCACACCATTTGCAGCTAGTAAAGTTGGTGATATTGTGGGCGCAAAAGCTTTGGGTATCGGAGTAAAAGAAGCGGATATTGTTATAAAGGGTGTAGGTAGTGGTCGCGAACCAGCAGTGAGGGCATTCATGGCTCATGGTATCGAAATCACTTCTATTAAAGATAAAACACCAGTTCCGCACAATGGTCCAAAAGCAAAAAAACCACGTAGAGTATAGTTATAAACATTACAAAGTAAAATTAGACAAATGATAAACAAACCAAAATTCAAAATTGCAAGACGATTAGGCGCAGGAGTATTTGATAAAACTCAAACTCCAAAGTTTAATATGGCAAAAGGCATTGGCACAAAAAGGCCAAAGGCTTTGTCTGAATACGGTACACAATTTTTGGAAAAACAAAAAGTTCGTTTTTCTTACGGTATCACAGAAAAACAATTGTCTAATTATGTGAAAGAAGCCTCAAAATTAAAAGGCGCAGGTACTGTCGAAAAGTTTTTTGAAGAATTAGAATCCAGACTAGACAATGTAGTGTATCGCATGGGGCTCGCTCCTTCAAGACGTGGAGCAAGACAAATGGTTTCCCACGGACACTTTGTTATAAATGGTAAGCGCACTACAGTGCCTTCATATAAAACCAAGCAAGGGGATGTATTCGTAGTTCGCGAAGGCTCAAAAGGAAAAAAGATTTTTTCTAACCTCGCTGAAAAAATGAAAGATTATACCGTACCTACTTGGCTTTCTTTTAATATCGATCAGATGGAAGGTAAAGTTTTGGCAAAGCCGAAAAATGCAGAAACTTTTATAGATTTTAACGCAGTGCTTGAGTTTTATAGTCGTTAATTTATTTATTTTGTTTTTTATTATAAGTTTTATAAATTAAGAATTTTTATAACATATGTCTCTAAATAAAATAATTTTGCCCTCAAAGCCTAAAGTTGTTTCCGAAGAAGGGAACAAAGGAGTATTCGAGATCGATGGTCTATATCCAGGGTATGGTCATACTTTGGGTAATAGTTTGCGTCGTATTATACTTTCTTCTTTAGAAGGAGCTAGTATTGTTTCTGTAAAAATTTCTGGCGTCTCACATGAATTTGAGACAATCGAAGGTGTCAAAGAAGATGTAATAGTTATGATTTTAAATCTAAAAAAGGTTCGTTTCAAACTTCTCTCTGATGAACCACAAAATATAACTCTATCTATAAAAGGACCAAAAGAAATATACGCAAAAGACATCAAAGCTTCTGGTCAAGTTGAAATTTTAAATCCAGATTCTTATATAGCTACAGTTACAGGTAAAGTTTCCTTAGATATAGAACTTCGCATTGAAAAAGGTTTAGGCTTTATTCCAAAAGAAATAATGCAAAAAGAAAAAGTAGATATCGGCACTATAGCTGTCGATGCTATTTTCACACCTATACGCCGTGTTTCTTATGAAGTAGAAAATATGCGTGTAGGTGATAAGACAAACCACAACCGTCTTCGTATTACTATCGAGACTGACGGCACTATTTCTCCTCGTGAAGCATTATCTGAATCTGTAAAAATAATGATTATGCAATTAAAAGCAGTTGTTGATTTTAAAGAAGAAGAGGAAGAAGAAATAAAAATAGAAAAAAAATCAAATAATAAAGAAGAAGGAGGAGAGAGAGATGAATCCGAAGATAAAAAAGACGAACTTTCTGATGTTTTAAAAACCCGTATTGATACTATGGATCTTTCGACTCGCACACTGAACGCACTTACAGGCGCAAATATCCGCACACTTGGTGGACTTGCTCGTAAGAAGCGTGAAGATTTGCTTGAGATCGAAGGCATAGGTGAAAAAGGTATTTCAGAAATTAAAAAAGCATTGACTGCTTTCGGTCTTAATTTGAAGGAATAATTTATTTAATTTTTAAAAAAGGATATGAGACACCATAATAACAAAAGAAAATTCGGGAGAACAATGTCTAAGCGTGATGCACTAGTTTCTTCGCTTGCACGTAATTTGATAGTGCGCGAAAAAATGAAAACTACACTTATAAAAGCAAAGGAGCTACGACCATTTGTTGAAAAATTGTTGACCAAAGCAAAGAAAGATACGCTTGCAAATCGAAAATTAGTTGTAGCAAAGTTAGACAACAATAAGCGTGATGCGAAAAAGCTTTTTGAAGTAATTGCTCCAAAATATACTGATAGAACTGGCGGATATGTTCGTATTCTTAAATTAGGCGTTCGTAAGTCGGATGGCGCACCTATGGCACAAATAGAATTTGTATAAATATATGATAAAAAAAGAAGAAAAAATAATAGACGCAACAGGTAAGAGTTTAGGCAGGGTGGCTACTTCCATAGCTACAGCTCTTATGGGTAAAGACAAAGTTTCTTTTGAAAGAAATGTTTTTTCTGGTTCTCCAGTAAAGGTTATAAATGCCTCAAAAATGTCAATTTCTCCAACAAAACTTGCATCGATAACTCATGAACGTTATTCAGGATATCCAGGTGGACTTCGTTCTATTACAGCAAAAGAAACAGTAGAGAAGAAAGGATACGGAGCACTACTTTTGTTATCTGTAGACCGTATGCTTCCAAAAAATAAACTTCACAAGGAAATGGTAAAGAATTTAAAAATAGAAAATTAATTTTAATAAAAATGGAAAAGAAAGAAAAAAAATCAGAATATTTTGAAGGATTGGGTCGCAGAAAAACCTCTACTGCTCGTGTTCGCATTCGTGAAGCTGCTAAAACTAGTTTTGTAATAAACGGCGCAGATATAAAAGAATTTTTCAAGACAGAAGAAGAACGTGTTATGCTTGCTACTGCATTATCTAAAGGTAAATTAAAATTCTCTGTAGAAGTAAAAGTTTCTGGCGGAGGACATCATTCTCAAGCTGAAGCTGTACGTCATGGACTCGCTCGTGCTCTTGTATTGCACGATGGCAATATCCGTGGTGAGCTCAAAGAAGCTGGATACTTAAAGCGTGATCCTCGTGCAAAAGAACGCCGAAAATTCGGTCTCAAAAAAGCCCGCAAAGCTCCACAATGGTCAAAACGTTAAAATAAAAATACACAAAAAAATCCCTTTTCGAAGGGATTTTTTTGTGCTAAAATGCACTTATGCAAGATGAAGAAAATACAAAAAATCTAGATTTAAAAAATGAGGAAGTTGTAGAGGCTGAAATTCCCGAGGAGGCAGAAGATGACATTTTAGAATTTGAATTTAACGATGATGGTGAGGAAGATTTGAAGAAGACTTTAAAGAAACTCCGTAATGATTTAAAGCAGGCAAAGAAAGAAAAGGAAGAATATTTGACTGGCTGGCAGAAGGAGCGAGCAGATTTTGCTAATTACAAAAAAGAAGAAAATGATAGGTTGGAACGTCGCAAGGAAACTATTCGGGAACAAATACTTGAAAGTTTTTTAGCATTAGCTGATAGCTTTAGTATGGCTTTTGCAAATAAAAATGCTTGGGAAAAAGTAGATCCTGCTTGGCGAGTGGGAGTAGAATATATTTACAATCAAATGAATTCTATTTTCGAAGAATATGGAGTAAAGAGCTTGGGCTCTGTGGGTGACATTTTCGATCCAAATCTTCACGAATCGGTTGAGCTTGTTTCTACAGATGTACCAGAAAAAGATCATAAAATAGAAAGTATTATTCAAGTTGGCTATAAAATGAAAGACAAGATTTTAAGACCTGCCAAAGTAAAAGTTTACGAATTTAAAAAATAATTTAAACTCCGTTTACAACACGATAGGTAGCGACTATCGCTGCAGTTTCTCCGCGTAATATTAAGTTTCCTAAAGAAGCGACAGTGTAGCCATATTTATTTGCAAGAATTATTTCATTTTCTGTAAACCCACCTTCAGGACCAATAAAAATACTAGCATCACTGGCATTTTTGTTCGGTGTATACTCTGTAGAATTTTCTGTATTTACCCTGTCGCTCGCGAGTGACGGGGTGAAAATTACTTTCTCTAAACTAGCGGAGGAATTGCCTCCGCCCTTGATAGCGTCTTCGAATTTAATTATTTCATGAAGTTTTGGTACCACACTTCGCTCGCATTGCTCGCTCGCTTCTAGAATTATTTTATTTAACCTTTCCATATTGAGCCCAGTCTTGATTGTCCTTTCTGTAATTATGGGAATTATTTCACTCACACCGCATTCGACAGCTTTTTGTACTGCTAGTTCGAAGTTTTCTTTTTTAAGTATAGCGAGGCAAAGACTGACTTTTTTCTTCGGCTCTGAACTTTCTAATTTTCTAATTATTTCACAAATTATTTTATCATGCGCAAGAGAAGTGATCTTGGCTTCTACTTGAGATCCAAGTCCATCTGACAAAACAACACTCTCTCCTTCTTTTAACCGCAAAACACCCTTTATTTGCTTGATATTTTCAGGATTTGTGATTTCTACCAAATTTTGATTCAAATTATACTCTCCGATAAATCTGTGTAATTTCATAATTATATAATACAATTAAATTTTATAAATACAAAATTTTGTATTTATGTTAAAATAAAAGAACATATGGCAAAGGGTAATAGAGTGCAGATAATTAAATACGCTCCACCACCACCAGAGCTTCCGATATTTGGTAAAGTTAGGCCGGAAGAAGCTTCTTTTATTGGGCGTACAAATTACGTAGCTGCTCTTGAAGAAAAGAAATTTATTTTTGGACTCAAGCGTGTCGACAGGCGTAGGCATTTATATATCATAGGAAAATCCGGAGTTGGCAAATCCAAATTACTCGAACTTTTTATCAGGCAAGATGTTTCTTATGGCCATGGACTTTGTGTTATAGATCCACACGGTGAACTCATAGATCAAATCTTGGATTATATTCCACGGGAGCGTATCGAGGATGTATGTATTATAGACCCTTCAGATACAGAATATCCAGCATCATTTAATCCACTTTCCAATGTGGATCCGATGTTTAAATTCCAACTTACTCAAGGACTCATCGAAGTCCTCCAAAAGCAATTCGGTGCAAACTGGACTCCTCGTCTCGAACACGTATTTCGTTTTACTTGCCTCGCACTACTCGACTATCCTTATGCCACAATGCGCGGTATGATCAGCATGCTTACGGATAGAAATTATCGTCAAAAAGTAGTGGAATATATTCAAGATGATATGGTTAAAAGATTCTTCGCTATCGAATTCGCTGATTGGTCTGAGAAGTTCGATACCGATGCTATTATTCCACTTGTAAATAAATTAGGCCAATTCCTGTCTGATCCACTCCTTCGAAATATTTTCGGCCAGAGAGAAAATAAAATTTCTATCTCAGAACTGATGAATAATAAGAAAATTATTTTGATTAATCTTTCCAAAGGACGCATTGGTGAAGAGAACTCTAGTTTTTTTGGTTCGATGTTTTTAACAAAAATCAAACAGTCAGGTATGGAACGCGCAGCTATACCCGAGCATCAGCGTTATGATTTTTATTTATATGTGGACGAGTTCCAAAATATCGTAACTCAAACTTTTGAAAATATTCTTTCGGAAGCTCGTAAATATGGACTCAATTTAACTATGGCGCATCAATACGTAGGGCAAATAATTCCAAAAGTTCATCAAGCAGTTCTAGGTAATGTGGGTTCGGTTATTGCATTTCGTGTAGGTGGCGAAGATGCTGTAAAATTAAAACCAGAGTTCGCCCCTATTTTTGATATTAAAGATTTGATCAACCTAGCTGTAGGAGAATTTTATGTCAAAATGACTATTGATGGCGAGAGTTATGATCCATTTTCTGCTGAAACCTTGCGTGTATTACCACCTACGCACCCTTCATACAAAGAAGAAATCATCGCGGCCTCTCGTAGAAAATACGCGATTCCAAAAGATTCAGCCAGAAAACTTATCGAAGAAGAAGAGGCAACTATAATTCGTAGTGCAGAGGAAAAATCTGCAATCAGAGGACATGGAAGTAAGAATGACGAAGAAAAAGAAAATCAAAAAGAAGTAGAATCAGAGCCGATGATTTAAGAAAATTGAATTTTATTAGAATTCTGTTAATATATAAAAACTATGAGTAATAAAGATTATTACCAAATTTTAGGTGTAAATAAAGGAGCCACTAAAGACGAAATTAAAAAAGCGTTTTATAAGCTCGCCCACAAGTATCACCCTGACAAAAAGGAAGGCAATGAAACTAAATTCAAAGAAGCAAATGAAGCTTACCAGACCCTCTCTGATGACCAAAAACGCGCTCAGTACGACAGATTTGGCTCGCAGTACGCAAATATGGGTGGTGGATCAAATCAAGGCGGTGGCTTTGGTGGTTTTGAAGGCTTCGACTTTGGCGGTGGCTTTGGTCAGGGGGGCGGAATAGAATTTGACCTCAATGATATTTTTTCAGACTTTTTCGGTGGCGGCTCTCGTGCGCAATCTCGTCGCGGAAGAGATTTGCAAACTGAAATAAATATATCTTTTACAGAAGCAATACTCGGTGTAAATAAAAAAATTACAGTTACAAAAAATAGTGAATGTGATAATTGTAGTGGTAGTGGTGCAAAAAAGGGTAGTAAGATGGATACTTGTAAAACTTGCGGCGGCAAAGGAAAAATTCATGAAGTTAAAAGAACTATACTCGGCAATATAAATAATACTCGTTTATGCGATTATTGTTTTGGATCTGGTGAAATTCCAAAAGAAGTTTGTGATGAATGCAGAGGAAAAGGAATTTTGAAAAAAACTGAAGAAATAACTATTCCAGTACCAGCTGGTGTGCATAGTGGTGAGACTTTGAAAATGTCTAGCAAAGGCGAAGCTGTTTTTAAAGGTACAAAAGGGGATTTGTATGTAAAAATCCATATCAAGCTCCCGCACAAAATCTCAAATAAAGCTAAAGAATTACTCGAAAAGCTAAAAGAAGAAGGATTATAGCCTTATTCTATAAGAAAAATAGCAAATATGCTTGACTTTTATCATTAAGTATGGTATACTTTATGTGTAATTAAGTAGTTCTTTGAAATAGAAATTTAGTTAGGAAAAAAATAGCACCTCATATAAATGGGATATTATTTTTTACCTAACTAAATCAATTAAAAATGAAACAAGTATTATTTCTTATCGTCGTATCTTTTATGTTTACTTTAACTTCCTGCTGGTTTGTTGCTGGAGTTGTTGTGGGAGCAGCTAACAGTAAAGAATACACCCCGGTTGAAGGGGATCAAATATTTCAGATTACAAAAAAAGATACTATGGAATATTTTTTAATAAAAAAGAATTGCCCTGAAGATACACTTAGGGTAATTGCCTTGAGTGTAAAATACGCAGAAGATTAAAATTATTCTCTGCAATAAGATACAAATAGTCGCTTAAATTTAAGTGACTATTTTTTTTATTTAGGACAATAAACTTGACTTTTACTACTAAGTGTGCTATTCTATATAAGAATTCGCTGAGTGGTGCGTTGAAAATCAGCATAATCAAAGAGAGTAGACGCAAAATTTCTTTCACATATTAATTAATTTTTTATGAATTGGAAACAGTTTTCTTTGTACCTTTGGTTTACATTTATGACCATGGTCACTTACACAGTGTTGTTGGCTACAAGAGCTACACCATTGTATGAAAAAACCTTAATCATTTGGGATACTTGGGAGATAAATCTTCCTAATGCACTTCAAATTTCCCACTGGTGGAATTTGATTTTCTTCCCTTTAATTTTCATTATCGCTTTCATTTGGAATGAGAAAGATGAAATTTTCGGAAGAGAACCAAACACTGACTCGATTGCAATTGAACAAAAGTACAATGCCAGAGTTGGAGTAGCAATTGTTACAATACTTTCTTTTAGTATTATGATGGTATATCCATTAGTATTTGCTTTTGTTGACTTGTTTTATTTAAAGTATGGCCCATTGTCCAATTTAATTAATGGATTAATAACCTTTTTAGGAACTTACATTATTTTAGGATTTGCAATGTCCTCACTTTCTTTATTATTTATTAATCTTATTTCATTTGATAAGTGGAATAAAGATGAGGAAATTAGGAAATTTGGCAATTGTTTGAGATTTAAGTACTACATTTTAGCAATGATTAAGTCTGGACTATTTAAAAACCTGCCATTTATCCTCGGTGCAACATTTGGGTTCACATTAAGATTTGTGTTCTCAAGTGTTTATAAATTTTTCAAAAACTTCTTTTTGTTTTTGAAGACCGCATAAAGAAAGACCTATTGTAAACAATTATTTCCCTGGTAATAAACTGCCGGGGATTTTTTTATTTCACTCTAGTTTTGAATTTTTCGCAGATTATACTATAAGCGAGCTGCGCAGAAGCGTATTCGGTTATAACTGTTTCTTTTTGCGGAGAGACTTCGACTATGTCGGCACCAATTAATGTGGTGCCTTTTTTATTTATGGCTTTTGTTATGAGCTTCATACCATAGTTCCACTTTAGGCCACCAGGGACTGGAGTGCCGGTGCCAGGCATTACAGATGGATCAAAACCATCCACATCTATGGTGATGTATAAATATTTTGTCTTGATAGCTTTTAGGATTTCTTCTTTTTCTGGCTTCTTCATTGGGTGTCCAAATTGAAAGACTTTTATATTTTTGAAACTATTTGCATAATCTAATTCAGCTTTCGAAAAGCTTCGAGCTCCGACATTTATTATATTAAATCCTAACTCATGAGCTCTGCGCATTATGGTCGAGTGGGCGAGGTGCGTAGGATTCTTACTGTAATCGCTATCGTCGTTGCGCATGTCGAGGTGTGCATCTATTTGCAGTATGGTCACATCCTTCGGATTGTATTTATCCGCAAGAGTTTGGTAAAGTCCAAGTGGTACAGAATGCTCACCTCCAAGCACGAAAACAAACTTATCCATATTTACTAATTCTTCAGCAGTAGCGTGAATTTTGCGTAAAACATCATCGGGCGAGAATTTATTCAAATTACCCATGTCTTTATGTGCACTTTTTATATAATCAATCATCTCTACATTTAAAGATCTGTCATAAAATTCAATTTGACTCTCGAGCATTTCTATAACCTTTTTTGGTCCCATAGCTGTGCCTTTATGGCTGGATGCCGTTTTGTCGTAAGAACAAGAAAGGAACACCACATCAGCATTTGATATGTTTTTCTCATTTATTATAGATTTTATTTCTGTTTTTTCTTTATTGTTTTTTGTATTTTTAGGCATGTCTTAATCTTAACAGATATACTTTTTAATGCAAAAAATTAATGCTATACTGAATTTTATGTTTTATAAACACAATGACAATTACACAGTCGAATCTGTAACCGAAGGACACCCTGATAAAGTTTGCGACCAAATTTCTGACGCTATTTTGGACGCTTGTCTAAACGAAGATCCAAAGAGTCGTGTGGCTGTCGAAGTTTTTGGCGGGCACGGACACCTCGTTATAGGTGGCGAGATAACTACAAATGCTAAAATAAATTACGCACAAATTGCAAAAGATGTTTACAAAAATATCGGCTACAAAGAAGAGCTAGATATCGCTGTGCAAGTGGTTACTCAATCCCGCGAGATAGCAGGCGGAGTAGACACAGGTGGTGCTGGCGACCAAGGCATAATGTACGGTTTTGCTATAGATGAAACTTCAGAATATTTACCTAGAGGTGTAGTGCTTGCCCACAAACTCGCGAAAGCTTTGGAAGAAAAAAGAAAGTCCGGCGAAATAGCATGGCTCTTACCTGATGGCAAAACACAAATAACAATAATAGGTGGTAAAGTAAAAACCGTACTCGTAAGTACTCAGCATGATGTAAATATAACCAACGAAGAAATTAAAAAAGAAATTACTGAAAAAATAATTGCGCCAGTTCTAGGGGCAGATTTTATAGGCGTAGAAATTATTGTTAATCCTTCTGGTTCATTCACTACTGGTGGTTTTTATGCTGACACAGGGCTGACTGGTCGCAAAATCATGGTAGATACTTATGGTGGCCTCATACCGCACGGCGGAGGGTGTTTTTCTGGCAAAGATGCTACCAAGGTAGACAGAAGCGGTGCTTATATGTGTAGGTTTGTGGCTAAGAATTTAGTAGCAAATGGTTTTGCAAAAGAAGCCCTCGTATCTGTAGCTTATGCTATAGGCATGGCTGAGCCCCTCATGATAGAAGCTATAAATGAAAAAGGTGAAGACTTGAGCATTGTAGTAAAAAAGAATTTTGATTTCCGCCCGAGAGCCATAATCGAAAAATTAGAATTAGAAAAGCCAATTTACAGCCAAACTGCCAAATACGGCCACTTTGGAAAAGAAAATTTGCCATGGGAAAAAATAATAACACTAAATTAATACATGAAGTTAGGGCGCCTAAAACTAAAGCAGAGCTCGCAAATATTATCAAAGCGCAAAGGATATCTGAGAAAGTTCTGGCTGATGTTTTGAAATTTCTTAAGCTAAATATAAGTGAATTAGAAGTTCAAAATTTCATCAAAAATCAATTTGTAAAATACGATGCGCCGATACTTTCTTTTACGCCGATAGTGGCCTTTGGAAAAAATACTGCCAATATTCACCACGAGCCAAATGATACAAAGTTAAAATTGGGTGACATTATCATGCTAGACTTTGGTACCACAGTGAATCATTATTGCTCAGACATGACTCGCACATTTTTCTTTGGACTATCAATTGATAAAAAAGGAAAAATAAAACAAGAAAAACTTTTTAAAATTTATAAAGATGTCTTGCGTGCAAATGAACTAGCCATCAAGCTACTTGAAAAAGGGGAGAAAGATGCTAAAAAAGTAGACACTTGTGCGAGGTCTTTCCTCGCACAAAAATATAAAAATAATTTCAAGCATGGTCTAGGGCACGGCGTGGGCACAGTCATCCACGAATGGCCGAATTTCAAGCCAAATACTACTGACACTCTGCCAGTAGGTTGCGTGATGACGATAGAGCCCGGTATATACATTCGAGGCCTCGGTGGTGTACGCATAGAAGACATGATGGTTATCAAAACAAAAGGCGCAGAAAACATAACCAAAATGCCAAAAGATTTCAAAAATGCAGTTTTAGAAGTTTAGTATATAATAAAGTTATGAGTAAAAATAAACTAAAGATAGCAATACTTTTTGGTGGTAGAAGTGCAGAGCACGAGGTGTCTATAAATTCTTCTAAAAATGTGATAGATGCTATAAATAAAAATAAATACGAAGTTATCCCAATTAAAATAAACTATGACGGTAGTTTTGATTTAAATAAACTTATTTCTTGCGATGTTTGTTTTCCTGTATTACATGGTCCTTATGGAGAAGACGGTAGTATACAAGGTTTACTAAAAAGTTTAAATATTCCATTTGTCGGTCCGTCCGTTTTAGGCTCAGCTTTGTCTATGGACAAAGATATTACCAAGCGTCTTTTGCGCGATGCTAAAATAAAGATAGGTAAATACTTAGTTTTCAAGAAAGGTGAAAAAATTAAATTTGAAAAAATTAAAAAAGAATTAGGTTTACCTGTTTTTGTAAAACCTGCGAATTTAGGATCTTCTGTTGGTATAAATAAGGTTGAAAAAGAAAGTGAATTTAAAAAAGCCATAGATGAAGCATTTTTATACGATACAAAGATTGTAATTGAAAAAAATATAATAGGCCGTGAGATAGAGTGTGCAATTTTAGGCAATGAAAATCCGAAAGCTTCAAAATTGGGCGAAATAGCTCCGACAAAAGATTTTTATTCTTATGACGCAAAATATATCAATGATTCTGCAAAACTAGTGGTGGGCGTAAAATTACCAAAAAATATCGAAAAGAAGATTCAAAGTATCGCAGTGCAAGTTTTTAAAACACTAGAATGTGAAGGACTCTCTAGGGTAGATTTTTTCTTAACCAAAAAAGGAGAAATTTATGTAAATGAGATAAATACAATTCCGGGTTTTACAAATATTAGTATGTATCCAAAACTTTGGGAAATTTCTGGTATTAATAGGGAAGACTTGGTAGATACTTTGATTATACTAGCTATGGCAAGGTTTGATAGAGAAAATAAATTAAAAACTAGAAAAGAATAATATGCTAAAAGAAAAAAAACTTACACAAATAGAAAAACAAAAAATGCGCACATGGGTCGAGCTAGATAGGTCTGCCATTGCTCACAATTTTAAATTATTTAATTCTATTGTTGATAACAAGAAGACTATTGTAATGCCAGTGGTCAAAAGTAATGCTTACGGGCATGGATTGGTTTTGTTTTCTAAAGAAGTCGTAAAATTAGGCGCAAAGTTTCTGGGAGTGGATTCTTTCGAAGAAGCACTAGAACTTCGCGCAAATGGTATTAAAACCCGAATATTAGTTTTCGGTTATACTAGCCCAGCGTATTTCGTCGAGGCAAGTCTGAAGAATATTTCCGTTACTATTTCGAGCATGAATTCGCTTTTGGAAATTAAAAAATTAAAATTAGAAAATAAACTTAAAATTCATATTAAAGTCGATACTGGCCTTGGCAGGCAAGGCTTCCCATATGAAGAACTTGGCGAAGTTTTGAAAGTTTTAAAAGATTTAAAACAAATGGAAGTTGAAGGACTTTATACGCATCTCGCTGTCGGTGAAGCTCTTTCAGGTAAAGAATATACCATGATGCAAGCTGGCAAACTAGATACTTGGTATATGGCTTTTATAGATGAAGGATACAAGCCCTTGCGTCATATTTGTGCTACATCTTCGACAATGTTCTTTCCTGAATTGCATTACGACATGGTACGCATAGGCATCGGTAGTTATGGGCTCTGGCCTTCGCGTGAGACAAAGCAGGCAATGCAAAAGAAATATAAACTCATGCCAGTGCTTTCTTGGAAGACTATAATTACAGAAATTAAAAAAATAAATAAAGGCACTAAGATTGGATATGATTTAACCGAAGAATTAAAAAAAGATTCAGAGCTTGGGATAATACCTATTGGCTACTGGCATGGGTACCCTAGGGCACTTTCGTCAAAAGGTTTATTTAGTGTTTTAGGTAAAAAGATAAAACTCGTGGGCAGAGTGTCTATGGATATGATAGTCCTCGATCTTACAAATATAGGAGCTAAAACAGGCGATGAAGTTGCGATAATAGGCGGGGACAGTGGCCACTATGCCGAGGCAGATATGATGGCTCAAGATGCAGATACTATAAATTATGAAATAACTACACGAATAAACCCTATAATTAAGCGTTTTTACCGTATAAATCCACTAGTTCGCAGGTTTTTGAAATAATTTGCAATTTTAAGCTAAATATAGTATATTAGACCCATGTCACAAGATAGACTTATAAAATTTGCTTGCGGGACTTGTAAGAGAGTAAATTACTGGTCAAGTAAAAACAAGAAACTCGTTACCAAAAAAATTGAGCTAAATAAATTTTGCAAATGGTGCAAAAAGAAGACCAAACACAAAGAAGCAAAGAAATAATTGTTTTGTGTGTTTTGTCTTCCTAGAAAATCCCCAATTGGGGATTTTCTTTTTTGTACTACCTTTGATATAATATACAACATAACCTTTTAAATAGGTTCGTATTTATGAAAAAAGATTTAGAACTAAAAGCAAAAGAATACAGAAAGAAAGGATACTCTATAACTGAGTTGAAAGAAATTCTAGGTGTCTCAAAGAGTACAATTTCTAAGTGGATACAAAACGTTGAGCTTTCTGATACGGCTCAAGCTAGATTGATAAGTAAGTCTACAAAAGGTCAACTGGCTTCTCAAAAAACAATTAGAGCCCAGACGGAACAGAAAAATATGGATGCAGATGTTTTTGCTTCGAATGTATTAAAAAATGTGCAACTTTCGGATAATATAGCTCTTTTACTTTGCTCAATGATTTATCACTGTGAAGGTAGTAAATCAATTAAAGATTCTGTTACTTTTACGAATTCAGATCCAAATCTAATAAAAACTTTTATTTTATTGTTTAGAAAAAGCTTCAAATTAAATGAAAGTAAGTTTAGAATTTTGATGCATCTCCATGATTATCATAATGAAAAAATACAGAAAGAATTTTGGTCTAATATTACAGGTATACCCGCTAGTCAATTTATGAAAACCTACAATAAAAAAACTACAGGTTTATATAAAAAAGAAGGATATCAAGGGTGCATTCAGGTTCGATATAGAGACGTAGTAGTAGGTAGAAAGCTTCATGCAGTTGCAAAAAAGTTCATGGAAAGGTATAAATAAGTAGTACGGGCGATTAGTTTAGTGGTAGAACAGCTCTCTCCAAAAGAGCTGGCGGGAGTTCGATTCTCTCATCGCCCGCAAAGCAAAGCTTTGCGAAGATAGCAGGCAAACTGCTTTGCCTGTGTGAGGAATCGAAAGATTTTTCCGTACGAGTGAAGCGAGATGGAAAAATACCTGGCTATGTATTAGCCGATTCTCTCATCGCCCGCTAGTGCAAGACAGCAGATATTGACAGTGTGGAAAATAGGAATCAAAATATGTTTAATTTTTTTAAAAATACACAAAAAGATTTTAAACCCCTTAATGAATACAAAGAGAATTGGTCTATCATTGACGAAACTCCAATTGGTAATCCTGTATTAGTAAGAATCAATATGGGGTACAAAGATGCTATAGGTCATCCCGACTACCCAATTAAAATGGGCATCGCTATTTCAGTTGAAGTTCATGATGAAACTGTAATGAAAGTAAAGCATGAAATAGAAGATTTATTGGATGAATTATTTTTAAAGAATGTAGATGGTGCACTTGTCGCCATAATCACTGGCTTAGAAGGTCAGAGGTTTATTGAGTTTTTGTCTTATACAAAAAGAGGCGGAATAGATTTTCCAAAAATACACCAAGATCTTAAAGAGAAGTTCAATATGTATGAGGTGCAGATGTATGCTGACAATGATCCTAATTGGGAAGCGTATAAATCTTTTGCACACATAACGAAATGATGCCGTTTATTTTACTAGTCGAAATTGCAAAATCAGAAGGAATTAAGTTTGAATACATATATGTTAAATAATAAAATTATTGACTTAAGACAACTTAAAAAATTCCTTGTCGTATATGGATATTCTATTAACCCGAAGACTAGTTTACTAACGGCAACTTCCCCATATTTTAAATTACCAATTATCTATGATATTGAATTGGTTGATAAAATAAGGTTCCTTCTTAGTACTACAGGAACTAAGTTTTCCTCTGAAGATGAAGATCTTAAAAAAGATACAGGACTAACCTTTAACCATATACAAGCGCCTGGCGTTAAATCGATTAGTATTGAATCATTCAATCAAAGTTTAATATTTACACCTTACAAAAAAGAATTTAGAAAAGGTTTTAGTCCGCTTTTAGAAAAAACCATTACATTACCATTAGATGCTTCCGACGCTGAAATACTAATGGCAATAAAAAGTACTTTAGGGAATAGTGTATAATTTTTAAGCATTTAGTTTCAATCTACTAAAGCTGGATAAATTGAGCAGTTTTTTTAATGGTAAGTTTTATCAATTCTGCTATACTTACCTTCACTAGTGGGGTGAGGGGAGAATCGAAAGGCGGAGGCTGACGAGCCGAGCCGGGGTCGCGAGATTTTTCAGCAGAAAAATACTTGTGACCGAAAGCGTACTCACGATTCTCTCATCGCCCACCACAGTAAAATGGTAATAGAAAATAATAAATTGCCATTTTATAAATAAAAAACGCGAACATATGTTCGCGAGAAATTTTGTAAAAATTTCTAAAAACTTTTAGTTGATTTCATCGATTACAACTTTCCAAAAATAAATGTTGTATTCGACTCCATCGGAATTTTTCCATACATAACTTGTGTCTTTAATTTGTTGTGTAGGAAGTTTTTCCAATGTGTAGTCCATATTAATTCCTGTACTTAATTGCAAGGTATCTTTCTTTTTATAAGAGTTTTCAAAGATATTTAAACGACTTATATTGAACTCTGTTCCAAATTTAGTACTATGCACTTTATAATGAACAGTACCTTTTGTATTTTGGAAAAACAATACACATCCTGCTAATAAAACAATAACAATAATTAAATTTTTCATGACTTTTTATTTTAGTTGTTAGTAAAACCTAGAAAGCCAAGAAATTGTAGCTCCTTAAGCTTTACTAACAACAATCATTTTCAAAGTACTCTACATGCACATTATACACCTTTTTAAGATAAAAGTCAATAGATTATTTAAACCTTATAAAATAAGGGTATGCACGGAGTTTAAATTATTTGCTAATTTTATTTTTTAATGACAAATTACCATTCAGTCATTTCTGAAATCCAAACATCAAGCCCGCACATCAATCATCTATATATTTATAGGTCTAAGTTTGTACACTTTAGTGTAATTCCGAACTTATGATATGATAGTACTATGGAATATTTGGATCTTGTTGACGAGAATAATGTTTTAACTGGAGAGAATAGATTGAGGTCAGAAATTCATTCCACTGGATTATGGCACCGTACCGTACATATTTATCTTTTTAAGATAGTAGAAAATCAAATAAGTATTTTAGTTCATTTACGTTCTAAGGAGAAAGACTCAAACCCCAACTGTTGGGATACCCGTTTTGGTGGGCATATAAAAAGTGGTGAAAGTATTGAGGATGGAATTAAAAATGAATTAATGGAAGAAGTTGGCTTGGACTTGAATCAAAAGAGTTTAATTCAAGGAGAAATCTTTAAAAGAGACCACAATCCTAATAGAGAATTTACTCATTCTTTTTATTACGAATTTAATGGAGATATTGCTACTTTAAAATTTAATGATGGTGAAGTTCAAGAAATTAAATGGATGAGCTCAGAAGATATTATAAAATCAATGACAGATAAGCCAGAAATATGGTCAGCAAGTAAAACTGGTTTTGTCCAGATATTAGATATATTAAAACAAAAGCTTGATATTATTGTTTACTATGATTTAAATTATTAAAACCTGCCTTAATCAAAGCATGATCCCTTCTTATCAGTTCTGAAATCCAAACATCAAGCCCGCAGTCATTATAAACTCCACTATCTAGGTAATTTTTCCTCATACACCTTACAATCTATGGCAGGATAGGGTAGTCTATTCACTTCTTTATTTCTATCAGGAACTAGTTTCTTTCCTTTTTCCAAAAGTTGATACTGAATTTTTTCTATTGATTCATCCTTTTTTAGATACACCTCTTCCTCTGTATTTTTTGAGCCTTCTACAGTGTATGCAAAATCAACCAGTATATCGGTATCAGTTATATTACCTATCAAAGTACCACTGTAACCATTGCTATACCCAGGACCGGATTGAAAACCAAATTTATATCCATCGACTTTTTGTTTGTCGAATTTTAATTTTACATATTCTTCCACAGCAAAAGGTTTTTCTGTTGTGGCAATTGTAGCGCGCGAGTAGCACTTTTCATATGGGCCTTCTACTACTTCAACTACTGGAGGATTTTTTGGAGCTTCTACAATTTCTTTATTTGGAGTTTTTGTTAAATAAATTACAAATAAAAAAGCCAAGATGGCGATAATGCTCACAACTGTAAGTATTTTTTTCACATTATATGATAACATTTGCTTTATGCTCAGGCTCTCTTATAACTATGAGTTTCTTTTTCCAGCCTTTGACAAAATCAGTCATTGCAACTGTTTTTATACCATAATGTTTGCCAGGGTCATTGTAATAAACCAGTTCATCATCAAATCCAGTGACGACGATGAGGTGACCATTTGGACTCTTTGGATTAAAGCCACGGTGGATAGAAGCTATGACAGGACCTTCTTCTACTATTTCCTTAAACTCTTTCAAGGCAGTTGTATTTTTTTCTACAGATAGGTCAACAGTTTTACCGACTAATCCGTACTTGAGTGCTAAGGAGGCGAGGCCTTGATGGCTCCAGCCTACATTTTTGACATAAGCACCAGACTTTATTCCTTCCTCAAGTACTTTTTGAACTGAAGTTGTATTTGGTTTATAAAATTCTACTATCATTGCAACATCGGCTACTCCGCAACCTTTTTGTTTCCAAGACACAGATGAAATATCGCTGATCTGCGAAAATGAAGGGACACTATATGGCATTTGTATTACTGGTGTTGGTATCATAGTTCAATACTAACAGCTGTGTACTCAAAGTCAATGATATTTTTAAAAAACTTTAAATTAAAAGAATGAATTACGCATTATATGTTATAATCATTAAATGGAAAATATTTTCGATATATCGTACCTCATCACAACTTACGGTTATGTAGGCGTTTTTATTGTTGTATTCTTGGAGTCCGGTATATTTTTTCCTCTTCCTGGGGACTCATTGTTATTCTCTGTAGGAATATTGGCTTCTTCGGGAATCATATCTCTACATGTTGGTATTTTTGTAATATTCATAGCAACTTTTTTTGGTTCTATTGCAGGCTATTATATGGGAACGCACATATATAGGTTCAAGAATCATTCATTTTTCGGTAAGTTTTTAAAAGACAAACATATAGAAAAAGCTCATGTTTTTTTTGAAAAGCACGGCAAAACCGCAATGCTTTTTTCTCGTTTTATTCCTGTTGTGCGAACTTTTGTACCGATAGTAGCTGGTATGGCAAAGATGCATGAAAAGACTTTTGTCTTGTGGAATTTAGCTGGAGCAGTGCTCTGGTCTACAACAATGACACTACTTGGTTATTTCCTAGGTGAGCTACTACCAAATTCTAAAGATTATGTTCATTATCTAATCATTATCGTAGTTTTGTTTTCACTAGTTCCACTATTTTGGGGACTGATAAAGAAGAAGGTTCGAACCAATTAATTTCTTTATCTCTTTTAAACCAAGTCATTTGTCTTTTTGCATATTGCACGGAGCCTAATATCACAGAATCGATAGTCGGGTTGTCGTATTCAAAGCCAAATTCTTTGAGGCGTTTTTCACTAATGCCAGATTTTTTTAACTCTGCAATTTCATTTAATAATCCACCATGATTTTTTTTATCAAACATTTTTTTTACTCTGGTTTTGATATTTTTTTCTAATTCAGGCAAGGGGAGTGTCAATCCAATTTTTATGAATTCATACTGAGGTCGGACCTCAGTGGTATGGGGGACTTTGCCTATGGCGCTAGCTATTTCTATAGCTCTAATTAGGCGGACATTATTATTTATTTCATTTTTATTTTTTATATCTTTTGCCCTATTTTTGTCCAATTTTTGTAATATCTTAAAATTCTCTGCTGGGGAATTCTTGCCTAATTCATTACGTAATTTAGGATTTGGAGGCACGGGTGGTAATATCACCCCTTTTACTACGGCATCTATATAGAAGCCTGTTCCCCCGCAAACAATAGGAGTTTTACCTCTCGAGATAATTTCTTTTATTTTTATTTCGGCAAGTTTTTTATACTCTACTACTGTAAATATTTTTTTGGGATTTACTACATCAAGCAGATAGTGAGAAATGCTTTGCATCTCTTTTGTGGTAATTTTACCAGTACCTATATTTAATCCTTTATAAACTTGCCGAGAGTCTGCGGATATTACTTCACCGTTTATTTTTTTAGCAATTTTTACTGCTAGTGCACTCTTGCCAGTAGCTGTCGGCCCCAGCATTACGATAACTTTTGGTTTTGTGTCAAAGATGCCCTTTGACATATTATTGATTCTTACAAATAGATAATAAATACATAGTTTTTTGTAAAATTGAAGTGTCAAAGATGCCCTTTGACATGTTAGTTTTTGATAATTTTAATTTTCGCACCGATAGAATTTAATCGCTCGGCTATTTCTTCGTAGCCACGATTTATCATATATACATTTCTTAGTATCGAAGTGCCTTTGGCGCCAAGCATAGCTATGAGTATTACCATCGAAGGGCGAAGCGCAGGAGGGCACACGACTTGAGCAGGCTTCAAAATAGTGCCACCTTGAATATATACACGATGTGGATCAGCGAGAGTAATGTCCGCACCGAGGCGATTTAATTCTGTAAAATATATGGCGCGATTTTCATAAACCCAATCGTGGATCATGGTTTGACCTTTTGCTTTTACCGCAATAGGTACGAAAAATGGCAAGTTGTCCATATTTATTCCAGGGTAAGGCAGAGCATGGATTTTGTCATGAAGTGCTGTTAATTTTGAAGGAAGTATTTCTATGTCGACTAATTTTGTCCTGCCGTTATAAGAAAAATAATTTTTTATGATTTTATATTTGAGTCCCATCCTTTTTAATTTCTCTAACTCTAAAGATAGAAATTCTATTGGGCACCTTGTAATAGTAAGACTTGAATCAGTGGTAATAGCTGCACTTATGAACATCATACTCTCGATAGGGTCTTCACTATTGCTATATTCTATATTTTTATTTATTTCTTTTATACCGTGTACGACTAGGGTTGAGGTGCCTATACCATCTATTTTTACTCCTAGAGTCTCTAAGAAAAAACAAATTTCTTGAACCATATAATTTGCACTAGCGAATTTGATAGTAGTAGTCCCATCTATGAGCGCACAAGCAGATAAAATATTTTCACAAGCAGTATCGCCAGCTTCGTACATGATTATTTCTCCAGCTTTTAGTTTTTTTGCACTTATTTCATAGCTGTCATTTGTGGTCTTTATTTTTATTCCCAAATCTTCCATGGCATAAGTATGAGCTGCGATAGTTCTTTTACCTAAATTGCAACCTTGCGCATGAGGGATAGAGAAATTTTTTAAATAATGAATTATTGGCCCAATGATCATTAGTACTGAGCGAGTTTTGATAGCTGAATCTACATTGATATTTTTTAAATTGTATTCTTTTGGTGGAGTGATGACTATGGTATTGTGGCCTACCCATTTAGTTTTGACACCTATGCTTTCAATAATCTCTATGACACGATTTACTTCTTCGATCCGAGCAATGCCGTGTAAGGTAGTCTTGCCACGATTTAATAGAGAAGCACAAAGCAGGCCCACAGAGCCATTTTTGGAAAAATTAGTTTTAATAAAACCTGCGAGCTTGTGCCCACCTTCAACTTGGAAATCTATAGAATTTATTTTATTAGTTTTCATATTATTTTTTAATTTGTGCCCAGGGAGAGAATCGAACTCTCACAATGTTGCCATTAATAGATTTTGAGTCTATCGCGTCTACCAATTCCGCCACCTGGGCAATATTTATAAATCAAATTTCTTGCACTCCGGCAATTCACACATTTTACACAAATTTATGCAAAAAATCAATTTTCGCTCTTTCTATTTTTTATGCTAAAATATTTTTATGTCTAATTTATATTCTAATTCAATATTCTGGATTGAGACAGATAAAATCAAACCAAACCCTTATCAGCCTCGTCGTGAATTCGATGATGCTAAACTTTCTGAACTTGCCAACTCTATAAAACAATACGGAGTACTTCAGCCTCTAACTGTATCTCGAACTGAAATAGAAAAGCCTGATGGAGGGCTTTTAGTAGAATACGAACTCATAGCTGGTGAACGCAGACTTCGCGCAAGTAAACTAGCAGGACTTTCTCAAGTGCCAGTAATTATTCGTGTTGGTGATGATGCAATGATGAAGCTCGAACTCGCAATACTAGAGAATCTACAACGCGAGGATTTAAATGTAGTCGATAGAGCTCGTGCATTTTTACGATTAGCTAGTGAATTTAAATTTACTCATCTTGATATTGCTAAAAAAGTAGGCAAGAGTCGCGAATATGTTTCTAATTCTATGCGAGTACTCGCACTACCTGAAGAAATGCTAAATGCTCTGTCAGAAGGTAAGATGAGTGAAGGCCATACTAGGCCACTACTTATGCTGTCTGATAGACCTGAAGAGCAAAAAGTTTTATTTAAAGAAATTATTTTCAAAAAAATCACAGTTCGTGAAGCAGAGCGCTTGGCCCGTAGAGTCGCTGTTGAAAAAGTGCGCAATAAAAGTTTGCTA
Source organism: Minisyncoccia bacterium (assembly GCA_044229265.1). Classification (GTDB taxonomy): domain Bacteria; phylum Patescibacteriota; class Minisyncoccia; order Phycocordibacterales; family UBA9973; genus UBA9973. The sequence continues at coordinate 4,327 of JBGATK010000005.1, read as the reverse complement.
CCTTCTGTAGAAATTATGGAATTTGAAGAAGCTTTTCAAGACAAGCTCGGCACTCGGGTTCATATAGAACAAAAAGAAAATGGTGGCCAAATCAAAATAGACTTTTTCTCACAAGATGATTTAAAAGCGATTTTAGAAATGATTCAAAAACAGGTTTTAGAAAGGCCTATGACTGAAATGCTAGATAAACATATAGTAGAAAATGGAGGTGAGGAAATAATGCTTGATGATCGTTCTCGTGAAGAAATTAAAAAAGACGATGATGAAGATCTTTACGATTTATCAAAGTTTAGTTTGTAATAAAAATGACTAGGATAAAACCTAGTCATTTTTATTTACGCCAGTTGCCGTAGGATTTTAGTCTAGAGAGTAGGGAATTTTTTTCTAAATAAGCTTTGATGTGTTTTTTTGCTATGGTAGTTTTTGTATAATCGAGCCACTTACTAGAGGGATTGGCATTTTCTTTTGTAATTATATCTACAATATCACCATTTTTAAGCTTAGAATATATTTGCGCCATTTTACCATTTATTTTTGCTCCTGCTGTGTGATTGCCAATATCAGTATGAATATTGTAAGCAAAATCTATGGGACTAGAATCTTCTGGTAAATCAACAACGTCGCCACTAGGAGTAAAAATAAAAATACGATGACTAAAGAAATCCATTTTTAAATGTTCTAAAAATTGTTTTGGCTTGTCTGGGCTATAGTTGAGTTCTTTTAATTCTTCAATCCATTTAAATTTACTGCTATGATCTTTGGCTTTACTATTTCCATTTTCTTTGTATGCAAAGTGTGCGGCGATACCATAGGCTGCTTCGGCATGCATTTCTTTTGTTCGAATTTGTATTTCGGCTATTGCTCCAGAATTGGTTATTACAGTAGTATGGAGGGATTTGTATCCATTTGGCTTTGGTAGGGCAATATAGTCCTTTATACGGCCTACTAGAGGCTTCCATAGGGAGTGAACTAATCCTAATACTCGATAGCAATCCTCGATAGAATCTACCACTATTCGCAGGGCCACCACATCGTATATTTTAGCTATATCCATATCATACCGCAGAAGTTTTTTGTATAAGCTATATTTATGCTTTAGGCGTGAACTTATTTCATCTACTTTTATTTCATTTTTTTCAAGAGCTTTTTCAAGTTCAGTTTGAATTTCTTGTAAATATTTATTATATAAATCTTTTTTCTCGGCAATTATTTCTTCGGTTTTTTTGTATTCTTTTGGAAATGCATATGGAAAAGCTGCGTCTTCTATTTCACCTTTTAATTTTCCCATACCTAGCCTGTCGGCGAGTGGGGCATGAACTTCGATAGATTCGAGAGCGATGCGCGCTTGTTTTTCAGGCTTTACATATTCTAAAGTTCGCAGGTTGTGGAGCCTGTCTGCAAATTTAATAATAACTACACGAATGTCATTTGCCATAGCTATGAAAAATTTGCGCATACTCTCGACATGTCTCTCGTGTCCGCGATATTTCAGTGTGCCGAGTTTAGTAACGCCATTTACGAGAAATACAATTTCCTCGCCAAATTCTTTTTTCATTTCTTCGTGAGTTATTTCAGTATCCTCAAGAACATCATGCATAAGTCCGGCCGCTATTGTAGTGGCATCCATGCCGAGCTTCGCTAGAATTTTTGCAGTTTCCACCACGTGAATAAAATATGGTTCACCACTCATGCGTTTTTGACCTTCATGGGCTTTCTTTGCAAAATGATAAGCTTTTTCTATAAGCTTCTCTTCTTCAGCAGAAATTCCTTTCCCCATGATATCTATGATTTCTTTATAACCAGCCATAAAATAATTATAGCATATATAGTATATTAGAAAATTAGCTAGCTCTTTTTATTTAATCTGATTTAATTTATGCGGGTTGTGATTTGGACAAGTTTTGTTTGAGCAGCGTTCAGGGATAGTCTTGGTGCCAAGCATCATGAGTGAATTACACATAGGGCAGATGTTGCCAGTAGGTTTGGTTTTAATAGCATTTTTACAATCTGGGTAATTTGAACAAGAATAAAATATGCCAAATCGGCCACGACGCTCCATCATAAAACCTTTCTTGCAAGTAGGGCACTCTACATCTGTCATTTTGCGTTTCTTTTCTTCTTCATCTTCTTTTATAAATTTACATTTTGGATAACGAGAGCAAGAGATAAAAGATCCATAGCGTCCTTCGCGGACTACGAGCTTACCACCACCATTTTTACCTTTTTTGTCTCCGCAAAGTGGGCATAGTTCGCCAGTTTCTTTTGGGCCTTCTAGTTTTGTACCATCTAATTTTAGTGCACCATCACATTCTGGATATTTTGCACAAGAATAAAATTTTCCAGTTCGAGCAAGTTTGACTATCATTTTTCCACCGCATTTTGGACAAATCATATCTGCCGGAGCTTCGCCTAGATCTGTAGCTTTACCCAACTTGTCTTTTTCTTTTACTTGTTTCAAAAATGGTCCGTAAAATTCTTTTAAAGTTTTTTCATATTCACGCTCTCCTCTGGAAATTTCATCGAGTTCGTCTTCCATCTCTGCAGTGAATGTATCTGAAATATAATTTGCAAAGTTATTTTCCAAGAAATCAGAAACCACTTCGCCAGTATCAGTAGGGAATAGAGTTTTATTTTCTTTGTGAACGTATTCGCGTTCTTCGAGCGTTCTCATTATAGAAGCATAAGTTGAAGGCCTACCTATACCACGGGATTCGAGTTCTTTGACTAGCCCTGCTTCTGTGTATCTATTTGGGGGTTCGGTAAATTTTTCTTCGCTAAAAAGTTCTTTGAGGTTTATGTTGTCGCCTTTTTTTACTTTTGGTAATTCTACGTCTTCGCCTTTACCATCTGGATCGGCAAGTAGCCAACCAGGGAAAAGGGTTTGTGAACCATTTGCAGAAAAAGCTGGTAATTCGCTTTGACCTAAAATTTCAGCTGAAATTTTAGTCCGCAAAATTTTTGCATCGGCCATTTGACTCGCCACTGTGCGTTCCCAAATTAATTTATATAAATTTTGTTGTTCATTTGTTCCTGCATGTTTTATATTTACATGTGTTGGACGAATGGCTTCGTGTGCTTCTTGTGCATTTTTGGATTTGGTTTTAAAAACTCTAGCTTCTACATAATCTTTTCCATAAGCCTTTTCTATTTCAGCGCAAATTTGAGCTTGAGCCGTATTTGAAATATTTGTAGAGTCGGTGCGCATATATGTAATGTGTCCGGCTTCATAAAGCTTTTGAGCTATTTGCATGGTGCGTGAAGGCGAGTACCCAAGGCGAGTTGATGCTGTTTGTTGCAGAGTAGAAGTAGTAAAAGGCGCACGAGGGCTTCTTTTTGCTTCTGTTTCTTTTACATCTTTTATTTGCCATTTTCCTTTTTTACCTTCGGTTAGAATTTTTTCTACTAGTTTTTCATCTCTAGGTTCTTCATCGCAAGTTAAAATTAAATTTTCAGGTGTCGGAGCTCGGGATCCCTTGAGTTCCGACACCTGAAAATTACCCCAGATCTTAAAATATTTCTCTGGTATAAAAGCGCGAATTTCTCGCTCACGTTCCATGATGATACGTAATGCGGGGGATTGCACACGTCCTGCTGAAAGGCCGTATCGAACTTTTTTCCAAATTATTCCAGAAAGATCATAACCCACTAGACGGTCCAAAACTCTGCGAGCCTCTTGAGCACGACGCAGATCAGTATCAATAGGGCGTGGGTTTTGCAATGCTTCTTCTACGGCTTCTTTAGTAATTTCATGAAAAGTAGCACGCTTTATAGTTGCTTTTATTTTTTTATCAGTTTTGAGTAATTCTTCTAAATGCCAAGCTATAGCTTCACCTTCACGGTCAGGGTCTGTTGCCAGTACTACCTCACTTGCTTTTTCTGCGAGTTGTTGAAGTTCTTTTACTACATGCTCTTTGCCTTTAGAGATTTCATAATGTGGAATAAAACCACCTTCGATGTCGATGGCCTTTTTGTTGGATTTTGGCAAGTCCCGTATGTGCCCCACAGAAGCACGCACAGTATAAGCGCCGTCCAAATATTTCTCTATAGTTTTAGCTTTTGAAGGGGATTCTACGATTAATAATTTCATATATTAGGTTAAGTATTACATGAAAACATTTTTTTTGGCAAATTTTGGTAATAAAAAACCCACACAATTCAGGTGGGTTTGACCATAAAAATATATTAATAATGCTACTTGGCTCGTATGCTTTTATTGTAATTAGCAAATGATTTTGCTAATGACTTGTCTATTTCATTAAGTTGGTTAATATTTTTATTTAATATTTCAATATTGTCATTATATAAATCAGATATTGAATTATTTACC
>JBGATK010000004.1:0-79657 GCA_044229265.1 Minisyncoccia bacterium | reverse complement strand
TCCCCTATCCTCTCGCCCATACGCTCATCAAAGACGAAATTTTTACCCTTAAATTTATTTTGCAAACCTTTTTCTTTTACACGGTGCGCATAGTCGATAATCCCACCCTTGATATGTTTTACATTTTTGAAACCATTGTGTTTCATCCAAGCTGAAGCCTTCTCACACCTGATGCCTCCTGTACAATACAGTAGCACTTCTTCGTCTTTTTTATTTTTAAACATATCCGTCACTTTTTGAAGTTGCTCACGGAAAGTATCCACATTCATGAGTTTCGCATTTTCAAAATGCCCTATGGCCGCTTCATAAATATTGCGCATATCTATCACTGTCGCTCCTCTATCTATCATATCATTCACATCTTCGGCCGTCGCATACTCGCCGGTATTCGCAGGGTCGAAAGTACTATCGTCGAGCCCGTCGGCCACTATCTTCGGGCGGACTTTCACGATAAGCTTCAGAAAACTTGATTTGCCTTTTTCTTCTACTGCCACCTTATATGGCACGCCAGAAAATTCTTTTGTGTTTTGGATAAAATCATCAAATGCTTGCCAGTTGTGCTCTGGTACATTCATCTGAGCATTGATGCCTTCATGGGCGACATAAATTCTACCGAGGCATTTAAGCTCGATAAATTTATCGACTAAAATATCCCGCATTTCTTTGGGGTCTGCAATCTTTACATATTTATAAAAAGAAAGGGTCTTGCGACGAAAATTCTCATTTTCTATGTCACGCAAGAGCTCCTCTTTAGATTTTGTATTCGCCTTTTTATACATAAATTTTAATACATAAAATATACTCTCAAATACCCTCTTTTGCAAGAAGAAATTATTTATATATTTCTGCACGTTTGCAATATTCACATTCTGCATTTTTGCCCCAAGATTTGGCAAGGCACTCGCGCTTTGTCCACGTGCCAGATTTTAGTGTTTCGTCGTATTCTTTTATGTCACGAATCAGGAGGTCTATTTGTTCTTCATTTATATATGTAGAATAAATTGCATTTTTATCTTTACTATCTGCTTCTAGGAACAATAGGCGCGAAGTAGAGACTTTCTTTTTATCAGCCCCACCTACGAGGTAAGTATACATTGCGAGCTGGCGCATCAGCGAGGAAAGCCGACCCTCTTCATCCACCTTTTCTATAACCCCTGTAGTTTTACTTCCTCCTGTTTTGAAATCCGTCACAGACACTCCCCCGTCATCATTCCATTCTGTAAGATCAATCTTACCATACATCAGAAGGTGCGGATAACGTTCATCGCGAAATTGCACTGGGCGCTCGGACTGAAATTTTGGTGAAATATTTTTATAAAAATTATTAGTGAAATTTTCTACAGCTAATTTTGCATCTTTTGCAAGGCGAGCAATTTCTTTTTGGTCTTTGAGTTCTTTATTTAATTCGTATAAGATTTTCTCTTCGATTTTTTTAGCATTTGGTAATTTGGGCTCTTTCAAAATCATCTCTATAGTCTCATGCACAGCCGAGCCGAGCGCTAGCGAGGCGCCTTTGACTTCTGGCAATTTTAAGAAATTTCGGAAATACCATTTCCAAGGACACTCAAAGAAATTGTTTAGGAGGGTGACCGAGACTTTGGTGCCAGCATAATTCTCTCGTACAAAGTCTATGAGAGCAGTATGCATATCTTTGTCTTCTTCTTTTTTCTCTTGTACAAAAATTTTTGGACCATTTTTAAATAATTCAGTTTCTGTTTCTTCCGCACTCTTTTTTATGAAGTGTGTTTCGGGTAATTCTGAAATAACTTCAGCCAGCTTCATCACACCACCAGTATAGTTTTCTTGCGCAAAAGAAATAGTGCAGAATTCTTTGGCCCGAGTTATGGCTACATAGAGTTCTCTCTTTGCTATCTCTTTATCTTTTTTACTAATATGTTCTTTGATACGTTCTGGTAAAGTAAACGGCATGCGTTTTTCTGACATAAGAGTTTCTTCATTCATATGAGCTATCCAAACGCATTTGTATTCGAGGCCTTTAGAGCTATGCAGAGTCATCACCTTTATACCACTTTCACTACCAAAAGTAGCCACACCTATATGTGCGCCATAATTTTGCAGCCGAGAAAGGTATACTAAAAATTCTTTCAGATTATAACTATCATGTTTTACGCTATACATCTCGGCGAGGTGTAGCATAGTGCGAGTGATCTCTACAAACTCTAGCATATGCTCATGAGATTCTGCCCCATCTATTAGGAAATTCCCTATACCAGAAATAGTGTTTGAGATATTCTCGTCTCTATATGTATTTACAAAATTCTCTAATACTTCGCCCCAAGCCACCACCGCATTTACACCAGAAAAAAGCGAAATATCTCCACCACTACCCTTCATATCTTCTATATTTAATTTGTCTGCCTTAATGCTCTTTAAGAATTTATGTGCTTCCATCGCTGGAATTTTGGAAGAAATATCGAGCACAGAATCAGTTAAATTAATACTGTTATATGGATCAGCTACAATGTTTAGTAAGCGAAATAGTGTATGAGTTTTATTTATCTCAAAAAGAGAGAGGGTTTTACCTTTTGCTACTGGCAAGCCCATATTGTAGAGGATATTTATTGCAGAGCGGGCGTGGTAATTCTTTGGCACGAGGATTGCACATTCTTCGGGCGCTACGCCTTCTGCAATCTTTTGTTTGAGATATATACCAGCACCCAATATTTCATCCCTTGGATAGGCATATTCATTTAAAAGCACATCGTAATTTTCTTTAATATTACTATTTAATTTTTTGTCTACTATGGAGCTCTTAAGGAGTGAATGAGAGAGGTCAAGAATTTTCTCAGAAGAGCGGTAATTCTCAGTGAGGGTGATTAGGTGCGCCTTGCCAAAGATGTGAGAGAATTCTTTGAAATAATCTATATTCGCACCAGAAAATGCGTATATCATCTGCCTGTCGTCACCCACGACGAAAATATTCGGCTTTTCATCGCCTTGCCATACTGCTTTGAGGAAACTATTTTGCACACCACTCGAGTCTTGATGCTCGTCTACTAATACATATTGATTATTTTCTTTTATCTCACTACGCACATCATCAAAATTCTCTACCAAATCGACTGCATATTCTAAGACATCGTCATAGTCCATTAGTCCCTTTGCCTTTTTTTCTTGTTCATAAATTTCATAAAACTTTACCACCTCCTCTGTGCGATGCAGAGACTCAATTTTATTTAAAATTTCTTTTTTGAGTTTGCCTGCACTGGGTCCTCTTGTAGAGATATTGTCTTCGTCATTTTCTAAATTTATAATTTCATCTTTTACTTGTTTTAAAAATTCTGTGTGGGAAATACGTTCACGCTTCAATATAGATATGAGCTGTTTTAAATCCCTAAAATACATTTCTGGATTTGTGCGAGGGCGGATATGTTCCCAATCGTTTCCGCTCAAAATCTCGTCTATTAGAAATACTGCATCATCGTCCCCTAAAAGCTCTGGCATTTTGGGGAATTCTAAATAATTAAAATATTTTTCTACGAGCTCGCCTGCAAAAGCGTGAAATGTACTGATGTGGATTTTACTCGCTTCGCTACCAATAAAAGACTCTAGGCGCGCGCGCATAGCGCGCGCGCCAGAATTCGTAAAAGTAAGGCAAAGCACCTCACCTGCCTCGGCTACACCCTTGTCCAAAATATTAAGTATGCGAAGAGCCAGCACCTGCGTCTTGCCCGTCCCCGGCCCAGCCACCACCATCACCGGCCCATCGAGTGCCTCGACAGCTTCCCTTTGTTCTTTATTTAGCTTCTTATACTCCTCCTCGAATTTCATATACACCTATTTTAGCAAAATAAAAAACAGATGGCATTATTATGCCATCTGTTTAAGATAAATTCATTATTAGGCTGTCTCAACATTTTCTGCTACAAAAGCGTTACCAACTGCTTCCCATAGATTCATAGCTGAGTATCCAATTTTTATAATTTCATACATAAACGGATCACCTTTTTCTTTACCGGCAGGAGATGATACTACTTTTGTAGAAACTCCAAGCTCTCCATTTCCAGGAAAAATAAAAGGTTCGGAAAGAAATTCATAACCTCTTTTTTCATTTTTCCACACCTCTGGATTTCGAGTATTACGTACTCTTTCCTGAACATCTTTAGGAACATCTTCGCGTTCATATCCCTTTAGCTCAACAACGAAACATCCATCCTTGGTCTTATAGTACGCATCAAAGGTATAACCTTGCTTAACCCATTGGTCGAGCTCAGTTGAAGAATGAGTAGAACCTGTGAGATAGTGTACATATTTTCCATTCTCCCCATACTGCTTTTCATATGGGATATGTCCATCAATACAATCCTGATTTGCGTGAACAAGAGCGTCCATTATTGCAGGATGTTCGCCGTATCCTTTGAGTTCACCTTCATTGTTTTCAATTCGAACTACTCTAAGCCCACCACCGGAACGGAATGTGTGCAGGCGACACCCATCTCTGAGTGCCTGCTCAATTGCTGAAATGTCAAACATATTTTATTTTTTTAAATGTTAAATAAATAAGAAAAAATTCCATAATAGTATACAACATTTATACAAAAAAGCAAATCCTAGCTACTTCGCTTCAGTTCACGGTGAGATTTGTAGAAGAATGCGCCGAGGATGAGGATGGTAGTGAGCGGTGAGAGCCATTCTGGTATATGAGCGCCGAAAGCGTGCAGGATCATGACTATACCGAGAACTAGGATGGAATACATCGCGCCGTTTTTTAGATATGCATATTTTTTGATGCGTTCGATATTTGATATGGTCACTTGGCGTACAATGAGTGCGCCAATACCATTACCTATCAAGATAAGTGGTATAGAAAATGTAAATGCAAAAGATCCCAGAACACCGTCAATAGAAAATGTAGTGTCTATGATTTCTAGAAAAAATAATTTTGATAAGTCAGACTGTGCCGAAGAGCCAGAGAGCAATTTCTTTTCTTGATGCTCAGCATTTTGTTTGAAGCCATGAGTGATAAAAAATAGTGTCGAGCCCACCACTGCCCCGAAGCCCATAAGTGTGCTTTCCTTTAGTGCAAACCAAGTGATGACAGTAAGTAGGATAGAAACAATAGCATAAAACCAAACCCCCTTAGCCATAAAGAATTTCTCTGTGCGAGGTAGGCCAAGCTTTTTGTCTTCGAGAAATAGCCAATGCAGAAATAAAAATAAAAGAAAGATTCCACCGGCGACGAGGAGAATAGGCGCAGACTTTGTGATGGATTCATGAACGAGCGGATCCGAACTCCACGCAGCCGAGAGGACTTGATACGGAGTAAGAGCGGTATTAAAAGCCCAGATGATACAAAATGGAAGTAATCCACGTACAGCAAAAACTGCAATGAACATACCCCATGTCAGGAACCACCTTCGGGCCTTTTTGCCCATCGTAGAGAGGACTTCGGCATTGATGATGGCATTATCCACAGACGAAACCGCCTCAAATAACGAAAGACCGATGATTGTAAATATCGCAGAAAGCATTTTTATATATTAGCAAATTTTCCTACTTTTGTCCTCTTGATAGAATATGCCAAAACTGGTATGCCGATTTTTTCTCCTAAGTCATTTGATAATGTACGAATATATGTGCCCGAGGAAACACGGGCAGAAAAAGAGGCGCAGAAAAAATGCTTCGGCATTTTTTCTGCGCCAAGTTCACGCTTCCAAATTTTTAAAATTTCTTTTTGACGAAAGTCTCCATCCACTTTCGCTATTCTTTTCTCAATATTATTCAAAAGTGTTTTGCTACTAATTTTTCTTATTTTCAAAAATTTTAAACTCTTTACACTTACTTCATGCTCTGGAGTCTCTACCTCTTCTCCGCTCCGTGCATATTCATGAAGTTGCTTACCTGCTACAGTCTTTGAAGAATACATTGGGTACTTCTGCATAAATTTGCCTTTGAAAAATTTTAAATTCTTTTTAATGAGCTTATTTAGCTCATTAACCCTGCGAAACTTCAGTGAAGCAGGGTCAGCCTTATTATTTACCTTCCCCAAAATATCATAAGTGTCCGTAGCAAAACCAAACAAAACTTCAAATTCATATTCTTTGTCTAACCCTAAATACTTTTCTTTTTGTTTGCATTCTTCACCAGCGAGCAAAATCATCAAGCCTGAAGCCATAGGGTCGAGCCTGCCTGCATATGTCATCGGCACATCCTTGCCTATCTTTTTTTTAATACGAAAAACCTCTAGAGCTTCTAGAGGTGTCTCGCCTTCTTTTTTATTAATTACAAAAACATTATTCATAAAAGTTATACCAAAAAGAAATTATTTCATTTTCTTCACCTCTTTCAAATTCTTGGCTACCATTTTCTTTACTTCTTTTGCATCTTTAATGACTTCTTTCTTTAATACTTTTGCGCCTTTCACGGCAACTTTTACATTTTTCTTTACTTCACTTTTTACTTGAATAGCGAATTTTTTTAATTTGGCTTGATTCTTCTTTCCGTCTGGACCCATTAACATATAAGCCGCTGTCGCAACCCCTGCCAAAACCGCACCCTTTTTAATACTCTTTCCGACACTAGTTTTTTTCTTCATTTTTTTTGTTAGCTTTCCTTTTGGTTCTCGTATTTTTCTTTCCGAAAAACATCTGGAAAAATTTATTATTAATAATTAAGTTTATAAATGATTCTACACTTCCACTAACTGCATCTGTTCCTTTTTTAAAAGTATTCGATATATCTCGAAGATTTTTTAAAATTTGCACAAAATATATCAAACAAATAACTAACATCGTAGTTATTAATATGACTGCAACAGAAGTTATAAAAAAGAAAACATCTGCATGAAGTAAAGTATCCATAATACTATTATAGCATATTTCCCTTTTTCAATAAAATAAGGTAAATTAGATTCTACGGAGGTGTCGCATAGCGGTCTAGTGCGCAGACCTGGAAAGTCTGTGTGGTGAAAGCCACCGAGAGTTCGAATCTCTCCACCTCCGCAACTAAGTGCTATAATATATATATGAGAAATTATTTAAATACTTACCTCCGAGAATTTGTATACGGGGCTACCGATGGCACGGTTACTACTTTTGCTATTATTGCTGGTTCTGCCGGAGCTAATTTACCTTCTACTATAATCATAATTCTAGGTGTTTCAAATGTACTCGCGGATGGTTTCTCCATGGCGTCTTCAAATTATTTATCAGAAAAATCTCATCGCGATCAAAATGATTTGGCAGCCACAATATCACCTTTCAAAAATGCTTTCGCTACTTTTATTTCTTTTGTATTAGTTGGATTCATTCCTGTTCTTCCTTATGCAGTAAATGCAATTTTTGGAATTTGGGGAAAAACATTTTTAGTTTCAGGTATATTTACTTTTTTAGCTTTTTTCTTTATCGGCATGGTGCGTGGTAAAGTAGCAAATACAAATAGTACAAAAACAGCGCTCGAAACACTTTTTATAGGAGGAGTGGCAGCTATAGTAGCCTACAGTGTAGGAGCATTCTTAGATAAGATTATCTAATGCAAGGCATAGAAAAATCCATCACGTGCACCAAAATATAAAATATTATTCCAGAGTGCTGGGGTTGATTCAATACAAGATTTTGTTTCTAAAGTAAATTTCCAGATTAAATTTGGTTGCTCTGTCTTTAAATCATAACCCCTCACTTCTCCACTGCAATTTGCTACTATAAGTTTGTCATTTGAAACAATAGGTGAAGACCAGGCATGAAAACCAATATTATCTTTCCAAATTATTTCGCCAGAATTTTTATCTATTTGAAGTAGATCACCTTTATTTGTTGGTACAAATAAATAATTATTCCAAAGAGCTGGTGTAGCCCAAATACCTCCGTCAGCATTTTTTGGTTTGTCTATGTGAATATTCCATAATAATGGATCAAGAGATAAATAAGGATCTAATTTTATAAGTTGCCCTACTTCACGGGAGCGAGCATTATAGCGTTCTTCTTCTGAAGCTACATAAAGCATACCCTCTTCGTCTATTACAATAGAAGCATCAGTATCGTCACCAGTCCAATAATCAAAAACTACAGGGGCGATACCGTTTTCTATTTGTGAAATATCAAGTCCTAAAATCCGTCCAGCAGAATTTGCAAAATAAATCCTGTTTTCATAAATAGCCACAGAGTTTTCAATACTGACATCTTCATCCCCTATTTTTTTTAGGAATTCATCATCATACGATGGCATTTTAAAAAGTATTTTTGGATCAACCGCCACTTTACCAAAATCATCGTAATGTCTATTCAATTTTATTGCAAAAAACCATCCATTTTCTCCACCTTCATAAAGAACATCATTATGAATAATAGGATTACCATCCCAATCATCGTTCCAAAGACCTTTTACTTCGTATGCATCGAGAGACCAAAGCTCTACCATATCACCCTGATCCAATGCTCCAATACGGAGCTTGTTATCACGAGAACCGAAATACAAAAGAGGAAAACCATCTCTATCTAGCGCGACTGAACCTTTTATAATATCACCTGTTTTAAAAGGTTCTCTGGTAGGCAGTCCACTTTCTCCATCAACAAAATGAACATTTTTATCAAAAGCACCAAATATTATTTCTGTCTTTCCATTTTCTTTTTGCCAAACTACAGGTTGACCAGTCCAACCATTACCACACCAAATATTCTTACGATGACCAACTACAGACTCTGAGCACATTGGATTTTTAGGATATTTCCAAAAAACTTTTGGTAAAATATTTATATCACCCTCACCATAATAAGATCGAGTATTATTCCCTCTAAACATTAATAGGCCGTTATTTTTTTTAAGATCATTTTCGTCTTCTTTTTTTTCTTCATTTTTTACAAAATGCTCTTCTGTGTATAATATTTTACTTTCTTCAATTCCCTTTTCAGTGAATTCAGAAATTTTAGCAAACAAAACTACACCCCCAACAAAGAATGAATTTGCAAAAAAAATGCCCAGCGTAAAAGCTAGTAAAAAGAAGAGATAGTATTTGATTTTGATTTTACTTTGATTAATAAAGTTATAATATTGGATAAAGACAAAAAAAGCAAATCCCCACACCTATTTTTTTAGCATAATAGGATTATAAGTTGGAGTTATTTAAGCAAATAGGTGTGAGGGTAAATTTATAGCATTTTTAAAAACTCTTCTTCGGTTAATATTTTTACACCGAGCTTTTGTGCATTTGAAAGTTTACTTCCTGCTTCTTCCCCAGCCACCACGAAACTGGTCTTACTGGACACTGAACCTGAGACTTTACCACCGAAATTCAAAATCTTTTCTTTTGCTATTTCACGAGACATATTAGCAAGTGTACCGGTAAGAACAAAAGTTTGACCAAAAAATTTCCCTTTTTCTTTTTTATCTTCTTTTAATACTATTACCCCATTTTTCTTTAGCTTTTCTATAAAATGTAAATTATTTTTATCGATAAAAAATTCTTGCAGGCTTTTTAGCACAGCCGGGCCAATATTATCAATATTATCTACTTGTGCTAGGTCTTGCCTAACGCAAGTTATTAAATTATCTAAAGTATTGAAATTATTTGCTAAATCACGTGCAGTTTCTTCTCCTACATGAATTATTCCAAGTGCCCAAATAAATTTTGGTAGAGATATTTTCTTTTTTTCATTTATTTCGCGTAAAATATTATCCGCTGACTTTTCTCCGAAACGTTCCAAGTTTTGGATATCTTCTTTTTCTAAAGTAAAAATATCAGCAGGGTCAGATATGAGTCCTTCGTCTTTAAAACGACGCAAGATTTTCGGGCCGAGTTCGTAAATTCCAAAAACATTTACAAAGTGTTCCAAATAGCGTTCATTTTTCGCCAAACATGATGGATTTACGCAATAATAAGCGACAGAGATCTCTTTTGAATTCGATTCTTTTTTTTCTATTTTACTCTCACATTCTGGGCAAATATTTGGCATCTTAAATTTTTTCTCTTTGCCTGTGCGGAGTTTTGGTAAACTCTCAACTACTTTAGGTATCACATCACCTGCTTTTTCTATAACCACAGTGTCGCCAATACGTATATCAAGACGCTCAATTTGGTCCATATTATGAAGCGTAGCTTTAGAAACAGTTGAACCTGCGACTAGAGTAGGTTCAAAATGTGCAAGAGGAGTGAGGACTCCAGTCCTGCCAACATTTACAGTAATATTTTTTAAAATAGTAGTCGCTTTTTCAGCTGGATATTTATAAGCTGCCATAAAACGAGGAGCTTTACCTACTGTACCCAATAATTCTTGTAAATCCAAACTGTCGACAGAAATAACGATACCGTCTGTGCCATATTCAAAACTCTTTCTCTGTTTTTCAAAAATTTTTATAAAATTCGAAACTTCATCCAAATTTTTACAAATTTTTTCTTGCTTGCTAAAAGTAGCGAAACCAAGCTCTCGCAAGAAATCATGTTTATCTGAATGGTTTTTAAAATTTTTATCTTTAGAAATTTCTGCAATATCATAAGCAAAAAAATCTAATTTTCTTTCTTTAGCTAAAGATGGATCAAGCTGGCGCAAACTTCCAGCTGTAGCATTGCGAGTATTAGCAAGCAAAGGTTTGCCTTCTTTTTGATTTTTTTTATTTAAAAATTCAAAAACTTTTTTGTTCATCACCGCCTCACCGCGAACTTCTAAATAGCTAGGTGCGTTTTTTACTCTAAGAGGTATTGAATTTATGGTTTTTAAATTTTGTGTTATATCTTCACCCACCTCGCCATCACCACGAGTAGCACCACGCACAAAAATCCCCTTTTCATATATTAAAGACACAGCGAGACCATCGAGCTTTACCTCACAAAAATATTTTACTTCTTTAAATCTATTTGCAAGAAGTTTTTTTACGCGTTCTTCCCAATCTAAAAGTTCATCGTTACCAAAAACATCATTGAGTGATAGCATTCGAACTCTATGCTCTACTTTTTCAAACTTATCGAGAGCCTTGCCTCCAACCCTATTCTCTGGAGCATTTGGATCAATAAATTCTGGGTATTCTTTTAATATAGATTTGAGTTCATTTTGAAGTGAATCATAAACACTATCAGACACAGTAGGATCGTCGGATACATGGTAAGCTTCGCGCAAGCGCATTATTTCTAGGCGTAATTTTTTTATCCTTTTTTCTGCTAAGCTTTTATCCATAGATTTTAATATGTAATTTCTATTATTCTCTCCACCCGACCTGAAATAAATGGCGTAAGTTCGCAAGCCTGCAGGGCATCACCACCTATATTGTATCCTTTAGAAATAATTTTTCGAACTGGATTTGTATGATCTACAGTTACTACTGCGCAACCAGTTTGCCTCGGCCCAAGACCAAGAAGTTTAAAAGTCCAAGTATTACCTGGATTAGAAATAGCAATAAAGTTTCCAGCGCAGTAAGTTCGTACTGGATTTTGTGGACCTCCTCCAGAAACACCGAACCAACTACCAAGAGGACCTGCATCCCAATAAAGTGCACACTCAGCTCCACTATCAGCAGAATAATAAGCTTCATTACTGGATTTACCAGAAACTGAAAAAGTTGCTTCCCTATAAGCTATATTGGAAAGGCCAAGTGCAATAGAAAAAATAATACTAACTAAAATTATAGTAAATAGTAATACGAAACCATTTTTTTGTTGTTTAACTTTTTTTACCATTATATTTGATTAAAGAAATGATCATAAAAACTTACACTTTGAACTCCAGAACCTTGTACCCAAGACACAGTTGATACGATTTGCAATTCATCAGCATTTATTACATTTACCACAATAGAACGACGAAAATCTGTCAGAACACCATTTGATAATAAATAATCATACTTACCATTTGATGCATGATAATAAAAAGGAGGGCAACCAAGTATAGCGCAAGGAGCAACCAAGACACCAGTAATTGGCATATTTGTAGTTCCAAAAATATCATAATCTTGTGGTGGAATGTTTGCTTCGTCTTCATTTATATCTATATAACAACTACTACTAGGATTGCAATCTGATACAACTTTATTTTTAAATGCCACCCAACCGTCTACTGCGGGTAGTTGCGTGCTATCGTAAAGACCATAAGTATCGCGTATATTGCGCATATATTCTATGCCTTCGGTAGCTAAATACGTAGCAATTAATTTCTTTTTCGCGTAATTAATATTTTTTAAATCACCACCTATGACTGCAAGTATAGCAAGTATAGCCAAAGAAAATATAGAAACTGCCACCAGCATTTCAATCAGAGTAAATGCTTTATTATCTTTTAAATTTTTACTTTTGAATAAAAAAATCATAAAATTAAAATTCTATATAACGCTGTGAGACAGTAGTTTGTATCGACAAATTAGTATTAAAAGATTTATAAATAATTTCTCCTAAAATTTTCATTGTGACTAATGGATGCTGTCTGTCTGTTGGATAATCCTCTGCTCCTAACACTAAAAAAATATCAGTAGTTGTAAATTGAATCTCGGGAGGATTTAGCTGAAGCCAAGTACTCCCCCCATCTACAGTTTTACATAAATTGTATCTAGTAGCGATGCCAGAGTCACCGCAACCAGGAACACTGTCTGTATGAGAAAGTTTATAACCCCACTGATCACTAGCATTACCAGTTATACCGACATTATTCTCAAAAATTATAGCTTTACCTGTAGCGCAACTACGCGGAGTTTCTAAGATTATATTCGAAGCTTCAGTGCCATCCCAAGGATTAGAAACATCGTAGCAACGATAATGATCACCATCACGAATATTTCGAGACATATCTTCTACGGCAAAATTAAAATTATCTATAACATTACGCAAATCTTTTCCTTTTTGACCAACTATATTTGCATTTATAAGTGCATTTATACCTATTAAAACAATAATAGAAAAAATCGCGATAGCTACTACCGTCTCAATTAAAGTATAACCTGATTTTTTTTGTGTAATATTTTTAAACATTTTAATTTATTAATTGAATCTGACCTGTTTTATGTACTCTTATTTTTGAAGTCCTGCCATTTTGTGAAGACAATACTATATTTACATACTGAAGCGTAGAGCAAGTATAAGGAGGTGCTATATAAACGATAGGGGTTGCATTTGGTCTAATAAAACGAAATTCTACATTTGAAATCTGCCCGCCTGGCTCTGGGGGGCAGTATCCTGATACTTCTTGGCCAACAGCACGTATATCACTAATATAAAAACCTTTATTTAAAGTATAAACATCTATAACTTTTTCACTTGGAAGAGTATCGTGATATGGTGGATTAAATGGTGGAAAACAAGCTGATGTATCACAATAATAATCTATACTATTTACATTTACATAATAAGCAAATTTTTTATTTGCACTTGTATCGAATTTTACTCCATAGGTTGGCTTCCAAGTAGCAGGATCCACAACCCCACTTATCAGTTTGCCATTAATTGCATTTATCTGCGCTTCACTAATTTTAAGTGAAATATCATTTGCAAATGATTTTAAATCCACACTTTCCTGAAAATTTTTATACTGAAAAAGAGTTATGGAAGAGATAATAGTGAAAATGCTCATAACCACAACAAGCTCAATAAAGGTCATGCCTTTATTTAATTTTCTATTTCTAATTTGCAAAAAATTTTTCATATCTTATGAGAAACTACCAATAACTTCCAAAATATTAATTTCAAATAAAAATGTAATAACAGTTGCAAAAACTAAAAATGGAGCGAAAGGAATTTCACTTTTCATGCCATAACGTTTAAGTAGTATTAAAATAACACCTACTATAGCTCCTAACCAAAACGCAAAAGCGAGTGCGCTTAAGCCTAAAGACACACCTAAAATCCAGCCTAGAGATAATCCTAATTTTGCATCACCAAAACCCATCCATCTACCGCCTGAAATAAAGAAGAAAAAAGCAAAAGGAAAAGCCATCATGGGGCCGGCCAAAAAAGATTCCAAGCTAGGAATATGTGGCAATAAATTCCCATTTGATATCAAAAATAAACTGGCAAAAGATAAAATACCAAGAGATAATGACAGAATATCTGGAATAATCTTGTGACGTAAATCGTAAACAGAAACTACTATAAGTAAAGAAAAAATTACTGCGTAAAAACCATAAACTAAAGCAAATTCTATTGGAGCAATAAAGAATAAATTACTAAACTTGAAAAACAAAAGAACAAAAACAAGGCCGGTAATAAACTCTACTATAGGATACATGCTAGAGATACTGCTTTTACAATTTCGGCACCTTCCTTTTAATACACAGAAACTTGCTACTGGAAACATGTCGTACCAAGGTATTTGAGTATTACAATCCATACAAAAACTCCTACCACCGAAAGTTTTATGAGTTCCTATTCTACAAACAACCACATTTAAAAATGAGCCAATAATAAGTCCTAAGACAAAAAATATAGAAGTTAAAATTATATACATGCTTTAATTATAACAGAAAGATATTATCCGCACACCCAGTCAGAAGCTGCGGTTAAACCTGAAGTAGCTTTATATTTAGAAACATTGGTACTATCTACACACCAAAAACCGCCTTGAAGTAATGGCACTTCTGCAGCCCAAGCTGACCCTGAAGGATCATCATTACATACAGCCTGAGAGCTAGAACTAGCAGCATCATTTGTAAAAGTGGTTAATCCTCCTGCTTTTGCCGCAGCTAAAACTCCAGCACCTATACCTTGGACACCTCCAACCGCGCCATTTGTGCAAACTGATACATAAGAGAGTGGATTTGCTGTATTAGTATTATAAAAAACATCTGCTTGAGAACGCACACTAGCCAAATTAGCTTTTATGCCACCATCACCACCTTTTTGCCTAGCACTACTTAGAGCGTATAAAACAATAGCTGTCAAAATAGCAATAATAGAAATAACAATGAGAAGTTCAAGTAGAGTAAAACCTTTTTTAAAATTTAAATTTTTCATATTTAGAAATACATACTGATACTTATTATAATAATAAAATTATACCATAATAACAAATAAAAAAGAAAAGCCCGTAAGGGCTTTTCTTTTTTAAAGAACAATTTATTATTATTCTACGCAAGCACCAGAAGCAACTTCTGCAGTAACACCAGCTTGGTCGTTAGTAGCAAGAGTAACTTGCTTTGATTTACCTGTAGAATCTACACACCAACCAACGAGGTTAGTAGCAGAACTACTTTTTAGATTACTTGATATAGCCCAAGCTGTTTGGTTTGCAGTAGAAGAACAAGCAACGAAACCAGAAGCTCCTCCAGCAGCAGCATCAGCAGCAGCCCATTGTGCGGCAACTGTTGGTTCAGCAAAAAGAGTATCCGCTGTAGATGCACAAGCTCCTGCAGAAAATGCAGTAGCAGAACAACCAGAACTTGCAGCCACACCGTCTGCGTAACAACCATTAGCATCATAAACAACTTCTGCTTGAGCACGGATAGAAGCTAAGTTTGCTTTTACAGCAGCATCAGCACCTTTTGAACGAGCTGTGTTTAGAGAAGCAAGAACCACAGAAGCAAGAACACCGATGATCGCCACCACAACTAGAAGTTCGATCAATGTAAAACCTTTTTTGAAATTTAATTTCATATTTTTTTAATAAATTTTTAATAATAAATTTTTAATTAATTTTCGACTTTAATTTATGTATAAATTATAGCATAAAAACTAGTCAAAAAGAGCAAGCCAAGTTTTCCACACCCTCTTTATTGAATAGCTCCAGCTAAATTGTAAATAGGGACGAGGACTGATACGAGCAGCAAACCAACAGCAATACCGAGAACTACTACCATTACTGGCTCTATAAGTCCGACCATTGTATCTACAGCATCATCCACCTCACGCTTATAGAAATCCGCCAAGGTTTTTAAGATATTACCGAGAGAACCTGTCTCCTCACCCACTTTTATCATTTGAACTAAAATAGGAGGCAAGTATGTAGGGAATTTTTCAAATGAACTAGAAATAGATGACCCAGCTTTTACATCTTCCGCAACTTTTTTTAACAAATCTTTATAAACCTTACTACTTACAACATCGGCAGTTATGTCGAGAGATCTAACAATGGGTATACCGGAAACAAGCATAGTATGCAAATTATCTGCAATACGTGAAATATAAAGTTTACGATACAAATTACCAACTACAGGAATACTAAGCCTCGAATGATCGACGTATATTTTCCCCCTCTCGGAACGCGACAAAAACCAAAGCCATAAAAATGCCATACCTAGAAAAATAAGAAATATAAGTCCATACTGTACAAAAAAATCAGAAAGACCGATGACGACTTTTGTGTAAAAAGGAATTTCTTGGCCAGAATCACGAATAATATCAGAGAGTTTTGGTATAACTACAGTAAGCATCAGAGCCATAACCACAAAGAAAGTTATTATTACGAAAAATGGGTATATAAGTGCATTACGAGTTTTATTAGTTAAAGCATATTGTCTGTCTAAATATTCAGCCAAATATAAAAAAGTTTCATTTAATTTACCTGTTTCTTCACCAGCTTTGATCATGTTTACATAAAATTCAGAAAAAACATCAGGGTGTTTTCTCATTGCACCGGAAATAGATACTCCGCCTTGAATATCGGTAGTAATTTCATTTAATTTGCGAGCAAATAATTGATTCTCAGAATTTGATGATATTAAAGTGAAGGCTTTTAATGCGGACACTTGTGCTTCAAAGAGTGTCGCAATCTGCCTTGAAAAAATCACAATTTCTTTCATCGAAACACGTTCAAAAATAGCCATATCGAGGCCATGTTTTGTTTGTTTTGTTTCTTTGATTGAAATAATTATAAAACCCCGACGCTGAAGCCCAGAAATAGCCAAATCTTTATTTGGTGCATCTATTTCACCTTCTTTATTTATACCTTGTTCGTCTACAGCTTTATATCTAAATAGCATATTATTTTCCCTAATTTATAATTTTATATTACAACATTCTCTCTAATGCTTTTGGATTTAGTGAATACAAATAAGCATTTTCAATACTGATCTCTCCCCTGCGCACTAAATCTAGCAAGCAATGATTGAGGTCCACCATGCCAGACTCCATGCCTGTTTCTATTACCACATCTATTTCGTGAGTTCTTTTCTCACGAATCAAATTCGCTACTGCATTATTATTTAAAAGTAATTCATAAGCTGGCACGAGCCCACCTGTAATTTTAGGTATAAGTCTTTGTGAAAAAATACCAAGAAGTGATGAAGCAAGCTGAACACGAATTTGATCTTGCTGACCACCCGGGAAAGAATCGATAATACGGTCTATGGTCTGAGAAGCATTATTTGTATGCAGAGTTGAAAAAACCAAATGCCCTGTTTCAGCAGCAGTAACTGCCGTCGCCATAGTCTCTGGTGTGCGCATTTCGCCTATCATAATGACATTCACATCTTCACGAAATACAGATTGAAGTGCAGTATGGAAATCTTTTGTATCAATACCGACTTCACGTTGATTCACAATTGATTTATTTGGAACATAAGCATGCTCTATTGGATCTTCAATTGTCACAATATGACGAGCTTGTTCATTATTTATAATATCAATCATAGAAGAAAGAGTGGTGGATTTACCTTGCCCAACTGGCCCTACAACTAAAAAGAATCCTTGTTTTTTCTTGGCAATTTCTTTTAAAACATCCGGCAAATTCAGATCTTTTAGAGTTTTTACTTTTGGCACTAAACGAAAAACCAAATTTATCATGCCTTTTTGAAAAAAAGCATTACCACGAAGTCGTGCTTCACCGCGAAAATCATAAGAAAAATCAGCTTCTTGATTTTCTAAAAAACTCTCCAATTTTTTTGGATCTAAAATTTCTTTCAGAAAACCCATCATATCGTCTTTGGTAAGCGGTGAGTGTTTAACTAAAAAAATTAATTCTCCAGAAACACGAATAGCAGGAACTCTGCCACTGCCCAAATGCAAATCCGAAGCATCCTCACGAATGACTGTCAGAATAAGCTCTTCAAGATCTTTTTTATAATTTCCCATTTTTTATTTCTTGTTTTTTTCTAAAATTGCTAAAACTTGTTCGATAACTTCAGCTGGAGTAGAATTTGCTTTAACTATATAACCCGCAGCGCCGAGCTGTTTTCCTCTCTCGATATCTGTTTGTTGGCTTTTATTTGAGAAAAATATTTTAACTGCATCTGGTGCTAAATTCTCTTTATTTACAATTTCTAAAAGTTCAAAACCATCTATGTCAGGCATGATGATATCCATGAGGAGTATTTCTGGACGTAAACCTCCGCGTAATTTTTCTAAAACTTGATTAGCATCACCTGCTGTATATATTTCAAAATTGCCTTGGCTAAATTTTAAGGCATACATATCAAGCAAAAAACTATCGTCGTCAACTATTAAAATTTTCTTTTTTTCTCCTTCCATAATATTAATTAAATTATATCATAAAACGACCTTTATTCATTATCATTGTTAAAATTATACACTTCTTCATAAGGAATTATGCCAGTTACGGCTTTTAGCATAGCATCTTCTTTCATGGTCAGCATTCCCTTTTTTCGAACATTCTCAAAAATAACTCCCGATGTTGGATTTTTAAGTATAATATCCTGCATGTCTTTATCTATTTTAAACATTTCAAAAATAGCAATACGACCCCTTGTGCCAGAAGGACATTCTGGACTTGGAACTGTAGTTATCATTTTTTCAGGAATTTTAATTTTTGACCTGTATTCTTCTGGCAAATCAGCAAATTGATCAGCAAATTGCTTGCGTACGCTTTCTTCCATAGGAACTTCTTTACGTGAAGATTCACAAGTAATTCTAGCGAGCCTTTGAGCTATAGAAAGTATTAAAGTTGGAGCAATAAGATAAGGATCCACACCCATATCTACAAGACGAGGAATTACTCCAATAGAATTATTTGTGTGCAGTGTAGATAAAACCAAGTGCCCCGTAAGCGCAGCTTGAATAGCAAGTTGAGCAGTTTCTTTATCTCGAATTTCTCCGACCACTATTATGTCTGGGTCTTGTCTTAGAATTGAGCGTAGTCCTGAAGCAAAAGTATAACCTATTTCCGGTAAAACCTGTGATTGATTTACATCAGGCATATGATATTCTACAGGGTCTTCTAGGGTAACCACATTACTTTTTTCTTTATCAAGCTCATTCATTATAGAATACAGTGTAGTGGATTTACCAGAACCAGTAGGACCAGTAATAAGAATAAGACCAAAAGGCTTAGTAATAGCATCTTTTAATAAAGCTAAATTAATTTCTGACAAACCAAGCTCACTCATAGGTTTCAAACCTTTAGTAGAATCCAAGATACGAATTGCTGCTTTTTCTCCGTAATAACCCGGCATAGTAGAAACACGAAAATCCACCTTACGATTATCTATCACTGCTGAAAAAGACCCGTCTTGCGGTTTGCGTTTTTCGTCTAAATGTAAGCGTGAAAGTATTTTAATACGGGCAATTATTCCACTATGAACATTTGCTGGAAGCATAATAGAAGTATGTAGTGTCCCGTCAACTCGATATCTGACTTTTACTCTCTCACCCATATGCTCGATGTGAACATCAGAAGCACCTCCTTCAATTGCATTTTTTAATATTACGGCTACTATTTTTATAATTGGAGCATCTTCCACTAATTTCTTTGTGCCTTTATTTACATCTTGCAATTCACGAGTGAGATTTGACTCATTGTCAGATAAATTTGAATCCAAAGACCCAGATTCTTTATTTACATTTACAACTTCTTGATTAGTAAAATCATCAAGTGCATCACTCATATCGAGAGTAATACCTTTATAACTATCCATTATTTTCACATAATCAAGTGGTGAAATTAAATACACCTTAAAAGGCATTCCGAGCTTGGCCGAGATAAATTGCAAAGCATTCATACTGTCGACATTGCCTGGATCAGTCACACCGACTTCAAGTACACCATCTTTAAGAGATATAGGAGCAAAACGATAAAATCGAGCTGAATCTTCAGGTATATAATTCAAAATCGTCATAGATATTTCCTTTGGGTTTATGGTGCGAATAGGCATATTGTAAAATTCGCCTTTTGTTTCAAGTAGATCTTTCTCTTTTAAACCCCATTCAAGTAATGCGCCATCAACATCACCCGAGAATTTTTCATTCGCGAGATTTTTGATTTCGTTTATATCTACACTTTTGATTAAATTTTTTTTTACTAATTCTTCTAAAATGCTCATAGTTAATTTGTATTGCTTGTGCCTGAATTCCCATTTTCTAAAATACTCGCGTCGGATCCTGTATTTACATCTGAAGGTAAAGAAAGAGTATTCAAAGTATTCGAAGTTTTATCTATCCCAATTGGAGCAAATGGATTTGGCCTACCTTCATTGCCACGAGGTATTAGTATTACACTTGAATCACGAAGAGACAAAAATGCTGGATTAGAAAATATAGATGTATCCAAAGTAATACCGGATATACTTGTAGCTGGTAAATTATTACCAGAATTCAAAGTAGGATTTATAGGTGCAGTAGCAGAAGAAGATATATTTGCTTCTACCCCAGTATTTTTATTAAAGAAATAATAAAACCCACCAGCTAGTATTCCGCCGATTACTATAAATAATATTAAGTTTCGTATTATGCCTTTCATAATTAATTCTTTAACCAATAAGTTTTAATCTTGAACGAATATTTATAAACATCTCCTGGATTTTTTTTATCTTTTTCGACGTTGGAATCAAAAGAAATTGAAGCTATATCTACCATGCGTAGATTGTGTTCCAGTGCGTTTAGAAAATTAAGAAAATTATCATAACTTCCCTCGGTACTGAATTCTAAATTCCAAACACCGTAAGGATTTGTATCATTAGGTGTTGCTTGAGACGCACTTGGAAGAGAAGCATTTTGTGTTTTTTTAGAATTATCATTTGAATCGTATCTTATGTCTTTGAGAGTCATGCCATAAGCTGAAGCTACTACATCGTTGATTTCGAGTATCAAACGAATATTGTCTACATTGTCAGGCAAAAGCTTTTCTAAGCGCTCGCGATTTTCGAGACTAATTTCATTGTATTTATTAGTTAATTGTTCTCGTTCTTTTTCTAAAACTCTAGCTTGATCCAGTGCATTATTTTTTTCAGAAACCTCTGCTCTTAAATCAGCTACCTTTCTATAAGTCGGCATTACAACCACCAAAAAAACGGCTATGGATGCAAGTATTAAAGTTATGGGTAATATAGATCTAAGCATAATAATTTAATTTATTGGCGCACTTTGATTTGTAGGAAAATCCTCCAGGCTATCACTATAAACGCCTGATTTTAAAACTGTTTTATAATCTACAAAAGACGGATCGACATAAAATTCTACATCAAAAGCAATATCACCTTTTTCGTTTGGAATCATATTTGAAAAAACAGGATCAATAAAATTTTTCTCTTGTGAGAATAAATCTGCTTGTAGGGCTACATCTACATATTTCTTTGTTTCTCCAGTTAATTTTACTTTTATATTACTATTTTTATCTGCACCGAGTTCATAAGAAAACTTCGTAAAACGAACTTCTCTCATAGTTACTTTACTAAGAGCATTAAATATTGGAGACACTGCTATGTGTTTTGATAAAACCTGATTTGCTACAGTAAGCCTATGATCGATGAGTTGGAGTTCTTTTTTCTTTGAAGATTCAAAACGCTCATCAGCCTTTTTTTGATTTGCTGAAAGTTCAACTAATTTTTCTTGGAGAGTCTTTTCGTAAAAATATATTCCTCCACCAAGAACAATAGTTACAAAAAAAATAAAAATAGAAAAAATAGTAAAGAAACCTATAGGGCGAGATTCCCTCCTAGGTGCATCGCCTTCTACTATCGGCTTTTTAGGTATAAATGATGTTTGAAAAGTTTGCTCCATTTTTTATATTATAAAATATTTATTGCAATTTTCTAAGTGCGAGTCCGATAGCTACAGCAAATTCTGGACCAGTAGACTCTAAAACTTTTTCTAAAAATTGAGGTGCGCCAACTTTTTTAAATGGACGACCTATTTCTACATCTGCCCGAAAATTATTTAAAGAAATTTCTTTGAGACCTTTCATGAGTGCTCCGCCACCGGTAAATATGACCTTGCTTACAGTTCGGCCGTATTTCTTTTCATATCCTAATAATACATTATTTGTTTCAGAAAAGATATAGTCGAGCTGGCTTTTTATCACTTCAGCCATCTTATTTTCAGTAGTATTTTCATATAAACCAAATTCTTTCTTTAAATTTTCTGCTTTTTCAAAAGGAATGTCGAGTGATTTAGCCACAGCATCAGTAATATCAGAACCTCCACGATTTATAGTGTGATAATTCTTCACAATACCGAATTCCACCAATGAAAGCTTAGTACGACTCGCCCCAAAATCTATCAATAATACTAAAGATAATTCATGTTCGAAATTAGCTCTTACTGAAGAAAATATTTCTAATTCAAAAAAAGAAGAATTTATCATAGTGTCTTTGACTACTGTTCGCAATTTTTCTATAGCATCATTTTGAATTGCTACTACTAATACTTCTTTTTTATCTTGAGGTGCTACCATAGAATCCCCAGCATTCATCTCTTCGTAAGAAGGCTCTTTTTTAGGTAAAATAAAATAATCTAGAGAAACTTCAGTAATAGGCACAGGAATAAATTTACGAGCTTCATTTGGAATAATACTTGCGATTTGTGATTCATCTACCTTAGCTGGTAAATCCATAGTAAAAACAAGGCTCGACTGCACTGAAACGGAAAGCGCTGAGTCTGTAGTAGATACATTTGATTGCTTCAAGACTTCTTTTAATGCCTCTACTATTTTTTCAAGAGGTAAATTTGTAACTCGGCCAACTTCGGTGCCAGCATAAGGGCCAAGCGAAATAGAACCGTATGTTTCCAGCACAGCCTTGCTTCCTTTCTTTTTTATCTCAACAATTTTTATTGCTGAAGTTCCTATGTCGATACCGAGAGCACTACCCCCTGCTCCGCTCCTTGAAAAAACTGAAGTAGCCGAATTGAACAACTTTTTTAGTGGATTATCCATGTTAATTTTTATTTCTTTCTGTTATTATACATATAAATTATAACACATATGAGCTATCTAAACACAATACTAGACTTTATTTTTCCTGTGAATTGCTTTATATGCCGTAAATCTGGCACTGAGATATGCTTTGAATGCCTCTCTAACTCTAAAAATGCTGTGCGAGAATGCCCGAAGTGGATTTTCCCAATATTTGATTATCGCCATCCACCAGTTAAAAAAGTAATGTGGATGTTAAAATATAAACATAAAAAACGTTTAGCCAGCATTTTTGCACAAGCTTTATATGAAAAAATGTTAGAAGAATTACCGGAACTCGCTCAATTTGAAAATTTTGAAAACCCAATTTTAATCCCCATACCTCTTTCTAAAAAACGCCTAAAAGAGCGTGGTTTTAATCAGACGGCATTAATAGTGAGCGGAGTTGCAAAAATTAATAAAAACAGAAAAGCTTTGCATTTTGAGATAGATTTAAATATTTTGCAAAAAAAGAAAGAAACCGAGCATCAGGCACGCATAAAAAATCGCAGTGAAAGACTAAAAAACCTCAAAGGCACCTTTGTTTTAAATCCAAAATACGATATAAAAGGCAAAAACATCGTCCTAATAGACGATGTCATTACCACAGGAGCTACATTATCAGAAGCCAAAAAGGTCCTTACAGAAGCTGGTGTCCGAAAAATCTACGCTTTCACCATTGCCCACTAACAGGTGTCGAACACCCGACGGGCTTTTGTTTATAAGGTTATCGGGTGTCGGACACCTGAAATGGTAAATTGTCTTCTCCGTCGAGAGGCTCAAGCCCCCTTTCTTCTCTAATCATATCTATAACTTCTAAACATTCTTTTTTAAAATTTTCTAAAGAACCGTATCCGGCTATCAATTCTTCAGCCTCTTTTTTTGAAACTAAATTAAAAATACCAGAATTATATTCTTTTTCACTAGTAAAAACCAAATGCTGTTTTTCTTTTGGAATATCATGAACCAGATAATTCATATGAGCATATGGGTAAATCTTTAAAAAATACGCATCATCATCTATAAGATTTGATTTAAATTTACCTTGAAACAATGAGCCATTTCTACGATTTGTAATATTAAAATAATTAGTATAACCACCCAATAATCTTTTAAAAAATTCTGATACACCTCCATCAACTTCTTGTTTTACAATAAAATGGAAATGGTTTGGATTAAATGAAAAACAAACGATAGAAACAAGTTCTTTTATTTCGTCCGTCGGGTGTTCGACACCTGACAAGTTTTTTTCTTCTATTAATTTATCTTTCAAGCTACCTATCGGCTTAATATTATTAAATTTTTTAGCACTTAAAACAAAACGCTTTAAATCATTTAAATTAGAAAAAATATCTCGTTTATCCACACCACGATTGTATATATGATAATACATACCTGTTATTAATGGATCTTTTCTCATACATAAATATTATAAACAAAAAGCCCTCAGGTGTCGAACACCCGACGGGCTTTTGTTTGTAAGGTTATCGGGTGTCGGACACCTGAAAGGTTATTTGAGGGTGTGGAGGCGGTCGATTTCAGCTTGGAAAATAGCCGCATTTGCAGGATATATTTCCTTAGCATAACCAAAATAGAATGCAGCTTCCCCGTATTGTTTATTTGCTTCAGCAACACGAGCGAAAGTAGTAACCAAGTTTACCTTGGTGCGAGTATCTACTTTTGGCAAAGCATCTTCATATATTTTCTTTAAGTCCAGATATGAGATATTAGTCTTTTCATCTAAAAAAACTAATTTTGTAGTTCGATATTCAGTGTAAGCTGGATTTTTTTGGATAGCCTTTTCGAGATAAACCCTTGCTTCGTCGATATTATTTTGCGCATTATACACATCAAATAGACGAATATATACTGTATCAGAATCTTTATAATTTAAAGCTTCTTTAAAGAAAACAGCCGCTTCTTCGTATCTTTTTGCTGAAAATGAAGTATTTCCTTTTGTCATAGCTATATTAAAGCTGTCTTTAGCACTTGGAGTTTTAACTGTATTTTGTACTGGAGTTTTTGTTTCCTCTTTTAATAATTCTTGTGTGTTTTCTTCTATTTTTTGGTCTGTATTTTCTACGACCTCTTCTTTTTTACTTACATTAAAATAAACCAAACCTAAAACTATAATAATGATTATAATAATACCTACCTTTTGCTCTTTATTCATGTTTTTCATAGCACTATCAATATACCAAAAAACAAAACAAAAAACCACCCTTTCGGGTGGTTTTTTGTTTATCAGTCTAGTTTAGACCAACTTCAATCTTCTACTTATTAGTAAGTAAGAGTTTGAGTATCTGTTGGAAGATTCTTAACTAAGTAAGAATTAACCCAGTCAGTTGTTGATGTACTGTGACCAGAAGCTGATAGATCAGACCATACTAGAGTAGCTGTTGTAGCTGCTACTGTAGTGTAATCGTTTGAAGCTGCATAGCTTGTAGGTAATTGATCGATGTAAACACTCATGTTATCACCGGATGCAAGTGTACCTGCAACTGTCATCTTTACAACGTAAGTCTTTGTACCGTTGATAGCTTGTGGGTTAGTAGCTACGAATGTAGCACCTCCAGCAGTATCGTTATCTGCTTCTACAGAGCCTGTGAATGTAAATGTACCAGCAACTTGTGTGTTAGTATCTGCATCCCAAACTGTACCTGAAGCTAGAGTATCAGTACCAGAAATACTCTTTGTGATAGTAAAGATCAACTTCTTCCATTCGATAGAACCTCCGTTTGAAGCAACTGAGAATTTAGCAGCTGTTACAGTGCCTGTGTTCAAAGTTGTTGTAGGAAGAGCTACGTTTGTGATTGTTGGTGTAGATGCATAAGCATACATCGCATTTCCAGCTGGATCACTTTCTGTTCCTGTTGCGTTAACACCAGTAGAAGTATTTGTAGCTGAGAATGCTGTCAAAGTAAGAAGTTGTGATGAACCTGAAGTACCAGCACCAATACCTACTGCACCTAGAACCAGTTTTACAGTTAAGTATTTGTTGGTATTTGCAGGAACATTCCATGAAAGACCTGAGAATGTTACTGTAGATGCGCCTGGAAGGCTAGCTACTAGAGTAGCACCATCGTAAAGCTCAACTGTTTGAGCAACTGTAGCGTTTGCTAATGTGAATGTAAGATCAGTCACATTGTAGCCTGCTGTAAGTGCTGCAAATTTGAATACTGAAGCTGTTACTGTTTGATTGTCATAGACAATTGAAGCAACTGGAGCTGAAGCATCGCTGAAGCATCTGTTGTAGCTGTTATTGAAGCTGTACCTGCTGCTATTGTTTGACCATCTGTATCTGCTGAAGTAGCAGTGACGGAAGTACCACCGATCAAAGAAGTACCAGTTACAGTCAAGTCTGTCTTGAATGAGTCTGTAGCATCAATTGATGTATCAGAACCATCGTCAGACAAGTTAGCGTAAAGTTCGATTGAAAGAGAACCATTCTTAACCAATGTGTAATTGATAGAGAAGTTATTGTCTGTAGCAGAAACTGTAGCTAGAGGTGAAGGTTGAGCCACGATTGTAGAACCACTCTTCACTACTACATACATATTTGTAAGGTCGCCCTCATCAAATTCTGTATCAGAAACTTCATCAACATCAAATGACAATGTAGTCAAAAGAATATCTTCAACTGAAGAACCAGCCAAATTCCAATCACCGATTTTGAAAGCAGTAGATGGAAGAACAACTGTTTGGTTTGCATAAGTAGCATCTTTTGTCAAAGTAGCTGCTGCTGAAGCGACTGTAATAGTGTTAGCTGATACAGCTGAAGAAGGAGCAGTAACTGAGCCTAGAGAATCAACTTTTTGCACGTTTGAAGAACCAGCTGCGATAACACCGATGAATGTATCACCGTTTGATACGTTGTCAGTACCATCGTTATCGTAGATATCTGCACGTAGTTCCATAAGAACTGGTGTGCCTGGGTAAACTGTGAAGTTTAATGTGTATGAAGTGTAAGCAGGTGAAGAACTATCTTCTTGCAATGTTGATGTAGAACCATATTGCACGCCACCGATCATTATGCGACCGTTGCGAAGAGAAGCTGTAGAACCATCAGATGCTGTAACTGCAGCACGCAATGTTTCGATTTTCATTGGTTCACCGAAAGCTGTAACTTTGAATACACCGAGAATTTTATCATTTACACCAGCAGCAACGTTTCCAGAAGGTGAAGATGTATCTTTCTCGATTGTAATACTACCGCCAGAAGTACCAGAGATAGTGTTAGCTGAAGAAGCTGTCCAAGGTGTAGAAGAAGCAGCTACGTTCACACCGAATGATGAGTCAACAAAGTCGACATCAGCAGCATTGCGAAGTGAAAGTTGTACTGTTCTTGAAGCACCAGAGATTATATCAGCATCAACACGCATTACACGAGCACCAGTAGCAACTGTAATAGGAGCTGAAGTCATGTCAAAAGTAACATAACCATTAGCATCTAAACCAGTAGCTGTAGCGACTTGTACGCCATTCATGTAGAGCTTGAAGTTAGCAAAAGCTGAAGCTTGTGCTGAACCTAAGTTTCTAAATGAAATTCTCTTCATCCAAACATCACGGTTTGAAACTGTAAGTGTTGATTGGAATAGAGTAACACCAGCACCTGGATTAAGAGTTGCTCCTGAAGGAGTAACTGTTCCAGCTGAAACTGTAGCTAGTGTAGCTGTAGCGATAGCGTGGATATTTCCAGACAAAGTTGTATTCACAACACCAGAAGCAGTAGTGAATGATGTAAGCATCATACCAACTGTTTGTCCTGAAGTTGAGCCAGCGATATCAGACTTTACAGAGATAGTTTTTGAACCAGCTACTGAAAAGATACCTGAAGGCATATTAAATGTTACTAGACCTGTGTTTGATACAGAAGCTGCATCAGTAAGACGATTTACGCCATCAAACAAATAAACGTTTGAAGGAGTAGTGTCTGCTGATACGCCTATGCGTTTCAATACTACAGATGTAACTGTGCCTGTACCACTGAAGGTAAAGTGCGCAAGATCAGCTGTAGCTTGACCAGCAACCAAAGTACCAGCAGCAGGAGTGTCTGTAGACACAGCAGCTGTAACTGGACCTGTTTGTGTAGGTGTAGTTGGAGTTGTAGGTGTTGTAGGGGTAGTAGGAGTTGAAGCATTCAAAGAAGCTCTTGTAAGTGGACCTACGAATCCTGAAACAGGACTGATTCCGTGAGCTGTTTGATAAGCCTTAACTGCAGCGAATGTTATTGGTCCGAAGTATCCAGTAGCTGGACTTACTCCGAGAACATTTTGAAGTGCTGTAACATCAGCATTTCTCATTCCTTTTTTAAGGTTAACATTGAAAGTAGCCGCAGAAGCATTTGCTGCAAAAGCAAATACAGTTGCGAAAACCAATGTTCCTAAAAGAAATTTTGATTTTAATAAATTACTCATAATTTTATTTTTTAATTTTACGCCTTTATATAGTTTCGACTCCTTCTGTTTTACCAGAAGGAAACTAAAGCGTATTTCCCATCAAATTCTCTCTCACTAAAATTAACTAATAAAAAGTAATAATGTTTGCGAGAAAAGAAAATGAACAGAGACAAGAAACATAACTGAAAACATAAACACGATTCTTACTATTCGCAAATTTGCGGAGAGCAAGAAAATATTTAGTTTTCAATGTTCGTACATTTCCCTAGGTAAGATTTTTCTTGCGAAATATTTTACTTTGGGTCCACTAAATTTTTAAGTGATTTTCGACTCGACTTAAAAACAAAAGTGAATTTACAATATGCATATACGCACAAATAAATGTGCACCAAATATACATATAAACATTATAATATAAAGCTACGATTTACAGCAATATATTATGTGGAAAACTGGTGCAAAAAGCCCAATAACCACAAGAGTATCTTATCATAAATATAGGCAAAAAGCAACTATCTTTTAGGAGTAGGAATGATGCTATACTTGGACCAACGTTTCTCTCCTTCTCGTTTCAAAACTCCATCCATGGTCATAGCTACTAATTCTCTTTGCAAAGTTTTTTCACCGATTTCTTTGAGAATTCCTTGTCCTTTGGAACGAATGTCTGAGATGGTAGCACCGTTTGGATAATTCTGAATAACGGACATTATTTCGTAGCGACGTTCAAGTTTTAGTTTATCAAAAGATTCCTTTTTATTTTCAGGCTTGATTTGATGATCTTTTTTCGTATCGGACATATGATTTTTATCTATTTTTCTGAGTGCAGTTAATAGGCCATCTCCTTTTTGGACACCTATTCTTATTGGACTTCTATCGGACATAGTATCGTGTCCAATAGAAGTATTTTCAGCTAAAAACTCTTCCAGCCAAACAGAATTTTCTTCTAAATTTAAAGATTTTTTTAGCACCATGAATTCATTTTTTAGTATGCGATTATTCATCTCCGAAATCATTCCAATAGTAGAGGCAATATCCATAAAAGACATAATTTCAGTTATCTTTTTATTTATGTCCATTAGGACATTTGTCCTAGAGTTGAACTGTGTAGCTAAAGTGTCCGACAAGAGATCTGTAGCAAGAGACCTGAGCTTGTGTCTGATTGGTTCATTTTTATCAATTATCTCTGTAACCATATATAAAGCAGTTAAGAGCTTATTGGTCTTAGAATACGAGATAGAAAAAAGGCTGTCTTTTAGAGAGAGATGGGTGTCTTTGAAAGTGTCTTTTTGATTCTTTCCATCATTTTGCATACGTCCATTATACTTGCCCATCTACTTATTGCAAGTCCAATATGGGGTGGGTATCGTAATAAAAATAAACAATATAATTTTATTTTAAAAATATGTTAAAATATATAGATGGCAAAAGAAAAAAAGATAGAAAAGAAAAATAAAAAATTTGTGAAAGAAAAAAAAGAAACAATACCAAAACTAAAAACTGAAACCATGCATACAATATGGGCGATAGTTTTTTTTGTTTTAGCATTGTTTTTATTTATGGCATCTTTTGATGCAGGCGGAACGGCTGGAAAATTTTTCTATAAAATATTTTATTATTTACTAGGTGTGGGTTATACTCTATTACCTGTTTTATTTTTACTTTTAGGTATTTCATTTATAAAATCTGAACGGCCAAATATTGGTGGCTTGCGTGCAATAAGCGGAGCTGTATTTTTAGCTTCTGGACTCGGACTCATAAGCATAGCACTCGGCACAGAATCTGGTGGGCTTCTCGGAGGAATTTTTTCAAAACCACTGATTTCACTTTTTGATGTTTATGCGAGCATAATGTTTCTCGGAGCATTTTTAATTATCTCTATATTAGTACTATTTGATGCAAGACCT
This sequence comes from Minisyncoccia bacterium, assembly GCA_044229265.1. Classification (GTDB taxonomy): domain Bacteria; phylum Patescibacteriota; class Minisyncoccia; order Phycocordibacterales; family UBA9973; genus UBA9973. The sequence continues at coordinate 49,369 of JBGATK010000004.1, read as the reverse complement.
GATCTACTAACTTTTTGGCAAAGAATCAAAAATTTATTCTCGCGCCAAAAAGTCGAAATTGATGAAGATGAAGATTATGAAGAAACTGAAGAAGAGGAAAAAGATATTGAAGACGAGGAAGCCCCGACGCCCAAAGGGGTCGGCGGGGTCCCGACCTTTGCAAAACAAAGCGTCGGGAAGGAGGAAGAAGATGAAATGCCTATTAAAAAAAGAAAGAGCGTATCTGCTTCAGCTTATGTCCCCCCACCTCTATCACTACTCGAAGTAGACAAAGGCAAACCAAATACTGGCGATATAAAAGAAAACGGCGCTATTATTAAACGCACGCTATCAAACTTTGGCATAGAAGTAGAGATGGATGAAATAACAGTAGGACCTACAGTAACTAGATACGCCTTAAAACCAGCTGAAGGTGTAAAATTATCACGTATAATCACTCTTCAAAATGACCTAGCTCTAGCCTTAGCTGCTCACCCTATACGTATAGAAGCTCCTATACCTGGCAAATCACTAGTGGGTATAGAAATTCCAAATAAAAGTAAATCAACTGTCGGCCTTGGCACACTTCTCGCAGACAATAAATTTAACGCTTCTGATAAACCACTAACTGTAGCCCTCGGACGATCTATCTCAGGGAAAGCTGTATTTGGTAATTTGGCTAAAATGCCTCATGCTCTGGTTGCCGGTACTACTGGTTCTGGTAAATCAGTGACCATACATACTATCATTACTTCCCTCCTTTATCGCAACGGACCAGAAGAATTAAAATTCATTTTTGTCGACCCAAAAAGAGTGGAACTAACTTTATATAAAAATATTCCTCACCTCCTGACTCCTGTAATTACAGATGCTAAAAAATGTATCCTTGCTTTAAAATGGGCAGCCAAAGAAATGGAACGACGTTATGACATACTCGAGAGCGAAAGTGTTCGTGATATACAAAGCTATCACACAAATATTGTTGCAAAAAATGTTAAGAATACTAAAACCAGAGCTGATGGCACAGAAGAAGAAGTCGGTCCTGATCCTATGCCATTTATCGTAATTATTATCGATGAACTTGCAGATATTATGACTTCATATCCTCGAGAACTAGAAGCTGGCATTGTGCGCCTCGCTCAAATGTCTCGTGCAGTAGGCATACACCTTATACTATCTACCCAACGTCCTGAAGTAAATGTCATAACTGGTCTTATTAAAGCAAACATTCCGGCACGCGTAGCTCTAAAGGTTTCGAGTCAAATAGACTCTCGCACTATACTAGACGCTGGTGGCGCAGAAAAGCTACTCGGTGCTGGAGATATGCTATATTCTTCAGGAGAATCTTCCCCGGAACGCTTACAAAGTGCTTTTATTTCTGAAAGTGAAGTGAAATCAGTAGTAAAATACTTGTATGATTCTTTTAAAGATGAAATTCAAGATGAAATCAACCTAGATAGTGGTAGCATATCAGCAGATAAAAGTATTTTTGAATCAAACCTAGACAGTGGAGACGAAGATGAACTATACGAAGAAGCAAGACAAATAGTAATTGCTGATGGTAAAGCAAGTACTTCATATTTGCAAAGAAAACTACGCCTAGGGTACTCCCGGGCAGCACGCTTGATAGACATGCTCGAGGAGAGAGGAGTGATTGGACCAAAAGATGGCTCACGAGAAAGAACAATTCTAGAAAAAATAGAACGAGATGAGACAGGAAATAATCAGATTGAATAAATAAAAAAATACAAAAATGCGAAAAGATCAGAAAAAAATAATGAGCATATGGATAGTGATCGGTTTTTTCGTTTTTATTTTTGTTGATGTATTGTTTGTTTCAAAAAACATCCTATTTGGAATACAGATAAAAGACGTAAATATCAAAGATGGTGAAAGTTATAATGAAGAAATAATAAATGTATCTGGAAATGCTAAAAATGCTATAAATTTAGCCTTAAATAGCAATGAAATTGCGATAGATGAAAATGGTAATTTCAAAGAGACAATTGCCCTATCTCTAGGTTATAATATAATTACGCTCGAAGCTAAAGATAAATTTGGCAATAGCGACAAAAAAGATTACAAGATAATTTACAAAAACTAATATGCAAAAGAAAAAAGAGAAAAAGGCAGACAAGATAATAGGAGAAAAAGAAGACACCACGATACTCGAGAATACGCTGAAGTCTATACAGACAAAATTTGGTGAAGGTTCCATCATGAAATTCGGTGATTCGCCAAAAGTAGACATCAATGTCATACCCACTGGCTCCATCGGCCTCGACATGGCTCTCGGCGTCGGAGGTATACCTCGTGGACGCATTATAGAAATCTTTGGACCGGAATCCTCTGGTAAGACCACCCTTTCCCTACACATTGTAGCTGAAGCTCAAAAGAAAGGCGGAGTATGTGCATACATAGATGCTGAACACGCAATGGATCCTGAATATACAAAAAAACTCGGCGTAGATATAAATAATTTACTCATTTCTCAACCTGACAATGGTGAACAAGCCCTCGAAATCGTCGAGAGTTTAGTCCGAACTGGAAAGATAGACGTCATTGTTATCGACTCTGTAGCAGCACTTACTCCAAAAGATGAAATAGAGGGAGATATGGGTGCGTACCATGTGGGTAAACAAGCTCGCCTCATGTCGCAAGCACTCCGCAAACTCACAGCTATCGTATCTCGAAGCAAGACAGTAGTTATATTTATTAACCAAATCCGTATGCAAATAGGAGTAATGTTTGGTAATCCTGAAACTACACCAGGAGGTAAAGCCCTCAAATTCTATACTTCTGTGCGTCTCGATATACGTAAAATTGCGCAAATTAAAAAAGGTGAAGAAAATGTGGGATCTCGAACACGTGTGAAAATAGTGAAAAACAAAGTCGCTGCCCCGTTTACCCAAACAGAGTTCGACATTATCTACGGTGAAGGTATTAGCAAAGAGGGTGAAATCATGGCTCTCGGTGAAAAATTTAAAGTTATCGAAAAATCTGGTAATTCATACTTTTATATACCAGAAGGCGTTGCTAAGGATAAGGTCAAATTGGGTGTAGGATACGACAATACTCGCACATTCCTCAAAGAAAATCCAAAAATAAGTTCTGAGGCTCTAAAAGAGATAAAGAAGAAATTTAAAGAAGAGTTGAAATAAAAAAATTTTCTGCTAAGATAAAAACATGGCAAAACTAGAATATAGTGAAATTCGAGAGAAGAAAATAATTATTCATGATGATGAACCTTGCGAAGTAGTGGAGAGCCATGTCGCTCGCACCCAACAACGCAAACCTCAAAACCAAGTAAAGCTAAAAAGCCTTATATCTGGTAAGACCATAGCGGCTACATTTCATGTATCCGATATGGCAGACGAAGCAGAAATAGAAAAACGAGAAGTCATGTTCCTATACCAAAAAGGACAGGAATATTGGTTTTGCGATCCAAATAATAAAAGTGATAGATTCAAGATTGATGCAAATATCCTAGAAGATGCTACAAAAAAATTCCTAAAAGAAAATGAAAATGCTACAGCACTGATATGGGACAATGATGGCGAAGAAAAAACTATAGGTTTAAAACTCCCTATTAAAATGACTTTTAAGGTAAAAGAAGCCCCACCTGCTGTGCGTGGCGATACTAGTAAGGGTGGAAATAAATACATAACACTCGAAAATGGTACTTCTATCACCACTCCAATGTTCATAAACGAAGGTGATAATGTAATAATAAATACTGAAACTGGAGAATACGTAGAAAGAGCTTAAACTATACAAAATAAAAAACTCTCATATGAGAGTTTTTTATTTTGTATGATTATCTAGCTACGAATGGAAGAAGTCCTAGGAAGCGAGCTCTCTTTACAGCCTCTGCTAGAGAGCGTTGGTTCTTGCTGGTTACACCAGTACGCTTGTGATTTACTATCTTGCCATTTGGATTTAGAAACTTTTTCAAAATTTCTGTATCTTTATAGTCGATAAATTTTATATTGTTTGCTGAAAAATAATCTTGTCGCATTTTATTTAGTATTGATTTTATAATTTATAATTTAAAAAGGTATATCTTCTGGGTTTATATCTTCTTCGGGATACTCGACGGAATCCATTTGATCCTCATTTTGAGGGGCTTGAGAAGGCTGTGCTCCCCCGCTCTTTTGATAACCCTCGCCTGCGCCACCTGCTCTTGGTCCAAATTGTATTCTATCAGCAACTATTTCAGTACGGTATTTCTTTTCTCCAGAATTCTTATCATCCCAACTCCTAGTTTGCATACGGCCTTCAGCTAAAATCGAGCTACCTTTTTTCATGTATTGCGCTACTATTTCTGCTTGGCGACCAAATACTACTATATTGTGATAATCAGCGCTCTCTTGCCGGCCTCCATTTTTATCTTTCCAAACTCTATTTGTAGCAACTGAAAATGAACATACCTTTGTTCCTCCTGGGAGAGCTCGCATTTCGGGATCACGAGTCAGGTTCCCTATTATCATTGCTTTGTTTAAATACATAATTTTATTTTAATTTTTAATAACTTTTATTTTTAACTAAAAACTTATTATGCTTCTATCATTGCATCGATCTCTTTATCGATTTCTTCTTTGTTTATTTCTACAGGCTCTGCTCCTTCATCTTTTGCTACGATCTTTCTGCGAACAGTATCTCTAGGAACAAATTTCTTTTGGGCAATAGTATTTTCGCGGACAGTCTTTATGATAAGGAAACGAATAGTATTTATATCTAGATCTAATTGTTTTTTTATTTCTCCTATTTTATCTGCAGACATTTCAAATTTTAACCAACCAAAATACGCAGTATCGAAATGATTACGCACATTTGATACGATTTTGAGCATTGGGTAAGCTAGGTTTATGAACTTTGGCATTTCATCAGCAATCATTATACCACCTGCACTTTCTACCATAGCCTTTAAATCGCCATAAACTTTTGGTAATTCTTCTTCAGACAAGGTCGGCACAAAAAGATACCCTATTTCGTATATTTTAGGCTCATTTTGGTCGTTTGCATCTACTAATGCTTCTTTATTTACTGTTTTTGACATAAATGCATAATAGCAAAAAGATTAGCAAAAGTAAACCCCCACACCTATTTTTCAAAAAATAGGTGTGGGGGTAAAGAGCTATGAAGAAAGTGGTAATTCTACACAAAAAGTCGAGCCTTTACCTGCTCCTTCGCTTTCAGCCCAAACTCTACCACCATGACCCCCCGCGACAAGCTTCACTGTAAATAGTCCATAACCAGTAGAATCCACATTTACTTTCGTGGAATCTTTACCTCGGCCACCTTCAGTAAATAAAACTTTCTTATCTTCCTCTGAAATACCAACTCCTGTATCTTTTACTTTAAAAATCATTTTCCCGCCATCTACATGTGCTAGCGACATGGTGGCTCCGCCTTCTTTAGTATATGAAATTGCATTACTAACCAAATTATTTATCACTTCTTTGATCCACATTGGGTCACCCTTTAACACATATTCTCCCTCTTCTATAATTTGCTCTAGTTTTAAATTCTTCATTTCAGCTACACTTTTCTTTTCATTAAAAACCTGATTAAATAAATCTTTGAAATTTATTTCCTTTTCATCAAATTTTACTGTGCCTTTTTGCAAATTCGAAGCATTTAAAATTAGATCGATAGTGTTAATACCTGCATTGTCGGACTTGAGTCCCGCATCAGAAATTTTACGAACTTCTTCGGTTATTGCTCCAAAACTACCATCAAGCAAACCCGCGAAAATATATTTTGATCTAGTAAACGCCCCCTTAACCTTGTGCGTAATAAGGTGCATCAAGCTCTCGCGTTGAGTGATGAGACTTTCTAGTTCCATGTTTAACTCCATGAGCTTTTCTTTTTGTTCTATTTCTTTCTTTACAGATAAAATCAAGTAATATCCCAAAATTGCAACTAAAACCAAAGTGGCAAAGATAATTATCTTAATATGAGCAATAGTTCGAACAAATAAAGTAGCTACAATAAAAAACATAAGCGCTCCTACTAAAACTTGCACACCGAGAAGCTTAACATGAAAAGTTTTAAAACGAATAATAATATAAGACAAAAATGCCACGAAAATAGGCATACCTATTAGTCCTGCTTGGGCAAGAGCCCAATTGTCGGCAATACTACCTATAGTATTTCCCCAAGAAAAAGCTAATAAGAATAAAACTACACCAATACTAAAAAGACGAATTTCTTTCTTTTTTTCTATAGAAAATTCTTTAGAATAATTTACAATGCTAAATATAAATATTAAACCTATAAAAAAAATTTCTAAAATATAACTATAATACTGAGCCAAAAAACCTTCTATGGCATTACAATCATAAATATCTACACCAATTAAATTTAATTCTGTATTGAGTAAAAAAATAAGTGGTAAAACTGGCAATATTATAAAAAATAATTGCCAAAAAGAAAAATCTTTATTTTTTATAAAATAAAAAACTAAATAAAAACTTAAAGCAAAAATAATTGGTTCTATTAAAACTTGCAATGACCAAAAGAATATAACTACATCAGGCCTATTAGTAGCCCAAAGAATCAAATCGATAAATGTCCATGTTGAAAAAAGCAAAGTTATCGCAAGTAATATTTTACCCATTTTACTTCCACCACTTTTATAATAAACAATAAAACCTGCAACAAGAGCTGCAATAATAGCTGGTATATGAGAATAGAAAAATAAAGCTGGTATATTGCTAGAATAAACAAAATATTGTGCACTTTCCCACGGACATAATTCCATAACTTATATTATAAAATAATAATTTACTAATAGGAAGATGTATATAGAAAATAACTACCTATTGCAATAATAATTATACAAAGAATTCTATGAATCACATGACCTTTTGATACTCTTTCAGTTACTATTTTAGGTAAAAGCATAGTCATAATTACAGCACCAATAAACACAAACAAAGGTTGATAACTACCAACGATAAGTACTAATACTACAGGGGCAAGCAACGTAGCAAAAGCACTAGCTAAATTACCCGTCATATACAAAATTTCACTCAAAATATTTAACGAAAAGATTTTGTAATCCTTATGATGAATAATTTCATAAAAACTTTTTCGTCCTTTTTTTGAAAAAATAATTACAAATATTCCAAAAACAAAAAGACCTGCGTATTGCCAAAAAACCGATGCCCAAAAACTCTCTTGTAGTGCAATTTTTTTAAATAAAACATCATTAAATGCAAAACATATGGACGAGAGGGCGACCAACGCTAAAGCTCTTTTTTTAAAAATTATTGAATGATCTATATCTATTTCAAGAGAAAGCATAAAAGCGCCAAGCATAATTATAAAAGCTGATAGTACTTGAGGAATGGATAAGGATTCTCCTAATATAAAATAAGCTAAAAAATAGGAAAAAACTGGAAGTAATTGGAACAATGGTATTACTATTGATATTTCTTCAAGTTCGACTGCTTTCAAATAATAAAAAAAAGCTACTGCGCTGAGCAATCCAAGTAAAAATAAAAAAAGAATATTATATATATCTACTAAGAAAATGTTTTTGTTAACAAAAAAAGCTACAGGCATAACTAATACAGAAGATATACAAGAAAAAATCATTAGTGTATATACTCCACTACTCCTAAAATATTTATGGAGCATATATTTATCAATATGGTTAACTAATGCCCATAAAACAGGACCTACCAATGCGATAAAAAACCAGTGTGTCATAAAAATTATTCTTTAGAAGAATTATAACTATTTGTAATTTCAAAATCCCTGTCTACAAAAGCGCGTTTATAAGTTAAGAACACAGAACAAATTATCATTACAAATATTATTAAAAGTAAAATTTTCGTATTTTTATCCATAATTTATATTATACTATAAATTTATATACCAAAAACCCTTTTGGCATTTTGCATTATTTGCTTTGCGACTTCATCCTCAGGCAGGCCCTTTATTTCAGCTATTTTTTTCACGACTTCCCTTACATGTATAGGCTCATTTCTTTTCCCACGAAAAGGTGCTGGGGATACATAGGGGCTATCTGTCTCGGTCATTATCATTTCTAGAGGAATATTATTTATGATACCAGAATAATCTGTAGTAAAAGTAATAACACCGGTAAAAGAAATAGTAAAACCAAAATCGACAAAAGCTTTTGCATCTTCTATCGTTCCAGCGAAAAAGTGCACATCACCCTTTACTTGTGAATGTTTTTTCAAAATTTCTAGTGCATCATGATACGCATTCAAATAGTTGTCTTTAGGATTATTTCGTATATGAAGCATCAGAGGTTTATTAAATTCATTAGCAAGTTCTATTTGCTCGATGAAAGCTTTCTTTTGCTTTTCCGCACTTTCAAAAGTACATCTGTAATAATCGAGCCCACATTCCCCTATGCCCACAACCTTTGGATTTTTTAAAAGTTCGCGATAAGCTTGTTTGTCAAAATCTTCTCCTCGTGAAGTAAATTCCGCTCCACCAACTCCCAGTTCTTTTTCATCATGATACGAAGCGTCTGTGTGTATAGGATGTAGGCCGATGATAGCATAAGTATCGGAATATTCATGCGCCATCTCGACAGCCTTCCGTGAAGTATCTATCTGCGTTCCGACATTTATAACTATTACTCCAGCCTCACTCGCGCGAGCCATTACTGCCTCCCTATCCTCATCAAAGGCACTAAAGTTCACATGACTATGTATGTCTATGTATTTCATACTTAATCTTTTCGTAAAAATAGTGGTGTTTCTGGTTTTTTGTTTTCTTTTATTAATGCTTGAATCTTTTTTGCAGTTTCTGGAAGAATTGGTTCGATAGCAAGGGCTGCTTTATATAAATGAAGTAATAAATAATGAACATCTTTTTCTGCCTCTTCTTTATTAACTTTTATCTTTTTAAATGGTTCATTTTTTTGTATATATTCATCAAGACTACTCATACATCCCCAGATCCAGTTTATAAATTTATGAATATCAAAATTTTCTAAATCTTCTTTCCCTTCTTTATAATAATTAATATTTAACTCTTCGTCTGTCAATTTTACTCCATAACTTCCCGACATTGTTAAAATTCTTGAAGTTAAATTCCCCAAACCATTTGCAAGCCCAGAGTTGTAAGCATCTTTGAAACGCTCCTTTGAAAAAGGTGAATCTTCAAAACTCGAAATCTCGCGAAGCAGGAAGTATCTAAGTGCATCTGTGCCGTATTCATCTACTATTTCCTTTGGGTCGACTACATTACCTAGGGTTTTACTCATCTTTACCCCACCGTCAGCTGTGATAAAACCATTCACAACTATTTGGTGACTATTTGGGAAATCTGCAGCCATCAGCATGGCTTGCCACATGGCTCCTTGGAACCTAGTATTGTCTTTGCCACAGTATTGCGTCGGTGTGCCACCCTTCCAATACTTTTCAAATTGCTCTTTGTTATTTTCCCAATCTAAAGTATTTATATAATTCGTAAGTGCATCAAACCATACATACATAACATGCTCACTATCCCCCGGCACGGGTATGCCCCAAGGCATTTTGCTCTTTAAGCGTGAGATAGAAAAGTCTTGCAATCCTCGAGCGACAAAGGCTTTCATTTCATTGAATCTAAAATCTGGCACGATAAAATTCGGATTTTTATCATAAAATTCTAACAGCTTATCTGTAAATGCAGAATATTTAAAAAAGTAATTTTCTTCGGAAATAATTTGTAGTGGCACTCCATCATGGTCGGGACAAAAACCTTTTTCATTTAATTCACTGTCTGTCTTCTCACTCTCACAACCAACACAATACTTGGCCTCATAATTCTTTTTGTAAATATAGCCATTCTTCTCTACCCTAGTCCAAAACTCCTGCGCAAGTTTCTCATGAGACTTGTCCGTAGTGCGGATAAAATGTACATCGTCAGAAATCCCAAACATCTTGAGCTGATTTTTAAAAACTTCAAAACCAGCATCTACAAAATCTTGCGGGCTCATGCCGGCTTCACTTGCCTTGTCATATATTTTCATTCCATGCTCGTCTGTGCCTGTGTTGAAAAATACATCATAGCCCACTAGATTTTTGTACCGTGCAATAGCATCTGCCCGCACGAATTCTAGTGCATGGCCCATGTGGAGCGGTGCATTCACATATGGGAGGGTCGTCGTAATGTAAAAACTTTTTGACATAATATTACTTAAAATTATTTATCCTCGCTCCCACTTCTAATTAAAATCTTTTTCTTTTCTATATCATTCATAAATTCCATAATAACAACAGCTACTGGGATAGAGAGCAATATTCCCCACAAGCCACCAAGTTCAAAACCAACCAACACAGAAATAATAACTACAAGTGGTGATAATCCAACTACTTTGTTAATAATAAGAGGAGTAAACAAAAATGTCTCAAATTGATGAATTATAATATATGCTCCTGCTACCAATGCTGCTTCAGAAATACCACCAGAAATATAAGCAAAGCCTACAGCCGGCACAAGAGCTAGAATAAGACCATAAGGCACGAACTCCATAATACCAGCAATAATAGCAAGAAGAAGTGCGTATTTAAATCCGAGGAGAGAGAGCACTAAAAAAGTAAGTACGGCAATTAATAACGCTAAAAATATTTGTCCTTTCATCCAAAGTGCAATTTTTCGACGTGAACGATGCCACAGATCTACAGCATAATCTTCATATTTAAGTGGCAGAATTATGCGCAAAAAATTCTCTATACCCTTCTCTTGTATAGAAAGATAGAAAGAAATAATTACCATAACGACTACATTAAATATACTACCAAAAGCCACAGAAATAGTTTTTACAAAACCTCCGGAAAGATTCGATATAAAAGCTTGAGATACACCAAAGAGTGATGCTACGGAAAAATCTTTTGGCAAACTATCTACCAAATCTTTGGCCCCAGAAAATTCATCACTTTGAAAATATTGCAAAAATTCATTATCAGGAACATATGGTGCAAGGACATTTGAGAAATTATAAATTTCAGTAATGAGAAGTGGTGCAAACATATAAAAAATACCGAAAAGTATAGATATGATTAATGCATACAAAATGATCATACCCCCGACTCGCCCAACACGAATTTTTTTAAAAAATGGCACTGCTGATTCCATAAAAGAAGCGATAATTATCGATGAAATCAACACCAAAACAAGATCGCTCAAATACCAGACTAAAGCGAAACCTGCGCATACAAAACCAAACCTCAAAAAGGTGCCGGTTGATATAGATATAGTATTTCCACTCGGTTCAAACATGCCTACATCATAACATAATTTATAAAAAATTTGGAATTTAGAATTTTAGAAGTTTTTGGAAACGAATTTCATCTTTTTTATCAAATGGACCAATGAGGGCTAAGAATAAGTTGTTATTTACAAAAATCTCTTTAGCGATTTTTTGGATATCCTTGGCCGACACATTACGAATGCCTTGAATTTTATCCTCTAATTTTTCAACTTTCTTTTTAAGTAATTCTTGAGCACCAAAAAAATTCGCAATGTCATCGCTAGATTCTAATGATAGTTTAGTATTACCAATTATGAATTCTTTAACGCGAGCTAGCTCCTCTTCATTAACTAACTCAAGAGTTAAACGCTTGCATTCTTCTAAGCATACAGATATAACTTCTTGAAAGCGTTTATTATCTACACCTGCTGAAATCTCTATATAGCCATGGTCAGTATAAATATCTGGATAACTCCGCACATAATATCCTACACCCATTTCTTCACGAACTCTGCCAAAAAGTCTTGAACTCATTCCCCCACCCAAAATAGAGGTGAGTACGCTCAGTGCTGGATTTTTTTTATTAAATAAATCATAAGCGTGCATAGCGAGCACAAAATGCGTTTGATCTGTTTTTTTATTTTTGATTAAAACTTTTGGACCATTTTTTACTACCTTTGTTTTTACTTTAAGATCTTTTTTTGTATTTTTTATTTTTCCAAAAACTTTTTCTACTTCTTTTTTAACTTCATTTTCATTCATACTTCCAGCTACTACTATCGTAGTAGCGCTCGGTACATAATGGGCATTTTTATATTTTACAAAATCGGGGCGCTTCATATTTCTGATATTTTCCCTCTCGCCAGCTATGTTCCAACCTGCAGGTTGGTCGCCATAAAGAACTTGCATAATCATATCTTGCACATGGCGGTGTGGCATGTCTTCATACATATTTATTTCCTCTATGATCACACCTTTTTCTTTTTCCATTTCTATTTCAGGAAAAGTGGAATTTAAATAAATATCGGAAACCACATCGAAAATTTGTTTGAAATGCTTTGCATCACTTTTAGCATAATATCCTGTATATTCTTGAGCAGTAAAAGCATTGTATTGACTACCGAGCCCATCGAGCTCTCTGGAAATATCCATAGCCTTCGGCCTTTTAGTGGTGCCCTTAAAACACATATGCTCTAAAAAATGAGATATACCATTTATTTTTTTCGTCTCATACTTGCTCCCAGTTTCCACTAGCACCAAAACTGTGCAAGTAGGATTATCAGACATCGGCACAGTAATTACCCGCAGTCCATTTTTTAAAATTGTTTTTTTGAAATTCATTATGCGAGTTTCCCTTTTATAAAATTCACCAAATCAGAAATTTTTATTCGCTCTTGAGCCCCTGTATCTCTATCCCGCACTGTCACAGTATCTAGTAAATCTGGATTCTCGCCGAGAGTATCAAAGTCCACTACGATGCACCACGGTGTGCCTATCTCATCTTGCCTTCTGTAGCGCTTGCCGATGTTTCCATTGTCGTCATAATCCACATTCCCAAATTCATTTTTTAAAATACTAAAAAGCTCTTCAGCTTTTTTTACAAGCTCAGGTTTATTTTTAAGAAGTGGTGATACGCAGGCTACTATCGGCGCAATACTTGGTTTGAATTTTAGAAAAACGCGAGTATCTTCTCCGCTATTATCCTCATTGTAAGCCGAAAGCATGAGCGCCAGGAATGCACGGTCGACACCAAAAGAAGGTTCGATAACATGCGGAGTAATTTTTGTAGCATTTTCTTCGTCAATATATTCTAATTTGTGAGTTTTCAAATCAAAATCTCCGCGATATGCTAGACCAAAAAGTTCTTTACGGCCGAAAGGATAATCAAATTCAAAATCCACTGTTCGAGAAGAATAATGAGCTAAGTCTTCTTTTGCGACCTCAAGCTCATGCACTTTATTCATATCTATACCAACTTCGGACATCCATTCAAGCATCTCGTCTTTAAAATATTCAAAATATTTTTCCCAATCACCTTCACGAACAAAATACTCTATTTCCATTTGCTCGAATTCTCTTTGGCGAAAAAGAAAATCTCTCGGTGTTATTTCATTTCTGAAAGCTTTACCTATTTGCGCTATACCAAAAGGAAGTTTCGGGTGGTAAGCATCTACCGTATTTTTAAAATTTACAAATATACCTTGCGCAGTTTCGGGACGCAAATATGATGTAGCCGAAGAATCCTCACTAGCGCCAACTTTCGTTTGAAACATCATATTAAATTGTTTTGCTGGACCAAGTATACCTCCACAATTTGGACATACATGAAAATTATCCAAATTACCTTCTTTTTTTATTAATACATGATCCTCTCTAAAACGAGTTTTGCATTCAGAGCATTCTACCATCGGGTCGGCAAAATTTGCCACATGACCTGTCGCCTGCCAGACTTCTTGTCGCATTAGTATCGCAGCACGAATACCATACATGTCTCTCCTACTAGACACAAATTTTTTCCACCACGAATTTTTTATATTATGCAAAAGTTCTCCTCCGTAGTGTCCATAGTCGTATGTGCCAGCAAGCCCGCCATAAATCTCACTACCAGAAAATACAAAACCTCGCCTTTTACAAAGGCTGACTATCTTTTCCATTAATTCATTTTCTTTTATATTTTTATCTTCTTTCATATATTTATTCTACAACTACTCCGCTAGAGCCGGAAACAATATTATCATTATTTAGCTTAGTAGTTAAAGCTGATTTTGTTGCCCTTAAATCCACATTAGCAAAATCATCGTGCGCCGTCAAAATACTCTCACTTAAAATATTTGGAGAAGTATCTACTTGAGAAAGTGATGGTGTGAAAGAAAGCTGGAAAGATACTTCCCTGGCAGTTGTAGTAAGGCCTGCTCCCCGATTTACCCTACCGGCATTCCAGACTATCTCGCGAGTATTTTGATCATACGTTATTGATTCACTAGAAGGTGAAATCACGCCCTTCCATTTTATCCAAGAAGGAATTTTTGATCTAATCTCAGCTTTGGAAATACTATTTGCAGTATTAGAAATAGACCAAGTTATAGTATAAGAGGTTTCCTTGCCTACTTTGGGTGGTATAGGTCCAGTATTTTTTATAAGAGTAGAATTGTATGCGGACTTTACAGCAAAAGACATGTCAGTAATAATTTTAATCACTTTCGTTTCGCCACTTTTTACTTGTTCATTAATATTGCCTTCAAGTGCTTGCCTACCAGAAACAACAGAAGAAATACTAATACTTGGGCTAGACACTAAACCATCGAAAGAAGAATAAAGTGGTAATGATGATAGAGAAAAATACACACCCCCTGTTTCACCGGGCTCTATAGATTTAAATTTTGTATACGAATTTTTATCCCAAATAATTTCATCAGTTGCGGAATCATAAAAACCATCTTGGACTACTATGCGTTTACGATCCAAAACATTGCCTGATAATTTAGCACGAATTTCAAAATCAGAAACTTTTGTATCTAAATTATTAGCCCAATCAATACCTACTTGGATAGAATCGCGAGACTCGACAGTATATTCTTTTTGGTAAGTATTTCCTATAGAAATGCGAGCTTCTATGAAGGCTCTCTTTATAAGGACAATATGAGCAAAAGAATTTAAAACTTTGGCTATCTCTTTTTTATCTTCAGATGATTGAGTGCCACTCCATACTCTGAAAGATTTTTCTTCACCGTCTTCTACATCTACCATTTTGCCTTTTACGATGATCTCTTGTTCTACTCCTGGCGAAAGGTCGCCAAGAAAAAATGTGTTATTGCCAAAAGTTGGTGCTGGTATGGATGAAGAGAATTGAAAACCTATTGGATAATCCACTCGCACTAATACTTTTTGCATAACTTTACTGCCATTCAAAGAAACCTTTGTTTTTAGAGTTATTTCTTCATTTGGACTAATATCACTCGGTGCATCAATCGATAAATTTATCGGTGTTGAATTTATAGTTACTTCATAATATTTTTCTTTTACTAAAATTGCATTAGAATTAGCGATACGATACTCGACTTCAAATTTAATTTTATTTATTGTTCCTTGTTCACCAAAAAGAACCAAAGAAATATTTTGACTCTTTGTACTATTTGAAGATATGTCTCCTAGGCTCAGGCGCGAGCGCTCGGTTTTACCTTTAGCATCTTTTGGATATTCAGCTATTAAGTCTACGGACAGCATGGCTGAATTATTTTTATTTTCAATTTCTATTACTAAAGGCAGCTCCTCGCCCCCAGTAGCAAAACTACTACCGAGTACGGAAATCTCTATATTGTCATTAGAAATAGTATTATTGCCATAAAAAAAACTAAAACCAGCAAATATAATAGCGCCGATAAGAAAAATTACCGAGAAAATAAAAAATTTTTTAAAAAAAGAATTTTGCATAAAAAATTGTTCCCTTTTAGATAATAATGGGGCCGTATTATCACTCCAGTTATCTTTGACTTTTATGTCATTCATTTCCGAAAAATGCTCATGGTGAACCATCCTGGTTTCATAATTCCTACTAAAAAGCTTGCTTTTTAAGTCATCTATTTTGCTTATTTTATCATTATCATCTGACATGATTCGTATTATACCATTTTAATACATTTTTGTAGAATTACATTTGTGTTGCGCGCAAGATTTTATTTACTTCACGCAAAAGCATATTGCGCTTAAGAGAAGAAGAATAAATGAGATCTGAAAATGGAGAATTTATAGCTTCATCTACTCCAAAACCTCCACCCACATAACCTAATTGATGCAAAATACGCAGTACTAAAATTATTTCAATATTTTTTATTTTTTCTATGTCTTTTTCTTTTTCTAGAATTTTTAAACCTTCAAATAAATTTCTAAATAATTTTTCATTCACTTCTTCTCCTGCGAGAAGTCTTATGAGTAAATTAGAAATATTTGCGAATACTAACATAGCTTGATTGTTTTCCCTGAACCCTTGCAGTTCTCCACTTTTACTAGCGCTAGTTATACGCCACATATCTCTACCTTTCAATAAATCAATTTTAATATAAGAATAATCTTGTAAAACAAATCTTAATTTAGAAGAAATTTTCCTTACACCCTGGGCCGAAGCAAAAACCAAACCAAAATCTGGTGTTAATACTTTGTAATACTTACCTGCTTCACCATAATTACCACTACCCAATATTATGCCCTCTGTGTGAAATATGTGGTGCATTATAATTCTGTTTCAATACCAATTTCTAATTTTTTAAATTCAATACCAACTTTATTCAGAAAATGTTCTGGAATTTTATATATAAAAGTAGCAAATGGTTTTAGCGGTGCATCATGCACAGGAAAACAAACTCTGGGTTTCAAACTTTTTGCATAATCTATAGCCATACTCATTTGCATCCATGGACCAAACACTGGCAAAGCCAGTATATCTACTTTGCTGTTTGGCATATTAAATGAATCACCTGGGAAACACAGACCACCAAAAGTATAACCAGTATTTTGAACTTGCCCATAATCCTCATATATCTGCGCATGCTTGTCTCCAAAGCCAGAAATTTCTATTCCGAAAAAGTTATAATTTTCACCATCTTCTACTTTGATATATTCTAACCCCGCTTCGGCGAGCAATTTGCCCACAGAAGTATTTGTGATTACTTTCGCCTCCGGATTATTTTGTAAAATAATTTTGAGTGTATCGATATGTAAATGATCTGCATGCTCATGCGTAATAAGCACAAGATCAATATCCCGCTCATCTACCGAAGCGCCTCCATAGTCAGAATTGCTCGGATCTGTCATTATCCTTTTTCCATTTATTTCTGCCACAAACGAGCAGTGTCCTAATTTCTTGATTTTCATAAATTTATATCCCAAATATTTTTTTTAATTCTGCTTTTTTGTTTTCATCATAAAAAGCATGCAGTAATTCTACCACTACTTCTTTGGCGCGAAAATCTTTCTTTTGGGAAAGTTCCAAGAGTTCATCGAGACTCGCTTCAAAAAGCTCAATCTTCTCGCCATTGTCTATTTCCATGCCACTGACTTTTTCACAATTATGAGCTATGAATACATAAGTAACCCAGTCAATTTTTGTAGTTGCATGCTCGGCTTTCCATAAAACTATATCTTTTGAAGTATAGCCAGTCTCTTCTTTTAACTCACGCAGGCCTGCTTCTAGTGGGTCTTCCCCTTCATCTACTCTACCACTTGGCACATCTGTAAATTCATCGCGCCCAGGTTGGGATTGTCTAGTAAGTAAAATTTTTCCATTCGGTAAAATTGGGAAAACTGCCACAGAATCTGGCCTTTTTAATTTCTCAAAAGTCTTTTTCTTACCATCATACATTTCTTGTTCCCACTGATAAGTATCAAAAAGTATTCCTTTAAATACGAGCTTTGCTTCACTGGGTATTGGTTGAGCTGAAATAGGTCTTTGTATTTGCATAAATTTATCTTACCACGAAATTTTTTAATTCTTCTATCATATTTTTACAAGAATCTTCGGTAATGTCTACTGGTTTAATTTTGCAATTTGCGAATATTTGATTCTCTATTTCCCTACCACAAGACACACCCTTTTCGTGTATTTCATCTCCAATAAAATTACCATATTGCTTATAGCGTAAAGAAACTTCTGTCATTCTGTCTTCATATGATAATATTCCAAAAGGACCCACTCTGGTGTCCGCATAATTTAAAATTTTTATATTTATATTGTCACTATTTAATTGATCACAAAAATGTAAATGCCCAACACCATTTATTAAATAAGTGATTTCCTCATTTAGATTTAGTTCTTTTAAAATTTCAAGCGTGGCTTTATGCTCATCATTTCCATATCTTAAAATAAACTCTTTTTTAATTTCTTGTAAATATTCTAGTCTTTCATCTTTAATAAGTTCTGGAAGATGTTCAAGTCGTATTTTTATAATATTCCCCATATCATGGAGCAAGGCTGCTGTAATTAATTTCTCTTTATCTATCACCTCCTGGCCTGTCCAATTATCAGAAATCATCGACGCCACAGAAGCCACACGAAGCATGTGTAGCTGTAAATTGCTCATGATTTTGTATTTTTTGTAAATGTTTAAAATATTTCTATCACTTTCCATGGAATCTTGGTTTTATTATTTTTGAATTTTAATTTTAAATACTTGTTCGCCTATTTTTATCTCTATACCATCGTTTTCAGTAAATATTACTTCTTTTGATCCAACAGTTTTTAGCATGTCATCTAAAAATTTATTTACAATCTCTTGTCCTGTTTTGTCTGTATTTATATACAAAGAAATTATATCCGAAGGTATCAAACCTATTTCTTTACGCATATCTTGCACTCCTCGAACGATCTCACGGTATATTCCCTCCTGCTTAAGTTCTGGAGTTATATTTAAATCAATAGATATTTCTTGCCCTTTCACTACATCTTTTACATTTAATTCATCTTTTATAATTTCTAAATACTCTGTGTCTATTTCTTGTTCATTGATTTGGAAACTAGCAAGTGGCTGACGCACGGGGATACCCGCTTTTTGACGAAGCTGTAATCCTCTCGAAACCATATCCCGAACCTTACTCATATCTGTAATGATTTTATCATTTACTTTTTTTGATTCAGGCCAAGAAGCCAAGTGCACACTTTCTTCATCTTCTTTGTTTTTTAATTTCTGCCAAATATCTTCAGCAGAAAATGGTGCAAAAGGAGCAAGAATTTTTGCAAGATTTTTCAAAACGAAATACAAAGTCTGCCTTGCATTTTTGTCTTCGTCTTTTATTCTATCTCTCGAGCGACGCAAATACCAAGTAGAAAGGTCTCCTACGAATTCACGAATTGCACGAACTGGTTCTAATAATTTATAATTATCCAGATTCTTTTGCGCTAAATTATTTAATTCTTCATATCTTGCCAAAATCCAAAGATCTAAAAGATTTTCACTTTTTATATTTTCATTATTTTCCAAATCCTTATCACGATAAATTTCATAAAAAGATAAAACATTGTAAAGTAAACCGAAAACTTGTTGATTTAAAAGTGCAACAGTTTTCTCATCAAAATTTTTTGATTCACCGGGCTGATTCACAGAATACATCCAGAGACGCAAAGTATCTACTCCGTATTTTTCCATCATAATCCATGGGTCAACAATATTGCCTAGAGATTTACTCATTTTTTTACCTTTATCGTCCAAAATATGTCCTAAGCAAATTACATTTTTATATGCATTACCCCTACCCATCAAAACACCAATAGCATGTAAAGTATAGAACCAACCTCTTGTTTGATCTATTGCTTCCGAAATATAATCAGCGGGAAAACCTACTCCATCTACCAATTCTTTATTTTCAAATGGATAATGATCTTGTGCAAAAGGCATAGCCCCAGAATCAAACCATACATCCATGACCTCTTTAGTGCGTTTATATTCTTTGCCATCTTTTTCTAAAATAATGGTGTCTATGTAAGGTCGGTGCAAGTCGAGCTCAAAATTATCATTATGTGGAAGTGGTGCGAAATTAAGTTCTCTAATTTCTGCATTTTGGAAACGCTTAAATTCTTTTACGAAAGCATTCGTATCAGCTTTTTGATATTCTTTATTCTCTGGCAAATATTCTCCCGCAACTACATAAAAAAGCCACGCTGGACCACCATGAGTAATAAATAAAATATTTTTATTTTGATATTTTTGTTCAGCTTCATACAGAGCCTCTCCTACTCTTTTTCCTACTTCTTGAAATGATTCACCCTCTGGAATTCTATGTGTAAACCACTCTCCATCTTTATCGTAAACATAATCATGATATTCGTTCCAATTTTTTCCGTCAAAAATACCTGGATTAATTTCGTGCAGGCGTTCATCTATAATTAAATTTTCTTTACCCAAGCCCAGTTCCTCACAAACAATAGCTGCGGTTTCGCGAGTGCGAGCAAATGGTGAGCAAATTACCATATCCACCTTGCCTTTGTAATGCCCTATTTCAGAGCGTACTTGCTGTATGCCTTTCTCAGTTAAATTATCATTGGACTCATTTTTAAAACTCACAGTATCACTCGCATTACCTTCAGTGCCACCGTGCCTCATTACAAAATATTTATTACCAGATTTTTTAACAAGATTCTTTATTGTGCTCACAGAATCTGCAATTATTTTTTCGCCATCAAGAGATAGCCATACCGGTAGTGGTGTGCCCCAATACCTCTCACGTGAAATAGCCCAATCTTTTATACCTGCGAGCCACTCACCAAAGCGTCCTTCTTTTATATTATTTGGTTCCCAAGAAATTTTTTCATTTTCTTTTACCAAAGCTTCTTTGATCTTTGGTTCCGTCATTCGTATATACCAAGAATCTCTTGCATAGTATACAAGAGCTGTTTTGCAACGCCAGCAATGCGGATATGAGTGCTCGTAAAGTTCTTTTTTAAAAAATAAATTTTTCTCTTGCAAGTATTTTATAATATCTACATCTAGAGTTGGCTTATTATTTTCATCTTTTTCTTTTACAAATCTCCCTGCGAGGAAATCTGTGCCGTCTATAAAATTACCTTCAGGATTTACGAGATGCAATTTTGGCAAACCAACTTTTGTTCCGAGGTCAAAATCATCTGCACCATACATAACTGCTGTATGCACTATGCCTGTACCATCCTCTGTATTTACAAAGTCTGCCACATATACTTTAAAAGCTTTTTCTGTATCTTCACCATTTCCTTTTAAAATATTTTGTAAATATGGGAAAAGTGGCTCATATTGCATGCCCGCCATAGAGCTACCTTTGTGCTCTGCAATTATTTCATACTCACCTTCTATTATTGATAACCTGTCTTTAGCTAAAACTAAAATCTCATTTGTTTTTTCTCCAGCATTTTCTTTTACAACTTTAATCTCAACATAAGTTATATCCGCTCCTACAGCTAAGGCCACATTACCAGGAATTGTCCAAGGAGTGGTAGTCCAAGCTAAAAAGTAAGCATCTTCAAAACCTACGATTTTAAATTTTGCAGTAATAGATAAATCTTTCACATCGCTGTAACCTTGAGCGAGCTCGTGTGAAGAAAGTGCTGTGCCACACCTAGGACACCAAGGCACTACTTTATAATCTTTATAAAGTAAATTTTGTTCGTCTATTTTTTTGACCACATTCCAAACTGATTCTATATAAGAATTATGATATGTAACATATGGATCTTTTTGATCTACCCAGTATCCTATACGTTCAGTAAATTTATTCCAAAATTCTAAATATTCCCAAACATTTTCTTTGCATTCTTTATTAAATTTAGCAATGCCGTATTCTTCGATAGCTTTTTTAGAATTAAGCCCGAGCTTTTTCTCAACCTGAAGTTCTACTGGAAGCCCATGAGTATCCCAACCACCCTTTCTGCGGACATGGTAACCTTGCATGGTTTTATACCTTGGAATTGCATCCTTAAAAGCACGAGCTTCTAAATGGTGAATTCCTGGCTTGCCATTTGCTGTAGGCGGACCTTCATAAAACACAAACTCACCCTTGACCGAACCTAATGGGGCGGTTTTTGGATCCAAACTCTTTTCAAAAATTTTATTCTCACGCCAAAATGCGAGAATTTTTTCTTCTCGTATAGAATTTTCACTTTTTGTATTTTTTGCTTCTTTATCTGCCATTACAAAATTGATAATAGCATAAAAAGCTTTGTTTTACATCTTTTCTGGACTTTCGATACCGAGGAGGTAAAGGCCGTTTTGCATAATACGAGTAAAGGCTTTTGTAATAGCTAGCTTATATGGAGACTCGACATCTTCGATATTTACTATTTGATTTTGGCCATAAAAATTATTAAAAACGTGGGCTAACTCTATCAAATAATGAGTTATATAATGTGGGGCGTATTCATTTTGGGCACGGGAAACGATATTTGGAAATTTATATAACAATTTTTCTATTTCTAAAATTTCTTCTTTTTTAGTATTTGTACTGATTTCAATATTTTCCTTTTTTGCTTTTTCTAAAATAGAATTTGCTCGAGCAAAAGAGTATTGTAAATAAGGCCCCGAATCCCCTTCGAAAGAAATAGATTTTTCAAAATCATAAATAATATCACCGCCTATAGCCTGACGCAAAATAGAAAATTTAAGCGCACCAACACCTACTTGATTAGCGATTTTTTTCTTGTCTTCATCATTCCAATTTCTATCTTTTATTTTCTCTAAAATAGAATCGTTAACATCTTTTATTAAAGATTCTCCTGTAATAATATTTCCTTTTCTTGAACTCATTTTTCCTGTAGAAAAACGAAGCATGCCGTGTGTAATATGGCGCATTCGTGATTCATATTCTGGATAAATTAGAGAAATAGCTTTGGCCACAACACGCATATATTGCCCCTGCTCTATCGCAGTGATTACAATAGAAGTGTCGGGATTTTCTTTTTCAAATTTACTAACGGTAAGACCTATTTCTTTGGTCTCATATGTGGGCAAGCCTTCAGAATTTATAAATACTCTAGTGTGCAATTTCGGATCATGTTTTTCAGCGTGGAATACGATAGCTCCATTTGATTCTTCAAAAACCTTACCTAGATTATTTTTTACTATTTCTTTTCCTATTTCTGCCATTTCCGATTCAAAGAAATAGTATTTAAATTTTGTACCTAAAATTTTATAAATATTCTCAAAAGCTTCTAGGGTGATAATTCTACCCCATAAATAAAGCTCATTTATTTTTTCATCTGACTTTTCGTAAATTTGTTTATTGATTTTATTGATTTCTTTTTTTGTATCTTCATTTTCTTCGTATAAATTTGAAGCAAAAGAATAACATTGCCCTATGTACTCGGCTTTTTCATTGATAGTTTTATTTTCTTCAGGTGTTCCTTTTTGAAGTATTCCATAAATGGCTTTAGCTACATGAAGGCCTACATCGCCTTGGTAATTTGCACGAACAGTCTCTGCTCCAGAATATTCTACAAGGCGAGACAAAGATTCTCCTATAGAATTACTCATAAGGTGTCCGATATGAAAAGGTTTGAAAGGATTCGGGTCAGTGTATTCCACCATTATCACCTGTCCTTCTTTAGAATTATTTTTACCAAATTTTTCATCAATTATAATTTCATTTAAAGAATTAGAAAAAAACTTTTTCGTTAAATAAAAATTTATAAACCCTGTCCCAGCGGATTCTATATTTTGAATTTCTATTCCTTCCTCTACTTTTTTTATTTCTCCAACGATCTTCTCTGCCAACTCCTTTGGATTCATTTTTAAACTTTTCGCGAGAGCCATAGCCACATTAGTAGAATAATCCCCCATAGCTAAATCTGCCGGATGCTCCACCACGACCCGTCCGAATGGACTTTCGTCCGGGCGGGAATCTACCCCGGCATCTATGTCGAGTTTTTTAAGTGCATCTATAATTAAATTTTTTATTTTCTCTTGCATTAGTGTTTACCAGTGCTACCTTCTCTACCTGCACCGCGAATTGTTTCTCCTAATTCTAAAACTTCATTAATATTACAATCTTCGAATTTTTGAATAATCATCTGAGCGACTTTTTGACCTTTCTCTATTTTTACTTCTTCAGCAGTAGTATTTACTAAATTCATAATTATCTCTCCGCGATAACCAGAATCTATAACTCCGCCCATAACCTTAAGGCCCAGATTAAAGGAGATGCTAGATTTATCCCAAATAAGGCCCACGTGTCCACTCGGAATTTCGATAGCAACACCAGTCGATACACTCCTCTGCTCGCCACTGGGAAAAATTACTTCTTCTATCGCAAAGAAATCTATCCCAGCATCGCCAGGGTGGCCTTTTGTAGGTAATTTCGCATCATCAACTAATTTTTTAACTTTAAGTTCCATGCCATCATCATAGCATATTCTATAAATCTTGAAAATTTGCAAATTATAGATTAGAGATTAGAAACCAGGACAGATAGGAGCAATAGCATGAGACCTAGTTTCCCTAGCAGTACCCGCACTATCGACACAAAAATACTTTTGGCCATCACCTACATCAAGTAGGGGTGTAGTTATAGCGTATGCATCTTTATTACTAAAACACGCAGTTTTACCTTGTAAGTTTTCTTGTATTTGTATATTTTTAATTTCATTTAGCAAGTTAGCAATTCTAGGAGAATTAAATATAGTGCCTGACACCGCGCAACCACCACTGGTCTTACCACCATAATTACCCTTGCTATCAAAATAAAGCTCAGCTTCTGCACGCAATGATGAAAGATTGGAAATTATCTTTGCATTATTCGCTTTTATACTAGCACTTTCTAAAGAGTCGAAAATATATTGAAAAAAGCTTTTAGCATTAGCTGGAGCATCGATAACAATAGGTGCATTTATATTTGCAAGTTTTAAATTAGTTTCAAAATTAATTTGTTTTTCATTAAAATTACCACTTACATTGCCAGGGACAAACCTAAATTTGAATTTCATACTCTCTGGTAAACCATTTTGATCAACCCAAAATAATATCGTTGTATTTTCTTCTATATAATTCATAATTTGTATTGCATTTTCAGATTTTAATTCTGCGATGAGTTTTTCGTTCTCTTCCCTATCTTCTGGAAATTCTTCATTTAGAACATCGCGCATAAATGCTTCTACAAAAGTAGTGAGGGTTCCTGGTCGAAACATCAAACTATACCTATATAAAGGCACGACAGTAATTTCATCTTTGAGTGGTGGTTCTTTGAAAGCCAAAATTTTATATTCATCAGCCATAAGAATAAATTTCTTCATGATTCGAGCAGACTTTTCTCTATTTTCTTTGTATTTTGATTCATATTCCAATAATTGCTTTTGGAAATTTTCTCCATCAACTTCTGTACCACTTTTAAATTCTTCATATTCTTTGTCTGTTAAATGTTGTTTAGCTATTTCGTCTATACTATCAAAATCGAGCAAGAACCACTGGCTTTTTGGAAATGGGAAAAAAGAAAATAAAGCTGGTAAATTATTAACTTTAAAATAAATATTTTTACCTTTTTTAAGCGAATCGATATTAATCTGATAATACAGATCACCTAAATCACCAGAAGTATCGAGATTGATCTTCCAATCCGAATTCGCCAGATTAGACAAATCCGTCTCGGCAGTTATCGAAGTATTTAATTTAAATTCTGTAGGAAAATATTCAGTTTGATCAAAACTGGTAGGAGCTAAATCACCTGTTAAAATTAGAGGTTTTACATCAGCATCACGAGCCCCCAGAGAAACTTCTGTGGCAACAGTGTATTTTACAGTTTTAATTTGAGCCATTTTAAACAAAAGCCCGGAAATTAAATTCTGCTCATCGTATGGCGCCTTGTCTAAATACTTAGTTATAAAACTAGGCAATGGAATTATTTTTTTATAAAAAGCAAAACCTGTGCCACCTAAAATTAAAAATACTAAAATTAGAATAGTTAGAATCACCCAATGACTTTTCTTTTTTGCAGGCATGTTCGTGATACCGCCCACAAATCCATTTTGATTCTGGCTAACAAAGCTCGTGTTATTCATTTGGATTGACGCAGAATTATCCTGGGGCTTTTGTGGAAAAGGAGGCACAATATTAGATGCGATACTTCTTTCGGTTACAGCAAAAGCTTCATCTATATCAGCATCGTTCCAACCACCAGTTTTTAAATTCATGCGAATAGCATCAAGAGTTATACCATGCTCTTTGGCATTTTTAATATACGAAATTATTTCTTCATTGATCATATAATACTTCTATATATTATATGCTGAAAGTTTTATTAAATAAACACTTATTGGGGATTAAAGTAATATTCTTATACTCTAAACTTCTCTTTTATGATTTTTGCAACCTTTTTTGCTGGTATATTAGTATTGTTTATTACAAAGTTATTACTATATTCCAAAGGAGAAGTGAAGTCAGATGTTTTTAGTAAATTTTTCATTATTGAAACTTTTTTCAACTTACCATGTAGTTTTCTTGAATCAGATTTTATACGCCTCAAAATCTCTTTCTCATCACAAATTAACTGTATTGAGTAAAATTCATAGCCTCTTTTTTTACAAATTTTATATATCTGATCAATAAACTTTGTATCTGTCATTCCTGTTTTAAAAACAAAATTTTTTGCATAAGAATGTGTAAAAATGATTTTTGCTCCCTCCGACAGCAAAAGGTCAATTGCTTTAAATGCTAACTCGCATCTAATTTTTTGATATCTAACGTCTTCCCTATTCCAAAATCGAATCACCAAATCAATAACATCGTGATTATGAAAAATATGATAGTCAGTGATTTTTTCTAACTCTTTAGAAACTGTTAATTTACCAACTGCCGGTGAGCCATATATTAAAATAAATTTCTTTTTTTGATTTTTGATGTCCTCTTTCATATCACTTTTTTTACTTTGTTAAAAACCTCCTCGTGTATTGCTTCTCTTGTCATTATTTCTTTACCTCCCTTCTCGGCACAGTCGATTTTAATAAAATTCTTTACTTTGCCTTCGAGCCATAGTGCGCTTTTACGAGAGTTAATAAGGAAGTTTTTGTCATTTTCATGCACATCCTTTTTCTTTTTCAAATACTCTCTTTTCATTTTGCCATTACGCTCGCCAATGAGCCTCAAACTTATCTCTATAGGTAATGAAAGATAGATAGTTAGGTTCGGCCGAGGGATTTTGAAAACTTTATATTCCATCTCGTCGAGCCATTCTAGAAATTCCGCTCTTTTTTTACCATCAGCAATTTTTCCTCCTTGATGTATTTGATTTGCAGATACATACCTATTGGCAAGGACTATGTATCCATCTTCGAGCCATTTATACATCTCCTTGCTAGACTCCCACCTATCCGCTGCATAAGCCATGGAAGCTATTTTTGGGTGCACACCTAGCCAATTGTAATATTGCTCGCTCAAACAATGCCCAATAAATTTACCAAAAAAGTTTTTATAATATTCTGGAAAATCGAATACCTTTACCTTCTTTCCTTCTTTCTTTAATCTCTTAGCCAGCAAATCTATCTGCGTCGCTTTCCCCGACCCATCTGTACCGTCTATAACTATCAATTTTCCTTTAGTTTTTTTCATAATTATTTCTTAAATTTCTTTCGTATTAACACTATAGCAATTTCGAGCAGATTTCCCAAGAAGAGGTATAAGGCAAAGCCCGCAGTATTGAAGGATATAGAAGAAAGCGTTGCTACAGAAATTAATGGGTTAAATAAACCGGAAAGATATGGGCCGAGGTTTTCGCTTTCTGGTGCTTTGTAGCTTTTGATATATGTCGGCACAAATGCGATGAGGTCAGCAAGAATTGCAAATGTGGTAGCCAGTGTTCCAGTTTTTAAAATTATAAAAGAAAAAAGTGAAATAAGGGAAAGCGCTAGGCATACATAGTCGAGAGTGCTTGCTTTCCAGTGTGCATTTCTTTTCCATAATCCTAAAATTACCACACATAGCGGTGTAAAAGCTGCCATAAAAATAGGAATAGCAGATGCCCCAGCGCCGAGTGATATAGATACAAGACCAGCAGACACAGGAGCGAGAACCCAAACGAGCCAGCTAATGAGATTCGGCTTGGCCTTACCCATCCACATTGACCTCAAATAAAAAGACCCCGCAAATATGGAAGTAAAAATTGTTAGATATACGAAATATTGTGGAAGCATTTATTTTTTTATTCCCCTAATTCTTCTAAGGCTTTCATTGCGTAAAATTTTATATTTGGCACAAGATCTGTGTTTTCTAAATCTTCCCTGCTGAACCATTTTACTTCTACACCCTTCTCATGATCTAGAACTGAATCGGAAACAGTGTCTGTATCAGCTGTAGCAAAATAAACAAACACAATATGTTCGTGAGTTTCATTTACAGGATGCCTACCTAAAAATCTTGGAGGAATTAAATACTTATAACTTCTATTATTAATTTTACCTCCATCTGGTCCATAAGCTTCACTAATTATTTTTATATCTAAGCCAACCTCTTCTCTTACTTCTCGATACAACGCCTCCACTGGGTCTTCATCAAGCTCAATATGCCCACCAACAGAAAACCACATTTTATACTTGTCATGCATTCTAAGAAGCACTTTATTTTTATGAACGATAAGTGCTTCTACGCAAAAATCTATTTTTTCATGGATGTGAGGCATGTGATTTATGTTTATTTTTTCTGTCTTAAAACTTTATCAATTTTTCTTGCAATAACTATCATGTCTTTTTCCTTTTTACCAAGAGTAGTCTCTGCTGCAGTGCCAAGACGAATACCAGATGGATCCATTGGTTTTCGAGTATCAAAAGGTATTGTATTTTCATTTACAATAATTCCGGATGCTTCGAGCATGTCTGCTGCAGTGCGCCCAGTTACACCTTTTCCATCTTGCCACACATCAACACGAAGTAAATGCGTTTCTGTTCCTCCTTCTACAATACGCCATCCAAGTTTTTTAAGTTCATCTGCAAGGGCTTTGGTATTTTTTATAACTTGAGTTGCATATTTACGAAATGCGCTTGTATTCGCTTCTTTGAGAGCTACTGCTACTCCAGCAATTTGGTTAATATGCGGACCACCTTGCATACCAGGGAATACTGCTTTATTTACTAATTTGTCGAGTTCTCGTTCATCTTTTTTAACAAATATCATTGCACTTCTTGGGCCTCGAAGAGTTTTATGTGTTGTAGTTGTAACTACATCTGCATAGGCAAAAGGGCTTGGATATGCACGCCCAGCAACAAGCCCACCGAAATGAGACATATCTACCATTAAAATTGCCCCGCAAGCATCTGCAATTTCTCGAAACTTTTTAAAATCAATAATGTGGGCATAAGCAGTGTATCCAGCTACTATAAGTTTTGGTTTATTTTCAAGTGCAATTTTTTTTATTTCATTATAGTTTAATTGTTCAGTTTTTTTATCTAAAATATATGGAACTTGTTGCCAAAATTTTCCAGTAATAGAAACTGATTGCCCATGAGTAAGGTGGCCGCCATGCGCAAGAGTCATACCCATTATTTTTTCTCCAAATGGCACAAGACCTACATACACCGCAACATTAGCTGGTGAGCCAGACAGTGGTTGCACGTTCACGGACCATTTTTCAGGCTTAAGATCAAATAATTCTAAAGCTCTTTTTTGAGCTAATTCTTCTATTTCATCACAAATTTTTGTCCCACGATAATAGCGCCTGCCTGGATATCCTTCTGCATATTTATTTGTTAATTTCGAACCAAGAGCCTTTAAAACATCGCTTGAAACATAGTTCTCGGAAGCAATAAGATTAATAACGGATTTTTGCCTTTTGATTTCGGCTTTTATGAGTTTTTCTATTATTTTGTCTTGCATTCCCCTATTTTATCACACTTAAAAATAATTGTCCCCACGAGGTCTGTGCGCAATATTTGTGCACCATAATCAGCCAAAGTATCAAGCACGGCTTTATGTGGATGGCCATATTTATTATTTTTTCCATCAGAAATTAATGCGTATTTGGGAGTAATAGCTCTCGCAAAAATATCGCTAGTGGAAGTGTGTGAACCGTGGTGCCCTACTTTTAAAACATCTACATCTAAAAATTCTTTAGAATATTTTTCTAAAATTATTTTTTCAGTTTTGGCTGTAGCATCACCTGTTAATAAAAAAGTTTGCTCGCCATAAGTTAATTTTGCAATTACCGAACCATCATTGGCTTCCCAACTACTCACATCTCTATCTGGAAAAAGTATTTCCATCACAACACCGTCACCGAAATCAATATGTGTTCCTGCACGCGCTAAGATATTTTGCACTTTTTTCTCTACAATTTTTTCTTTTAAATTTTTATAAGTTGTCGATGGGTTGTAAGTCCCAGGCTCAATTACTAGGCCCACATCATACACATCGAGGACATTATCGAAACCTCCAATATGATCTTCGTCCGGATTGGTAATTATTAAAATATCTATCGCTCTATCGAAAGGGCTCATGACTTTTGGCAATGCTGTCGTAATTACATCTTTCGGGCCAGCATCTACTAATATGTCTTTACCAGAGGGAGTCTTTATTAAAATAGCATCGCCCTGCCCTACATCCAGCATTGCAAAAGTTAAACTATCTATAGACTTATAAAAAGAAAAATATAAATAAAAAATTAAAATATTAGCGCAAAACAAAAACAAAGCTATGTATAAAAGTCTGTTTTTCTGTGTTCCTGCTTCCATGCTATAATTCTAGCATGACTAAATTTGAAGAAAAAAATTTTAATATTGGTGAGCTAAAAGGTATAAGTAGTAAAAATATTGAAGAGCATTTAAAGCTTTATGCGGGTTATGTAAACAATACGAACTCTATAGTAGAAAAAATCAGTGAATTATCAAAAGAATTTTTTGCTGAAAATAAAGACAACGCGTATTTAATAGCCGAACTTTTTCGTAGATTTTCTTTTGAATATAATGGCATGCGTAACCATGAAATATATTTCTCTTCCCTCTCTGGCGGGGCAAAAGCATGGAATCCTGAAAGTGAATTAAATAAAAAAATGATAGAGACTTGCGGTGGTATGGATATATTTCTAATGGGTTTTAAAAATTTAGCCCTTACTCGTGGTGTAGGTTGGGCAGTGCTTTGGTATGATCAAATTTCCGACAGGCTGATAGCATCGTGGATAGATGAGCAACACTTGGGCCAATTAAATGGTTGCAAAATGATACTCGCGATAGATATGTGGGAACATGCGTATGTGTATGACTACCCTACAAGTGAAAAGAAAAAATACATAGAGGCATTTTTTGAAAATTTAAATTGGGCTGTAATTGAGCAAAATTATCTAAACGCTATAAAATAAAAGAGGCCAGCAACATTCGTGCCGGCCTAAACCTAATTGGTTTTAATTCTTTTCCTAACAATCCTAACAATAACCCAAGTCTTCATCCTCCTTTTCTTGTTCTTGGTTATTTTTTTCTGCTTCTTTGATGCCAATTTTTTTACTTTTTCTGCTTTCTATAATTTTAATAAAACGCAAATAAAAATAACTAATTATCAAAGATACAACAATAGCCAATAAAACAAACCCAACAACCTTGATTTTTGAGTCATCTGGTTCAACTAAAAGAAACAAACTTGCTAGACCAGTCAACGACTCTGGGTTTTGGTGAACTTCGCCTTCGCTACACTTTTGAAAAGATGAAACTACTGGCGAATGATTCTGCCCACCTGGATGACCTGGACGATAAAATTCCGAAGGTGGATTTTTTGGTGGTGGATCTAAATAGACCACATTTTTTCCTTTTCCTTTCTCTTCCTCTAATTTTCTAGAGAACGAATTTGGATCTCTCCATTCTTTCTGACTCATAATTCGTCGTTTTTTTGGTTATAGAATTTTTTTCTTTTTGTATTTTTTTATCAAGGAAATACAATAAAACCGATACAAGAACCCAGAAAAAAATAACTGGATTTTCAATCTCTATCCATCCCATAAATATGAATTTAATTGGTTATAAAAAACTTATCTATTTTTACCTTAACACACATAAAAACATTTGTCCAATAAAATAAAAACAGCCCTTCTGCAAAAGCAAAAGGACTGGTGTGTAATTTCGGTTATGTTTTTTTTATTTTTTGAAAAAGTTATAACAAAGATCGAAATATTTTTGATCTAGTTTTAAAATTTTCAGAATAAATTCTATTGCATAGAATATGAGGCCTATTGCCCCACCTACTATACAAAATAAACTTATTGCCCATAAGGCAAAAAATAAATCATTCATAACAAATCGATTTTTGGGTTAAAAAATTATCTTTTATCCTGCTTCTTCTTCACCTCCTTGGGATTTTCTTTCATTTCCTAAATCCCGATAATGTTGCCTGTTGCGGCTTTTTGATTCTTCTGTTTCTTCTTTTTTAATTTCAGAAACAGGGGTTTCAGTTTTTGC
The DNA here is from genome assembly GCA_044229265.1 of Minisyncoccia bacterium. Classification (GTDB taxonomy): domain Bacteria; phylum Patescibacteriota; class Minisyncoccia; order Phycocordibacterales; family UBA9973; genus UBA9973. The sequence continues at coordinate 17,297 of JBGATK010000004.1, read as the reverse complement.
CGGACTGGAAGATACTATCGGCGCCGACTTGCTGGGTGGCGCTGAAGTTTCGCTGGTAATAGAAGTGACACTGGATGTTCCAAAACTTCTACTACGATTCAGCAAATAATGCCCTAGAAACATCAACCCCCCAATTAAAAGTGCGATCCAAAACGGAAACATAAACTTTTCTGAAAACAAAGTTCCTCCACTCTGATTTCCTGAATCCGGGTTAGGGTTAGAGTGAAAATAATTTCCACCACCACCTTTCAAAGTGTTAGGAAGTGCAATTGGTGCGTCGATGGGTGACATGATTATAGAGTCACCAAAAATAAACGGGTACTTAATTTTATCATGCCAATATAAATCGTCATGAATTACTACTGTATCTACTTTATTTTTAGGACATCCAGCTTTACCACCTGCATTTACTTTCACATTTACCCCTCCAGTATTTCCATTAAAATTTTCAATCTCAACACTAGATACTTCCGTGGTTGAGATGTTAATAATATTAATGTTACCTGTAGTGCTAGGTTTCGGAGCAGATGTTGATTTTTTTGCCGGTTTTGACTGCAAACACCGACATGGTGGGCATGGGTCTCTCAATTCATCTGAGTAATAAATATCGGATTTCTCCCGTTGCGGGAGTAATTCGTAAATTACTGTCCCATCAGAGTCAAGAATCGGAATTTTTTTATCCATATTAAGGATCATGTCATCTAATCCCTGTGAAAAAATAAAGTTTACGGCGAAGAACGCCAAGAAAAATAAAATAATTTTTTGCATAATTTATTGAGTTTTTAACGTTATCAAAAAGCACAAATACGCCCTTTGAAAACGCAAAAAACTCATTTTTTAAAGTTCACTATATTATCTATATTATAGCACACTTTATGCTGATTTGTCAATCCTCACTCAAGAACAGTAGAATCAACCACAAAATAAGCCTTTATGCCCTTTCCAAAGAGGAAGTATATGAAATAAGCGTAAATTAAAATTACAAAAATTAATGGGAAATGGTTTATGTAGAAATGGCTAAATGGCCAATTCGCTAGAGATTCGGCTAAATAAATTTCTAAATTTAGTAGCTTATAAGTAATAATTCCAAATGGCGCAGATATAAAATAAGATACGAATCCAAAAGCCCCAGTCATAAAACCGAAAAGCATGGTAAGGGGTATAAGGGGTAGTATCAGAGTATTTGCGAGCAGGGCCACAATAGAAAATGTGCCCATGACATAAACCACAAATGGTAAGACAAATATATATGCTGAAAAAGTGGTGGTTATTATTTCACGTAATGAAAAAATATTAGGTAAGAAAAGAAAATATTTTTCTAATCTAGGAGAAAGGAATATCACAGCAATAGTAGCGATGAATGAAAGCTGAAAAGAAACATCAAAATACAAAATAAAAGGGTTCACTAGCATCATCACAAGTGCAGTAATTAACATGATACGCAAAATATCGCGTTCACGAGAAAGTATTTTTCCAAGGAGCATCAGGCCAGCCATAATGCCTGCCCTCACTGCAGTAGCCTCAGCTCCAGTCATAAGTACAAAAAGTACTATACCTAAAATTCCGCACACAAAAGCATACTCCCTTTTCTTTATAAAACCAAAAATAGAAAAAAGAAAAAGAAAAATACTGATAAGCCATGTGGCTATGATAGTAATATTGTATCCAGAAAGAGCTACTATGTGTATCGTGCCGGTTTTAATAAAATCTTCTTGCAGGTCTTTTGGTATTTCTGCCCTCTCACCCAAAAGTAATCCAGAAAGTAATGCCCTCTCGGGCATGGCTACTACCTTTTCTAATTTACTCAAAAAGTTATTTTTAAATAAAAATAAATATTTCTTAATAGAAAAATTTTCATTTTTAGAAATAATTTCTATTTCTGGAGATTTCATAATATACAAAATACCGTCCTTTTTTAAATACGAAATATAGTCAAAATTCTTACCAGCATTAGTTTCAAAATTATCAGGCTTACTGAGTATGCCTTCTATATGGACAGTATCGCCATAAGAAAAATCAATATTCTTACTAGCACTAACTAAGATTTTGGCTTTTACTTCTCCTTTTTCAAAAAGAACTATAAAACTCTGACTGTATTCTTTTTTACTAGGATCAGTAATCACTCTGGCGTCGAATAAAACTTTCTTATCTACGAAACTTGCAAGTGAATCTCTCAAATTTATCTCTGCAATATGAAAACGCAAAAAACCAAAAGCTAAAAATAAAACAAAAAAACTGACAATTACAGGCCAGCGCAGAATATAAATGTATTTAAAAAATAAAATTCCAGAAATGCCTAAAATTAAAATAAGTAATATAAAAATTAAAGAGATCTCAAAAATCGAATGCAAAAATACTCCGGTTATAAAACCGAATATAGAAGTGTAGAAAATTTTATCTCGCATTTTATTTACTTAATCCTATAATATTGCCGTCAGCAAAATTCGTAGCTATTTCATCTACCCTGTCATTATATTTATGTCCACTATGACCCTCTACATAATGCCAAGATATTTTAAAATTCCCAGAAAGATCATAAAGCTCTTGCCACTGCTCGCGATTAAGTACTGGCTTTTTTGCAGCATTACGCCAAGAATTTTTTATCCAACCATGTATCCACTCTGTAATTCCGAGTATTACATATTTTGAATCCGCATAAATTTCGATAGGGCCTGGATAAGAAAAATTATTTTTTACATATTTCAAAGCTTCGATAGCACTTTGAAGTTCCATTTGATTATTCGTTCCGTGGCCTACTCTACCACCTAACTCTATCTCTTTATCACCTTGCATAATCAGCACTCCCCACCCAGCAGGACCCGGATTCCCCCGTGCAGCACCATCTGTATATATTGTAATTTTGTTTTGCATAATTATTTTTATATTATATCAACAATTCGCAGGCGAAGCTCGGGGCGGCCTCGGAAACGGGAGAGGTCAAATGTGGCTATGAGGTTTACTCTGCCACCTTCGCTTATATCTCTACTGAATGAATCTAGTCCAGAGAAAAATGATATTGCTACAACTGCCCTTTTTGTTTCATCAGAAAAAGTAATTTCGAGGTGTTCACCAGAACCATTTTTGCCGAAAGCTTTTATCTTTTCTATTTTTACATTTTCAAAAAGGAAAACTGGTTTTGGATTAGCAAGCCCAAATGGAGCCATCTTCTCCATCTCATTCCAATTGAATATATTTACATCTGCGAGAGTGAGTTTTAAATCATAGACCCCCTCCGCCTTTGGCACCTCCCCCTTATTAAGGGGGAGGGAGGTAATTTTCTCAAATGCTTCAACTAGAGCATCTTCCAAAAAATGAATTTTGTCATTATTCACGGTGAACCCTCCGGCTAGTTCATGCCCGCCATACTCGAGGAAATGATCATTTGTATTTGCCATCAGTTCTACTACCGAGCAAGTTCCAGGACTTCGGCAAGAACCTTTGATTTTATCATTCTCATCTCTACCCCATACAAAAACAGTCTTATTGTATTCATCTGCGATTTTTCCAGCCACAAGGCCGAGCACTCCCACCCGCCACTCTGGAGCACCTATAACTATAACTTCGCGAATTTCTTTATGCTCGAAAACTTTTTTTACATGCTTCATATAACCCAGCACTATGTGTTTACGCTCATCATTTATTTTTGTAAGGTGAGTCGCTAGCATTCCTGCCTTTACCTCATCATTCGTAGCGAGGAGTTCAAAAGCTCGCATTGGCGAGTCCATCCTCGATGCTGCATTTAAGCGAGGAGTTACCATAAAACCTATGTCATCCTCTGAAATAGTTTTTTGCTCGATATTCATTTTTGCGAGAAGTTTTTGCAAGCCAGGACGCGGAGATTTACGGAAAACTTTGAGTCCGAAATATGCTATAGCTCTATTCTCCCCCACAAGTGGCACCATATCTGAAAGTGTCGCAAGCCCAGCCATATCGAGTAGCCATTTCTCCCAGCCAGTATTTATTTTATAAAATTCGCCGTACTTTTTTACAAAACCCTGGACGAATTTAAACATCACGCCTGCTCCGCACAGCATCTTCTCTGGGTAACCTGCCCCGCCATTAGCGGGATAAGTTTTTGGATTCAATATTGCATACGCTCTTGGTAGATTTTCTTTAGGTAGGTGGTGATCTGTAATAATCACGTCCATACCGTAAACCTCTGCTTGTGCTACTTCTTCTATAGCAGTAATACCCAAATCAATAGTGATTATTAACTTCACATCCCGCCCAGAGAAAATTTCTATAGCTTCCATATTCAGTCCATACCCCTCCGAATTCCGCTCAGGAATATATACTTCGTAATTTGTATAATTAATTTTCTTAAATAAATCAGAAAGTATCACTGCCCCTGGTATACCATCACAATCGTAATCTGCATAAATAATTATTTTTTGATTATTGTCTATTGCCTCATAAAGCCTTACGCAAGCTTTTTCCATATCATGAAATAAATACGGGTCAAAAATATCCCGCTCGTAGTCGGGGTTTAAGAATTTTTCTATCTCTTGCTCTTCCACTATTCCCCTTTTCTCTAAAAGTTTTAAAACTAGTTCTGAATGCTTTTGCATTATGCAATTTTAGCATATTTGCTATAATATCCGCATGAATGAAAATAATATAGATACTAACTGTATTTTTTGTAAAATAGTAAAAAAAGAAATCCCAGCTCATATAGTATATGAAGATGAAAATTTTTTAGCATTTTTAGACATTCGTCCTATGGGACCCGGGCACACTCAAGTAATTCCTAAAAATCACTATCGATATGTATGGGATACTCCAAATACAGGTGAATATTTCGAATTAGTTAAAAAAATAGCCCTCGCCCAAAAGAAAGCTTTTGGTGCCGACATTGTGCGAAGTCAGATTTACGGTGAAGAAGTCCTCCATGCACACATATGGGTCTGGCCTGAAACTGTAGGAGATGTAAATGCTTTCGAAGAAAATAAAAACAAAATTATAGAAAATCTAAATTAAATTGGGTGCCTTGAGAGAATCGAACTCTCGATATCAGCTCCACAAGCTGAAGTTTTACCACTAAACTAAAGGCACCATGTATCGAACAAATCTATTTATACCAAAAAATTAGCATTTTGCCAATTTTTTTAGTTTTTAGAAGACCTCAGCAAATTTCTTTATTTTATGTTTCTTGTAAACAGAATGGCTTTTATGGAAGATATATTTTGTGCCTTCAACTAGAATTAAATTTAATATTAACCACAAAAACACAAAAGGTAGCCAAGAAATAGGCATCGGATCAATCTCAAATATATTTCGCACCGGCTCTATTGTCATAGTTAAAATCAAAATTAGAATTGAAATCAAAATACTGTAATTTAACTTTTTATTTGAAAAAACATCGAAAGAGAAAATACTTTTGTGGAGCGAACGAAAAGAAAAAGATATAACTAATATATAAGAAGAAAAACAAACAAAGAAAATAGACCTTAATACTCCCTCGGGAATGCCGAGTTTATTTAAAAAATAATAAAGTGCAAATAAAAATAAAGAAGACAATATGCCAATACCGAAAATAAGAAAGTTTACTTCATTGGTAAAAATTTTCTTCAAGGTATTTCCTTTATACATTTCTTTATCTAAATCTTGGTCGAAAGCAAAAGAAAGAGCTGGCAGTGCTCCTGTAAAAAGATTAACCCAAATAATTTGTAGTGCAGTAATAGGTATAGCAAGCCCCATAATTAAACTCCCCCCTACTACCACTACTTCATCGAGCGAATTAGAAAGCAAATAAACAAAAGTTTTACGAATATTTCCAAGTATTCTGCGCCCTTCATCTATGGCATCCGATATGGTTTGAAAATTATCATCAAGTAAAACCAAGTCTGCAGCGGCTTTTGCTACATCAGAACCAGTGCCAAGAGAAATTCCCATATCCATAGCTTTGAGGGCCGGTGCATCATTTACCCCATCACCTGTCATCGCAACTATTTCTCCATGTTTTTGATAGAGCTGACCGATACGCAATTTATCTTCAGGAGTAACTCGCGCAAATATTTTGATTCGCGGTATTGCAGAAAATAGCTCGTCGTCACTCATAGATTTTATTTCAGCTCCTGATAGCACTTGATCATCTTTTATAAACCAGCCCAAATCTTTAGCCACAGATTTTGCAGTACCAACCAAGTCCCCAGTAATTAAAACTATTTTTAATCCATGACTTTCTATGTTTTTAATAGCCCCAGGAACTTCTGGCCTTATTGGATCAAAAAAAGCTAGTATGCCGAGAAATTCTAATTCATCAACCTCATCAGCTTTTAAATCTGTGCGATGATGTTTTTTAGGTAAATTAGCTACTCCTATTATTCGCTTACCTTCTCTACTGGTTTTAGAAATCCATTCTTCAAAAAGCATATATTCTTCTTTTGATAAACTAGATCTTTTAAGCAATATATCTGGAGCTCCTAAAACAGAATATTTTTCACCATGCTTACCAACAGAAAATTTATTAGTGGAATTAAATGGCAAAATTACCGTAGCGATATTAGAGATAAATTTATCTAAAGAAATTCCATAATCACGACAAGCCTTAACAATATTTATTTCAAAAGGTCTACCTCTAAAAACCCATTTGTTTTTTTCATCATTTATATTTTCTATAGTTATGTCAGTATTTAAAATAGCATGAGCTAGTAAACTTTTTTGTGTTTCGGAAACTTTTTCCATATCAGCCTCCTTATTATTTAAGATCATATTTCTATCATAAATACCTGTTAGCTTCATATCTGCCATGGTGAGTGTGCCAGTTTTATCAGTCATAATTAAGGTGGTAGAACCAAGAGTTTCAGTAGCTGAAAGTTTCTTGATAATTCCTTTTTTCTTAGCAAGCTGTTCTGCACCTAAAGATAAAATCACCGTCATAGCTATAGGCAAACTCTCAGGCACAGCTCCGACCGCTACAGCAGAAGAAAGAATAAGCATGGGTAAAATTGGAATACCTTTCGATACACCAAGAACAAACAAAACTCCAACTATAGCTATTACTAAAATAAAAATAATCCAAGCTATATGGTCGATTCCTTTTTGCAAAGGAGTTTTTACTCTGTCTATCTTAGAAACAATACCGGCTATTTTTCCTATCTCAGTATTATTACCAGTAGCAAAAACCAATGCTGTGGCATAGCCCTCTACAACCAAAGTTCCAGCAAAAGCAATATTGGTCCGCTCTGTTATCATGCTAGACACGGGTAATTCTTCTTCTTTTTTAGATACAGGCAAAGACTCACCGGTCAAAATAGCTTCATCGATACGTAAATTATTTGCAGTCAAAATACGAGCATCTGCAGAAATACGAGAACCATAAGAAAGTTTTACAATATCGCCGGGTACTAAAGTTTCAGCGTCCACCTCTTGCTCGATACCATCACGAAGAACTTTGGCTCTATCTTTTATATAAGTAGTCAATTTTTCTAAAGTATTTTCAGCGTGATATTCATGATAAAAACCCAAAAATACATTTAAAAGTGCAGCAAATAAAATTACAAAAGTGTTCAGCCATTCACCAAGCAAATAAGTAAGAACAGACGCCATGACAAGTAGGAATATGAGTGGACTTAAAAATTGTTTCCCAAATAAAGAAAAAAGTTTACCTTTTTCTTTTGCATGAAAAATATTACTGCCGTAAATTTTTGTTCTTTTTGCAACTTCACTAGAAACAAGGCCGGACAATTTAGATTCCAAAGAAAACAATGCATCTTCTTTATTTAAAGCCCATGGTTGTATATTTTTTTCCATTTAAAAATTCAAAAACAAAGTAGATAAATCGTAAATTAAAATATTTAAAATAAAAACCAAAATACAAATAGTAGCTGAAACAAAACACCAAGAACATCCTTTTTTCAAAATTAGGAGTTGCACTAAAATTAAATAAACTGAAAACAAAAAAGAAACTATAGAAGATAATACCAAAAGCCCTATAAACCAAAGAGGCACAAATTGATACCAAAAAATAATAAGTAAATACAACAAAGAATGCACTGCGTAGTAATACATGCCTAAGATCTCAAGAGGAATTCCTAAGAATTTTGAATAATCACTACTAACCACAGCATTGCAGTCAAAGCGTATTGGACATACTAGAGGTTTATCTGCCTTTTTGTGATTATAAATATGCCTAGCCACAAAATACCCAGCACTCACCAAAATAAAAATTGCCAAACGCAGTAAAAATTCGTCTGTTTTGTTCATAAAAAAATTATATCAAAATAAAAGATTTCGGTAAACTATGATTTCATATCGTCTAGTAATTTTTGTTCTATTCGAGTAGCGTCAAAATAACCTTTGTCCAATAAATATGTTTGAAATTTTTTATCGTATCCTGTTAAGACTAAAAGACCTATTATGATAAATAAAATTCCGAGCACTTTTTTAAAAACACCTTTTGAATCACTAGCTACCCCTACCGTATTTATGATTTTTTGACCCAAAAGACCTATTAATAAAAAAGACAGTGTTAACCCAAATGCATAAACTATCAAATACAACAACCCTTTTAAAAAAGATGCTGGCAATACTGTAGCTAGAATAATAAAATAAGTCGGCGAACAAGCAGAAAATATGGGACCTAGTGAGGCACCCACTATAGCGTCGCCCCAAATATTATTCTTTTTATAACCTTCTGCTAAAGCTATATTTGATTTTTGATTTACAAAATTCACAAAACTAAATCTCGCCCAGACATCTGGAAATACTGTCAATATTCCAAATATAGTTATAATTCCTCCTGAAAAATAAGTCCAAAAAACTTGTGGAATTTGCACAAAGGCAGTGCTAGCTTTAATAAGTAAAGTAAAAATAATTACTGAAAAAAACAGAGAGCTCACCACAAAAAATAATCTCCGCCTAGAAACTGATGGTTCTGAAAGTGAATGCCCTATCACCACAGGTATCATAGGTAAAATACACGGAGCGAGTATTGTGAGAACCCCTGCTATAAATGATATAAATAAAAATGTCATTTTTATTTTATTTTACTTCTTGCACAAGTTTAGACAAAGAAGAACTGCCGGACCATTTCTTCACCATGTTTCCTTCAGCATCTACTTGCACTAAAGTATGTTGATATGTGACCCCATACTTTTTTTCTAAATCTTTATAGGTATCATAATCGACAGAAAGTATAGTTATATCACCTGGGATTTGAGAGAGATTTGCTTTTATATTACGATCAAGCGCCCGGCAAGTCGGACACCAAGTAGCATTAAAAAAAAGCACAACTCTACTATTTTTACTCTTTTCAGCTATTTTTTCTGGAGAATAAGTTTCGTATGAACCTACTGATGCAAAATTTGTGTCATCTGCTATTTCTGGTTCTTTTTCTGTTACCTTATTTTCATCTATTGTATTTTGATTTACTTCATTTATATCTGGGAATGCTACCTCACTAGAATTTTCTCTATTATTTTCTGTATTAGTTTTATTTTTATCAAAAACATAAAAACCTAAAATCAATAAAAATACCAAGATAATTGCACCGATTAATATTTTGTTCATATATATTATATTGTAAATTATTTAAAAAATAAAAGAAAGGAACAAATACTAAGATAACCGAACAATACATATAGGTGTTTGCTCTTTGCTTTGTCCTAGTGGATTGTCTTTAAAAACTGCTTGAGAGAAATCCAAAGGTATATCTTTATCTGACCTGCCTAGGATATTTACCCCTAAATCGTTTGCATCTATGATTACCACATCGTGACCTGTAGCTAATTTTATTTGTTTTGCCACCTTGTCTGGATCTTTGGGTCCGAGTTTTGCATAACCATTGTATGGGGGCAAAGTATATTCACAAGGACCATCAATAGCATTTATATTATTACCAACAATATTATAAAAAACTCCGCGCAAACCAAATGGCTTTGTAATTGCAGAAATAAATGCACCAAGAAGTATTCGAAAAGCACCTGCTTCACGAATAGCGAGCTCCATAGTCCATGGACTACCAAGCCCAATACCGTATGGAGATTTATGTACAAAACGCACTAAGAAATTTGCCAATTTTGAAGGATAAATTTCAGAAATAGGAAAAGCTCTACCCTGTGCTATAGCCACAATACGCTCACTAATAAAAATATAATCCCCTGTTTGCAAATATGGTATTGTATATTTTTTTACAATGGACACTATATCTTCCCCTGCTACAACTACATGCGTTTTTATTGGAAGCCTTTGGTAGTTCTTGCCATTCCATTCAATATTTAAATTTTTACCAATGTTTGGTTTTAAAGTTTCCATAATATTTTGTGCCCGGGACTGGACTCGAACCAGCACACCTTACGGCATACCCACCTCAAGGGTACTTGTCTACCAATTTCAACACCCGGGCATGTTTTAGAGTCTAGCATATTTTCAAAAAAATAAAACCCTGATTTTTAATCAGAGTTTTATTTTTTAAGCTTTTCCCGCCTGCAAAAGTTATGCTTTAGGTATTTCGGTCGAGCCTTCTACTGCTACATCTTCTGTATCAGAAATTTCTAGGGTTGTAGAGCGAAGTTTTTTGCGAACATCGCGAACTGCTTTGTTTCTTATGTAATATAGTTTACTTCGGCGAGCATTTGCTTTTTTTATAATTTCTATCTTGTCTATCATTGGTGAATAAAGCGGAAAAATTCTCTCTACACCGACACTTAGGGTAACTTTTCTTACTGTAAAAGTAGCTCCTATTTCTGCGCCATGCTTACGAGCAAGCACTATGCCTTCGAAAGCCTGCAAGCGAGATTTGCCTTTTTCATCCACGATTTTATTCCAAACACGAATAGTATCACCTGACTTAAAATCAAGGTTTTTACGTGCTTCCATATCAACCGGGCTCCATTTAATAGCTTTTATTGCTGTCTTTGTCATGCCCCATACTATAGCAGAAAGTTATTTTTTTGGCAAATATTTGACTCTGATAGAGAATAATTGTAATATCAAAATGACAAAAAAATTCAAGAACCTTGTAAATTATAAAATATGTTAACGCAAGAAAAACGCTCTATAACCCTAGAGCTTAAAAATTCGGGTACAGTTTCACCAATAGAACTCATGGCATTCAGTCAAGAGTATGTAAACCACACGGAAATATTTAAAAAATATATTTCAAAAAATATCAACAAAACCGTGTACTTTCTAATAGCCAGGATGAATACTGATGGTGAACTAGGAGAAAAATTAGAATTTTCTGGATTAGCGAAAGAAATTAATGGCAATTTGATAACCATTGAATCTGCAAAAGATCCAGTGACCAGAATATTATCCGATGAATTGCATAACTATGTAATTCGCACAGATAGTGTTTTAGGTGTTCTGCCTTTCCTTCCTTCTGGAAGAGATATAAACCCTTTTGCAGATGCGAAAAATGAGGCATCAACTCTGTTCATAGATTTTATAAAAAGAAGTCGGAACTTGCTCAAAACATGTCTTGAGCAGACACACTACGTGGAACTTCTTTTTCACACAGAAATAAATGGTAAAAATGGAAATGAAACCATAGAATGTGAAATAGAGAAAGTGAATACTTCTAATTTAGAAGCAAAACAAATTAGAAAAATCCTCCATGGGAATGGGGGTAAATCAATAACATTGGGGGAATTTTCCACCATTCTGCCCTTCCGCACAGATACCAGATTTTTAAAAAAGATCATTATTCACTATGGATCAAAATTAAAAATAAGTCCATATGACGATGGAGAAATTTTTTAAAATATTTGCCAGATGGTATTATGCACTTACAATTGTAAATCGTAAGTGCATTTTTTATTACAAAAAAAATACACTGGCAACGTTTTGACAGTGTATATTAGGATTTATCACAATTAAAATTTAATTTTTAAAAAATAAATTTTTGAATTCATCTCCTACAGGAAAATGCGGAGAAAACACAATGTGTAAATTCGAATTTACTTCACGAAAAGACAAAAGTGCTAATTCAGAAAGTTGACGCAAAATAAAAACAGAATCAATTTTAGCCATTTTTTCTTTGGGTAAATTTAAAGACATAAAATACTCTTGATTGAACATATCTTCTTCACACTCAACCCCTTCCCTACACCAAGCTTGAGTAAAGTACCTAGCTGGAGCTTTTGCACTCGGATCAAAAACATTTCGAAATGACCAATATAAATAATCATACTCCATATCATCCATTTCAAGTAAATTACCCGCAGACTTTATGCCCCAAAAATAACTCATGGAGTTATCTTTTAAACTCGACAGAAAATCGTAAAGTTTGGTATGTGGCCGAGCCAGAAAATAAATCTTCTCCATATTTATATCGTATTTCCGTACAAAATATTTAGCATTATCTTTGCCGACTTTTACAAAAATTCTTTCTATGTCAGCTAAATAAAATGCTAAAACTTTATACATATTTCCAAAACCCATGTGATACGAGGCATTAGCCATATCTTCATTGTCAAAAACATTATCTGCCTTTGCCAAGTATTTAGCCGAAGCAAATATAGCTTTTTCTGGGATAAGACGCTCGTCGAGACTTAGCTTTTTATTTACCTTAAGCCCATATTCCCTGGCAGTTTTTGGCATGAATTGCATAAGACCCAATGCGCCGGCATAACTACCAATAGAATCTCTGCCATAAGATTCTACGAAAGAAATTTTTTGTAATCTGTTTTTTGAAAAAGAAAATTCTTTTTCAATTTTTTCAAAAATTTCTTTATACTTTGCTAAATTTTTCCTTGCACAAAGAGCACTGCTGTCGCGCAAGAGCCAAAAGTATGAATACTCTATTCTGTGTTTAGAAAGAAAATTAATATTTTCTTTATTTAAAGGCAAATTCCCTTTTATGTAAGAAAATATTTTTTGAGTGTCCGGAATACTATTTTGAGTAAATGAAAAATTTACCCAAAAGAAAAGACAATAGAAAAGTAAATTTTTCATTTTTTAATATTTAATTAACGATGAATATATGTCGTTAATATTATAGCATTTTAGAAAACACGGGTGGCAAAGGTGATTCTACTTTAATTATTTCATTATTTAAAGCTTTAAATTCAATGGATTTCGCATGAAGCATGAGGCGCCCCAAAATGCTTGGGCACAAATTTTTAGGAGCGTAAAGTTTGTCGCATACTACCGGATAACTCAGATATTTCATATGCACCCGTATCTGGTGCGTACGGCCAGTTTTTGGCATTACTTCCACTAAAGTATATTTCTGACCTTCTATCTCGAGCCTTTTTAAAACTTTGTATTCTGTTATCGATTCTCTCATCTCTCCCCTTGCGCCACGACCAGCGAGCCTACGCCGAAAGTCTGATGGCGAGCGCCCGATAGGCTGATCTATCACACCGAAATCTTTTTTTAAATCACCATATACCAATGTGAGATAAGTTTTTTTAATTTCCCTATCTTGAAATTGTTTTTTTAAAAATTCATGAGCAACTTTATTTTTAGCGAGCAACATTACTCCTGAAGTTTCATAATCAAGTCTATGTACTATTTCAATTTCAGGATACTTTTTTAAAAAAATATCTAGAATAGTTTCTTCACTGCTCCTTTCATCAGGATGCACTAAAATAGATGAAGGCTTATCTATAGCGAGTATATTTTCATCTTCGTAAAGAATTTTAATTTCCATGTGCCTTCGGTAGGAATCGAACCTACATCAAAGCCTTAGAAGAGCTCTGTTCTATCCATTGAACTACGAAGGCAATTGCTAGTGCGCGACACAGGACTCGAACCTATGACCTTCCCGGTGTAAACGGGTTGCTCTACCAACTGAGCTAGTCGCGCATATACAAATCAAATTAACATTTTTATATCGAAGGGTCAACTTTCTCTAGTGGAGCTAATATAATTTTTTCACTTTTTTCTTTTCTTATCTCAAAAAAATTCAAAACCTCTTCGAGCTTCTTTTCATTAACTCCTTGTTTATTTGAAACAGGCTCTTCGGTATTTAGCTCTATGCTTGCATTGGTGAACATAAAATATCCAAAAACAAAAGCACCTACTATAATTAAAAAATTAAAAATTAATACAAAAATCCAATATTTATCAGGATTAATCTGAATTTTCTCCTTTGAGAAAATTCTCTTTTCACCCTTTTTTGACATTTGTAATTTTAAATCAAATTTCATATTAAATATTTGAAAAGGTTGTTAATTTTAATTGAACACTCATGTCCCACTTACTAACATTGGTACTTTTTATTTCAGGAACATTAGTAGACATTGCCATATTCTGAATTTCCATTATATAGTGAGAATTTTCTATTAAAGTCAAAAATTTATACAATGAATCAAAACCTCCAGTAGCTCTAAGATTTACAACTAAACCAGCATCATTATTTGTACCTACTGTAGATACTTCTGCCACTGCCCCCACGGAAAGAGCCATCGATTCCAAACTATTTAAAAATGCTACAGGATCATCGCTCGCGACAAAGTGTGAATCTAAGTCTTTTTTCTCCTCTGCTAAATTCTTAACAGAACGCTCTAAATTCTTTATTTCATTTCTGCGATTCTCTTCTATTTGCCACTCGGATTGTTTTTGCGCTATATCTTCTTTAACAGACAAAATCTTTTTATAAGAAAAATAAGTGCCTACTGATACACAAATAAGTAAAATAAAAGATAAAAATGTATAAATGTAATGTGTCTTTTTCATATTAAGCTGGTGAAAGGGTTAAAGAAAAAATAATATCCGATCCTTTAATAAAATTTGAAATAGGCAAATCTACAGATTTAAATAAAGTATTTTCTTCGAGAGCTCTGCGAAATAATAGTAGTCGCTCACGAGAAGGTGCTGAGCCGGTAATTTGGATTTTTTTTATGGACCCGCTATCTGAATTATAAACAATGCTACTTATTTTTATGTCTGTCATTTTTTTAAGTAATATTTGATTAATTACTCTTTCTGAAACCAAGAATTTATTTTGTTCTACATCTTTGACTATTTTAATCCTGGAATTTATATTTTGAATAATGGTTTGAGTTTCTATATCCAAGGCTGGCACTGGAGTATTTTTCTGATCAATTAATTTTTTCTCTACCGCATCTTTAGAAATCTTAGCAGCAAAATATGCAGGAATCATGGCTACATCAAAAATTACTATCGAAATAGAAACAGAAAAAAGAAATACGATAAGTAATCGTAAATAAAAATCTCCTTTGATTTTTTTTCTCTCTTCTTTTGGTGTTAAATTAATCATAATCAAAATTACCAAGCGCTAGGCCAAGTGAAGGTGCAAAAGAAAGCGATTCACGGAAAGTCATTTCTGGTATTTTTTTATCGACCATATTTATATTTTGCCAAACATCAGCTAGCTCTGTAGGTATTTTTAAACTAACTGAAAAATATTCTGTGAGACCAGTTAAGTTCGAGCCACCACCGCAAAGAATGATTTTCTTTATTAAAGGATTAGTTTTTCCTTTTTCATCTTTATGAGTTTGCCAATAAAGCAAATGCTTTGAGACTTCGTCGCGTAAAATTGAAACACTATTTAAAAGAACTGGAAAAACTTCTCTATTTGAGGCATCGCGCTTCAGGCCGTATTGTCTTTTAATTTTTTCAGCTTCCTCTATATTAACTTTGAAACTTTTTACTATTGCTTGATTTAACATTTCACCACTAAAATCGAGAGTAGAAGTAAAAACCACCACTCCATCAGAAATAATAAAAATACCCGTTCTCTTCTCTCCGAAATCAACTATCATATAAGTTTCTTTATCTCCCCTGCTGACAACTGCGCGGGCTATAGATTCGGCCTCAAGTTCGAAAGCACTAAGAGGGATATTATTATGATCGAGAATTTCTAAATAATTATCAATAACATTTTTAGAAATTGCAGTTATTTGAAGTTCTAGAGAATTTTCATCTTGAGTCAAGATTTCATAATCAAAAACTGCTTCAGGAGCAGGCACAGGTATATGTTCTTCGAGTGAGAGTTCTATGGCTTCACGTACACTTTTCAATCCTTCTTTTAATAAATAAAGTTTAAACAAATAAACTTGCTCTTCTGGTACAGATACTCGCACTGAATCAACTTTATTTTCTCTTTTCCAAGTAGAAAGTATATCTTCAAGGCGTTTAGTGTCTTTGATGCGACCAGACTCTATAACACCTGTCGGAATTTTCATTTCTCCGTATTTTGCAAGCTTTATTCCTTTACTAGTGCGAATCAATTTAACAAATTTCAAGGACTCATCAGAAAGATCTAAACCAAAAGAATTTGGAACTAAGAAACTTGGTGTAGGGAAAAATTTATTGTAAGACGTTTTGAGCATTACAATAATATTATAACTCTTTATTTTTTTTAAGAAAAGTTATTTTGCACTTGTACCAACTTCTATTTCACCAAAAGGTGAAAGCAAGGAGAATTTACCATCAGGAGTAGATAGAGCTAGTATCATACCATTTGATTCTAAGCCACGAATCACACGTGGTGCTAGGTTTGATACAAACATACATTTTACTCCGATCAAATCTTGCGGATTTGGAAAATAAGTTGCTATGCCTGAAACTATTTGACGAGGATTTTCTTCACCCAAATCGACTGACAGTTTTAAAAGTTTTTCAGTTTCGGGAACTTTTTCTGCACTCAAGATTTTACCAAGCTTAAGTTCTACTTTTTTAAAATCATCTATACTTATTTTTATATTTTCTTCTTGTTTAATTTCTTCCATATATTTTTATATTTTATTTATTCTGTCTAAATATCTCTGTAAAATAATTGCGGCGGCTTTAGAATCTAAGTTTTTTGTTTTTTCTTTTTTATTAAGTCTATCGTTTCTATTTTCTTTACCTTCTCTGGTGTGTGCTTCAAAAGAAGTAAAGAATTCTTTTTCACGTGCAATTGGTAAATTTATTTCCGAATCAAATACTTTAATAAATTTCTCTATATCATCTTCTAATTTATTTCTCTGATTTGTATCATCTAAAGACTCTCCTATTACTATTTTATAAACTTTTTCTTTTTTAATAATTTCTTTTATTTTAAAAACCAGATTTTTATCATTACTTAAAACCTCTTTTGGGAAAGCAAATTTCCCATCTTCATCAGAAATAGCAATACCCACCCTTTTAGTACCAAAATCTATTCCTAAAAATTTCATATTGAAATACTAGCATAAAAAAAAAATTTCTGTTATATTCTACCACGGAGGCGTGGCAGAGTGGTCTATCGCACTTGTCTTGAAAACAAGAGTCCCGCAAGGGACCGTGAGTTCGAATCTCACCGCCTCCGCCAAAATTGAAAATCGGAATTGGAAGCCGAAATGGAGTCGCGCCGTAGGCGCGACACAAACGCATTCCCGCCAAAAATTCCCGAATCCAAAAGG
>JBGATK010000003.1:0-89112 GCA_044229265.1 Minisyncoccia bacterium | reverse complement strand
ACACACATTGGTAGGCACTATCTCAGGAGATTTTACAGTATCAAAATTTTTAAAATCCGGCTCGGAAATAATTCTTTGCACTATTTCATGAAGTGGGGAAGATGGTGTGCGCGAAAGGTCCGGCATAGCCATATAACGCTTCATGCGAAGGGCTTCGGTGTCTGTGCGAGCTTCGAGTTTTGCTAAAAGTTCTTTTTCTTCAGCTAGTTTTATGTCATAATTCATAGTTTAAATATAATGAAAAAATAAGGAAAAGTAAAGGGATTTTGTGCTGGCGGGGGATAAATATAAATGATATAATCTTCTAATATGGCAAAAGAAAAACTTGCCCGTCCTTCAGGCGGGGATAATAAAAAAGGTAGTTATGGAGCAGAACAAATTTCAATTCTAGAAGGGTTAGAACCAGTGCGAAAGCGTCCTGGTATGTATATCGGCACAACTGGTCCTGATGGTATGCACCACCTCGTATGGGAAATTTTTGATAACTCTCGCGACGAAGCGATGGGTGGGTATTGTAATGAAATAGAAATTACTTTGCTTCCAGCAAACAGAATTCGCGTAGTAGATAATGGCCGAGGTATACCTACTGATGTTCACCCTAAAACAAAAGTTTCAGCACTGGAAACGGTGATGACCACACTCCATGCTGGAGGAAAATTCGGAGGTGAAGGCTCAGGTTATAAAGTTTCTGGAGGTCTACATGGTGTCGGTGCATCAGTTGTGAATGCTCTTTCTATTTATTGTCGTGCCGAAGTGCACCGTGATGGTGGAAAATTTATTCAAGAATATTCTCAAGGTAAGAAAAAGGGAGCTGTGAAAAAAGTTGGCTCATCAAAATTGCACGGTACTATTATTACCTTTGAGCCAGATACTGAAATTTTTGGTGATATTAAATATGATTTAAATACTATTGTGAACCACATTCGTCAGCAAGCGTATTTAGTAAAGCAATTAAAAATAGTAGTAGTAGATGCAAGGGAGATAGATCCAAATGAGCTTTTTGATACAAAAGCAAAAATGAATCTCGACGAAGTTTTTAATTTTCGTGATTTGAATTTAGAAGTGCCAACTACTACATTTTACTTTGAAGGAGGACTTTCTTCATTAATAAAGTATTACAATAAATTTCAAAAACCAATTCAAGACAGTATTTTTTATGTTGAAAAAGAACAGGATGGTGTGGGTGTAGAGATAGCTCTTCAATATGTCGACGACATTGTTGATAGAATTATTCCTTTTGCAAATAATATTTATAATCCAGAAGGAGGCACTCACGTGACTGGTTTTAAAACTGCACTTACTCGCACGCTCAATACTTATTGTAAGAAAAATGAAATGATGAAGGAGAGTGAAGGTGGTTTTACTGGAGAAGATGTGCTCGAAGGCCTGACTGCGGTGATTTCTGTAAAACTCGCAGAAATACAATTTGAAGGTCAAACAAAAGCAAAATTAGGAAGTATGGAAGCTCAAGGAGCAGTTGCTACTGTATTCGCTGAAGGTTTTAATGCCTTTTTAGAAGAGAATCCAGATGCTGCAAAATCCATAATTAACAAGTCTATTTTAGCACTAAAAGCTCGCAAAGCAGCAAAAGCAGCAAAAGATTCTATTCTTCGTAAAGGCGCCCTTGAAGGTATGACTCTTCCTGGTAAACTTGCAGATTGCCAAAGTAAAAGCGCTGAAGATTCTGAACTATTTTTAGTAGAGGGAGACTCTGCGGGAGGCTCTGCCAAGCAAGGTCGCGACAGACGTACTCAAGCCATATTGCCACTTCGCGGAAAGATTCTCAATGTGGAACGTGCTCGTATAGATAAAATGCTAGCTTCAAAAGAAGTTCGTGCACTTGTGATAGCTATGGGAGCTTCGATTGGAGATACTTTTGATTTATCCAAAATGCGTTATCATAAAATAATTATAGCTACAGATGCCGACGTGGACGGATCACACATTCGCACACTTTTGTTAACTTTATTTTATAGATATTTTAAACAAATAGTCGAAGCTGGCTACATATATATTGCTCAACCACCACTTTATAAAATAAAAAGAGGTAAAGAAATTTTTTATGCTTATACTGATGAGGAGCGCACAAAGATAGTAGGCAAGAGTAATGATGTTGTGGAAATAGAAGCTGTAGAAGCGGAGGGTCCTGAAATTGTCGAAGGAGAAGAAAGTGAGGTAGAGACAAAAGCAAAATCTACAAAATTCCACATTCAGCGCTTCAAAGGTCTCGGAGAAATGAATCCAGAAGAACTCTGGGAGACAACCATGGACCCAAACAACCGCGTATTAAAAAGGGTAGATATCTCTGATGCCGAAGAAGCCAACAAAATCTTCGACATACTCATGGGCTCCGAAGTCCCTCCTCGTAAATCATTCATCCAATCAAATGCAAAGTTAGCTGAGATTGATATCTAAATAAAAAATCCCCTTAATGGGGATTTTTTATTTTTTATTTTTTATTTCCTCTTTTAGTTTTGCAATAAAATCTTCGAGAGACATTTCTTGTTTGTCTGTACGGCTTTCGATGGTGAGGTTGCCGGAGGAGACTTCTTTGTCGCCGAGGACTATGACGTAGGGTACTTTTTGTGCTTTGGCGCTGTTTATTCTTTTGCCTAGAGAGTCGTCTTCACTTTTCATTTCTACTCTTATGCCTTCTTTCTTTAGTGAATCAAAAATTTCTTGCGCTTTGTCATTATGATTTTCGCGTACAGGCACGATTGCTACTTGCACAGGGGAAAGCCAAACAGGAAACACTCCAGCAGTGTGTTCGATAAGTGTAGACATAAATCTTTCTATAGAGCCCATGATGGCAGCGTGGATCATTACGACTTGTTCTTTTTCACCTTTTTCATTTACACAAAATAGACCGAAATTTTTTGGTTGATTGAAGTCGAGTTGTATTGTAGCTACTTGTAGAACTCTGCCTATAGAATCTTTTGCTATAAAATCTATCTTTGGTCCATAAAAAGCAGCTTCACCTGTACCGTCCATCCACTCCACACCTTTTTGCTTCATTAAGTTTTCGAGGGCACTTTCAGCTTTTTGCCACATATCATCTGTGCCTAGATATTTTTCTCTTTGTTTAGGATCATGTGTAGAAAATCTTACTTGTAATTCGAAACCAAAAGCACCATAGAATTTTTCAACAATATCCCAGACTGCCATTGCCTCGACTTCTATTTGACTCTCACGACAAAATACATGGGCATCGTCTTGAGTTATAGAAAGTACCCTAGAAAGTCCAGACAGCTCACCTGATTGTTCATCACGATACACCATCGTAGTCTCAGCATAACGCTGCGGCATATCTCTATAGCTTCTAGGTTCAGAGTCGAAGATTTGTGTGTGATGTGGGCAGTTCATCGGCTTCATAGCATAGAGGTGATCTTCACGAGTATTTATTTTAAATAAATCATCAGCATATTTTGCCCAGTGCCCACTTGTCTCATAGAGTTCTTTTTTGGTGATGTGTGGAATGCAAACTTTTTCATAACCTCTTTCTTTTCGAAGTTCCCATACAAAATCATTTAAAAGTTCGCGAATAATTGTTCCTTTTGGTGTCCAAAGTGGTAATCCAGGGCCAACAAGTTCTGAAAAAGTAAATAATTTCATTTCTTTCCCAATTTTTTTATGGTCTCTTTTCATTGCTTCTTCTCTTTGAGCGATATATGCATCGAGGGCTTCTTTATTTTCAAATGCGAGGCCGTAGATGCGGGTGAGCATTTTGTTTTTCTCATCTCCGCGCCAATATGCTCCGGCTACTCGGTCGAGTTTAAAAGAGTCCACCTCAATTTCTTTATTAGGATTCTCCGAATGTCCACCACGGCATAAGTCTTCAAAACCTCCACAAGAATACAAAGTGATTTTTTCACCGCGCTCTCTAATTTCATTTATGAGTTCTAGTTTGTAAGGATTACCAGTGAATATTTCTTCCGCTTCTTGTTTATTTACCTCTCTGTGAGTGAATTCTATCCATTTTGATAGATTTTTTTTCATAGACTTTTCTATTTTTACCAAATCTGTATCGCTTAATTTTTCTGCGCCAAAATCAAAGTCATAATAAAAGCCGTCATCTATAGCAGGACCGAGAGTAAGCTTTGAGCTCGGATAATGTTCCATTACAGCCTCTGCCATGAGGTGCGCGAGCGTGTGTCTTTTGTTAGTTAAATTTGCATCTTCTTTCATAAATTCTATCATAGCATAAATTTGGCATTTTGAAATAGTTATGCTACTATAGCTTATTATGGTTATACGAATGAGACATACATCCGGGCATACTAAGAACAGACGTTCACATCATGCATTAAAGGCAGTGAGCTTCGCAAAATGTTCTAATTGCGGGGATAAGAAAAAATTACACACAGTTTGTAAATCTTGCGGTTTTTATCGTGGCAAGAATGTTATAAATAAGGTAGCAAAAATCGAAAAAAAACAAAAGAAAGTAAAAGCTAAAAAAGCAGAGGTAAAGTAATTTACAAATAAAATATGGCATCCACGCGAAATGTGGATTGCTTATAAATTACATCAATTCGTTCGTTAATTTATGGCAAACAGGCACCTTTCAAGATCAATAGTTTTGCAAACTCTCTTCGAATGGGATTTTTTGCCTATGGGTCCGAGGCACAAAGATCCGAGCGATACTACTGGCTGGACTGATGAAGATATAAAAGAAACTTTAAAGAGAAATTTAGAAGAATTTGCTCCAGGACTCGAAGATGATGATTTTGTCGGAGCTCTTACTAATTTAATTTTAAAAAAGAAAAGTGTTGTAGACGAGATTATTACCAAAGCCGCTCCAGAGTGGCCAATAGACAAGATCTCAGTAATTGATAGGAATATTTTACGCATCGGACTGACCGAGCTTCTTTTTGGCGACAGAACACAAGTGCCACCAAAGGTAGCTATCAATGAGTCTATTGAACTTGCGAAAACTTTCGGGGGAGAAAATTCTAGTAAGTTCATCAACGGAGTTTTAGGCGCTGTTTATAAAGAAATAGGTGAGCCGGGTAAAGATGAAGTTAGTAAAAAGAAAAAGATCGAAGAACCAGTAGATCCTGCGACACTCCCAAAAGAATTTCTTGGTGGTGCTTTGGTTTATGCCAAAAAAGATGGCAAAATTTATTTTGCTTTAGTGCACGACGTGTTTGGATATTGGACACTTTCAAAAGGGAAACTCGAGGGTGATGAGGATGTAGAGGTTGGCACTATGCGTAAAATAAAAGAAGAAATAAATTTAGATATTAAAATTATTTGTAAGCTTGGTGAGAATGAGTATGTGGCTACACATCCAGAGAGAGGAAAGAGTCTTAGAATAGTCGCTTATTATTTAGCAGAAAGTGAATATCGAGAAATGCTTTTAAAACAAACAGGAGGACTCGATGGCGCTCGTTGGTTTGAAATGCGCGAAATACCGGAACTGCGGATTTATAATGATATAGTTCCACTCATAGGCAAAGCCGTAGAAATTATAAATAAGAAATAAGAATATATGATAGATTTTGAAAAATTTGAAGAACAGACAAAAATATTTTTTAAAGACAAAAGTTTACTAAAACAGGCATTTATACACCGTTCATATATAAATGAAAACCCAGCCTTAAAATTATCTCACAATGAACGTTTAGAATTTCTAGGTGATGCTGTGCTCGAACTCGTAGTTACGGATTATTTATATGAAAAATATGCTTCTTATAACGAAGGCGAGCTTACTGCTATTCGTTCAGCTCTCGTAAATGCAAATATTATTTCTGAGGTGGCAAGTACCCTCGGTATGAATGAATACTTGCTACTTTCAAGAGGTGAAGGTAAAGATACTGGTAAAGCTCGGCAATATATATTAGCAAATACATACGAAGCTTATGTAGGAGCTGTATATCTTGACCTCGGTTATGATTACGCAAAAGATTTTATTGCTAAGAGTTTACTTATACATACTGATGAAATAGTAAATAAAAAACTTTGGCGCGATGCAAAGAGTTTAGTGCAAGAAAAAGCTCAAGAGTATTTATCTACTACACCTTCTTATAAAGTTGTTTCTGAATCAGGCCCAGACCATGATAAACACTTTACTGTTGGTATTTATTTTGGAACAGAATTAGTAGGAAAGGGTACAGGTAAAAGCAAACAAGAAGCTGAGCAATCTGCTGCAAGCAGGGCATTAGAAGTCAAAAATTGGTTAGATTAATTTTTATATGCGACTTAAACATTTAGAAATTAACGGTTTTAAATCTTTTGCTAAAAAAACTACTTTAGAATTTGAACACTCGATAGTCGGTATTGTAGGACCAAATGGTTCTGGAAAATCAAATGTTGTTGAAGCTTTTCGTTTTGTTCTCGGAGAGCAATCCATGAAAAGTATGCGCGGTAAAGCTGGTACTGATCTTGTTTTTAAAGGTTCCAAGACACTTTCGCAAGGTTCTCGTGCATCTGTCGCCATTCATCTCGATAATAAAGATAAAATTTTTAAAGTAGCAAATGAACAAGGGGAATTAGTAAATTTGAATTTTGATACTGTTTCTATTGCACGTGAAGTCCATACTGATGGTTTAAATAAATACTTATTAAATAATTCTGAGGTTAGATTAAAAGATATAAATAATTTATTAGCTTCAGTGCACATAGGTGCATCAGGCCACCATATTATTTCCCAAGGTGAAGCTGACAGAATTTTGAATGCTTCTTCGCGCGACAGGAGAGAAATGATAGAGGAAGCTCTCGGTCTTAAAATTTATCAATACAAAATAAAGGAAAGTGAGCGCAAATTAGAGCGTACTTCCGAAAATATAAAAGAAGTGGGACTTCTTCGTCGTGAGAATGCTCCACATTTAAACTTCTTGAAAAAACAAGTCGAGAAATTCGAGTTAGCTAAAGGAATGCGAGTAGAACTTTTAGAATTATATAAAGAATATTTTAAGAAAGAAGATTTTTATTTAAAAGAAGAAAGTAAGATCTTAAAAGAAGAAAAGCTTAAGCTTCAAAAAGAACTCGAACATGTAGAACATAATTTAAGCTCTACTTCTTTGCCGACAGAAGAAGAAAGTAAAAATTCAGAAGAAAAGGAAATTAGTATTCTCGAGAATAAGATTTATGAATTACGTAGATTAAAAAATGAGTTAGAACGCAAGATCGGTCGCATTGAAGCACTTATAGAAATAGAAGAAAAAAAATCACAGGAAGAAAAAAATACAGTATTACTTTCGGAAGAAGAACTTCGTTCTGTTTTAACAGATCTAAATAAAGAAATAGATACAGCTTTGGATAAAGAAGAACTTAAAGAAGTCAAAATAATTCTTTTTAATATCAAAGATATTTTAAATAAATTTGGTAAAAAGGGTGAAGGCAAAATACCTTCTGATTTTTCGGTTTTAAATGGGCTCAAGAATTCGCAAGGTAGTGTAATGCTTGAAATGGATAAAATTTCCACCGAAGAAGAACGTCTACGTGCTCAAATTCGTGAACTTCAAAATAAAATTGCGAGCACAGTAGAAATAAATTTACAAAAAGAGCGAGATAAATTTGAATTAAAATCAGTAAAGCAAAGCATTCTTTCAAATCTAGAAATTAATCGTGTCAAAGAAGAAAATATTTCTCGTGCTATAGAAGTTTTAAATAATGAAAAACATGAAGCTGTGGCTATAGTAGGGCACCAAGTTCTTTATTTTGCAGATAATACTACTCCAAGTATTGACCGTACATTGCAAGAAGAATTACGAAAGAAAATAGAGCGTATTAAAATAAAACTCGAAGACGCAGGGGCAAGCTTAGGGTCTGATGTTCTAAAAGAATATCAAGATATGGAAGAGAGAGATAAATTCTTGGCCCGTGAACTGGAAGATTTAAAAAATAGTATAGAAGTTTTAGAAAAAATAATTCTTGATTTAAAAGAAAAAGTTGAAATAGAATTCAAAGAAGGTATTAAAAAAATAAATGTTGAATTTGAAGAATTTTTCAGACTCATGTTTGGCGGTGGTAGTGCTAAACTCGCACTTATTTTAGAAAGTAAAAAGAAAAAAGGCGATGAAGAATTGATGGGTGAAGAAATATCTTTTGAACAGGGTATAGAGATAGATGTTTCATTGCCTCATAAAAAAGTAAAAGAACTTCAGGCTCTCTCTGGAGGCGAAAGGTCTCTTACTTCTATAGCACTTTTATTTGCGATGAGTCAGGTTAATCCACCACCATTTTTGATATTAGATGAAACTGATGCTGCCCTCGACGAAGCAAATTCTCGTAAGTATGGTGATATGCTCGAAAAGCTTTCTAAGCATTCTCAGCTGATCGTAGTTACTCACAATCGTGAGACTATGAGTCGTGCCGGTGTAATTTATGGCGTAACCATCGGCGTCGACGGAGCATCAAAACTACTTTCAATAAAATTCGAAGAAGCCACAGCTATCGCGAAATAAAAAAGCCATCATTCGTTGTCGATGACGGCTGGTAAACCAAGTTGAATCCTCATGTTTTTTAGAGCATAACGCATTCTACCTAGGCAAGTATTAATACTTTCCCCAGTATATTCTGCTATTTCTTTAAAAGAAAAATTATGGAAATGCCTTAGCATTATCACTTCTTTTTGTTCTGTAGATAAACCTTCTAATAGTTTATTTATATCTAAATCCTTTTCACTTTCACTATGTATTATTATCTCTAACTGGTTTAGATTTGTTTCTGGCAAAATAAAAAGAAAATTATCTAACTCTGCGCTATTATCAGTTAGTGATATTGTGTTTTTCCCTTTTTTTGAATTTCTGCGGTAATAATCTACAAAAGTATTGTTGCCTACTCTAAAAAGCCAACTTCTCATATTTCCTCCTTCTTCGTATTTACCTTCTTTAATTGCTTTAATTGCTTTAATGAAAGTTTCTTGAGTGAGATCTTCAGCTAAAGCTATGTCTTTAGTTTTAGACATGATCCAACTTACAAGTTCCTTGTAGTGTTGGTCGTACGCATTTTTTATTAATACATCTAGGTCGATTTTGGAATTCAAAATTACATTTTCGTTTTGGCCCTTCATATTTATGTTTTTAATGAACAAATTTGTTTAGTATTGACTTATTTTATTTTTTCTTTATTATAACACATAAATCACAAATTGAAAATAGAAAATTATGACAGCTAATTTAATTGGTTTTCCAAAGGAGGTATCGATATATCATCCTGCCGAATTTTTAGAATTACAAAAGAGCACACTTGCTTTTTTAGACGTTGGCTTAAGTGAAATTAAGACCAGCCCTTCAAGTCAATTGTTGGTCGCTCACATTATGGGTTATGTCCAAGAGAATGGCATAGATGCTTTAAAAAGTATAAGCAGACACAAAGAATCTTTCACTGAAGATTTAATCAATAAGACCAGAGAGAAAATGGGTATTGAATTAACTGACCTTTTGAAAAGACCTATTATTTTCGATAAAAAGAGAGTTGAGGTTTTAAGTGGTGGTGTGTCACCTTATAAACCAAATGATTTATTTGAAGCATACTCAAATATTTACATATCGAGTAATTACTCTATGTTTCATTTTCTTGATTTTAATAGAAATATTATTAATAAACATGTTAATAAATTAATTTTATCTATTAAAAAACACGGAGTTCTTTCTTTCCCGACAGTGGTATATACGAATTGTATTGATGGAGTTTGGCGCTATTATATTTTGGATGGTCAGCATAGGTTCAAAGCATTTGTAAAATTAGGTTTACCTATTCGTTTTACTTTGTATACTCCTGAGCCAGGAGTAGAAATTACTAAGTATGATTTAGTGAGACTTATTGCTGATTTAAATAAGATTTCAAAAACATGGCCACTAAAACAATATCTTGCAACATGGAATACTTTCGAGATACGTGAGTATAAGAAAATAAATAATGTATATAATAGAACTAAAATTAGCTTAACTACATTATTACAAGCTTACTCAGGTGTAAATCGTAAGAAAGCTGTAGAATTGTTTATGGATGGTTTATATCAAATGTCTGACGAAGAAAATGGTAATTCTTATGTAGAATATTTAATTCACCTAAAGCCATTAA
This sequence comes from Minisyncoccia bacterium, assembly GCA_044229265.1. Classification (GTDB taxonomy): domain Bacteria; phylum Patescibacteriota; class Minisyncoccia; order Phycocordibacterales; family UBA9973; genus UBA9973. Next base: position 79,086 of record JBGATK010000003.1, on the reverse strand, counting down.
TACCTAAAAGCACTGGTTTGTATACAGCACTTTTAAATTTTTTCCGTCAAAAGGGTAGTGAATATGACAATAAAAAAATGATGATGGTATTAAAGAGAAGTCTTTCAGATATTATGGGTAAAGACGAAGAAAAGGTTTTGGAGAATTTATTATATGCCTATGATAATTATCGTTATTAAAGATCATGAGTGTTTCGAGTTATCTCGGAGCACTTTTTTTATTGAGTTTTTTCTGGTTTAATTTTTATTTTTTCTTCTTTGCCCAGGATTATTTTTTCTGGTTGGAAAACTTTGTTTAATTTGACGGTATTTTTTTGGATAGAGAAGGTTCCATCACGAGCGAGTTTTATCTTAAGGAGCATTCCAGCCATTGTGTCGGCACTGAAATTTTGGTCAAAAATTAGATTTCCCAGTGAGTAGGCGATGAAGCCATTTTTATAAACTTCAGTATCTTGAACTACGTGTGGGTGGTGGCCAATTACGAATTTTGCTCCATTGTCTATGGCTGTATGTGCTAGATTTTCTTGGCGTTTATTATGAACTTTTGTGTATTCCGTACCAAAGTGAATTGATACTATTAAATAATCTACCTGTCTTCCCGCATTAGCAATTATCTTTTCATAATCTGGATCACTAGCTAGTAATACACCTTCATTCTGTTCTTCGGCTTTCATATTCTCTGGACCTACATCAGTAAAACCAAGAAAGCCAATTTTAAAACCATATTTTTCTATAATAGTTGGATTTTTTACAGTGTCTAAAATACCTCCTCCGGTATAAGCTATTTCATTTTCAGCTAGGCGAGTAAGTGTATCAGCATAGGCTATGCGACCGAAATCACCGACATGATTATTTGCTACAGAAAGGACTGAGAAGCCGGCAGATTTGAGGGCAGGGATGGTTTCAGGAGCCATGCGGAATGAATATAAATTACCAGAGTCAGAGCCTTTGTCCGAAGCTGGGCCTTCTAAATTTGCAAAAGCTATGTCGGATTCACGAATTATATTTAATTTATCGAAAAGGTAAGAATAGTCATTGTTGAAATTTTTAATTACTGAATTTTTTACTCCACGATCCAGCATAATATCACCACCAAATACTAAGGTTAGAAAATCTGGCTCACGAATGTCGGGCAGATTTAAGCGTTCTTTTATCCAATCAGCCTCGGCATCCGCAGGTCCTCCAAAATATATATTTTTATTTAAATATTGAAGAATAGTTTTCACATCACGATACCTATCTGTGCTTTGCAGGAGAACAATGCCTATCGGTCTATTTATATTTTGACCTAGTGGTAAATTAAAAGTAGAAACTACAGCTTGTTTGGCAAAAGGGGAAGTTCCGCTTTTGCCTCCAGTATAATAAGGTTCACGTAAAAATTGGTTGTTTGAATACCAAGCATGTTTTTTATTATTGTAACTTTTTTTTGTGGTTATTTTTAGGATAGCTGGTTTATTTTGATAAACATAACCTGTTAGTTTAAAAATATCTTCAGCTGAAGAAGTGTTGGCACTTGAAAGTCCGCTTGGGTCATCGAAATGAGTAGATGACATTTTTATTTTTTGAGCTTGTAAATTCATCTTGGACAGGAAACTTTCGCGTCCGAAATTTTCTGCGAAAATTTCGGACGCATCATTTGATGATTCAAGTAGTAGCGGGTAATACAAATCTCCGATTTTTATTTTTTCATTTATTTTCAAATTACCATTTTCTCCAGGAGTGTTTAGTGCACGACGGCTAACTTTGACTGTTTCATCACCCTTTGATATTTCATCGGCAACTACTGCAGTCATTAATTTGGAAACTGAAGCAATAGGGTAAACAGTGGTTTCATTTTTACCTAAAATAATCTCACCAGTTTTTAGATCTCCCACGATATAGCTTTTGGCAGAAACTTTTATTTTCTTATCCCAATCTTTATTAGAATAATAATATTTTGGAATTTCTTCTACTTCCGTTCTGTTTAAACTTTGATTCACGCTCGCTTCCTGTCGATTATTTTTATCTTGAGTTAGAATAGATATTTCTCTACTATTTGCGAAATAAGAAAATAATGCAGGTAATAAAAAACCAGCCATTAAGATTAAAAATGTAAAAAATAATTTTTGTTTTTTTGAATAAATATACATTAAACCAAAATGTAGTCTATAGTTTTTTTCTCTAGGTCTACATTGTGCACTTTCATTTTAACACGATCACCTAGACGATAAACCTTTTTCTTTTTCTCTCCGACAAATTGCATTTTTTTCTCGTCCAGTATGTAATAATCATCTTTCATATCACGAGCTCTACACATGCCTTCGGATTTGGTTTCTACTTCCTCGATATATATACCCCACTCGGAAACTCCGCTTATAATACCTTCGAAAGTTTTTCCTTTTCGGACACTCATGTATTCGACTTGTTTATATTTTATGCTTGCGCGTTCGGCATCTTGCGCGCGTTTTTCTTGATCGCTACTTGCGCGTGAGATACTTTCAAATATATGAATTTTATCTGGCCCTATTTTTTTGCCAACTAAATAATCGAGAAGTATTCTGTGTGCAACTATGTCCGGATAACGCCGAATAGGTGAGGTAAAGTGTGTGTAATGCTCGAATCCGAGTCCAAAGTGACCGATATTTTGAGTAGAGTATATGGCTTTAGCTTGAGACCTTATTACAGCTCTCGATACTGCATCTATTTCACTTTTACCTTCTAGACTCTTTAAAATTTTATTTATTTCAATTGGAGGAATTACATTATTTACTGTGCGGACTTTGTGGCCTAAACTTTTTAAGAAATAAACCAAGTCTTCAGTTTTTTCTTTGGTTGGAGCATCATGAATTCGATATACAAAAACATTTTTTTCCTTGGTTTTTTTCCCTAAAAATTCCGCTACCTTGCGATTCGCTAGAAGCATGAGTTCCTCTATCATTTTATTCGAATCACCACGGACTTTTTTGATGATTTTGATAGGCTGACCTTTGTCATTTAATATAAATTTTACTTCTTCTTGTTCCAAAATTAATGCACCATTCTCTACACGGTAAAGATTTAATTTTTTTGCTATTTTATTTAATATAGTTAGTTCGTGATGTAAAAATTTTTCTTTTTGTTTTATTGAAACTTCAGCTTCTTCATAAGTAAATCTTTTTTGTGAATGAATTACAGTTCTACCAAACCATTCTTCTTTTACATTTGCATTTTCATCCATAATAAATACAGCCGATACAGTCAGGCGGTCTTTGTTTGGCACGAGTGAACATAAATCATTTGAGAGAATTTCTGGAAGCATAGGTATGGTGCGGTCGACCAGGTATACACTGGTCGCCCTTTTTTCTGCTTCTTTATCTATATCGTTTCCAGGACGGACATAATGCGATACATCAGCAATATGTATACCTATTTCATAAAGTCCGGCACCTAGTTCTTTAAATGAAATAGCGTCGTCGAAATCTTTGGCATCTATTGGGTCTATGGTAAAGGTTAGAGTTTTGCGAAAGTCCCGCCTGTCTTCGTAATCTTTTTCGGTAATACCATGTTTTTTTATCTTTTCTGCTTCTTTTTCGGTTTTATGTTCTAACTTTTCATCGAAACCACGTTCCATGGCTATGGCATGCATCTCGGCGTCATTATTTCCTGGTTTACCAAATATTTTGGTAATTTTTCCTTCTGGATTTTTACGTGTATCATTCCAATATGTAATTTCACAAAATACTTTTTGGCCAGCTTTAGCCTCGCCAAGGTGTTTTTTGGGAATAAAAATATCGGCATACATTTTAGTATCGTCCGGCACAACAAAGAATTCTGCACCTCCTTTTTCTAAAACTCCAGCAAAACCGATCTTACTTCTTTTTAAAATTTTTACAATTTCACCTGTTTGCCTGCCGACATTTTTTTTATGTAAGAAAATTTCTACACTATCGCCATGAAGGGCAGTGTTTAAATGAGCTTTGTCTATCTCGATGTCTTCTTCGTGGCCTTCTAGTGCTACAAAGCCTCGGCCACCGGAGGTTAAAAATAGTGTTCCTGTATGAGTTTTTTGCATATATTAAATATAACATAATTTCGTCTTTACGCGAGTTTCATTTGACTTTTGCTATTTTAGTGATATGATTTTGGGGACATAGATTTTTTACATAAAACAAAAACAAATATTATGTTGTTACAAATAGAAACAGATGTTATTAACACTTCTTCTGTAGAAAAAGAAGGGACCTTTTTCAAAACAAAGTTTAATCTAGTAAAATTAGAGTACTCGTGCGATTTAACACGCGCCCTTGGAAATACAACTCGAATGAAAATATTAAATTTCATTTTGTCTGTGGGTAGAACTGATGTTGCTCCAATATATAAGAAATTAAAATTAGAACAATCCGTCACATCACAACAGCTCTCAGTCCTAAAATCATCAGGAGTGATAAAAAGTGAGAAGGTAGGCAAGCATGTCTACATTGAAATAGCTGATGAAGATTTGTTGTTTCGAGTACAACAAGCACTTAATAACTATTTTTCACCCAAACAAGAAAATTAATTTTTTTCACCTAAACCGTTTAATTATGAAAAATGTGCAAAACATTTCTTTAAAAACTAATCGTGGCATGTTCAATACAGCTGAGGCTAGACATGCAAACATGATTTTATGGTCCGTTATGAAAGGGCCAAGAAAGAAAGTGATTGAATTACTTGAAGAAAAAGGCGAGCTGTCTGTAAAACAGATTCACATACAGCTTAGAACATCCGACCACTCAGCGGCTTCACAGATGATGGCTAATATGCGCTCAGCAGGCGTAGTTTCTTGCAGAAAAGAAGGCAGGGAAGTGTACTACACTTTGAACAAAAAAAAGCTAAAAGAAATTGCAGCTTGGTTCAAACTAGCACCAAAGACTAATTCTGTGCCGAAAGCACAGAATTAAAAAGATTTATATTACTCAAATAACCGTGTATAAAGCACGGTTTTTTTATTACCTAAAATGTCAAAGGGCATCTTTGACATGAAGGGTGAGAGGGTTGACCCTGTCACTCGCGAGCGACGGGGTTGACAAATGAGGTGTTATTGTGCTATAATAAGGGTATGAAATTAAAGATTTTTGGTATTATATTCATATTTTTTGGGCTTTTTGCCTTGCCAAATACAGCAAAAGCTTGTGATTGCTACACTTATGGCGTGTGGGGTGAATTTCATATTTATGCTGACTTTGGTTATTATCCGACATATTTTTACGATGATCCGGATTATTTAGCGTATTTAGATTATGGGTATTGGCCAACTTATGATTATGATTCTACTTACGATTACAGGCCAACTTATAAGTATCATCCGACTTATGGCTACATACCTACCTATAAATACGACCCTACTTATCGTCTAAATCCGACATATAAATACAATCCTACTTATAAATACGATCCGACTTATGGTTATATCCCGACTTATAAATACAAACCAACTTACGAGTATGATCCTACCTATAAATTAGACCCGACTTATAAATACGATCTGACTTATGGTTATATTCCAACTTATAAATACAAACCAACGTATGAGTACAACCCAACTTATAAGTATGATCCAACATATAAATACAATCCAACCTATAGTTATAATCCTACATACAAGATAGATCCTACTTATACATATTATTTTCCTACATATAAAGTAAACCCAACTTTTGTTTTAGAAAATCCTACATACAAGATTAATCCTACATATCTGACAATACCAACTTATGAAATAGAAAACCCAACTTATGAGATAGATGGTTCTTATAAAATCACGCCGACTTACCAGACAATATCTTCTTATGAATTAATTGCTCCGACTTATGAAATAACACCAACTTACGAAGTTACTCCATCGTATGAAGTAGTTCCTTCTTATGAGGCTAATGCTGATTATCAGTCAGGCTCTAGTTATGTTACAAATGGGGATTATGTTTCTAATTCTAGCTATGTATCGAACGGCGACTATTCTACTTTTGGCGATTTCGTTTCAAATGGGGATTATGTAGCAAATGCAAATGTAGTCGTAAATGGAGATTATGTAGCGCAGGCAAATTATGTTTCAAATGGGGATTATCAAACTAATGCTGGCGCAGATACTGAGGGTGGATATTTTGTGCCAAACTAATATCTAAATATATAGCTAGTTTACCCTCACACTTATTTTATATTATTGTATAATAAGTGTGCGGGTTTACAAAATAAAAAAACTATGCTAAATTACATTCATGTTAAAAATTAGATTACAAAGAATAGGCAGAAAGAACGACCCATCTTTTCGGGCTGTACTTACTGATTCCAAGAACTCTACGAAGAGCGGTAAATTTTTAAAAGTTGTCGGCACATATAATCCAAAAATGGGTATAGCTAAATTTGATGAAGAGGCAGTAAAACACTGGATATCTAAAGGTGCTCAAATTTCAGACACAATGCACAACTTCTTAGTTAGTCAAAAAATCATTGAAGGCAAGAAAAAGAATGTTTTGTCTAAAAAAAGTCCAACTACTTCTAGAAAAGAGTTGAAAGCTAAAAAGTAATTCGGTATAATTGTAGATACGCAGTATTTGGTCAAAAACTGCAATTTAAAAATTTAAAATTTCTGTAATATTTATGCAAAACGACGCAGACAAGGGATTCTTAGAATACGTAGTAAAAGCTTTGGTCGACAATCCAAACGATGTAAAAATTGATAGATCTGTCGATGAGATGGGTGTGCTCATTACTTTAACTGTAAATCCTAGCGACATGGGTAAAATCATCGGTCGCTCTGGCAATACTGCTAAAGCTATTCGTACACTTCTCCGCATTATCGGTATGAAAAACAATGCGCGTGTAAACTTAAAGATAAATGAACCAGAAGGTTCTGTAAGACCAATGCATGCACCTAGTCCTACTATGAAGACTGTGGACGAAGCAATGGAAGACCTAAAAGGAATATAAATAAAAAATCCCCCAGATAATACTGAGGGGATTTTTTATTTGTTTTATGATATAAATTAATTTGTGAATTATCACGTAATAACCCGCCTTTGCTAAAGCTTCGGACGGGCAGGCAATTTTTTATTATGACATTTCATATAATTACTATATTTCCAGAGATGTTTACCTCGTACTTTGGCGAGAGTATTTTGGCGCGAGCCATAGAAGGGAAGAAAATTTTTGTTAAATTCTATAATCCTCGCGATTTTGCTCGCCCTGCGAAGCTTAAGCATAGCGGGGTTAAAGATAATGGTTATCGCCCAGTCGATGACAAGCCATACGGTGGTGGCCCAGGTATGGTGATGCGGGCCGAGCCTATGATCAAAGTTATAGAACAAGTATTAAAAAAAGTGAAAGATAAAAAGAAAGTAAAAATTATCCACTTTTCGCCAAGTGCTAAAAAGTTTGAAACTACTTATGCCAAAAATTTAGTAAAGAAAAAATACACAGATATTATTTTTATATGTGGTAGATACGAAGGCATAGACGCAAGGGTGAAGAAAATATTTAAGGGTGATGAAATTTCAGTCGGTGACTATGTCCTCACAGGAGGGGAATTGCCAGCTATGATTATGATAGATTCTATTTCGCGCCAAATCCCGGGCGTCCTCGGCAAATATGAATCTCTAGAAGAAGAGAGAGTTTCTAGTAGCGAAGTCTATACTCGTCCAGAAATTTTGAAATATAAAAACAAAAACTATAAAGTGCCAAAGGTTCTCCTGTCCGGTAATCATAAACTTATAGACGAATGGAAACAAAAAGGTAAATAAAATATTTACAGTTCATTTAAAACTCGCTGTCTTTCTAGAAGTGAGTTTTTTATTTTCTATAAATTAGACAAAACGAGTTTTAAGTGGTAGGGTGAATGAAAATTTATTTGTAAACTAAACAATTTAAAATGGAAATACAACAAATTCCTTTAGGACTTTCTTTTGACGATGTACTTTTGCAACCCAAACTTTCAAATCTTGGTCCAGAAGACAATATCGAGACAAGCATTGAAATCGGAAATATTGTGTTAAAAACACCATTCATTTCTGCAGCAATGGACACCGTAACCGAAGCTCAGATGGCTATAGCTCAAGCACGTCATGGTGGTCTCGGTATTATCCACCGAAATTGCTCTATTGAAGAGCAGGTGGAGCAAATCAGATTAGTAAAAAGACATCAAGGTAATATGGTTACTGACCCAATTACTTTGTACCCCGATCAAACTATTCAAGATGCTTTAGCAATAAAAGCTAAGCATCAATTTACCACTATACCAATAGTGGGAGAATATAATCATTATGAGCCATTATTAGGATTGATTACAGACAGGCATTTGGTGGATTTTAGTGACCATAAAGGCCCACTTTCCGAAATAATGGTTCCTTTTGAAGAGTTGGTATTAGCTTACGCTGACGAAGCTTTTGATCCACTACAAATTATGAAAACTAAAGGTAAACAAAGATTGCCAATAGTGAAATCAAAAGATGATCATACTTTAGTCGGACTTTGTTTTAAGAAAGATTTTCAGAACAAAGATCTTTACCCGAATATGATTACTGATACAGATGGAAGGCTTCGTGTAGGAGCAGCTATTGGCGTAGGTGATGAAGGTCGCAAAAGGGCTATTGCGCTTATTTCTGCTGGAGTCGATTTACTTTGCATAGATACAGCTCAAGGTCATTCTGTTGCTGTCGGGGAAATTGTAAGGACTATAAAAAAGATTAAACCAGATATGCCTATTATTGCTGGCAATGTTGTTACCAAAGAAGGAGCCAAGTTTTTAATAGATGCTGGAGCAGATGCTATAAAAGTAGGTGTTGGTCCAGGGGCTATATGCACTACTAGATCTGTCACAGGTTGTGGTTCACCACAGTTTTCGGCAATTATGCAAGTCGCTGCAGCATGTGATGCAAATCCTATATATAGAAATGATAGTAGGGTTTTTGTGAAAGTGATAGCTGACGGAGGCATAAAAGAAACTGGTGATGTTGTAAAAGCAATAGCAGCTGGAGCTCATGCAGTTATGATGGGTTCAATTTTTGCTGGTACTACAGAATCTCCAGGTGAAACTCACGAAGAAGGCAATATGAAATACAAAGTTTATCGTGGTATGGGTTCTGATGAAGCTATGCGCGATGGATTAGGAATTGCTAAAGATCGCTATGGAAATAGTGGATCTGTTGTAAAAAAAGTTGCCGAAGGGGTTAGTGGCTTCGTGCCATTTAAAGGACCTGTGAAAGATGTGATTGATAAATTTCAAAATGCTTTAATTCAAAGTATGAGAGTTTATCAAGGAGTAAAAAACATAAAAGAACTCCAAAGAGATCCTGTGTTTGTTCAACAAACAGCTATGGGGCGTTTGGAAAGTGGAATTCGAGATCTTTATATTCCTTTAACTAAAAAATCTTAAAAATGAGAGGAAAAATAGACATATGTCTTGGTCTCCAATGGGGAGATGAAGGCAAAGGTAAAATAGTAGATTATCTTGCCAAAGATTATCAAATAGTAGGTCGTTCACAGGGTGGCCCTAATGCAGGACATACCTTGTGGTATAAAGGACAGAGACTTATCTTACACAATTTACCTTCAGGAATTTTACATCAAGATGTTTGGAACTTTATTGGTCCAGGTTGTGTCATTGATCCGTTATCATTAATTAATGAAATTAAAGATGCAGCTCAAGTTTTGGGTCAAAGAACGAGTGATTTAAAAGAAAGAGTATTCTTATCAAAGCATGCTTTCTTAATCACACCTTTTCATCGATATCTCGATAAAGCTATTGAAGTCTCGAAAGGAGGAGCAAGTGTCGGAACTACTGGACGAGGCATTGGCCCAGCTTACATGGATGTTAAAAGTAGATTAGGTGTACGTATCGGAGATCCTGAAAAGCCATGGAACCAAATATACGAATTTTACATGAAACTTCTTTATTTTTATAGCACAAAATATGGTTATATAATGCCAGAGGTTCAGAAAATTATAGAAGATTTTGAAAACTTTAAAGAAGCAACTCAATCTTTAAATAATTATGTAAATTTTGTTGATCAATTTTGGTTGCAGAATAATTTAGACGCAGGTATGAATGTTTTAGCTGAAGGTGCGCAAGGCACAATGCTTGATAACAATTTCGGTTGCTATCCAATGGTAACTTCTTCTAACACAATTGCTTCTGCGGTGCCACTCGGACTTGGTATTCCTATCCGATATGTAGGAAAAACTTATGGAGTTATTAAATGGTATACCACTAAAGTAGGTGAAGGAATTTTCCCTTCTGAAATAGAAGATGAAGATATTCAAAATCTACTACGCGAAGCAGGTGGTGAAATAGGCGCTACTACAGGAAGAGCACGAAAATGTGGTTGGCTTGATATGCCTCAACTGATTCACGCTATCAGGCTCAACGGTATAGATGAGCTTATAATTACTAAGGTAGACATTAACCCGCTGAACAAAGTAAGTATTGTTGAAGATTATCTTTCTGAAGATGATGAAAGCATAAATGTATTCTCATTTAAGCAAAATATTTTCAAAAAACAATTGCGACACTTTGATACAGATTGGTCTAGGTTTTCAGGTAGTGAAGTTTTAAAATCCAATTTTGGATTTTATTTGAACTATATCGAAAATACAGTTCAAAGATTAGGAGTTAAAGTTTCTTATGTTAGTCATGGTCCAGGTCGTGAGGATATAACGAAATTATAAGTTAAAAATTTATTGAAAATTAAAACGGGGCTTTGACCCCGTTTTTTTATTTCCCCATTAATATTTGACTTTTTTGGGGATACATGTTAACTTTGCTTTAAGACTAATGATTGAGTTTCGGACAGTCTCCGTTAATTATTATAAGTGTATTTATAAGTCTAATTAATATCCGAAACTTTTAGGAATAAAAAATAAGAATAAATAAAATTCTTGTATTTATTTTTGTTTTTTATTTTCTCTTCTTTTTGGATTTATAAAAATTATGCAAAAAGACAAGGCCTTACCGCAGAAATATTTTTCTCGGTACAAAAAACCTTTAATTGAATATCCGAATCTTATCGAATTTCAATTAAAGTCTTATAAGTGGTTAGTGGAGGAGGGTATAAAAGAAATATTCAAAGAATTTTCTCCTATATCTGATTACTCAAATAAAAAATTCGAACTCGAGTTTAATTCTTTCTCACTAGGAGAATCAAAATTCGATGAGAATCATGCAAAGATAAACAAACTGACTTACCAAGGCAGTTTGAAAGTGCGTGTAAAACTCAAGAATAAAATTTTAGGAACAATTAAAGAACAAGAAATTTTCTTATCTGAGCTTCCACTCATGACAGCTCATGGAACTTTTATAATAAATGGCGTAGAGCGCGTGATAGTGCCACAACTCGCTAGGTCTTTTGGCGTATTCTTTACAGAAACAGAAAATAAAGGCAAGAAATATTTCGGTGCAAAAGTTATACCAGCTCGTGGTATATGGGTAGAACTTGAGCAAGAACCAGATGGTGCTATATATGTGCGTATAGACAAGAAGCGCAAATTCGTAGTTACTTCACTGCTTCGAGCTATGGGTTATACTACCGACGAAATGATTATTAAAGCCCTATCTAAAAATGGTTTTGAAGAAGAGACTATAAAAGTTTGTTTAGCTAAAGATCCAGCAAAAAATGTAAATGATGCTTATGTAGAAATCTACAAACGTCTTCGCGATGGCGATATGGCTACAGCTGAAAATGCGAAAGAATTTATTAATTCTTTATTTACCACTGAGCGTTATGACTTATCGCCAGTTGGACGCTACAGATTCAATCAACGTTTTGATAAGAATATGGAAAAAGAAGAATTAGAACGCCGAACTTTAGCTAAAGAAGATCTGGCCTCTATCGTTTCTTATGTAATTGAATTAAATAATACTCCAGGTTCAAAGGGGGACGACATAGATCACTTGGGTCAACGCCGTATTCGTTTCGTTGGTGAAATGCTTCAACAAAAGATTCGTACCGGTATGATGCAAATCAAGCGTAATATCCAAGATCGTATGTCTATCATCGATGTAGATACTGCATTACCTATTGCTATTATTAACCAACGTCCACTGCAAGCTCGTATCAAAGAATTTTTCACTACTAACCAGCTTTCACAATTCATGAACCAAGAAAATGTCTTGGCTGAAATGGAACACATTCGTTTACTCTCAGCACTTGGTCCTGGCGGTCTTACTCGTGAACGCGCAGGACTCGAAGTTCGCGATGTGCATCCTTCTCACTACGGACGTATTTGTCCTATCCATACACCAGAAGGTCCAAACATTGGTCTTATTGTTCACCTTTCTACTTATGCAAAAATAAATGATTTCGGTATCATCGAAACTCCTTACATAAAAGTAAAAAATGGAAAAATTACAGGAGAAGTAGTTTATTTAAATGCGCTTGAAGAAGAAAAATACAACATTGCTCATGCTGGAGTTTCGTATGATGAAAATGGCAAAATCACTGACAAAAAAGTAGCAGCTCGCAGAAAGACTGAGCCAGGAACTTGTCTTCCAGAAGAGGTGGATTATATCGATGTAGCTACTAATCAAGCTTTCTCACTCGCTACAAGTTCAATACCATTTCTAGAACATGACGATGCTAACCGTGCTCTCATGGGATCAAACATGCAAAAACAAGCAGTTCCTTGTGTATTAAAAGAAGCTCCTCTTGTAGCTACCGGCATGGAAAGTGTCGTGGCTCTCGATTCAGGCCGTCTCGTCGTAGCAGAGGAAGATGGCATAGTGTCATACGTAGATTCACGAAAAGTAATAGTAAAAGGCAAGAATGAAAAAACTTATAATTTGATAAATTATTTAAGAAATAACAATTTCTCTGTATTCCATCATCGTCCTATTGTATCTGTAGATCAAAAAGTAAAACGTGGCGATGTTCTCGCTGACAACTCTTCTACAGTAGGTGGACAAGTAGCTCTTGGCCAAAATATTTTCGTAGCCTTTTTGTCATGGTTCGGTTCAAACTACGAAGACGCTATTATTCTTTCAGAAAGACTTGTAAAGGATTCTAAATTTACTTCTATTTACGTTGAAGAATTTACTGCAGTAGTTCGTGATACTAAACTTGGTCCAGAAATAACTACTCGCGATATTCCAAATGTAGGTGAACTTAAATTGAAAGACTTAGATGAAGACGGCATAGTTCGTGTTGGTGCTGAAGTTCGCGAGAATGATATTTTAGTTGGTAAAATTACACCAAAAGGTGAGACAGAATTAACTCCAGAAGAACGTTTGCTCCGCTCTATTTTTGCTGAAAAAGCTCGTGATGTAAAAGATACTTCACTTCGTGTTGAACACGGTAAACGTGGACGTGTAATAGGAGTAAAAATATTCTCTCGTGATTTAGGTCATCAACTCGAAGTCGGTATAATTAAAAAAATAGTTATAGAAGTCGCTCAAGTTCGCAATATCTCAGTAGGTGATAAACTTTCAGGACGTCACGGAAATAAGGGTGTTATTTCTATAATTCTTCCAGAAGAAGATATGCCGTATACAGCTGATGGTAAATCTGTAGATATTATCCTTTCTCCACTTGGTGTGCCTTCTCGTATGAACTTGGGACAAATTTTGGAAATTCATCTTGGTATGGCGGCAAATACTCTAGGTTATCAGGCAATCGTGCCTCCATTTTTGGGTGCAACACACGAAGAAGTACGCGATGAATTGAAAGCAGCAGGACTTCCAGAAAATGGTAAAGTAAAATTATTTGATGGACGCACAGGAGATGCTTTCGAGCAAGACGTAGCAGTGGGTTATATGTATATGCTCAAACTGCACCATATGGTAGAAGACAAAATTCACATGCGTTCGATTGGTCCCTACAGTCTTATTACTCAACAACCACTTGGCGGTAAAGCTCAAGGAGGTGGACAAAGATTCGGAGAAATGGAAGTCTGGGCACTTGAAGGATACGGCGCTGCATATTCACTTCGCGAAATGTTAACAGTAAAATCAGACGATATAGCTGGTAGGTCGGCCACTTTTGATTCAATAATTAAGAATGAATCGATCAAAGCTCCAAATTCCCCAGCATCTTTCAATGTGATGCTTAACTATTTACGGGGACTTGCTTTCGAAATTACTCTTAAAAAAGGTAGTCAAAAATAATTAATTTAACTATAAAAAATCTATGAAAACATTAAATACAACAGATTTTGATTCAATAGGGCTAACACTTGCTTCACCTGAAGCTATACGTGAATGGTCTTATGGTGAAGTTCAAAAACCAGAAACTATAAACTACCGAACCGGCCGTTCTGAGCGCGGAGGTCTTTTCGACGAGAAAATTTTCGGTCCAGAAAAAGATTACGAATGTTATTGCGGAAAATATCGCCGTATTCGTTACAAAGATATTATTTGTGAAAAATGTGGAGTGGAAGTTACTCGTTCTATCGTGCGTCGTGAACGCATGGGGCACATAGAACTTTCTACACCAGTAGCTCATATTTGGTTTCTTCGTGGTGTGCCATCTCGCATGAGTATACTTCTTAATATCTCAGTTTCTGATTTAGAAAAAGTTATTTATTTTGCTGGATACATTATCACAAAAGTCCACACGGAAGAGCGTGATCAAATAATTTCTGATTTAGAAAAAGAATATAAAGCAAAACTTAAAAATTCTAGCGACGATGAAACAAAAGAAAAATTAAAGAATTTACTGTCAGTAACTAAAAAAGAAATTACTGAAATTTATGAAGGTAAAGTATTAAATGAAATTTCTTTTCATCACTATTCTCTAAAATACGGTACATGTTTTGAAGCCAATATTGGAGCAGAAGCTATTTATACTATTTTCAAGAATTTGGATTTGGAAAAATTAAAAGCACACACTATGGCTATCATAGAAAAGGCAAGCACTATGGAAAGAGAAAAAATGCAAAAGCGTTTGTCTTTGATAAGATCTATGATTTATTCAGGTATTCGCCCAGAATGGATGTTTTTAACTGTTATTCCAGTTATACCACCAGTGCTTCGCCCGATGGTGGCACTCGACGGTGGCCGTCATGCGACTAGTGATCTTAATGACCTTTACCGAAGAGTAATAAACAGAAATAACAGATTAAAGAAACTAAAAGAGATAAATGCTCCAGATGTTATTTTGCGTAATGAAAAGCGTATTATACAAGAAGCTGTTGATGCTCTGATCGATAACTCTATTGCCCGTCAAAATGATTCTCAGGCTATGAGTCAATCACAAAAACGTCCTCTCAAATCACTTGCTGACAATTTGAAATCCAAACAAGGTCTTTTCCGTGCAAACCTTCTCGGTAAGCGTGTCGACTACTCTGGTCGTTCAGTTATCGTAGGTGGTCCTGAACTTAAACTCAATCAATGTGGTTTACCAAAACATATGGCACTTGAACTTTTCCGACCATTCGTTATTGCTAAAATTTTAGAAGGGGAACTTGCTTTCAATATTCGTGGAGCAAATAAACTTATCGAAGAGAGAACTCCAGAAGTTTGGGCAATGCTAGAAGAAGTAATTCAAGGCAAATATGTTCTACTGAACCGTGCTCCTACGCTACACCGTCTCGGTATTCAAGCATTTAATCCAGTGCTTATCGAAGGTAATGCTATTCAAGTTCACCCGTTGGTGTGTCAGGCTTTCAATGCTGACTTCGACGGCGACCAAATGGCTGTTTATGTTCCACTATCAGAGGAAGCTCAATGGGAAGCCAAAGAATTAATGGCTGCAAACAAAAACTTACTCAAGCCACAAAATGGTGATCCTATTGCAAACCCTCGTATGGATATGGTCCTCGGAGCATATTTTATGACTAAATCAGTCGATGGTGAAATAGGTGAAGGTAAA
Source organism: Minisyncoccia bacterium (assembly GCA_044229265.1). Classification (GTDB taxonomy): domain Bacteria; phylum Patescibacteriota; class Minisyncoccia; order Phycocordibacterales; family UBA9973; genus UBA9973. The sequence goes on along the minus strand of JBGATK010000003.1, from coordinate 63,296 downwards.
TATTTTTCTTCACCCAATGTAGCTATTACTGCTTATGAATACGGCGTAGTGGGTCTTCGGGCAAAAGTAAAAATCTTGGCAACTAATAAAGGAAAATACAATAAATTTACAGATGGAATTTTTGAAACATCTGTTGGTAGACTACTTTTTAATTCTATATTGCCGGAAGATTTTTCTTTTATTAACGAAGAGATTACACAAAAGCGTATGTCTGCACTTGTAGATGAACTAATCATGCACTATGGTGTAGATGCTACTCCTCCTATTCTCGACAAAATAAAAGCTTTCGGGTACAAATACGCTACTATTTCTGGTACAACTTGGGGTTTTGATAACGTGTCTGTGCCAAAAGAGAAAAAAGATATTGTTGCACATGGCCGTGAAGCAGAAGAAAAAGTAATAGCTGAATGGTCTGAAGGTATGTTGTCGGATAAAGAGCGATATCAAAAAATTATTGAAATTTGGACAGAAGCAAAAAAGAATTTGGAAAAAGTTTTACCTGCAACGCTCGACAAGAATGGATCAACTTACGATTTATTCATTTCTGGTGCTCGTGGATCCATGACTTCACTTGTGCAGATGACAGGAATGAAAGGCCTCATCCAAAATAACCAAGGTAAAACGCTTGAATTCCCAATTATTCCTTGTTATCAAGAAGGTCTTTCTCCTATTGAATACTTCGTTACTACTCACGGTGCTCGTAAGGGTGCATCTGACACAGCTCTTAATACAGCAAAAGCAGGATACCTAACACGTCGTTTAGTGGACGTTGCTCAAGATGTAGTAATTACCGAAGAAGATTGTGGCACCAAAGAAGGCAAGATCGTCAGAGCTGAAAATATCCTAGGTATTGAAATTCCACTTTCTAAAAATATTCGTGGACGTGTACTCGCAGGTGATATAAAAGATGAAAACGGTAATGTACTTTATAAGAAAGGTTTCTTAATTACCAAAGAAGAAGCAGTAAAAATAGAATCACTTGGAATAAAAGAAGCTTTTGTTCGCTCACCTCTTACATGTAAAACTATTCACGGTTTATGTCAGACTTGTTATGGTCTTGATCTTGGAAGAAATCATTTGGTAAAGCTTGGAGAAGCTGTAGGTATTATTGCAGCACAAGCTATCGGTGAACCAGGAACTCAGCTTACACTTCGTACTTTCCATGCCGGAGGTGTAGCGGGTACAGACATCACTACTGGTCTTCCACGTGTCGAAGAAATTTTTGAACGCAGAACTCCAAAAAATCCAGCTGTGGTTTCCAAAACTGATGGTGAAGTTTTTGAAGTAAAAACCAAAGACGATAAAGAGCGTTATATTAAAGTTTTATCTGATTCAAAGGTAGACGGCAAGAATAATGAAATGGTTTATGAGCTAACACTTAATCGTATGCCATTAGTAAAAGTTGGTGATAAGGTTAAAAAAGGTGAACTCTTGACTGATGGTTCAGCGGATATTTCTGAGATCTTTGAATTTGGTGATAAAGAAATGGCTGAAGAATATATAATTCGTGAAATAAATAAAGTTTACGAATTACAAAGTGCTTCAATTTCTCGCAAGCACACTGAAATAATTATTCGCCAAATGTTCTCACGTCGCCGTATCAAAGATGCTGGTGGTACAAACTTTACAGTAGGAGATATTGTGGAAAATATTGAAATGATGGAAGAAAATGCCCGCATTATGAAAGAAGACGAAAAAGAAGCAAAAGCTGAAACAATCATTCTCGGTATTACTGAAGTGTCGCTGAAAACCAAGAGCTGGTTATCTGCAGCTTCATTCCAAAATACTAATCGAGTTCTTATTGAAAACGCTGTCAAAGGCGGAGTAGATTCACTTCGTGGTCTTAAAGAAAATGTAATTATCGGTAGACTTATACCAGCTGGAACAGGTTTCGTTAATAGCTTTAAAAAAGAAGAATAAAATTTATGGACTCTCCAGTACAAAAAATTAAGGAGAGGTTAAAAATAGAGGATGTGATCTCTTCGTACATAAAATTAGAAAGCTCTGGCTCGAATCTTCGGGCCAGATGTCCTTTCCATAACGAGAAAACTCCTTCATTTTTCGTGTCGCCCGGACGAAATTCTTATTATTGTTTTGGTTGTAGCGCCAGAGGTGATATTTTTACTTTTGTTCAAGAATTCGAAGGGCTCGATTTTAAAGGTGCATTAAAAATGCTAGCGAGTCGCGCAGGAGTAGTACTCGATTATAAAAATATAAAAGACGATACAGCAAAAGACAGAATATTTTTAGCAATGGAAGAGGCTGGTAAATTTTTTGAGAAAAATTTACCAGCTAATACCAAAGCTACTTCTTATCTAGAATCACGAGGATTAAGTCAAAAAAGTATTTCAGAATTTCGTATTGGTTTTGCTTTAAATGCTTGGCAAGAACTTTTCAATTACTTAAAAAAAACTGGTTTTTCAGATAAAGAAATAGAAACTGCTGGATTAGCTAAAAAAAGTGAAAAAGATGGTAAGACTTTTTACGATCGTTTCCGAGGTAGAATTATGTTCCCAATTTGTGATACTTCAGGCAGGATTATTGCTTTTACTGGTAGAATTTTAGAGGACGATGATAAAAGTGCGAAATACTTAAATTCTCCAGAAACTCCAATATTCAGCAAATCAGCAGTATTTTTTGGTCTTGATAAAGCTAAAGAAACAATTCGTAAAAATAATTTTTCAATATTAGTCGAAGGACAGATGGATTTAATTTTAGCGCATCAATCTGGGTTTCGTAATACTATTGCGACTTCAGGAACAGCTCTTTCAGATCAAACTCTTTCCAAAGAAAATATTGTTTCAAATTTAGGTCTTGTTCGCAGACTTTCACAAAACATCGTGCTTGCTTTTGATGGAGATAAAGCTGGAATTTCTGCTATAAAAAGAGCAGCTAAAATAGCTCTTTCTCTCGGCATGGATGTAAAAGTTGCTGATATGGGTGAGGGCTTAGATCCAGCTGATCTTATCTCAAAGTATGGAATACCGAAGTGGAAAGAAGTAATTCGTAATTCCAAGCATATTATTTTGTTTGTTTTGGACAAAGCTAAAAAAGATAGCATGGATGACGAGCGTAAGTTTGGCAGATTAGTTCTGCAAGAAGTCTTGCCGTATGTAGCATTTTTAGATAGTAATGTAGAACAAATGCATTTTATTAAAAAAATTAGCGACTTTACAGGAATTAAAGAGCAGAGCTTGCAAGAAGATTTAAAGAAGGTTATAAAGAATATAGAACCTTTGCAAAGAGAAATTATCGAAATTGAAAATAATAATCGCGAATTTGCTAGGTTAGATTACATAGAAAGAAAAATTTTGGGTATTATTTTCTGGCAAAAAGAAAAAGAAATATCAGAATTTCCATTTGAAGAATATATAAAAGATATGACGGATAGCACTGGTCTCATTTTTGAAAAAGTTGAAGCCAAGTATCAAGATAAAAAAGATGATATGATATTTGAAGCTGAAATATTTTATGGACAAAATCCTAAATTGAAAAAAGATTTTATGGAACTTGTGCAAAATTTTAAAGAAGAATATTTTAAAGAAGAACTTGGTAGAAAAATGAAAGAATTACAAAAAGCTGAAATAGAAAAAGATAAAGAACTTTCAGCAAAAATTCTAAAAGAATGCCAAGATTTAAATAATAAAATTGAAATTATAAAACAAAATAAATTTACAAATTAACTCACAAGCTTATATTAAAAATATGAAGAAAAAAAATAAAATTATAAAAAAGGTAAAAAAAGCAAAAGCTAAAATAAAAAAAGTTGTTAAAAAAACTATACCTAAAAAAGTTGTTAAAAAAACATCAAATAAAATTATAAAAAAGGTAAAAAAAGCAAAAGCTAAAATAAAAAAAGTTGTTAAAAAAACTATACCTAAAAAAGAACCAATCAAAAAACTATCAGCAGGTGAACGTAAGGCGGAAGATTTAGAAAAAAAATCCCAAGAGTTAATAGCCAAAGGTAGAAAAAGAGGTTTTATTACTTATGATGAAATTTTAAAATTTTTCCCTGATATTGAAAACAATATTTTGTTTTTAGATGAGCTTTATGAAAAATTCGGTGTTGCTGGTATTGACGTGCTCGAAGGTGGAAATTTGCTCGATCTTGATGTAAGTGCAAATGATAAAGATCTATTGAAAAGTGGTCAATATGATTCCATTCAAATGTATTTGAAAGAAATAGGTCAATATCCGCTTATATATGCTGCCGAAGAACGTGAACTTTCCAAGCGTATAGAAAAGGGTGATGACGAAGCCAAAAATTTACTTGCCCGTGCTAACTTGCGTTTGGTGGTTTCTATTGCAAAAAAATACGTAGGCCGAAGTCCAAACTTAACACTTCTTGATCTAATCCAAGAAGGGAATTTGGGTTTGTTTAAAGCAGTTGAAAAATTTGATTGGACTAAGGGTTATAAATTTTCAACATATGCTACTTGGTGGATACGTCAGTCTATTACTCGCGCACTTGCCGATCAATCTCGCACTATTCGTATTCCAGTTCACATGGTAGAAACAATTTCTAAATACAAGCAAGTTTACCGTAGACTTTCACAAGACCTCGGCCGTGAACCACTCGCTGAAGAAATAGCTACTGAGATGGGCCTTCCTGTAGATAAAATTCATGTTATAGAAAATATAAATCAAGAAACAGTTTCTCTCGAACAACCAGTAGGAGATGATGATAATAAATCTACTCTCGAAAATTTTATTCCAGATGATAAAATTTTGCGTCCTGATCAAGATGCTGCTCGTAGAATTTTAGCTGATCAAATTAAAGAAGTATTAGATGAACTTAATCCAAAAGAGCGCAAAATATTAGAAATGCGTTTTGGTTTAGTAGACAATATACAGCACACTTTAGAAAGAGTAGGCGAGGAATTCAATGTTACTCGTGAACGTATTCGTCAAATCGAAGCTAAAGTTCACGACAAACTTCGTCAGAACGAAAAAATCTCCCGATTGAAAAATTATTTCGATTAGTTTTTACTCTAAATAATTTTTAATTTGAGACATTACACTCGCATACGGTAATGCGCCTTTTATAGTATCAACAATTAAACCATTTACTATGATAAATGAGCTAGGAGTTCCTTCTACTCCTAGATTTTGGCCTGAGAATATTTGAGCGTCAACTTTTTCTTTATATCCTTCTGTTTTTAAACAATTTTGGAATTTGTCTATATCAAGGTTCAAATCAGAAGCTATATTTGTAAGTGCTATCTCTGGTAATGAATCATTAGAATTGGTTTGCTTGTAAATCTCATCTGTATATTTCCAGAAAGTCTCATTGCCACCTTGTTCCCATGCGCATTCAGTAGCTAATGCTTCACGCATAGCTTTGGAGTGAAGTTGTTCTATAGGGAAATGCCTATAAACCCAAGCCACTTTTCCATTACTGTCGCTGAAAACAGTATGCATGGTTTCGTGGAATCTTTTGCAGAAAGGGCATTCAGTATCAGAATATTCTACAATGATAACTTTTGCAGTTGTTAAATCACCAAGCACATGTTCTTCTTGAGTAGGCGGAGTAAGTATAGTGTTTAGGTTATCCAGATTAATTTTGTCAGGATTGCGCGCGTCTTTTGGTTTAGGGTCAGTTTTTACAAGAAGCAAAACTCCTATAGCTATAACGCATAAAACTACAATTATTGAGCTCAAATTATTTGAACTTTTCTTTACTGGCATAGATTCAGGAGCATTATTTTGGGTGTTATTTTCCATATTTTTTATTATATCTATTAATGTATTAATTATAGCAGAACAGCATTTTTCGTGCTACAATAAAAGAAAATCCTTCTGTGTCGGCAGAAGGGAAATTTATAAGAATTTAATGCCTTCGGGTAAATAAAATTATGTGTATGAATTCAAGTAATTGCAAAAATTGGCACTGTGGTTGCACCACTTCCATGATTGCAAAAATATTAGTAATCGTAGGTGGAGTAAATTGGGGTTTAGTAGGAGCTGGTATGCTCGCTAGTTCAGCTACATCTTGGAATTTAGTGAATATTCTTTTAGGTGCATGGCCTACAGTAGAAGCTATTGTTTACGTTTTGGTAGGTATTTGTGCAATAGTCATGATTTTTGGTTGTAAGTGTAAAACTTGTAAAGCTGGTTGTGCAGACTGTAAAGTTTCCGCACCTGCATCTGGTTCACAAATGTAATTTATTTAAAATTTCTAAACAATGGATTCCTTTTTCGGCCTAGTATTTTACGCTCTAGTATTTTTGTCTGTGTATGCACAGCTCTTTTTTCTGATTACTTTTTTTGAAAATAGAAAAAGAATTTTAATTCGAGATGGTGCTATAACATTGCAAAATTACCCTATGGTTAGTATTGCTGTTCCAGCTTGGAATGAAGGGCGCACTATTGAGAGGACGATGCATTCGCTTCTCGCACTCAATTATCCTAAAGATAAATTAAAAATTTTTCTTATAGATGATGGCTCCAGTGACAATACTTTTGAAGTTATGAAGCAATTTGGAAATGAACCAAATGTTGAGATTCTACGAAAAGAAAATGGTGGCAAGCATACTGCACTGAATTTAGCTTTAGAAAAGTCAAACGCTCCATTTTTTGGATGTTTGGATGCAGATGCTTTTGCTGAAAAGGAATCTTTGATTAGAATTATGAGTTATTTTGAAAAAGTGCCTTCCTCTATGGCGGTGGCACCATCTATAATCGTAAATGAGCCAAAAAATATTTTGCAAAAAGCTCAAGGTGCCGAATACGAAATGGCTGTGTATGTAAAAAAAATGCTTGGTTTTTTGGGTGCTATACACGTGACTCCCGGTCCTCTTACTGTATTCCGCAGAGAAGTTTTTGATAATTTAGGTCCCTATAGACATGCACACAATACAGAAGATATGGAAATAGCTTATCGGATGCAAGTCAATGGCTATAAGATAGAGCAATGCAATGACGCTTTTGTATATACAAATGCTCCTAGTACTGTAAAAAAACTTTTTAAACAACGCTTGCGTTGGATTTATGGTTTTATAAATAATACTCTTGATTATAAAAATACTATTTTTAGAAAAAAATATGGTAATTTCGCTCTATTTACTGTGCCAGTAGGAATTATTTCTATAATTACTGCATCTTTTTTATTTATAAAGTTCTTGACCAATTTTATAAAATTTATTATCGAGAAAGTAGAGTACTATAGTATTTCTGGTTTTGAATTTGGAAGTAAAATTTCTTCTTTTGATCCATTTTTTATAAATACTCGATCGCTTCTTTTCCTGACTATATTTTTATACATCCTAGTTTTCACTTCTATGATCTTAGGTAGAAAGATGGCGAATAAGAAAATACCATTTTCTGTGAATATGATTTATTTCTTTTTAATATATAGCATTATTGCTCCATTTTGGCTATTAAAAGCCATTTGGAATACAATAGTTGCAAAAAAGCCAGCTTGGCGATAATATAACTTTTATGCACAATAACATTGATTGGAAAAAATATTTAATAGTTTTCTTGTTTACTATAGGCTTATTTCTTCTTGCTAGTTATTTAAGTAATTATTTTAGTAGTAAAAAGATAGCAGAATTACAAAGTATTCAAAATAAAATAGCCATTGACGTACTTTCTTCAGAAACTCAGTTTTCACTTTTACAAGATTTATCTTGCAAAAATGTAAATGATTCATTTTTATCAGGTGAGCTTGGCGAGCTTAGTAAAAAACTTGAATGGGGAGAGCAGAATTTATTAAACAAAGACGAAGTTCTTTATTTACGTAAATATTACTCACTACTTCAAATCAAAGATTATCTGTTAATGAAAAAAGTTTCAGAACGTTGTGGTACTAAATACGCTTTTATATTGTATTTCTATACTACAGCTGAAAATTGTAGCGAATGTAGTAAACAAAGTATAGTTCTTTCTACTTTGCGTGAAAAGTATCCGAACTTGCGTGTTTATTCTTTTGATTATTCAACAGACCTTTCTGCTGTGCGTTCTATGCTTTCGATATATAAAATTTCCGACACCAAACTCCCAGCATTGGTTGTGGATGAAAAGGTACTTACAGGTTATTCAGATACTGAATCTCTTGGAAAACTTATAAAAGATACTTTTGATTTAGAAGAAAAAAAAGAAGAGGCAGAAGCTTTAAATAAAAACTAATCAAAAACCCATAGACTTTTAAGTCTATGGGTTTTTGATTTTGGAGCCGGAAGAGGGACTTGAACCCACGACCTTCGCTTTACAAAAGCGTTGCTCTACCAACTGAGCTATTCCGGCACGTATTTATTTATAGCACACTCATTTTAAATTTCAAAGCCCTCTTCTTCCTTTATTTGTTCAGTTATTTTACTGACTTTTTTCTTATAATCTGAAACAATTTTGAGGAATTTTGAGGCTTCTTTTTTATTTTCTTTCACTGACTTTTCTTTACTGTATTTTTTTAGGAAATTATCTATTTTGAGATAAGCTTTATGAGCGAATTTTTTAGTATTGTATTTGCCTAAAAGATAAACACGTATAGTTATAACTAGTGCCATATAACCACCACGCTTTATTTTACTCATTAATACATAATGGACATCTTCAAGTTCAGGTACATCGATAAAAAATACATCATCTTTTGAAACAATACGAAGTTTTTCTATTTGCAAAAGCTTCTTTGTGATGAGGACCACAATTCCAGCTACTGAAACAAAAAATAATGTTAAAAAGATAGGGAACATAGTTTTGTATTATATGAAATACTTCTTTATTTCAAGTATTTGCGCATTTGCATTTGCAAGTAATTTAGCGATAGATATATCTGGATTTTTAATGAAAGGTTGTTCCATTAAAGTTTTTTCTTTGAAATAACTAGTGATTTTACCTTGGAGCATCTTTTCTTTTATTTCTATTGGTTTATCTACATTCTCTACTTCTTTTTGGAATAACTCTAGCATTATGTTTTTTGTCTCAGCAGATATTTCTGATTCATTTATGAATTCAGGGCGCATAGCAGCTACGTGCATAGCTATATCTTTAGCCAAGTTTTTATCACCACCAGATAGGGAAACAACAACTGCTGATTTTCCATTGTGAACATAATTGTTTACAATATTGCCATCGATTTCTGAAACTTCACCGAGTTCAATTTTCTCACCAGTTTTTTGAATTACTGGATCTATCAGATCTTTAGCTTTAGCTTTCATGCTATCTACACCTTCGTTTATAGCTATTTCTGCTAGAGAATCCATTAGCTTTACGAAGTCTTCATTTTTAGCTACGAAATCAGTTTCGCAGTGTAATGCTAAGATTAGATTTTTATTACCATTGGTAGCTACTACTACAGCACCGTCTTTTGCCTCGCGGTCAGCTTTTTTCTCTGCTATAGAAGCACTATTTTTCTTTAGTATAGCTATAGCTTTTTCCATATCGCCTTCAGCTTCGATAAGTGCTTTGCGACATTGCATAACAGAAATTCCTGTAGAATTTCTAAGTTCTTTTACCAAATCCATTGATATTTCTTGAGACATATATTTTATTTTAGTTTCTATTTTGTAGAAACAGCGCCTTTGTAGGCATTAGCTACCATTTCAGTAAAGAATTTTATTGAAGGAATACTAGCATCATTACCCACTATAGGGTAAGTTATGTTTTTAATATTTGTGTCTGTATTACAAAGTGCAATAACAGGTATTTTAGAAATAAGTGCTTCACGTGCTGCTATGTGTTCTTTTTTAGCATCTACTACGAAAACAGCATCTGGCAATTTCTTTAAATTAATAACACCACCGTAATATTTAGTTAGTTTCTCCATTTTCTTAGAGAGCATTAAACGTTCTTTTTTAGTGTATTTTTCTAGATCACCACGAGCGAGGTCTTTGTTGTAAGTTTCGAGTTCGAGTATGCGTTTTTTTATTTCAGAGAAGTTTGAGATAGTTCCACCAATAAAACGTTCTACCATATATGGCATTTCAAGTGCTTCAGCTGCAGCTTTCACTGCGTTTTGAGCTTCTGGTTTTGTGCCGACAAATAATATAACTTTATTTTTTTCTGCTAAGCTTTTTATAAACTCGATACCCTTAGCTAACATTTCTTCAGTTTTTTCAACATCGATTATGTCAGTCTTGTTTTTGGTTGTATAGATGAATTTTGAAGTGCTAGGGTGGCGACGTGCTCTAGAGTAGCCATAATGAGCCCCTGCTTCGAACATTTTTTCTACTAAACCTGTGTTGTTTTCTGTTTTTTGCATAAGGTTCATATTAACAGAAAAATCCTGTTTTTGCAACCCTGTTTAACCCTTGATTTATAAAGCTATATTTCTTTGCTAAAAATCTAAATTTCGGTTAATATGATGGATATGAAGCAAACACAACTTTTTACTAAAACTAGAAAAGAAGCTCCAGCCGATGAAGTCTCTAAAAATGCTGAATTACTTATTCGAGCAGGTTATATTTATAAGGAGATGGCAGGGGTATACGACTTCCTACCTCTTGGATTGCGTGTGATTAAAAATATTGAAAACATTATTCGCATGGAAATTGATGCTATTGGCGGAGTTGAAATGCGCACAGCAGTTTTGCAAAATAAAGAAATTTGGGAAAAATCAAATAGATGGGATGATGAAGTTGTAGATAATTGGTTTAAAACAAAATTAAAAAATGGTGGCGAAGTAGGATTGTCTTTCACAAATGAGGAAGCTTTTTCAAATATTATGAAACAATACATTAGTTCGTATAAAGATTTACCAATTTTTCCTTATGATTTTAAAACTATTTTTCGTAATGAAATTCGTAGTAAGTCAGGCATAATGCGAGGACGGGAATTTTATTGGAAAGCCTTGTATTCTTTTTCTAAAGATGAGGCAGAACATAATATTTTTTATGAAAAAATTAAACAAGCATATGTAAATATATTTAAACGTGTAGGTATAGGCCATATCACATATCTTACTTTTGCTTCCGGTGGAACTTTTTCAAAATTCTCACACGAATTTCAAACTCTCACTCCTGCTGGCGAAGATACTATTTATGTTGATGAAAATAAAGGCATAGCTATAAATCAAGAGGTGTTAAATGATGAAGTTTTAAAAGATTTGAATCTAGAGAAAGATAAATTAGTTGAACAAAAAGCAGTAGAAGTCGGTAATATATTTTCTTTAGGTACAAAATTTTCTACGCCATTTGATTTAAATTATACTAATGAAAATAATGAGGAAAAATCAGTGATAATGGGTAGTTATGGTATTGGACTTGGACGACTTATGGGCACAGTTGTAGAAACCTTGTCCGATGATAAAGGTATAATCTGGCCTGTGAGTATCGCACCTTTTTTAGTGCACCTGCTTGTACTTGGTGAAGATGCTAAAATAAAACAAGAAGCTGAAAATGTTTATGAAATGTTAAAGCAAAAGAATATCGAAGTTTTGTTTGATGATCGCTCTGGTATAACAGCAGGAGAGAAATTCGCAGATGCGGATTTGCTTGGTATGCCATACCGAATAGTAGTTTCAGCGCGTTCGATAGAAGCTGGAGGAGTAGAGCTCAAAAAACGTATTGAAGATAAGTCAGAGATTGTAAAAATAGAAGATTTAGTAAATAAATTAGTTGCTAAAGATTAGTCCCTACGAATGTGTAATTATGTTTAAAAAATTTTATAAATTATTTTCAAATGATATTGGTATTGATTTAGGCACGTCTAACACACTGGTCTATTTGAAAGGGCATGGCATTGTTATTAATGAGCCTTCTGTAGTAGCAGTAAATAGTAAGACTAATCAAATACTAGCTGTCGGTATAAAAGCTAAAGAAATGTTGGGTAAAACTCCAGGGCACATTCGCGCAGTGCGCCCACTCGTAGACGGCGTGATTTCAGATTTTGAAGTTACTGAAGAAATGCTTGCTTACCTCATAAACAAAGCTGATAAATTTTCTAAAAAATTCGCACGACCTCGAGTGGTAGTGGGCGTTCCTACTGGTTCTACAAATGTCGAAACTCGTGCTGTATATGATGCCGCTCGCTCTGCAGGTGCCCGTGAAGTTTACTTGGTTGAAGAACCTATGGCGGCCGCGATAGGTGTGCGCATGCCTATCAAAGAAGCTATCGGTTCTATGATTATAGATATTGGTGGTGGCACTACGGACATAGCAGTTATAGCGCTCGGTGGTATTGTAAAATCTAAAAATCTAAAAATTGCTGGTGATAAATTAAATGCAGATATTATTGCTTATATGCGTGATGAATTTAAAATAATGATTGGTGAAAATACTGCCGAGGCCGTAAAAATGTCTATTGGTTCAGTATTACCAGGTGAGTATATGGAAACTGAAATCCGTGGACGAGATTTACTGACTGGACTTCCTCGTGAAGTTATAGTGACCGATGGTGATATACGCGAAGCACTCTCACCATCTATTCATGAATTTATTGATGGAGTTAAAGATGTGCTCGAAACAACACCACCAGAAGTTCTCTCTGATATAATGCACAGGGGTATTATGCTCTCTGGTGGCGGGGCATTACTTCTCGGACTTGATCAACTATTACAAAATAACCTTAAAATACCAGTTTATGTAGTAGATGATCCACTTTCTGCTGTAGCTCGTGGTACTGGAATTATTTTGGACGATTTAGAAAATTACAAAGAAGTTTTAATTCGCAATCAAGATGAATTACCGCCAAGATAAAAAAAAGAGTAATAAAAAAGTAGTCACTTTTATTTTAGTGGCAATTTTTTTATTTATTTTTATTTTTGGAAGCGCCATGATGTATAGTAGTTTTTCCGGTTCTAGTTTGTTTTTATCTAAACCATTTTTTACTTTCGGGCAAAATATATCAGCTAGGTTTTCTTCTTGGGGAACTTATTTTGAGTCTAAAAAAAGTATAAATTCTGAAAATGAGAAATTGAAATTAGAGAATATGGAGCTTTCAGCGCGTCTTTCTAATTATCAAATTTTAGAAAATGAGAATAAAGAATTAAAAGAAATTTTTGAACGTAAAGGTAATCGTAATTTTATTTTGGGTAATATTTTAGTAAAACCAAACCGTTCACTTTATGATACTTTGATTCTCGATGTTGGGGAAAATACGGGAGTAAAAGTTGGACAAAAAGTTTACGCATATGGCTATGTGCCACTAGGTTATGTAGGCGAGGTTTATGATAATACTTCAAAAATTATTTTATATTCCACTAGTCGTGAAAAAGTCGATGTAATTGTTTCTTCTTCGGGCACTACTCTTTCTGCTTCTGGCCGAGGTAATGGTAATTTTGAGATGATTTTACCTAGAGATTTTGATATATCTGTAGGCGAAGTTATTTATTTACCAGGAACCGTGCAAACCTTGGCTACTGTTTCAGGTATTATTTCTGACCCTAGGGATTCGTTTAAAAAAGCACTTCTTAAAAGTCCAGTAAATATTTTTGAATTGCGTTTTGTGGAAGTTGAAAAATAATGAATTTTAAAATAGCTAAAAAGTTAGCAAATAGTTTAGGTAGGGCAGGGGTTTTAACTACACCACATGGAGAAATACTTACTCCTGCTTTTGTTGCTGTCGGCACTAAAGCTACAGTAAAATCATTAGAACCAAGGCAAATCAAAGAGGCTGGCACTCAAGTGGTACTCGGTAATACTTATCATTTATATTTACAACCTGGCGATGAGGTCGTACGTGACGCAGGTGGAATTGGGAAATTTATGAATTGGCAAGGCCCCACTATGACAGATTCTGGAGGTTTTCAAGTATTCTCTCTTGGCGCAGCTTATGGAAAAGATATTTCAAAAGTTATAAAAATCACCGACCCTTCACTTATGATTCCAGAGCGTTTTGATGACTCGGATGCACCTAGATTAGCTAAAATAGGTAATGATGGTGTTTCTTTTAAATCACATTTAGATGGCAGTATGCATTACATTACTCCAGAACACTCGATAGAAATTCAGCATAATTTAGGTGCGGATATTATTTTTGCTTTTGATGAATGCACTAGTCCTGCTGAAGATTTTAAATATCAAGAAGAAGCTCTCGAGCGCACTCATGCTTGGGCAAAGCGGAGTTTAGAAGAACATATTAAATTGGAGCAGGAAAAAGCTGATGCTTTTCGTCGTTCGCATTCTGTTCTGGAAGGGCAAGATCATTCTGTTAGTAGCAAAGACTCCTTCAAGCATCAGCTTTTTCCTCAGGCTCTCTTTGGTATTGTGCAAGGAGGCAGGGAAGAAATTTTACGTAAAAAATCTGCACAAATTATTGCAGATATGAATATCGATGGAAAATATTTTGATGGCTTTGGTATTGGCGGGTCTTTTGCAAAAGAAGATATGTCGACAGCTGTAAAATGGGTAAATGAAATTTTGCCAGAAGAAAAGCCTAGGCACTTGCTCGGTATTGGTGAGCCCGAGGATTTATTTATGGGTATTGAAAATGGTGTAGATTTATTTGATTGTGTTTTACCTACCAGATTAGGGCGCAATGGCACACTGTATACAAGTAATGGAAAAATAAGTATTACTAATACAAAATTTCGAAACGACTTTACAGCTATAGATGAAGGTTGCGAATGTTATACCTGTAAAAATTATACCAAAGCTTACATTGCACACCTCTTTCATGGTAAAGAAATGCTTGGAGGTACGCTCGCTTCTTTGCATAATATGTATTTTATTGTAAACTTAGTGGATAAAATTCGGCAGTCAATTTTGGACGGTAATTTTCATGAATTCAAAGAAGAATTTTTACAGAAATATAAAATAAATAGGAGTGAGTAGTTGACTTTTATGCTATTTTCTGATATAATACATGGATAAAGAAATGATTAAAAAAACTAAAAAACAAACAAAAAATTGGAAGAAATTTTGGAAACTAGGTGCTGATGAGTTCAACACTCAGTTTTATGGTATTTCTAAAGACGGTGAAATAACTGTTACTGAAGGAAACCATTCTTATAATTTAGCAGATTTAGCTCAAAAATACGGCACACCACTGCAAGTGGTTTTTCCTTTTGTTATTGAAGACAGATTAAAAGATTTGCTTGGCTATTTTCAAGCTTATATGAAAATTTACGGCTATAAAGGTAAATTTGGTTATCATTATCCGATGAAAGTAAATCAAAATAAAGAATTTATTTTACCCCTGCTTTCTGAAGGCGCGAATTTAGAAACTACTTCTGCAAATGAACTTTGGATTGTAAAGAAATTTTGGGAAGGTGAGAAATTCTCGAATAAACTCCGGGTTTTTTGTAATGGTCCAAAGACTGATCAATACTTAGACCTTATCGAAGAACTCCGCACAAAAGGTATGAACATAGTGCCTATCATAGAAGGGCCTGAAGAAATTGAACGCCTGAAAAAATACAAAGGCGATGTGGGTGTGCGCGTAGACCTTGATATCAAAGCTGATACTCACTGGGATAAAAAATTCGACCGTTTTGGACTTTCTGAAAAAGATGTTCTTGATTTAGATAAAATGAAGAATTTGAAAATCTTGCACTATCATATGGGTAGTCAAATTAAAACTCAAAAAAGTATTTTAGATGGACTTAAAAGAGCTTTCAATATTTATGCAGAATTACAAAAAAAGCATACTAATTTAGATACTATAGATATGGGTGGTGGTTTCGGTATTCCTTATGAAAAGAAAAAGTTTTATACCGCTAAGCGGGTTACTAGTTCTATTGTAAAGCAACTAAAAAATATGGCAGATAAAGCCGGCATAAAACACCCGAACCTAGCAGTAGAATGGGGGCAATACATAGTAGCGCCTGCGCAAATAACTATTTATAAAACTATTTCACAAAAAAATATTCCAAAAGCAAATGCAAAAGCTTGGTATGTAGTAGATGGTTCTTTTATGAATGACTTAAAAGATACTTGGGCTATACATCAAAAATGGCATACTATACCAGCGAATAATATGTTTGAAAATTTAAAAACCGTATGGCTCGCAGGTTCTACTTGTGATAGTGATGATAAATACACTGCCGGCGGAAATTATATATTGATGCCACGCTTAAATGAAGATCGTGATCAGTATATAGCTATACTGGACACTGGTGCTTATCAAGACGCTCTTGCTTCGAAGCATTGCTTGCTAGCAGCTCCGATGAAAATTATGTTACAAGATGGTAGTATAAAAATAATTCGCAAAAGAGAAACTCCAGAAGCTATTGGTAGACAATTTGGTTGGACTAATGGTGATCATAAATAAATTATGAATATACAAAAAGTAAAAAATTTCTTTTCTTTCCTAGTAGTTTTTTTATTTTTCGGTATGATTATTTTCCTAACAATGCGAGAGAATTTTACATGGGGGAATGCCAAAGAAAAAACTGCGAATGATTTTAATTTTAATCAGGTAAATTATGTGTATTTTGGTGATACTCGCGTTCGAGTAGAACTAGCTATAGATCCAGAAACTCAAGCTCGTGGACTTTCAGGAAGGGAAAATTTAAAGGAAGATGAGGGTATGCTTTTTGTCTTTGCAAAACCAGATAAATATTTTTTCTGGATGAAAGATATGAAATTCGCTATAGATATGATTTGGCTCGATGAATATGGAAAAATAATTTATATTAAACGTGATGCTAGGCCTGAGAGTTATCCTGAGACTTTTGGTATAGCAGAAAATACAAAATTTGTCCTTGAAGTAGTATCTGGATTTTCCGATAAACATAAACTCAAAATAGGTGATGGTATAGTATTTACATTTGAATAAATATTTTTATATGTTAAACTAAAAAAGTTTTGTGGTGTATGGCTAAGTCTCACTTCGGTGGGATTAGGAAAGTCCGAACACATAGTCCCGAGCTTAGTCGAGGGATTAAACGTAATGGGTAATTCCCATCTGGAGCAATCCACGAGGTGCGAACAGTGACGAATCCCTTTAGTGGGAGTGAAACGGCAAAATCCTTACGCGTGTGCAAGATCGTGTCCTGCGTAGCCTTGGCGAAGCAGGAAGAATCGCTTGAGCCTAAGAGTAATTTTAGGCCTAGACAAATTGCCATATTCGCTTAAAAACGAAAACAGAATTCGGCTTATAGCCACAAAATAAAACACGAAAAATCCCCGAAAGGGGATTTTTCTTTTATAAATTTGCTTTTTTATTTCAGATGTGCTATACTCTTTGTGTGAGTGTGAGGCATTAGCCTTACATTATTCGAAACAACATAAGTGCCCACAAAGCCCCCGCAAGGGGGTTTTGTGTTTCCCCGGCCAAAGGCGCGGTTTTCCACAAGCCATTGACTTTTATCTTTAAATATGCAATAATTTTAAGTGATAGGGAATTCTCCCAAGTTCATTTCTAACCTTTTAAATTTTTTTCAATGAAAAGATTATATTTTTTCTTGTCTACTATTTTTCTCTTTACTTTATTATCTTGCAACCAGGATAATAATATCACTCCATTAGAACCAGAACCGGTTTGCGAAATGTTTTTTAAAGATACTTCTTTTTTCGAAACTATCGGAACAAAAGATTACCAAATTTACAGAATCTGTGCACCGATAAATTTCTTAAATGAGGTTTATCTATTCGAGGATATTGGTTATATGTCCGAAAAGCGTCAGTACCTTTTTCTTCAAGACACAGTGAATAAGTGTCTTGTTTTAGATCTTTATGAAAAAAGAGATTGGCTCTCTGGAGATAGAATCCATTTTTATGAAGATTACAAATCAAAACAAAAAGGGATACCAGATCAGGTTTTGGTTTTAGGAAAATATTATTCAATAAATTCCTGCGGAACAGAATGGACTATAAAGTTTCGTTCTAGCCCTAACCCAAGAGAAGGAGCATATTTTGATGTCATTGGAGGCCCTGAAATAGAGACTGAAAATGCATTGGATCAGAATGGTTTTAAAACCATTACGATTAAAAAAACAAAAGATAGTCCGATAAAAAAAGGGCAAGTAGTTCGAGGGACTTTCTTTATGGCTGATGGATCCATAAAAATTGAAGCCTTAGGGCTTCCATAGAAAAATTTAGGGTGTTCTCATAGTGTTCGCTACCTCTCGGTAGCATTTGTTTAGCCGGTTCTTACAGGGAGGACCGGCTTTTTAATTTGCCCCTACACCTATTTACTTAAAGAAAGCATTTATTAACCATAAAAACACCAAGCAAATAGGTGTGGGGGTTTGCCTTTATTTTACTTGACAAAATGCCCAAAATGTGCTAAACTTCGGGGTGATAATACTGTTATTTTGTAAAACAATTTAAACAAATTAAATTCATATATCATGCTTAAAAAATGTTTTTTTCTGATGATCCTGGCCCTTACAGGGCTTCAGTTGAGCGCTCAAATGCTTCAATTAGAAAAACCAGATAATCTAATTCACATTTCTTCAAAATTGGAGAATGGGATGCGAGATTTCGCTTTTTCAATTTTGTCTGATTTTCAGTGTTCAGTGGAAACATGGAACACTGGTTGCGGTTTAGATAATGGTAAATTAATTACCAATATTTATTACGGTCAAATGCCTTATCATGTAGTAATATTCAGAAACTCGGATAATAAAAAATTATTTGATCAATGGATTTACTACAGCAGAGTGCAGCTTGATGACCTAAGGGCCGATGGTTATGAAGTGATTGTTGATGATTCAAACAAACCAGTTCCAAATAACTACACGTTGTTTGCAGCTGAGGTAAAAACTTCATCTTCGCCAGTTTTGTCGATTGTAAAGTATCCTGAACATTGTAACGATGGTAAAGGATCAATTCAGGCAAGCGCACAGAGTGGTGTAGGTCCTTATGAATTTAAATTAATGAATACTGGTGAAAAAAATAACACTGGAAAGTTTACTAATTTGAAATCAGAAACTTATACTATTCAGGTTTCGGATGCAAACTTCTGCACTGATGTTGAATCAGTTCTGATATCGAATCATTGTGATTCAATCTTCAGTAAGAATATCTTGCAAAAAAACACCTGCGATTCACTTAAAAGTATTAAGCTTGATACGGTGAAAAGCGGTAAAGCTTGGGGAACGAACACTGATAGCTTCACAATTGTAAAATACAATTTTACTTCTAAAAAAGTATTTTACATTTACGAAACTACTTGCGACATTTCGAAGACTGGAACTTTTTTTGTTAAAAAAGATACAAGCATTTATGGTTGTGATTCTGTATTAACTTACAAAAAAGTAACTTATTCACCAAACGGAGATTTTGTTCTCGAAACTTTTACAACTTCTTGTGTTTTATACAAGGACAGTGTGGAAGTTTTTAAAGGACAGAACGTCCATGGATGCGACAGTACACACACAACAAGTTGGTTATACGAAGGTCCTAGGACTAGATATTTACCGACTCGAGATACTTGTATCGCTTCACCCGACCACATTGATACTTTAAAAAGTTTGATGTGTGCTGACGATAGTATTTACTACGTGACGCACTTTCGTGTGTTGCCAAAAGATACTGTTCGTTTAACAGAATCTTGGTGCAAACCAAGAAATCCTGACACAACTTATTTTTTAAATAAGTTTGGATGCACATCTATGAAGGTAGTAAGTTTTTCAGTAAAACCTTTAGACACTGTTTTTGTAATAAAAGACACGTGTTATAAAAGTTTAAAAAATTCTTATTACATGAATCTCAAAACCAAAGATGGTGTTTGTGACAGTGTAGTTTTCGTTACTTTAAATGTTTTGAAAACAGACACTATTCGCCAGAGTTTGTATGTTTGTGGGCTTAAAATCTCTAAACAAAGCAAACAAATAATTAAAAACCATTTGGGTTGCGATTCATTGACCATTTTGGTTGATTCACTGGCTCCACCAGCGATTGTTCGCAGTACTGTATTTAGATACAGTTGCGACGCTGATTCTATAAAGCAGGGTACTTATTTTGACACAACTTATTTTAATTATGGTTGTATCAAATCAATAGTTACTTTGCGTTTACGGGATGCAAAAACTACCACTGATTTAAAAGACACGATTTTGATTAATCAAAATATAGATACAATTATTTTTGTTTCTAAAACATTTGTTAATCAGTATAATTGTGATTCTGTGGTAAATCGCAAATGGATTTACGATAAAGCGGAGATTTATTGGATCCCTGAGGATTCGACCAATTGCGGTTTGAAAAATTCTGAAATCATTTTGATTAAGAATTTAAAAACCCATTATGGATCTGATTCTATGGTAAAACAAAAGTTAGTCACTTCTGAAAAAGTTAGAGGTAAGATCGACAAGTTCTCTCACGTTCCAGCTCCTGGTGGTAAAGGTTTTATTGAAACCTCAGCTACTGGAGGTAAACTCCCGTATAATTGGGAATGGAATACAGGGGAAACAAGTTCTGATATTTATAACTTGAGTGGCGGTAATTACGTTTTAACAATTACTGACGCAAATGGTTGTAAAGATACTCTCGAAAGGGGCATCGCTTACTTTAAAGCTTCAAGTAATACTCCTGGAATTTTGACAGTAAGGTGCGGCTTGGTAGATCAAAGCCATATCGTTGGTTATGGAGGTAGTCCGTTTGGACACCTTGTAATTTATGATGTGAGTGGTCACATTTTGTATCAAATACAAAAAGTTGATATGAGATTAAACAACATTATTGATATACCCTTGTCTGCAAAAGGCACAGTTATAGCAATGATGTATTTTGGTCAAGGCGTTACACCCCTAAAGGACAGTAGCGTCTCATTGTAATTTATTTTTTTAACCATTAAATTTTATTAGATGAGACTAATAGTTTTATTTGTTTTTGTTTTCACAGGCCTGAATGCCCAATGTCCTTTAGGTGACGAGTTCGTAAGATCTTGCACCAACGGAAAATGGGACAAGTGTCCCTCAGATAATTACAGAGAGGGCAAAAGAGCAGATGGCACGTTTACGTGTGTCTGCAAAAATTTACCCTTATCTGAAAGTCATCCGTCAGTTAAACGCATGCAAGTCGACATAAAAAATCTGAAGGCTAGCGACGCAAAGCAGAACATTAAAATTTCGGCTTTGCAAAAAAGCGACGCCAATCAAGATGTTGAAATCATTAACATAAAAAGTGATGTCAATAACTTAAAAGGCAGGATGGGAATTGCCGAAGACGAAATTAAAAAACGTCCAGGGCAAATTACATTTAAGACTGACAAGCCTGCAGAAAAACCGGACACTCCTAAAAAAGGAGATCCAAGTTTAGGGCCTCCTCGTGATGCGCCAAAAGTTGAGGTCCAAGTAGAAAGTCCGTTTTCTTTTCAAGTAGATGGTGGCTTGTTTGCAACTCAAACTAATTCCCCTGAATTTAACTCAAAATGGTTATATACAGGTGAAGTTGGTGTAAGGTTAGTGCTTGAACCACATAAATGGCATGGTTTCGGAATCTTTGTTCGGCCAAGGTATAGCTTTGGTTTGAATAAAAGTTTTATTCCTGAATCAGATGGTAGTGCTTATGTGCAACAGCTAGAAAACAAATCAGGTGCTTTAGTGGATGTTTGTATTTCTTATAAACCCATTAAATACACTGAGGTTTTTGGTGGCTATGCTTTCAGTCTTTCTAAAGGCACTGAGCACCATAGTGGTTTCTTAGCTGGTTTAGAAAGTGGTTGGGATTTCAATTCTGGTAGGCAAAGCCTCCAGTTGCGAGCCCAGCTCGGAATACTTTACAAGCATGATTTGAGTTTTTTTGGTGGAGTAGTCGCAAGATTACCCATCAAACATAAGCCCAAGTAAAGCGGGGTTAAACGCTTTATATTTCCCGGAGTTATTTATTTAACTTCGGGATTTTTTATTACAAAGTTTCTAAAAATTCTTCGATTTTTGGTTTTTCGGTTATCAAATTTTTCGGTATAGGTAAGTAAACAGAGAATACGGTTTTACCATTGTTGTTTGTAGTGCCTATGATTCGCCCTTTATGGCGTTCGATAATATTTTTACAAATATATAATCCGAGGCCTATGCCATTTGGTTTGGCTAGTAGGGCATTGTCAGCGCGGAAGAATTGATTAAAAATTTTATCCTGATCTTCTTTTTTGATACCAATACCGTAGTTGGCTACTTGTATTAAAATATAATCACCTTCAATTTCAGCGCTAACTTCTACATCGGTATTCTTGGTACTGTATTCTATGGCATTTTCAATAAGGTTTTTGAAAACAATACTCATGCGTGCTGGGTCAGCAAAGATTTTCTCTGTGCCATTTAATTTATTTTCAAAAACAATTTTACGTTCTTTTATACGAGCTTCATTTTCAAAAATTTTTACAGCTTGAGCGATAGCTGGTGATACGTGCATGTCTTGAAAATCATAAGGGAAATTGTCTTCTTCTATTTGTGAAGCATTTAAAAGGTCGTCGATATTTTTAATTGTTTCGCTATTGCGTTCGATACATTTGTAAAGAATTTCTTTTTGATCTTGATTGAGCGGACCCTTGCCCTCAGAAAGTAAGGCATCGAGCCCCCAGCGCACACCAGAGGCTGGAGTACGAAGCTGGTGGGAGGCTACAGTGATGAAGTTTGATTTCATTTTAGAAATTTCTTCATTGCGCTCTTTTACTTCGCGCAATTTTTGAGTCATGGTGTTAAAAATATTTATCAAATTTCCAAATTCGTCCTTACGTTTGGAGAAAAGTTTTATATTTAAATTTCCAACAGCAATTTCTTTAATATTTTTTGTGATAAGACGAATAGGTGAAGCTATGTCTTCTGACATTTGTATAGAAAGTATAATTGCAGGAATGATTACAAAAAGTATTACAAATACAAAATTACTTTTAAATGCATTAAAGAGGCTGGTGGATTGTTCGGCGGTCAAACCCACGTCTGCATTTGTATATGTCCAAAATACTAGTATAGAATTGGCGACTATAGTAAAAAGACTAAGAAAAAAGAATGCCAAAAAAAGTTTTATAAATATTGGAAAAACTGGCTTTAGGACAGGTATTGAGGCTATATCATTTTTAAGCTTTTCTTCTTCCATTGTTTTTGTATTGTTTTTAAAAAAACCCCTTGTTATAATATATACATTATACATAAAGCTTATTTGATAAGCAAAAAGTCGATATTATTAATTTATTTTTTATTTAAAATTAATTATGGAATTTATAGGTTTTACAGCTTTAGCTGATGCAGTGATAGTGGTTCTGTCTTGGATAATTCTTTATATGCGTAAGGCGAAAATGCAACCTGCGCCAGAGAAGGTAAAATACCTCTCTTATTATTTTGTTTCTACATTCGTGTTTTTGTTTTTAATTTCTTTCACAATACTAAAAACAAGTGGCACTACACAAAGTGTTATGTTCCTTATTTCTGACCTTGTGCTTTGGGTTTCAATGATAGCTTTCATACTTATGATGTATGCTGGCACAGAAGGAAAACAAAAAGGTTTTTGGATAGGTGTGTTTTTGCTATTAGCTCTTTGCAGAACACTTTTCCAGCTTGCAGGTATTGCAGGTCTAGACCTTTCTGGTTTGGGTTCAGGTATTACTAGTATATTGAGCCAGCTTGATCAATGGCTTATGTATGCAGTATGGGTGCCTTCAGCATTGGTTTTACTAGTAGTAGGTATGCAATCCGACAGTGCTTTAGTGCGTATGCGTTCTATAATGTTTTCTGTTGGTATTTTGCTCATTACTTTCACATGGGCTTTCCGTTTCCTAGCAGCAGGTTCTGTGTCACAAGATACTGGATACTGGCTTATAGGTATTTCTTCTGTGGTTGGTTTCGTATTGCTTTTAGGTGGAGTTTTCTACAAAGGCAAGAGTATGAGTGAGCCTCAAGCGATGGCTTCAAGTAATATGTAATTTAATTTTCAATTAAATTAACAAAAATCCCCCTTATTTGATGGGGGATTTTTGTTTGGACTTTTTTTATTTTTGTGTTAGTTTGAATATAGAAACAAATTCTTTTTTAAAAAATTTAATTACCCAATGATGCAGACAGAAAAACTCACAGCTTTTGACCGAGCACGAACCACTGTTTTTTTCAGTGGCATTAATAACTTTATAAAGTTCGGCCCTGAAATTAATACCGAATTTGAAAAAAGAAAGGAATCTTTTGACTTTGTCGAAAATTTCCTTTTTGATGAAGATTTTAACAACCACAATTGGAAAGATGTAAATCATCATTTAAAATCGCTTGTAGATTTCCATGAAATTTTATTACATCATCAATCCTGGGAAGGTGCACGTGAGTTGGATCCACGCTTGTGGGAAATAATAGGCATAACAAAGAGGATATATGTCTTATTACGTAAAATGCAGACAACGTATTAAAAAACAAAGCCATTTCTACATCATAGAAATGGCTTTAAAATTTGTGGACAGTAGAGGACTCTTTCCTTACAGGAACAGTATACCTTTTCGACAAATTTTGATTTTAATCAAAATTTGTAACGAAAAGCTTTTCTCGTCCTGACGCAAAGTAAATAGATACTTTGCTTACGTTCCACACAATAAAAAAGGCCTTCTTGCGAAGACTCTTTTTTATAAGTGTGGTCTAATCATTACCAATGCGCGAACTTTTTTTGAGGACCAAATGAATGATTGTGTACGCTCCACGCAAAGTGTTAATTTAAATTAATTCTTACGCTCTACTAATATCTTAATTCTATCAAATTCAACAGATGCCGAGCAAGCTCGGCATCCTGCCCGAGTCCCATCGCAATCCTCCGCCCACTTCGCTTTGCGAAGTGTTGGCGGACAAGCATTCTTTATGATTCGGCGGGGGTTTCTTTTGATTTGGTATGGGCGATGGGCTCGGTCAACTTCCTTCAAAGAAGGAAGTGTGAAATTTAAATGCAAAATTCAGTTTTTATATTGAGCCTTCTTTCATTTCTGTAGTATTGTGTTCAGTGCTAAAGGGTGGCACCCTCGGCATCCGCCTCAGGCATTTCCGCTAGGGCTCGAGCGCCAGCCTAGGAGGTGTGCATTTTACAAGGAACGGCTAAAATGGGAAGAAATGAGCCGTTCAGGAAAAGAAAATTGCACACCACTAGTTGGGGGAAGGAAGTGTTCCTTCCCCCAGCGGTTACGCCAACCCCCATCCTCTTTTTCAATATAGCTGTTAGAGAGTATGACTTTCGTCTTCGAGAACTCATTTGCAATACACCGTGGCGCTCGTCATTTAGCCCTGAACACCCTAGCGGAAATGCCTGAAGGCGCAGAAGCCTCGTGCTTGCCCCCAGCTCCGACGATTACGTCGGGGCTCCCACCCTTGCGTGCACGAAGTTGCCTCCCTTGATTGACAATACAGAGGAAAAGGCAGAATATACAGATATAAGGCACGCGACATTCCACCCCTCATTGCACCACCACCATCTAGGTGGCTTTTTTGTTTCTGAACAGTTTCTTCTCTACTAATGATTAAAAAATAAAAGCGCTAATGTAATTATTAGCGCTTTTGAGATAACTGGAGAAATGTAAAATTTGTTCTTATGAGTATTTTTACTTTTCTCCAAAAGTGGAGGAATGATAATACTAAAGCTGAAAATCTAAGGCAACTCAGAATTGCATTAGAACACTTGGTATTACATTTAATACTCCACCTGCTCTTATGAGCGTTGTGGGTACCTAACAGGTGCCCACTTTTATTTTAGTTACTACTATCAATAATATTGACTTGAAAATTGAGTTCAGGTTGAAAATATTGACTGCTTCGTCTTTTTCTATCCTGTTCAATAAAATTAGGCGAATATAATCTATCTTACTATAAAATCCAAGGAAAATTAAGATTATTTTCATAATCATAAGCTTGATAATGAATATTTTATATACATATATAAATAATATTTATATATATACCTCTGTCCTATTATTAATTTTAACTGACAATGAGCAAAATTATAACTTTGTTAAATTATAGCAATTCCTAATTAAAATTACAATTAATCAACTCAATGAGCACCTATTATTAGGTTCACAGCCTTTTGAGCTTCAGCCGAAATCTTGAAGATATATTTCGGGTCTTCTTTGAGGACATTCATAAGATAAGAAGAGCTGTTTTCTATCAAGCTATCGGTCAATTTTACCTCTTTAAACCGGTTTAGGTCTAATTCAGCACCTTCAATGTCTTCAACATTAAAGACTGAATAATAACGGAGGAATCTAAGCACTTTGATCTCTTCTCCTTTTATTGCGTTATATTTTTAATCACCTGAGATTACTTGATTTATATTTTAGCTTTTGGCATAATTAATGTAAATCATATATTTGAACCTTGTAAATGGTATTGGATTTACCACAGCCAAAAGGTAATGATAAAGCTTTTTGGCTGTGGTAAATCTATGTTTTTATAGAAGCCCAACGGCTAAAATTTTATAAAATGCACAAAGAACAGATTTTTCTAACAATGTTAGAAGCTTACTTAACGCGTTTTCCATATAATGGAGTACTACTTTATCATTATTATGTAGAATTGGATCCTGAAACTAAATTGGCAGATTTTGATTCATTTGATACGTGGTTCGAAAAAAATAAGGAATCACAGGTTGTTTTATCTGTTTTTGATAAGCACGAAAATCAAATACAGAAGTTGATTCAAAATAGAAGAAATGAGATTAATTTAGAACGAGGCAAGATAAAATTCATGATGCCAACATTGGCTAGTGTTGAAGAGCCTATAGGTCTTTTTGATAATTAATTTAATTCTTAAGATTTATTTAAGGTCATCATATAGATGACCTTTTTTATTATATTAAATTAATTTTCTCAATTATTGAAAGAACTATACAATAAATAAATGTCAAACCCAATATATATTTTGCATCTAACGGATTTCCATTTAAGTGAAGATCTAAGTAAAGGTATAAAGTTGGATAATGATAAAATTAAATTGTTCTTAGAGAGATTGTAGGAATTTTTATATTCTAGAGCAAGAACTTCGATTGATATTCTATGTATTACTGGAGACATGATGGACTTAAATGGAAATGTCAATAAGCCGCATACTCTAGCTACTAATTTCATTAGAGAGTATGACTTTCGTCTTCGAGAATTAATTTGCAATACACCGTGGCGCTCGTCATTTAGCCCTGAACACCCTAGCGGAAATGCCTGAAGGCGCAGAATACAGGTGCTTACCCACCCTCCCTTTCGCGCACCTTTCTGCTCCCTAAATTAGATTGACAATACAGGGAAAAAGGCAGAATATACAGATATAAGGTACTTTGATAAATACAGTGAATAATAAGTTTTCAGCGAAAGCTATTTTTCTGAAAACTTATTATTCACTTAAAATACAAAAATCATGAATACGCAAAATGAAAAATTTTTGAAGCTATTTGAAACTTACATCCAAAATGTTCCATTTTTAGACAGGCTTTTCATACATCATTATGATCAAATCTCTACACTCAAGAACGGGAAACAAAAACTGGAGGAATACAGACAATTTTCCAAATGGTTTGAAGAGAACAAAGAATCTGTGGAAGTCTTAAAAATACTTGAAGACAACAAGCTAAGGAACATTGAGCTAAACCAGATTGATGATGAAAAATGGGCAAACATAAGAAATACAACAAAACTTGCGTTCCCAACCGCAGAAGATATGGAATATGTACCGTTATTTGATAACGATGATAACAGAAATAATTTTTTAGGTAGTTAGATTTACAAGTTTCAAATATGATTATATAAATCCTCGTTCACTCGGGGATTTTTTTATCTAGATTTTAGAATATGATACATACTTACCTCGCTCTTTCCCATTTCTTTTTATCTTATTTTCTTTTTCTAGTTGTGAGAGATATCTCGTTGCCGTTGCATCCGAGCAATGCAAAAGTTTTTCTACTTCATCATTCGTGATTGTAGATTTTTTAGAAAATAAATTCATTATTCGTTCTGACAGGTACCCCAAAATTAAGACACATTTTCAACCAAGATTAGCGGTATAATAGTCGATATACCAGTAATTTTAATTGAGCATATGTCTAATAAAAAATTTAGAGTGGGTAAAGATCTAAAAAATCAAATATTGGAAAGAGTAAAGACGAGTGGTAAAACAATCAAAGAAATATCAGAGGAACATGGCATTAGTAAAACTACGATATACGAATGGTTAAAAAGTGGTGTCGAAGGAACAACATCCAAAGAGATAATGAAGCTCACCAAAGAAAACAAGGAATTAAAGCAAATCATCGGAGAGCTCACAGTCCAACTAGGGGTTGGACAAAAAAAGGGGTGGCGGTAAACCATAAGAAGCTTCATGAGATATTTGAAGTTTCTAGAAGTTCTTTGTATTACAAAAGCAAGAAGAGAAGTGAAGATGGAGAAATTAAAAAACAAATAGAGAAGGTGTGGGAGACTTTTCCTAGTTATGGACACAAGAGGCTGGCAATAGAGCTCAAGCTAAACAAGAAAAGAATACTTCGGGTAATGAAGATCTATGGCATCAAGCCATATAGAAGGCACAGGAAGCCGTGGAAACGAGTAAAATCAACGGATTATGAAGAATATCCGAATCTGTTAATTACCACTCCGCTAACAAGAATGAATCAAATCTGGGTGACAGATTTTACATATCTCTGGTACAAGAATAGGTTCATTTATGTGGCTACAGTTGAAGATATTTACAATCGAGAGATAGTCGGAGTTTGTGTACTAGCAAATCATTCTAGCGCTCTAGTGTTGCAAGCTTTAGTCAGTGCCCTCATGGATCATCCACGACCGGATATCATTCACTCCGATCAAGGCAGTGAATATACTTCAGAAATATTTCAAGATTTTTGCACATCTGGTGGTATCCAAATTTCAATGTCAGCTAAAGGATCACCTTGGCAGAATGGGTATCAAGAAAGCTACTATGATAAGTTCAAGATTGATCTTGGAGATACCAACAGGTTTGATACTTTAGGAGAACTGGTTTATGAGATTTACCACACCATACATATTTACAATACCTCTCGAATACACACGGCTCTGCGTATGTCGCCGAGAGAGTTTACAAAGAAATTTGCTAAAAAAATCGCTTAGGAATACAATACATTTAATTGGTTAACTTTTTGTCTTAAGAATGGGGCACCTTACATTCTAACTTTTTTCTTTTCTTTGAAAGACAAATCACCCATCAAAAATAAATCAAGAAAGTCCATGAAAAATAAAAAACTCATAATCACAGCAAAGGACAGAAAACTGGCAGAGGCGAGTTTTAAATATTTTTGGGATGCATGTGCTGTATTGGGTAGTATGTGGTGATAAGTAAAAAGCACGCGCCGGCTATACAGGCCCTTTTTTATTGCCAAAAATCTATTTTTGTGGTATCTTAATTTTAATATCTTATTTGAAAAATTATTGTTAAACCACATTAAATTAAAATTTATGCATCAACCAAACGTTCCTATTAACGGATTTTACCCGTTATTTTTTTCAAAATTTCTTGATAAAGCCGAGGCTTGCTTTAAAAGATTAGACGAAGATTGAAACTAGCAAAGAAGCTGGCACATTACTTCAACGAAATAAAGAATACTGTATTCTAAGAGACTTACAGCTAGTACTCTTAAAACATCTCTGCGAACAAATGAAATACGATTTTGAAAAAAATATGCATGATTTCATTCAGAAAAGAGAATCAGTAGAAAACTTTTTAGCAGTAGCCACTGAATTTCTAAAAGGATTTGTTCCTGACGCAGATGAATACAAAGACGAAAAATAATTTTCTAAATTTCTTAAATTTGTAATTATGAAAACAAAAGTTTTGTTAGCCACACTCATTTGTGCTTTTGGAGTGACAGGCATGTTTTTTGAAAGCACGTTAATGCTTTTTGCTCAAATCCTCACCCCATTGATAGCAATAATGATTTTACTCTATCTTGGGTATGGAATCGAAGGATTCTTTGTAATAGCATTAGCCGTAATTTGCAATATTGTTTTGGAATATTTTTTTTCACGACATGATGTAAGTTTGTGCTATTTTGCAAGTGCAATAAATGCATTTGCAGGAGGATTTTTAGCTGTTTTTCTTTATTTTGGTACAAGGATTGAATTATTAGACAGAAAATCCTTAGATTTTATTGAATCTTGATAAATAAAGAATTTACCAATTACACTTCCGGCAACTTTGTCGGAAGTGTTTTTTTATATAAAAAAAGATTGCAATAGGCATCGCAATGGATTTTAATTTTTTAATTTTAATTTTGCTTCCTACGCAACTCCATAAGAGAAAAGCCGGAAGTCTCTACTTCCGTATTATTTATGAATACAGGAAACCAATTCTCGTGATTTTGCATATTTCCATTTCCATCATACGCCACTTTACCCATTCGCTTTGATTTAAACTCCAGAGCGTTGAACTGAGAAAGATCTGCATTTGTAAAGAAAACCTCTCCTTTTTGGAGTTCGGGGTGGGTAAAATTTGTCTCTAAATCAGTCATAAAATGATTATAATCCATTCCCAAGCAAATGCAATTTTGTGATATAATATAGCTATGAGTGAATCAATCTTTAGTGTGAATTTTGATGGAGAAAGAGCTAAAAGTACCGCTCGGGATGTGCGTCAAAATGAAGCAAAAAAAAATTCTTTTTGGTATAACTTAAGGCTAAGTTTCGCAAAATCCATAGTAAAATCACTTCTGGAATACAGACGTGAGTTTGAATATGCAAAACCACTTTCCATATTGGAAAAACATAGGGTTGAAATAGCGCAAAACAGAGAAGCAAGCAAAATGCTCTCTCCTGAACAAGGTGGTCCTACAAAGCAAGAAATTTATGCTTCGGCTCTTGCACTTGCGAAAGTGCTCGGCGCGCGCGAAAAAGCACCAATGGAAAACACACAAAAAGTCAGTGAGGAAGAAATCGTAAATTTATCAAAAGAAAATAAAAGATATACTACCGAAGAGCTGGGTAGCGAATTTTCCAAAATTCAAAATATCTGGCAAGAAGCATATGAGAAAATGGAAAATGTGAATGGAGATAAGCGCACCTCAGAAATACTCGACCTCACAGCCAAAGCCATGGATGACTGGGCTTCGCTTGAATCATATTTACAAAGAGAATCCGCAAACCTTAAACCCGAAGAAAAGTTCTTCATAGAGATTTCCATACAACTCAAGAAATATCGCACCAAAGGCATAGATCTTTTAGTTGATGAAACTATAGAAAACGAGAGCACCATTTCCAAAGAAGAATTAGAAAGATTTGTAGATACAGGTCTAGTTTCTGAGGATGTGCTGAAGAAACTAGCTCAAAAGATTATGGAAGGCAAACAAATTTCAAAAGAAGAAATCAGTATATATTCTGAAAAGTCGAAGGAAATTGAAAACATTATAAGAATAAATAAAACTTATGCTTAAAGAAACAATAGAGATAGTAAATTATATTAATTCAGCTGGTGGTGAAGTTATAAATATGTATGATGGATACGATGGAGATTTTATTGAGAGTGATAAAGCAAATCTTTCTCAAGAAAAATATGTTTTGCCGTATATATTTTTCTCACTCAAAAAATCAGGACAAGATGACTGGCAAAATTTGAATGAAGAACTGTTTAATAAAATAGGTGCTCTTGCTAAAGAGTTTAATAATTCTAGTTCAAAAGAAGGTGAAAGAATATACTGGAAAATGATTATCTGGAATTGGGAAAAAGAAAAGGGACTTTTGTGCATATCTCCTACAACAAATAGAATGGATTTGCATGACCCAAGTGTTGTCCTTGGACTTACGAAAGAAAAAAGGGCAGAACTACGAGCGACATCCTTAGGACTATTTAAAGATTTTGGTGAATATTTGAAAGGGAAATAAAAAAAGCCTGAACATTTGAACAGGCTTCTGATCTAATGACTTTGAAATCTTAATCAGGAGGGAGTATTTTTGCCTTGTTTTTTGCGCAGTATCATAACGAAGCTACCTAGCACTATTCCAATGACTCCTCCAAGGATAAACACCTCTAGCATCTCTCTGTTAATTTGATTTTCAGTTTTCAAAGTGCTCAATAAAAAAATCAGATAATTTTTCATTTCAGTAAAATTTTAAGGTTTAAGGTAAAGATTTAAATTTAATCTTCTTTATCTTTGGTGAATATTGTAATCAATAAAGCTAAACAGGTAAAAATTGAGACTAACGAAAAACAAAAATATAGATTAATAGTTTGTCTGATTTGAGCATACTCTGATGTTGTGTGAGAATAATCTTTGTAATTGTCTATATGTCCAAAAAGTAAAGACCCGAATAACATGAAGCAGACAAAGCTCATCGCACATAAATTTTTTAATGTTTTTCGCAGTAAAAGATAGGATTTTGAATTAAGATTTTGATTTTCCATAATTTTTTGATTTAGTAAATAAATAATTTTGAATAAGTTAAAAGCCCAAAAAAGAGACTTTAACTTACCCAAAATTATATATAAACAAACTATCGTTTTTCAAAGAGCGAGTATGCTATGATATTAAACGTATTGAATAGGTTTGTCAAACTTTTTTCCTCACCCCATCCCCCATACCAAATCAAAAGAAACCCCCGCCGAATCATAAAGAATGCTTGTCCGCCAACACTTCGCAAAGCGAAGTGGGCGGAGGATTGCGATGGGACTCGGGCAGGATGCCGAGCTTGCTCGGCATCTGTTGAATTTGATAGAATTAAGATATTAGTAGAGCGTAAGAATTAATTTAAATTAACACTTTGCGTGGAGCGTACACAATCATTCATTTGGTCCTCAAAAAAAGTTCGCGCATTGGTAATGATTAGACCACAGTTTAGAACATCGTTAGAAAAATCGGGCGCGCGCTTGCGCGCGAGAATGGAGGGCGAAGGGGTGAAATCCGAATGCGGGTTGTGGAATATAGCGAATTCGGTCGGTGGGCATAGGGCTCAGAAACGAGACAAACACGGATTCTTTTTTCAAATCTAAAAACAAATATATGAACAAACCAAAATATTTTCTATACGCACGAAAGAGTACGGAGGAAGACGACAAACAAGTCATGAGTATTGAAGCTCAACTCTTTGAGCTTCGTGAGTTCGCGCGTAAAGAAAATCTTGAAATTCTAGAAGAATTTCAAGAGTCAAAAAGCGCAAAGACACCGGGTCGTCAAAAGTTTGGTGAAATGATGTCGCGCATAGAGTCAATGGATGGAGCAGGTATTCTCGCATGGCATCCCGATAGATTAGCAAGAAACTCAATTGACGGTGGACGAGTTATCTACGCAGTAGATACTCAAAAGATTGTGTCTTTGCGCTTTCCGACATTTTGGTTTGAACCTACCCCGCAAGGACTCTTTATGCTTCAAGTGGCGTTCGGACAATCCAAGTATTATTCTGACAATTTAAAGCAAAATGTTGAGCGAGGAATTCGCCAAAAAGTCAGGCGTGGAGAGTGGCTTACCAAAGGACCGCGTGGCTATGTGAACAATCCAAGAACGAGGAACATTGAGCCTGATCCTGTACTCGCGAGAATTATTCTCAAAGGATATACCGAATTCGCCACGGGTAAGCACACCCTCTTATCACTCTCGCACTTTTTGGCGGAACATGGAGTCATCACGAAATGTGGAACGCCACTTGGCAAAGCCGCCATCGTCTCTCTGCTCACGAGCAAAGCATATATCGGTTTAGTAAAACACAGAGACGAATGGCATCAAGGCAGCTTTGCGCCAATTATTTATCCCGAGCTATTTGAAGCCGTTCAAAAAAGGTTGCAAGAGCGAGCAAGACCCCGCAAAACAAAAGTTGGACACAATTTTCCTTTCACAGGACTTTTCCGTTGTGGTGAGTGCGGAGGAATGATAACCGCACAATGGGCGACCAATCGCTTTGGTACGAAGTATCGGTATTATCGCTGTACGAAAAAGAAAAATTGTTTGCAAGGATATTTGCGGGAAGACAAGCTCGTCTTGCAACTCAAAGAACGGCTTCAGCAGATTTCACTTCCCGACGAATGGATTGAGTATATGACCAAGCAAACAGACGAATGGGAAAAAGAAGTAAAAGTATCGTCGGGAAGTGCTGTCGGGCAGATGAGAGAGCGTGAGCGAGAGATACAACAAAAGCTAGATAATTTGATTACCCTTTTTCTTGATGGCGATATACCAAAAGCAAACTACCTAGCCAAAAAAGACGAGCTTTTGAAACAAAAAGTATCTCTCGCTCACAAAATGGACTCTGCCCGAGAGGAGAGAAATATTTGGATTGAACCCTTGCGGGAATGGATTTTAGATATGAAAAAAGCCACGCAATTGATTTCAAGCGACAATTTTTTTGAAATTAAAGACTATTTCAAAAAAATTGGAACGAACCCCCAATTGTGTGGAAAATCCGTCTATGTCTCATTTTGCCCACCGACCGAATTCGCTATATCCCACAACCCGCATTCGGATTTCACCCCTTCGCCCTCCATTCTCGCGCGCAAGCGCGCGCCCGATTTTTCTAACGATGTTCTAAACTGTGGACCGTACAGGACTCGAACCTGCCACCCCCTCATTGCAAATGAGGTGCTCTACCAGATGAGCTAACGGCCCATGTATGTAATTATATCAAACTATAAATATTAAACTTTGCTTTTACGAGGCGCTACAGATAGCTAACGGCCCAATAAAAGACATTTTAGCTTATTTTATAAAAAAAGCAAATGTTATAAATATTCTTCCACATTCTTTTTGTGTTCTTCGTAAGTCTCACTGCAGTGAGTTCTTTTTTGCTTGTCATGTATGTAAAAGATGCATTTGGTTTTAGTCGGGTTGTAAGCGGCATTTATGGCGTCTAAGCTAGGGTTTGATATGGCTCCTGGAGGAAAACCTTCGTATAGATAGGTATTATAAGGCGAATCTATTTTTTTGTCTTTCACAGAAATTTGCTTCCACCAGCCAGCTTCTTCACTGCCTTTTACATACTGAATAGTGGAATCCATTTCGAGCTTCATTCCTAGCCAAAAACGATTCCAGATTATGCCGGATATAAGTGGCATGTCTTTTTTACCAGAAGCTTCACGTTGTATTATAGAAGCGATTTTAATAATTATTTCTTCGTTTATTATTTTTTTGTTAGATTTGGCTTGAATTTTAGTGAAAGCTTTTTCAAATTCCGTAAGCATAATATTTTGAACTTCGGCAGGTGTAGCGTCTTTGTTAATTAGATATGTTTTTGGTAGTAATTTGCCTTCGATAGGGGAGGAATTGGCCGAGGAATTTGCTTTAGCAAATTCCTCGGCTTCTTTCTCTGTCCAATTTAAATTTTTGTAAAAAACCTCGGCTATTTCTTCTTTGCGAAGGCCAGCATATACTCGAACTACTTTTACTGAAGGGTTGGCTAGATTTTGATACAAAGAAATATCAAGCATATCTTCTACCCTGAAACCTAGAGCATAAAAACTACCCATCATACTAGTTATCACAGTAAATACAAATATGCCATAAAGTTTTAATCCAAATTTTTTATTTTTCTTCTTGATTTTTCGTATTTTTTTCATTATAAAAATTATAACACAGCTATTTTTAATGCTATAATAGCCTCTATGCAATACAGATTTTTTACTGATTCTACCAGGGCTTGGCAGGCTATGTATAGCGCCATAGAACGCTCTGAAAATAGCATTCTGCTTGAAATATATATATTCCATAATGATATGCAAAAATACAACTTTTTTGAGCTTTTAATTAAAAAAGCAAAACAAGGCGTAAAAGTTCATTTGGTATTAGATTATGTAGGTAGTTTTGCTTTAAATAAAAAAGCAGTAGCCGAACTCGAAGGTGCTGGCATAGAAGTTATTTTTTCCTCGCATATTTTTCATAGAATACATCGCAAGATTTTGATAGTAGATGAAACGATAGCTTATATGGGTGGGGTAAATTTAAAACAGGATACTTTCTTCTGGAAAGATTTGATGGTAGAAATAAAAAACAAAAAATTGGTGGGTAAACTTTTGCGAACTTTTGCTAGATTCTACGTTTCTGTCGGAGGCAAGGATGAATACCTTAAAAGTAAAAACAAAAAATTAAAAATAGATAATGCTAAAAACTGGATGGTAGAACATATTCCAGAGATGCGAAAATTTAGTTTAAAAAGAATATACAAAGAAGCTCTTAACAAGGCTGAAAAAAAAGTCACAATTATTACTCCGTATTTTGCACCAAAACGCTGGCTCCGGGCTGTGCTTCACCAAGCGGTAATACGTGGCGTGGAAGTTGAAGTAATAGTGCCATATTATGTAGATTGGTTTATTCCAGACCGTGCGAATTATTTTTATATGAATAAAATGTCTGGCCTAGGGGTCAAGGTATATACTGAGCCATTTATGAACCATGCTAAAGTTTTAATTATAGATGGCAAGAGGGCACTAATAGGATCACAAAATATTGATTTTCTTTCTTTTGATTATAATTCAGAAATAGGTGTTTTTTTTGAAGAAAGTAGGGTAGTGGGAGAGCTTGAAAAAATAGCTGAAAAATGGAAGGGAAAGAGTAATCTTTTTGATCCTAAAACTTATAAACCACACTGGTATGACTATCTACTGGCGCCACTTATTTCTATTTTCTCTAAAGTTTTTTAGCACAAAAAACACCGTCTCTTGACGTTTTTTTTATTTGCTCCGAACTTGGGATGATGTTCGATTAAGTATCTTAGATAAGGAATAAAAAAACCCGCCGAAGCGAGTTTATTTTTTGATTTTTCTGAAGCAATTTAATTATGAACTAAATTGAATAATTTCTTCTCCAAAGTGTCAGAAAAAGACAATATCTTATCAATATCTAAATCACCACTTGGACCAGAACTGAGTTCCATCTCTAACAATACATTTTGCGTATCCAAATCTAGAATACATAAAATATATTTTATTTCATGAACTTTATGAACAAAAGGATAAAATATACCGCCAACTGTATCACTAATTAAATTACTTGATGTCTTTTTCATAACAAAAGCAACCTTTTGTTGATATTTTGAAAAAAGTATTTCTTGATTGAAAAGAGAATATTGGATACTTCCCGTTGCCCAGTAGGTATACTTTTTAGAACAAAAAGATTTTATTTCATCAATATCTTTTTTATTTTCCATAATATTTGCATTTGATTGTTTACCATAAAAGCCAAAAAGCTTCTTTAGTAAACAATCAAATAAAATGTGAAAGAGCGATATTATTTTTATAATATCATTAAATACATAAAAGTCAAATCTGCTCCCTCTAGTGGACACGTTCAGAACTCTCAATTGGGTTCAGATTAAACGAGATATTGAGTTTTCTAAGATTTTTGAGTTATTCCCGATGATAGCACTTCAGAACTCATAGAAATAGAAAACCCACCGAAGTAGATTTTCTACTGGTGGGTTTGATTATTTTTCAACCACAAGATGCTCTTCCGCAAAGGGATGTGATATGACTCATATGATTGTCAATATCCACCTCTTCTTGTTTAAGGTATTCCTCAATTTGAAATTGTAAGCCGTAAGCCAACACTTCATTCTGATGAGTAAGCTGGTCATAACAACGATAAACATATAACTTTGTCTTATCTTTGTTAAGAATACCAAAATAGTAAACTTCATCGTAGCCATACTTGTCTGGAAAATTCACCAGATAGGCAAGTTCTTTATCATTTTCTGTGAGAATAGAATGAAATCCATTTTCTTCACTCCAGATGATTAAAGTTTCACCTGCACAAACCAAGTATTCTTCAAAAAATCCTTGGTCTGTTAAATTGGCAACTTCAATGTTTTTACCAAGCTTCCTAGCTTTTCTTTTGAAAGAAAGTAATGCTAGATTGTTTAATGTGCTATTCATTTTTCAATGTATTTTACCGCAACGTGCGATGCCGAGATTATTTGATTGCTTTGTGCCATTAAGTGAGTTTGTCTATTCTCACCATATCTACTAATTAAGGAAGCAGAAAAACCTACACTTTATATGATAGCATAGTTTGACATAAAAGTCAATAGCTGGCTCCCTCTCGTGGACAAGTTCAGAACTCTTAACTGGGTTCAAATTAAAAGAGATATTGAGTTTTCTAAGATTTTTGAGATGTTTCCGATGTCTGTACTTCAGAACTAAAAAGGGATAGCTATCTAAATAGCTATCCCTAACACAATTTTTTAATTCTTAAGCAAACTTTAATTTAGCGACTTCTTGTTTTGATAGAGTATGAATACTCACTTGTTCTTTTCTTAAGCCGCTAGGATACACATTCCAATGAACTTTTGCAATATGAGATGGTAAAAACTTTCTTCGTTTTATATCATCGTCATTTTCAATAAGTTTCAATAAATCCATACCCTCAGTTGGTTTAAGGTGAACAACTCCGAGCTCTAACCCATAAACAGTAAAAGTATACCCAAAATCAAATATCAAGTCGCCCATAGAAAATGTTCCATTTTTATCTGGTACCCATCCTTCTAGTGGCCAATCTGAGTTGTTGTGAATGTACGTTTCTCTTTTGAACTTAACCAAATCTTTTTTAGGGAACAATTTTTGTAAAACTGAAAACCCTAGTTTTTTAACTGAATGCATTTCAAAGAAATTTTATCGCACTGTGCGATGCCAGAATAATTTTTTTCCGTATGGCTTTCTGGAGGTTTCTTCATTCCTCCTATATCTATTTAAGATAGAACTTTATTTATAAATTACATTATTTTTGAAATAAGTCAAACATTAGTTCTAAACCCTATTTGGGTATAAAAAAATCACCTTGATTTACAAAGTGATTTTAAGGGCTCGGGAGGTAGGGATCGAACCTACGACCAATCGCTTAACAGGCGACCGCTCTACCGCTGAGCTACTCCCGAATATATTCAATTATTATTGAACCCATATATATTAGCAGATTTTTAAGAAAATACAAATAAAGAAAGGAAAATTATCAAGATCCTATCCCTACCTCCCGAACAAATTAAAAAATCTCCAAAACGTTATAATAACATTTTGGAGATTAGGAAAACATTTTATTTATTCTTTTGCGTAGAAAGATTTTGATTCTTCTGCGTATGTAAACAAAAAGCAATGTTAAGTGAAGAATATCTCGCGAAGTGCGAGTCTTTACAACATTTACTGATGTCCAGAAGCTCATGTCCACCTTACCATTGTAAGGTTTATTCTCTGCGTTCCTCAATAGATTTCCTTGATAAGATAAGAACATCATTGGGATTGCTCCAAGCACATGGAAAAAAGAATGCATCTCAGTGTAGAGTTTGAAATTACCCGACATTGAGTATGCGAACCAGCCTAACGCAAAAGTTATCGTGGCCACCGTAACTATCTTTGGTAGTAAGCCCATCAAGCGCCAACCGATGTAATGTCCAGCGACGGCTATGGCAATACCACAACCGACCCAATCCAAGCGATTAAGAATAATTCTCACCTCATTTCCTATGGGCAACATACATGCGGATGCATGATAGAGAGTACTAAAAGTACCCACCATAAGTGCAGTCCACATTACTATGGGTTGCCGATGTCTTCGTCCCATAATTGAAGCGATAAAAAAT
Organism: Minisyncoccia bacterium; assembly: GCA_044229265.1. Taxonomy (GTDB): domain Bacteria; phylum Patescibacteriota; class Minisyncoccia; order Phycocordibacterales; family UBA9973; genus UBA9973. Next base: position 24,017 of record JBGATK010000003.1, on the reverse strand, counting down.
ACAAAATTAGATCCCACAAGCCATAAGTTGTGGAACTGATGTATATTATTTTCCATGGAATTTTTTTTAATGAATGAATTTGTTTCTTGTTTTAAACTAGCATATAAGTCAAAAAAGGCAAACAGATCATCTTATAAGGTAAAATCACCTATATTTTAGTATAATTTAAATAATGCTAAATAAGCTACAATCTTTTTTTCGAAAAATACGGCATAAGATAATTTTAAAAAATATTCATTTAAGTGAAGGTATTTCGGTATTAGATACTTCATGCCAAGATGGATCTTTTTTGGAGATTCTGCTCAAGAAAAACCCCAAGGCTCATGTCTATGGAGTAGATATAAATAAGGAAGACATAGAAAAAGCAAAAAATAATATACCAAGTGGAATTTTTAAATTAGCGGATAATAAAAATCTGCCTTTTGCTGATGGTAGTTTTGATATGGTGATAACCTCGATGACTTTGCACCATATGGATGACCCAGTAAATTCTCTTTTAGAAATGAAAAGAGTTCTAAAGGGTGATGGAAATATTTATCTGATAGATTTAATTTTTAAAAATAATTTTTTGCATAAAATACTTAAATACAGAAAATGTCCCGAGCCGTATCATTTTGAAAAGTGGTATTCTGTTTCAGATATGCAAAATCTTATTCAAAAATGTGGACTTCACATTGCAAAAGAAGACATGGCTATTATTTTCCCAGCAATAAGCATTGTAATGCCAGTTTTGGTTTTAAAGCTTTCAAAATAAAGTTTAATATATATTATTTCTTTCTTTTGGATTTTATAGTATAATATTAGTATTAATATTTATATACAAATTTTATGGCAAAAAGAGGAACAACACTAAGTCAAAGACCTGCATCTAGGCGTTCACACAAAACAGTGAAGCGCCTGACTATTAAAAGAGCAATGCTGGCTAAAAAAGCTTCAAAAAAGAAGCGAGCTTAATATAAAATATGAGTAAAAAAATCTTGATAGTTGAAGATGATTTGTTTCTAGGGGAACTAATTTCTAAAAAATTAAGCAAAGATGATTTCGAAGTGGTTCATGCTACTAATGCTACCGATGCACTCGATATTTTGAGCAAAGGTTCTGTTGATTTGATACTACTCGACTTACTTTTACCAGATGTAAGTGGTTTTGATTTTTTGAAAAAAGTTCGCGAGGATGCTAAAAATCTTAAATTACCAGTTTTAGTATTTTCAAACCTAGCTGAAGAGCGCGATGTAAAGCAAGCCATGGATCTAGGCGCTACAGACTTTTTAGTGAAATCCAATTACACTCTAGACGATGTAGAAAAGCGTATACGTGCCTTGATAGGGGCGTAATTAACCTAATAAATATAACTTTACTTTATCGAATATTATGATATAATGTATTCGAAGGTTTTTTAATTTTTCACGTTTTTTTAAAAATTTAATCCTATGGATAGTTTATTAAGAGAAAAATTTTATTTTGTTATGGCTATTACATCTCAATACAACAAGCTTTCTTGGGGCGGCCAACGGGCTATTGTGAAAGATTTGTATAATTACGAAAAAATTCTTGATTTGATGTCTCATGAAGATCAAGGCCCTTGGCCTATAGTTGCAAAACAAGCAAAAGAAATTTTACGGATAGAAAGAAAAAAAGCAAGAAATCAATATGAATTTATTTTTATATTAATTTTGTCTTTAATTTCTGCCGTTGCTTTTTTTGCGGGAATTTTTATTAATCAAATTTCTTTGTCCTACGGGTCATTATTTATACCCATTGGAATAGCAATTTTCCTTAACTTTTTTAAAAAAACTAGTTAAATTAGCCATGGAAATAGAAATTTTATATGCCAAAGATAATACTCTGATAGGAATTCAAGGGGTATTTGAAAAAAATGATGAATTCCACAGAATCCTGGATGAATGTCCATTACTTGAGCTGTATTGAAGTGTGGCGAAAGTAGAATGCGAGTTAACAATTTGACTCGCATTTTTTTATTGTTTTTGCTATATTTTTAGTAATAAAAGTTCTATTTATGAAGCCTATAAAGATAATCAGAACAAAGCTTTTAAAAGCTGTAGACAAGCTTCGCATTGGCGAAACTGCATGGATTAAATATGAAGCTATGTGGGTTGATTTTAACAAAGACCTGTATATAGATTTGTATGCAAGCACAAGCAGTAAAAAAATTAATGCTACTGAAAAGTCCGAAGGGTATTTACTTCAGATTAAAAGAGTAGAGGAGGGTGCCATAGCTTATTATAAATACAAGCATCACAGATGGGAATATGATTACATAAAAGAATTTTCCATTTATTGTCCAGAAGATTCTTTAATGGTAGTTGCTAGTAGTGATGAGCAGTATGAAATGCGAAAGCGGAAACCATCGATTCAAGATTTAGAAGATCAAATTGACCAAAGAGCTTTTGATTTATTAAAGATTGAAGATCAACTTTTAGGGGATGAAAGGGATAATGAAAAAAACTTTAAAAAACTAGCTTTACAAGCTAGAAATTACCAGAAGGAAATTGATCTTTTGGTAGCAAAAAGGGAAGAGATGCTAGAAAAGAAAAAGAGGTTTCGAAAACAGTGAGTAGGAAAGCATAGGTGTCATTTTAGACATCTATGCTTTTTTTAATTATAAAAAAAGAAATAAAAAATGCCCCGTGCGTATGGTACGACGGGGACATTCGACTAAGGTCTCAAAATAAGAAAACTACGATCTTTGCAGGTTATCGCTGCGTTTTTTTATTTACCAATTTTGCTGGTTGATCCGGTTGGGTTGTTCCATCAGTTTGGTTTGTTGATTGGATAAATTGATTTGGCTGGCTTAAACTATTTATTCTGTTTAATTCCATAATCATCCATTCAGCTGTTGTGGGGCCGGCGCTAACTTCTGTTTTTCCTTGTTCGTAAGGGAAAATTGTGAAAGTTTGTTGCCCGTTTCTGTACTTTGTTACAATAAATAATGATTGCACATTGCCACTAGACAAATTGTAGGTAGCGGTCACATTTGTAGCTAAATCATTGCTATTCAAAAAATAGGTTGGAGATTCGTATCGAATCGTACCTGTTTCAGATGACAATGACACCGAAGTTGTTTTTTGCCTAACAAAATTCGCTAGTTCTTCAGCTGATGCCACATTTACTGCGTTAGTTGGGGATTTAGATTTTCCCGGATCAGTCGCATGAGCAATACTAAACGTGAACAATAAAATTGCCAAGATGCCCAGCATTGGGCGGAAAAAGTTTTTTGAAAACATAATAAAAAGATTTAAATGATTAAAAAAAAATTGTTGTCTATACCTCCTCGAAGAAAGAAACATAGATAACAATTCTTTAAAACCCTTAAAATCTCTTATATTTAAAGAACAAATAATACGAATATGAGTCTAGCACGACTTTAAATATAAGTCAACAGTTAGCCTGTATTAAGCCTTTTCCCACATATCCCACACATATTCGGCTACGGGTATGGTAGGGCCTTCTAGGGGGTCGTAATGGAGGTCTATAAAGGGCAGGGAATTGCATTCTATGATTCCAAAGGATTGCGAATCTGGGTCTTTCTTTGGGTCTTCCATAATAAAGTCAAAACCCATTACTGAATAGTCTATAAGCTTACCCGCTTTTTCTAAATAAGCTACGAGCTTTGGATGAACATTTGGCCAAAGCTCGACAGAGGTCCCGCCATAACCCACACCTATTTTTTCAGAAAGAATAATTTGCTCGCCAGATTTTAAAATAGAATTTAATTTTAAATTTTGGCGCTCTAAGAAAGAAGTTAATTTTTCATTTATCTCTACATCTTTTACTTTTGGATGTTTATTAATATTTTTTTCTTTGATTAATTCTGCAATGGTATTTTTACCATTACCTATCACAAATGGTTGAGTGCCTTTTAATACACCTACTAATTTGCCATCTACTACGGTGCCTCTATATACACTGCCGATTAATTCTTCCTCGACTATTACATAAGAGCAGAGCTCTTTGGCGGATTTGAAAGCCTCCTTTAATTGTGCCTCAGTGAATATTTTTGTAGTAGTGTGGCGACCTCTCGAACCTAGGCGAGGTTTTACAATTACTGGTTTTTTTATTTTATTAAAAATCTGCAAAGCTTCAGCCATAGTTTTGGCACTAGCACCACTCGGCGTAGGCACACCGTGTTTTTTTAGAAACTTTTTTAAAATAGATTTATCGTCTATCCAGCGGTCATTGCCATTGTTGCATGGTTTATTTGGTATGCTTTGAAAAATCAATTTCTTGCCGGCAACCTTTGCGCTATAGATTTCTATAGGTTTACCGAGGACCACTAATTGCTCCATTTTTATTCCTCTTTTATTTGCTTCACGCCAAATTACTTTTGAGCGGTTGGTTAGAGCTTTTTCTACATTAGAATTTGTGCTAACTAACCCTATAAATTTAAAGAGCTCTATATAATATGGCGCTGAGAAATCTAATAAATCTTTTATAATTTTTCCCAAAAAGCCATCTAGAACTATTTTATTCATCGGCTCTACCCACACAGATACAGTGGAATCTACCTTTGCCATTATATGAATTGTCGGATTATTGCCACAGGCATTACATTTTTGCTTCATGATAAATTTTGTTGTTATTTTTTAATTTACTTTTTAATATAATATATTTTTTATCTATATGGATATTATATATTTCACCGCACGGTTGACGAATATCGATATCATTCCCCAAGGTTTTCGATAAGTATAATCCCAAAGCGACGCTACCAGAAGCACAACCCATCTCATATATTTTAGAACCAATGTCTTTTACATATATGTATGGTTTCATGTCGATATAGTTTTTTTTCTTTTCATAATCTATATATCCTACTGCTTTTATTTCTCTTCCTGTTTTTACTTCTATTTTTTTATTAAAGAAAAACAGTATGTTGTCTATGCGAACTGAATCATTTTTTAAAATCACATCCTTTCTTTCAAAATAAAGAGCTACAGCATTATCTTTGATTTCTACTTTAAAATTTTTACCATTTAAGTTTATTAATTTTGAAGTTTTTTTGTCTTCGAGGTGCGAGAGGAGGCCTACACTACGTATGGCATTTCCGCAGAATTCTCCACCGGCCATATGCAAGGTATAGTCTGACCCCTTTTCATTTTTCTTAATAAAACCTACTTGTTCTATGTGTTTGAATTTTTTTAAAATCTTTTTTGAAAGATCTACTTTTTGTTTTTTTGTACTTTTAAAATCATCCACTAATGCAGTGATATTTCCGCCTAAATTTGAAATGTGAATTTTTACTTCTTTCATTTTAGAATTTTATGAGTATTTTTTGATACTAATTTTTTACCGGTATTAATCTGTTTTTTTTCTATTTCTGTATGTAAATCAGCCAATATGGGAATTATACCATCTTCTACAGACATGAGGTTTAATTTATTTTTTACTTCTTCTATACTGTTTTTTTCTTGTATTTCTTCTAATATATCAATAAAAGTTGCTGGGGTAAATTCTTTTTTTGTCTCTATTTCTGTGATTATTATATCACCCCTGTAAATATTATTTTTCGTAATTACTTTTGTTTTAAATTTTGTCCCGCTTACTATTTTATCGAAAGCTTTTTGCATTTTTGGTAAATAGCCGATTTGCGAAAAGCCTCCACCGCATTCTAATTTATGATAAAAGGCGAGCACGATAAAACACAGTGCCATAGTAGGTACTAATTTATTTGATTTTAAATTCTTTATTAACTCTTTTTTGCCTTTTATTTTTTCGCCATTTTCTATGATAAAAGAATTATCCCTATAATCTATGATTTTATACATATGACCATTTTCTAAATACCAAAATAAAATGCTTCCTTTACTTATTTTGGAATCAAAAGCGCCTTGTATACCGTCGAAATTTTTAATAAATTCTTTAATAGTATTTTCATTGAATAAGAAATTTGTAATTAAAGTTTCTTTTGGTATGTGGTACTTTAGTAACAAGTTCCACACTAAGGTTTCTTGGTCTATATATACTAGATCTAAATTTGGAAAGATATTTTTGAAGAATGTATGATTTATTTTAGTTATTTGAACTGCAAAATCTTTTTCTCGGATATTACTTTTTATTGTTTCTTTTATAAATTTGTGAGTTTTTATATTTAGAGAATTATTTTCAAATAATTTTTCAAATTTTTCATATTCTTTAATACCAAAACCTTTTTGTAAATAGGTAGGAGTTTTTTTATTTTTCAAACTTAAAATCGGAACTTTTTTATATCGATTTTCTTTGTCGAAAAAAAATATACCACGCGGATAAGTAGAATTGTCTATAGGGATATTTCCGCAGCTGATAATGGGAATAGTTTTTAAATCTAAACTTTGTCTCGTAAATGCTTCGATAATTGGATTGTGTGCAAAGAATGGACTAGAGAGGATACTGTGATGATCAGCCGTGCCTACTAAATTGTGTTTTTTCAGATCAGAAAATACAGCATTTGATATTTTTACACCGAGCCTTTTTTTTGTTTCTTTTGCTATAAACTCTAGCGCGACGTTGTAATTTGAATTTTTGGGAGATTTTGAAGAAATTAAGGTTTTTTTGTAATACATGAGTATTTTTTCTTTGCCAGTTTTCTTAAGAAAGTGAGTAAAATCAGGCTTTTTTTCTTGCAAAATTTTTAAAATTTTATTTTTTAGAATGTCCTTATTTTTTTGAGTTTTTCCGTGTTTTTCCTTTGCCATAGCCTTGATTGTAGCATTTCTTTAAAAAAGGTAAAATATAAGTATTATTAGACTTAAATATAAAAAACATATGCAAATAAATTTACTGGGTAAGAATTTAGAAATTACTGAAGCGATGAGTGAATATGTAGAAAAGCGGGTTACAAATTTAGGAAAATTATTGTCTAAAATTGAAAATTCTGGTGGGGAAGTAATGGTGCATTTTGAAGTAGGACGCAGAACCAATGGTCAAAACAAAGGGGATGTTTTTCATGCGGATTGTAATATAAACATAAATGGTAAAAAGTTTTACGCTTCAGCTGACAAAGAGGACTTATATCAAGCTGTAGATCAAATTAAAGAAACATTATTTCGGGAAATTAGTAAAGATAAAGACAGGTCTCAAACCTTGTTTCATCGTGGAGCTCGGAGTGTGAAAAAGATGATGAAAGGCCTCTCCAAACGAAATCCTTTTACTGGTAAATACTAGGATTTATATTCTTGTTCTTTGCCTCCTTCGGGGATAATTTTTTTGATTATAAATTTGCCATTTTCTAACATAGCATCAGTAATTATGACTCTTTTATTATCTTTGAAAAAATAAATTCTAGGCCAGATTTTGTAGGCGCGGAATTTATTATACATAGCCTCAGGACTGTCTTTTTCTAAATCTATTAACCCGTATTCTTTTTTAATTTTAGTGCAAAAAGTAGCTAATGATTCGTCTTGTGGAACTGGAGTGATTTCAGAATTAAATATTTTAGGCAAAATTTCAACAAGTTTTTCTGCGCCCAAAGTTATTAATTTATTTCGCATTTCTATTATTGTATCTGTAGAATTTATAGGAACTTCCACTTGGGCTAATATCGGCCCAGAATCCATTTTGTATTCCATTTGTTGAATTGCTATGCCTGTGGTTTTGTCGCCATTTAAGAGTGCGGATTCGAGGGGTGAAGCTCCGCGGTATTTTGGCAGGAGAGAGTAGTGAATATTTATCGAGCCTAATCTTGGTTTTTTGATTAATGTTTCTTTTAGAATTTTCCCATAAGCAATAACAATGTTTAAATCTACTTCAGGAAGAGAGCTAATAAATTCATCAGTGATTTTCTCTGGTTGTATATATGGAATATTATTTTCTATAGCGAAGGTTTTTACTGGTGGAGGAGTTAAGAGCATTTTTCTGCCTGCGGGGCGGTCAGGTGCGGTTATTATGAGGGTAGGTAAAAAGCCAGATTGTTTTAAAATCTCTAAAGTTTCGCTTGCCACATCTGGCGTGCCAAAAAATACAAAATTTAAATCTCTATTATTCATTTAATTTGGTAATTCTTCTTCTCGCAAATCTTTTGCATGGTCTATAAATAATATGCCATTTAAGTGATCAGTCTCGTGCTGGAATATCTGAGCGAGTAGACCAGAGCCTCCCATTTTGAATTTCTTGCCTTTTTCATCGTATGCTTCTATATAAGTTTTTTTCGAGCGATAAGTTTTGCCGTATATAGGGCGGACTGAAAGGCAACCTTCTGGCATCCATTCTTTTTCACGAGAACTTTTAGTAATACGTGGATTAATAAAAACTTTGTCTAGAAACTTTTTCTCGACATTTTTTGTATTACCCGCCTGGCGTCCAGCTAAAAAATCTTCATCAAAAACTTTTCCTGACACGACAAAAATTCGTAGTGAATATCCTATCTGAGGGGCAGCTATGGCCACACCATCACCTTGGCTATTTAAAGCTTCGGACATTTCTGTTAGAATTTTCTGTATTTTTTTATTTGGTATTTCTGTTAATACAACTTCTTCTGCAATTTTATGCAAAACTTTACCCTTTAGTGTATTTACTTGCACAATTTCTTTCATTTTTTAAAAAATTAAAAATTATTTTATTTCTTTTAAATATTCGAGTAGTTTAGAAATTTTTACGGTTTCTTGAGAACGGCTTTGCATGTCCCGAACTATTACAGTATTGTCGAGAGCTTCTTTGACTCCAAAAATTATAGCGTATGGTATAGCTAGGCGTTCGGCTATGCCGAGCTGGCTACCGAGTGAGTCTTTGGAAAGAGCTTGAGCTATAGGCACGTGGGCTTTGCGAAGTATCTCGATAATGTTTAGACTTTTTAGTTTTGCTTCGGCTCCAAGTTGTATAAAATATATTTTTGGTTTTTTCATTATTCTAGGAGCAAGTTTTTTATACCAAGGTGCTTCAACTATACGATCTACTCCTATAGAGAAACCGACGGCAGATACATCTTTTTTACTGCCTAATTGTTTTGCTAGATAATCATATCTACCACCACCTGCTATAGACAGTGGTGAACCATCTTCAGCGCCACCTTCTTGAATTACTTCAAAAACAGTGCGAGTGTAATAAGAAAGACCACGCACTAAATTTTTATTTATACGATAAGTGATATTCATCTCATCTAAATATTCTAAAACTTCTTTAAAATGTTTTTTGCAAGAAGGGCAAAGAGAAGATATAGAGTCAGGTGCGTTTTCATTTAGCTCTATAGTTTTTTCTTCTTTAGAATCTAGAATACGAAGTGGATTAGTTTTTAAGCGTTGTTTATCTATAACAGGCAAGGTGTTTATATGTTTTCGATAATAGCTAGATAGTTCTTTTATATAGCTACTGCGACATTCTTTGTCTCCTATGGAATTTATATCAATGATTAAATTGTCCGCACCAGCTTCTTCTAAAATAGAAAGACCAACTTTTATTACTAAAGCATCCATTATGCTTTTTTCACTACCTAGAGAGTCTAAGTCAAATTGGTAAAATTGTCGGTAGCGTCCACGTTGCGGTTTGTCGTGGCGAAATACAGGACCATATTGATATACCATGACAGGCTGAGGTTGATTTTGCATTCCTTGTTCTATATAACTGCGCATAAGTGGGGCAGTGTGTTCAGGACGGAGCGCTAGGTGGTCGCCACCTTTAGTTTTTAGGTTATAAATTTCTTTATCGATAATATCAGTACCTTCGCCAATACCAGAAGTAAAAATTTCTTCATTTTCCAGCATAGGAGTTTCTATTGGTTTGAAACCATAATATACTGCTACTTCTTGTGCTTTTTCAAAAAAACCTTGGAAGCCATAATAAAGTTCACCTGATATATCACGCATACCTTTCGGGCTAGCTAATTCTTTATTGTTTTTTGCTGAAGTTATTTTTTTTGTTTTTTTAATCATATTTTTATTTTTAAAATTCATCTCCTGTTTTATAAATCTCTCTATCAAAACTTCCTGGCCAAATGCCTAGCTTTGTCGGAGGTAATAATCGCAAGAATGCTTTACCTACTAGTAGTTCACGATGTACTGGGCCCCAATAACGAGAGTCCGAGCTCGCAGAGCGATTATCACCCATCACAAAGTATTCATCATTACCGAGGATTCTTTTTTCGTCTGTATCAAACTCTACTTTGACATATGGCTCTGCTAGGATAATTCCATTTGGATTTTCAGTATTATAAATGGTAACTACATCTTTTTTTATCTCAACTGTTTCCCCGGGTAGACCAATAATTCTTTTAATAAAAAATTTTTCTTTTTGAAGGGGATATTTAAATATAACCACATCATCACGCTTTGGTTCACCGAGACGGTATGAAAGCTCGTCGACTATGAGATATTGACCATTTTCAAAAGTAGGATACATAGAAGAACCAGATACTATAAATGGCTGGGCTATAAATATACGAATAGGCACAACTATAATAATGGCGATGATCGCAAAACGTGCTAACTCCCAAAAAGACTTTTTGTCTTCAAGTTCTTGTGGAATTTCTACATTTTTATACATATAGCATTATCATATCACAAAAAATCATTGACAGAAGAGGTATTTATGTTGTCTGATAAATAAAGATAGAAAATCAAGATAAAATTTTGCTATCATTTAGCTATGATAAAAATAGTTTTTGGTTTAGGTAATATTGGAGAAAAATATGAAAAAACCCGCCATAATGCAGGGGCACTCATTTGTCAAAATATTTTAGACAAAGATTTAGTGAACGGTGTTAAAGTAAAATTTTTATTACCAGAAACTTTTATGAATGAATCTGGCAAAGTCGCTCGTAAATATATAAAAGAAAAAAAGGATTTGAAGAATTTTATTGTTGTCTATGACGATATGGATCTACCACTCGGTAAAATCAAAATTTCTTTCGACAGATCTAGTGGTGGTCATAATGGACTCGAAAATATAATCAAAAATGTAAAAAGTCAGGAATTCGTGCGTATACGCATCGGTGTATCGGGGGCTACAGCCAAAGGTGTAGCTAAAAAACCAAAAGGGGAAGAAAAAGTTTTGAAATTCTTGCTCGGTGAATTTAAAAAAGAAGAATTAGCTATTCTTAAAAAAGAAAGTAAATGCGTAGCTGAAGCTATTGAAATAATTTTTTCTGAAGGTCGCGAAAAAGCAATGAGCCTTTTTAACTAAAATAAAAATTGCGGAAGATGGTCTTCCGCAAAAGTTTTTCAACACTTTTTATGCCGGGAATTGTAATTCTGGCATTTTATTTTTTTCTTTTTTCTTTTTCAGATATTTTTTAAAATTAGCTAATCTTTTTAAGATATCATGAATATTTTCGCCGGGGAAATAGGAAAGGTATTGTTCCGTAGCTTTTTTCCAAAGATTGATTTTTTTCAATTCCTTTCCAGGAAATTTTTCTTTGTAAAGTCTTAATTGATTTTTGAAAGCAAAGTAATCTTCCCTTACAGCATAATAAAGCTCATCCATCTCTGGACGATATTGAAAACTTCTCATAAAAAATTTTTTAGTTATTTAAATAGCTTTTACCGCTTCTATTATTATACTTTTTTCGCCATTACGCAAGGAGATCTTGCCTGATATGGCAACGGTTTTTTCTGGCAGAATTAAATCCGGAGAATTTTGAAATAATTTTGGAAATATTACGGCTTCAATATCGGCCGTTAAATCTTCTATTTTTATAAAAGCCATGCGTTCATTTTTTTTAGTAATTATATTTTTAACTTCAGTAATGAGTCCGCCGAGCGTAACACTCATACCATTACCAACAGAAATATCAGAACTTTCTTTTATAAATTTTATATTTATTTTTTTAGTAGCTAATTTGTCGCGCAGTCGATCGAGTGGGTGGCCCGAGATATACAAGCCCAGTAGTTCTTTTTCCCAAACTAATTTTTCCATTGCTGTTGCTGGGGCAGATTCGCGTAATTTAAATTCAGGCAATTTTACTTCACTCGATAAGTCGAAAAGTGAATTTTGATTTGCATTTTGATTATTTACTTCCTTATTGTATGAAAGCATGTCCTCCATATTTACAAGTAGGGCGCCACGTTCAGCAAAATCATCCATAGCACCAGATTTCGAAAGTGCTTCTAATGATTTTTTATTTAAATTTTTGTGACGAACTCTGTCTAAAAAATTTCCTATAGATGTATATGCTCCATTTTTTTTACGCTCAGCTATAATAGCATCGGCAATATCGCCCCCTAAATTTTTTATAGTATAAAGTCCAAAGCGAATAGTGTTTTCATCGATATAAGTAAAACCACCAAAACTTTCATTTATATTTGGAGGTAATACTTTTATATTCATATTTTTACATTCATGAACTATTTCAGAAATTTTTTCCACATCGCCGGATTCTGCTGTGAGTATTGCTGTCATGTATTCGCAAGGGAAATTTGCTTTCATATATGCGGTTTGATAAGCGACGCGCCCATATGAGGCAGAGTGAGCTTTGTTGAAACCATAGGCTGCAAAAGGTTCTATCCAGTTCCATAGTTCTTGCGCTTTTTTTAGTGGCCACTTGCTATGCGAAACACAACCAGCGATAAAAATTTCTTTTTGTTTTGCCATTTCTTCTGGAATTTTTTTACCGACGGCTTTACGGAATTTGTCCACCTCACCCCAACTATAGCCAGCAATGTTTATAGCTATCATTAGGAGGTCATCTTGGTAAACTAGAACTCCGTAAGTTTGTTTTAGTATTGGTTCTAGTGCAGGATCTAGATAACGCACAAGACTCGGCTTGTGTTTGCGTTCTATATAAAGAGGAATAAATTGCATCGGTCCTGGGCGATATAGAGCCACCATCGCGTTGATATCGTGTATGGTAGTTGGTTTTAATTGTTTCAAAAATGTAGTCATACCAGAGCCATTTAATTGGAAAAGCCCTTCGGTTTGTCCGCTCGCTAGTAGTTCGAAAGTTTTCTTGTCGTCTATTGGTATATTTTCTATATCAACTTCAATATTTTTTGTATTTTTTACTGTTTCGACAGCATCAGCAAGAATTGATAAGTTTCGAATACCAAGAAAGTCGAATTTTGGCAAACCCACATCTTCGATTTGATACATATCATATTGAGTAATAACATCACCCCCTTTGGGGTCATATTGAATAGGTGTAAATTCGTAAAGTGGTTTTGGCGATATCACCACTCCGGCTGCGTGGACAGAAACATGGCGCACGCAACCTTCCATTTTTTTTGCGAGATCGATAATCTCGCGTGTATCTTTTTCTTTTTTGTATGCTTCAGCTAATTCTGGTACTAATTCCATCGCATGGTCAATAGTCATAGGCATACCTTGTGATCCTAGTGGTATCATAGTAGAAATTCTGTCGCCGATGCTGTATTCATGACCGAGAGCTCGCGCTACATCACGCACCGAGCCTTTGGCCATCATGGTTCCAAATGTTCCTATTTGCGCGACTCTGTCTTCACCGTATTTTTGTTTTACATAAGCTATCATTTGATCGCGTTTATTGTCGGCGAAATCCATATCGATGTCGGGCAGTGATGGGCGCTGTGGATTTAAGAATCTTTCGAAAGGTAATTTATAAAAAAATGGATCGACATTAGTAATACCAAGTAAATAAGTAGTAAGTGAGCCGGCAACCGAGCCTCGAATATTTGTTAGAATTTTATTTTCGCGAGCAAATCTAAGTAGATCACCTACAACTAGAAAATATGTGGCATAACCTTTTTGCTTGATAATTCCGAGCTCGTATTCTAGGCGCTCTAGCCTGTCAGCACCTTTTTCTAATTTCCGAAAATCAAAACCCATAAATGCTAGTTTTCGCAGAACTTCATTTGGATCTTCGTCATTGGGTGTTTTAAAATCTGGGAAGTATGGTACGCCGAGTTCTATATCATAATCTTCGCACATATCTGCAACTATATTTGTATTTTCGACTGCTTCGGTGTAATCAGCAAAATATTTGTAAGCAGTAGGCGAGTCGATAAAAGAAAAATCATCGTCAGAGAATTCGAATTTGCTCGAGTCTTTACCATCGGCACCTGTGTTTACTTGAAGTAGAGTATGATGAGCTTTGTGGTCATCAGCACAAGGGTAGTGTGAATCTTGAGTCGCTACTACTTTGGTACCTAACTTTTTACCTAGCTCTACTAATTTGTCGCGCAATTCTTTGTCGCGCTCTATGTGAGGGTGAGCTTGGATTTCAATAAAATAATTTTCTTTACCGAAAATTTCTTGGTGCTGTTTTATAATAGCTTCAGCTTTTTCATCATTGCCGGCGAGCACCGCTTTACTTAATTTACCTCCCATACAACCAGACAGTGCTATAAGGCCATATGAATATTTTGCCAAAGTTTCTTCATCTATGCGAGGTTTGTAATAATATCCTTCGAGGTTTGCAATAGAGACGAGACGCATTAAATTTTTGTAGCCTTGCAAATTCTTGGCTAGAACTATCAAGTGATAGCGTTTATTATCTACACCTGCATCTTTGTCAGATAGTTTTCTTTCGGCCACATAAAATTCACAGCCGATGATAGGCTTTATGCCAGCTTTTTTACATTCCTTATAGAACTCTATGGCACCATACATATTGCCGTGGTCAGTGAGCGCCATAGCCGGCATCTTGAACTTTTTCGCCATTTCTACCAAAACTTCCACCTTAGAAAGCCCATCGAGTAGGGAGTAATGCGAGTGTGTGTGAAGATGAATAAATGGTTTTTGCATCTATGTATCTTATCATAATTCATTTTTTGTTTAAAATTTAGAAAAAGAGTATAATATGAGTATTAAAATTATCATAAATTTAAGTTATGGAAAATAGAAAAATCAGAGTAGCAATAAATGGTTTTGGGCGAATAGGGCGGGCATTCCTCAAGATTGCTTTTGAGCGTCCTGAAATAGAAATAGTCGCAGTGAATGATTTGGGCTCTATTGATTCTCTCTCTTATTTATTAAAATACGACACTGTATATAGAACTTGGCCAAAAAAAATTTTACACAGAGAAGGAGAAATATTTATTGATGGCAAAAGTGTGAAATTTATTTCTGAAAAAGATACAACAAAACTTCCTTGGAAAGATTTAAATATAGACGTGGTAGTAGAATCCACAGGACTTTTTACTGCTTATGAAAAAGCAAAATTCCACCTAGATCAAGGTGCAAAAAAAGTCGTCATCTCTGCACCAAGTAAAGGGGATGGCTCTTTCCCCGGCGAAACTATCCTCTTGAGTGTGAATGAAGAAAAATTTGGAACTTGTGACGTTACTAGCAATGCGTCTTGCACTACCAATGCAGCTTCACCACTTATTGGAATTCTCGACGAAGCGCTAGGTATAGAAAAGGCAATCTTAAACACTGTGCACGGATACACAGCTTCACAAGCACTCGTCGATGGCCCAAGCAAAAAAGATTTGCGTGAAGGCCGAGCTGCTGCGCAAAACATTGTGCCTTCTTCGACTGGCGCTGCTATCGCTGTGACCAAAGCATATCCAAATTTAGAAAATCTTTTTGATGGCATATCTATCCGTGTGCCAGTCCCAGCAGGCTCGATAGTGGACATTACATTTATTTCTAAAAAGCCGACGACAGCGCTCGAAGTAAATGACATTTTAAAAAAAGCATCAGAAGATCCAAGATGGATGAAAGTATTTAATATTACCGAAGAGCCACTTGTCTCGAGTGATATCCTAGGCAACTCACACGCCTGCATAGCTGACCTAGAGATGACTCGAGTCGTCGGTGGAAACCTTGTCAAAGTAATGGGCTGGTATGATAACGAAATGGGGTATACATATACTTTAGTAGAGCATGTTATTAAAACAGGGAATAGTATAAAATAAATTTATGAAAATTTTTATTGCTACAGATCACGCAGGTTTTGAGATGAAGAATCAAATTAAAAATTATTTGATGGATTTAGAATTGGGTTATGAAGTTGTCGATATGGGTGCACTTGTAGATGATGAAAATGACGATTATCCGGATTTTGTATTGCCACTAGCAGAAAGTGTAGCTCAAAACGAGGGTAGCATGGGGATAATCTTCGGTGGCTCAGGGCAGGGCGAGGCTATGTGTGCCAATAGAGTTTCTGGAATTCGTGCTGGAGTATTTTACGGACAAGAATTACAAAAAGAAGGAGCGGACAATGTGGACAGTTTTGAAATAGTAAAACTCATGCGCGAGCATAATGATGCGAATATTTTATCTATAGGCGCACGTTTTGTCTCTGTCGACGAAGCCAAATTTGCTTGTGAACTTTTTTTAAATACAAAATTTTCTGGAGAAGAGCGCCATGTCAGAAGAATAAGTAAATTTTAATTTATGGAAGTCATACCAGCTATTTTAGCAAAAGATTACGAAGAGATGAAAAATAAAATTGCATTAGTGCGAGGTGTAGTTCCGCTTGTGCAAATAGATATTTGCGATGGTGTTTTTGTACCGAGTAAGACTTGGCCTTTTGCTACAGGTGGTGCAAATGATATTTATCTTCAACAGATTTTAAATGAACAAATAGGAATGCCTTTTTGGGAAGAGATAGATTTTGAGCTCGATTTGCTAGTCGCTGATGCAGTAGAGAATTTTGATATTTATACCAAGCTTGGGCCCAAGAAAATTATTTTCCACTTAGAATCAATGAAAGACAAAATGGACTTTAAAAATTTCTTAGAAGGCCTCGACACATATGTGCGCGACAGTATTCAAATAGGCATTTCTACAAATCCTAATACTAAAGTAGAAGAGATTTTTCCTTTTGTAAATATTGTGGATTTTGTGCAACTCATGGGTATAGACACTATTGGATTTCAAAATCAAGAATTTGATGAAAAAGTTTTAGAGCATATTAAAATTCTTAAAGAAAAATACCCTGACCTCAAAGTCTCTGTCGATGGTGGAATAAATAAAAACACTGCGCCTGTGCTCGCTGATGCCGGAGCTGACGCTATTGTCTCCGGCTCCGCAATATTTAACTCTGGTGACATAATAGGCACCATAGAAGCTTTTCAAAATTTGTAATTTCCTAGTGCAATTTTCTGTTTTTCTTTTTAATTTGGTATAATTATATAAATGCTTACGCAGGATAAAATTTTGGAATTAGAGAAAAAGGCAAATGATATACGCATGTCGATTATTGAGATGCTTGTCTCTGCTGGCTCGGGTCATACTGCAGGACCACTCGGCATGGCGGATATTTTTACTTATATGTTTTTCCATGGACTAAAGCACGATCCGAAAGATCCTATGTGGGCTGATCGTGATAGATTTGTACTATCAAATGGGCACATTTGTCCTGTGTATTATGCGACGATGGCTCATGCTGGGTATATGCCTCTCGCCGAACTTAATACTTTGCGTAAATTTGGTACTCGTTTACAAGGGCACCCACACCGCGAATTTATGTCTTGGCTCGAGACCTCAAGTGGGCCACTTGGCTCAGGATTATCACAAGCATGTGGTATGGCGCTCGCTGACAAGATAGACAAAAAAGATAATACTCGATTTATTTATTGCTTTTTGGGCGACGGGGAATTAAACGAAGGTAATAATTGGGAAGCGATAATGTTCGCCGGGAAGAATAAATTGTTTAATTTGATAGCAGTGGTGGATAGAAACAATATTCAGATAGATGGTAATACCGAAGACATTATGCCACTCGAACTGCTCGGTGCAAAATGGAAAGCTTTCAACTGGCATGTGATAGAAATTTCTGGGCATGATTTTCGGGCGATAGACGAAGCTGTGAATTTGGCAAAGTCTATCTCAGAAAAGCCGACTGTAATCATAGCGCATACAATACCAGGGAGGGGCGTGAAAGAATTCGAGAGGGATTATCATTGGCATGGCAAACCACCAAGCAAAGAGGAGGCAGATATGGCATTAAAAGAACTTCGCACACTCGGAGGTAAAATTAAAAGTGAACATCAGTAAAAATGCTTAACCCAAAATTAAAATTAAATCCGAAACTTTTTAGTGCAGATGTAGAGCAAGAGCCGATACGTAAGGGTTTTGGTGTTGGGCTTATGAAAGCAGGAGAACTAGATACAAATGTTGTAGCTCTTTGTGCAGACTTGACTGAGAGTACGCAAATGCATTTATTTAAAGAAAAATTTCCGGAAAGATTTGTAGAGATAGGTGTGGCGGAGCAAAATTTAGCGACGGTGGCTTCGGGTATGAGCGCGATGGGTAAAATTCCTTTTTGTTCTAGTTATGCGATGTTTTCTCCAGGGCGTAATTGGGAACAGATTCGCACTACTATTTGTTATAACGATAGAAAAGTAATAGTGGTTGGCAGTCACGCGGGTATTTCTGTCGGTCCTGACGGTGGTACGCATCAAGCCCTCGAGGACATTGCTCTTATGCGCATCCTTCCAAATATGGCTGTAGTTTCGCCTTGTGATTCCATAGAAGCAAAAAAAGCAACGCTCGCTCTAGCGGATAAAAATCATAAAACTCCAACGTATCTGCGTCTTGCTCGTGAAAAAACTCCTATTATTACTACCGAAGAAACTCCTTTTGAGCTCGGTAAAGCAGAGATTTTTTGGATGCCGGATGTTGGACTTGCAGATGTAGGAATCATAGCTACAGGTGGGCTTATGTACTTGGCACTACTTGCAGCAAAAGAATTAGAAGCTGAAGGTATAAAAACAAAAGTTTTAAATTTACATACGATTAAACCATTTGATGTTGAGGCTGTTCTCGCCCTCGCAAAAGAAACTAAAAAAATAGTTTGCGTAGAAGAGCATCAAATAGCAGGTGGTATGGGCTCGGCTGTGGCTGAAATGCTTGCTCAAAATTTCCCAGTACCTATGGAATTTGTAGGAGTGAAAGATAAATTCGGACAGTCTGGTACGCCTACAGAATTAATCGGATATTATAGTATGGACAAAGAGAGTATTAAAAATGTTGTAAAAAATATTTATAAAAAATAAAATGGAAAATCAGTACAAAATAAATAAAAAATATTTTTATGCCAGTTTTGTATTTTTATTGGTAGTATTTTTCCTTTTCTTTTCTACAGAAATTTTTTCTTTTTTTACTTTGATTTTTTCTGGAATATATAATTTTGCTTACTTAATTTTTTCAAATACTGCTGGACTCACTAGTATCGTGATTCGGGTTTGGTATTTGTTTTTATATGGTTTTGGAGTACGTAAAAGACATAAACCATGGGGAGTGGTTTTTGATAATTTTACCAAAGAGCCATTAGTTGGAGTAAAATTAACCCTGCTTGATATTGATCAAAATATCGTTGGTATTTCTTATACTGACCTTGATGGTAGATATGGATTTTTGGTTGAACCTGGACATTATCATATAACTGCTGAGAAAAAAGATTTCTTTTTCCCTTCATCAAAAATGAAGATTTCAAATAGTGATGAAGTTTACAATGATTTGTATTATGGAAACTTTATTGAAATAAAAAATACAGGTGAGGTAATTACAAAAAATATTCCGATGGATCGTAAAGTATCTGTGCCGTATAATTTCCTTGAGAGAAATAGCAAAAAATACAGATTCTTTCATCGTAGTGATAAGGCCATAGGACAGATCATAGACATTGCTTTTTATGTAGGATTTTTATCTGCTTTTGTCACCCTTTTGGGACATAGCAGGGATTTATTTAGCATTATTGTTTTTCTTATTTACTTGATGATGTTTTTTGTAAATAGAATGCATTTCGGTAGATATAAAAAAGGTAATGTATTTTTCAGTGGGTTAAATTTACATTTGTCTTATGGTCTTCTTCATTTATATTCTCGCGAGGATGGCAGGGAAGTGGCCTTAAAAGTTATCGACGGTATGGGGCAATATTTTTGTCTTGCACCAAATGGAACTTATAATTTATCGATAGATAAAAAGAATGCCGACGGCTCTTATTCTCCTATTTACGAAGAAGAAAATGTAGAAATAACTAAAGGTTATTTGAATAAAGATTTTATAGTTTAAATTTTATTTATTCAAAACTTTTACTACATAATTTGCTGGAGCATTTTTCTTTAAATCTTCCAATTTAACCATATTTAGCAAGCCTTTTTGAGCACCTATGTATTGCACAACAGACATAGAATTTATAGGAGCATAAGCCAGTGCTTCCTCTATATTTTTGCCTAAGGCTATCATGCTAGTAAAAGTAGAAGCGAAAGCATCTCCAGCACCTGTTCTATCTACCAATGCACCAGTATCTGGATATTGGGGAACATAAAAAATATTTACTCCATCTGAAGCATAAGCTCCATTTGGACCATCGCTAATACAAACTATTTTGGGACCCAAGAAGTGTAATTTTTTGATTAAAATTTTTACATCACCATCATTTACATTTAAAATTCTTTGCGCTTCTTCTAAATTGCAGAAAAAAATATCAGACCGTCTGTATATGTCGCCAAGTTTTTCTAAACCAAGTTTCATTTGAAATGTGCCAGGTTGAAAGGCAAGGCGAGTTTTTGGATTTTGTTTTAAATATTCTAAAATTTCTCTGTGATACTCTAGCGTATTTGAGCCAAGAGATGATAAATATATCCATTTTATTTCTGGTAAATTTTTCGGCAGAGTTTTTGTAAAGTCCTGATGTTTGACTAGTATTGTGCGTTCGACTCCATAGCGAAGCACATAATGATAATTCGTCTCTAAATTTTTTTCTACAGATATATATTCAGTATTTACGCCATCTTTTTTTAATTGCTCTAAACATTTTTTACCATTTTCATCGTTCCCCACTGAAGCAAGTAATGCAGTGTTTAAACCAAGGCGCGAAGCAGATACAGCAGCATTTGGGCTATTGCCCACTGCGTAAATTACATCTACTGATTCATATGGAATTTTATCACCAAAAGAGACGCAAAGTTCTGAAGACACATTGTCGAGCTTGTTGTGAATATGTGCGTCTTTTAGAGTTATAAAAGCATCGACGACTATATCGCCAATTGCTAGAAAATCTATTGTTTTTTTATTTCCAAACATAGTATAATTATAGCACAACAATATAACAAAAAATATATTATGAAAAAGTTTTTCTTAATTTTTTGTTTAATTTTTTTCTCGTATTTTCATATTGCTTTTGCTCTTGAAATAAGTGAAGTAATGTATGATTTAGAGGGAACAGATACAGATAGAGAATGGATAGAAATTTATAACAATGGAGAGAGTACTATAGATATATCGACTTACAAACTTTTTGAAGCAAATGCAAACCACGGTCTTACCTTGGTGCAAGGTGAGAAAAATTTACCAGTCGGTGGTTATGCCGTGATAGTACAAAATAAAGATAAATTTAAAATAGATTGGCCGAACTTTACAGGGCCAATTTTTGATTCATCTTTTTCATTATCAAATGACGGAGAAAATATTGCTATCAAAGATTTTAATTTAAATATTGTAAATCAATTAAATTATAATTCTGGTATGGGAGCAAATGGTGATGGTAAAAGTTTACAAAAGAATGGTAATACTTGGCAAGGAGCTGTGCCCACCTTAGGGTCAATGAATATGAATTCTAGTCAAAATGAAAATAATTCCAGTAGTAATCAAAACAATAATTCAGTTGAAACAAATACTACAAAACAATCGCCATCCGGCACGGCCACCCCTATTTTAAAAGAAGAGAAAACTAACACAGAAATATTTGTCAGTAGTTTTGGTTTTGCTAAAAATCCCTTAGAAATAAAGGCTGAAACACGAAATTCGGAAGGTGAGAAGATTTTTTATGGAAAATATTTTTTTAATTTTAATGATGGAACTAGCGAGGAATATATAGTAAGTTCATTTGAAAAAATTTCACATATATACAAATACGCAGGCGAATATTTGATTCATCTTTCGTACTATGCCAATCCTTATGACATGACGCCGATAGCTACGGATAAATTTTTAGTCACCATTTTAGATGCAGGAGTTTTTATTAGTAATGTAGGTGAAGAAAAAGATTTTTTTATTGAAATAAAAAATAATACGAATTACGAGAGCGATATCTCAGGCTGGTATATTTCTTCATTTGATAAAAAATTTGTATTTCCTAAAAATTCTTTTTTACCAGCAAATGCAAAAATAATTCTCGCACCTGAAATTACAAATTTTGTTTTTAATGATAAAAAAAATTTGCAACTTTATAATGCTACTGGCAATTTAATTTTTGATTATGGAATTTTGTCTCAAAAAAAAGTGGAAAATTCAAAAATCGTTGCGAGTCCTGCTAAAAATAATTCAAAAAGTTCTACGGAAATAAAAAATAATTTTATAGATGAGAAAAATACAGATTTTTTTGATTTAAATTCTTTGAATCATGAAAATTTAGAAGCAAATACTAATTTAGCCAGAGGAGAAGAGAGTGGAAAATATAATTTTTGGATTTATTTGTTAGGTTTGTGTATTTTACTTGCCTTGGCAGTTTTTGTAGTGCTTTTTTTAAGAAAAAAAGAGAAAATTTTATCTCCCGAGGATGATTTCGAGATTTTGGAGTAAAATCCTTATTTTGTAAGAAAAGTTATTAACATTTTAAGCTCAAAATGACTTTTTCCATATATATGTATAAGGTATAATTATAAGGTTAATAAATGAAATTAAAAAAAGCACAAATTGCGGTAGGAAAAACCAAGCGAATTATTTTTGGTATTTCGTCTTTTTTGTTTTTTACTTTTATTTTTTCTTATATAGTTCCACAAATTGTTTACGCTACTGCAGGTGTGCCGGCGTTAATAAACTTTCAAGGTCGTCTTATGGATGCGAGTGGAAACCTTCTCGGTGGTTCTTCTGGCACAGATTACTGTTATAAGTTTTCTCTTTACGATGCATCAACTGCTGGTTCAAAAGTTTGGCCATCTGGTTCACCTTCAACTACAACTATCACTACTCGTGAAGGTGTTTTTGATGCGAGTATCGGCAGTGTAGATACACTTGATCTTGCTTTTACTGATGATGCTGTTTATGTGAATGTAGAAGTTGCAACAAAAGTCGGTTCGACTTGTGCGCCTGGTGATGGTGCGGAAAGTTTTGAAACGCTTTCTCCACGACCTCGCGTAGTGTCTTCTGGTTTTGCTATTAACTCACGAACTGTTGGTGGTTTTACTCCAGCACAATCTGCAACTGGTTCTCAGATTCCGGTGTTAACTTCCGGTTCTTTAATTTTAGGTGATACAAATCCCGGACTTAAAGTTACAGGTTCCAATACTTTAACTTTTCAAAGTGGTGTAACTGGCGACATTCAATTTTATTCTTCTTCTAACAAAATTACTTCTTCTGGCAATTTAACTATTGCAGGTTCTGGCACGATGACTGACCTTAGTGTGAATTTAACTTCTACAGGGGATGCTGATATCACCAAAACCGCAGCTGCCGCAGCCACCGAAGAAGGCCTAGTATTAACATTCACAGCAGGAGCAGGAGATGGTAGTGACGTATATTCTGTAATCAAAGTAGCTGCAACTTCTGCAAACCACTCAGCATCATCTGATAAAGTTTACGGATTAAATATTGCAAACCTCGCAAGTGCTGATGCTGAAGGTGAAGAAACTGCACTCTTTGTCGGAACAGGTTGGGACAATATTTTCTCAAATGGAACATACTCACTTACTAATGCTGGCGTCCTTACTGTAGCTTCTTGTACAGGTTGCGGAGGAAGTGCTACATGGAATGCAATTACTGATCCTACAGGAACACAAACTCTAGCATTCGGTGATGCAGAATTAACTGCATGGAATATTTCTTCTGATACAGAAACATTTCATACTTATACAGCGAACTCCCTTACTACAGGAAAAGTGCTTGCAATTACTTCTACTTCAATTACGTCCGGCTCACTTATTGATTTAACTATCAATGGCACAGGTGCGGCTTCAAATACTCAAAAAGGTTTGAATATTTCTCTTGCAGGTGCAAATGCTACAAGTACTCAAACTACATATGGTGCTTATATTTCAAATACCCATACAGGAACGAGTGCTACCAATGTCGGACTTTATGCTACAGCTAGTGGTGGCATAAATAATTATGCAGCACTTTTTGAATCTGGTGTTGTGCTTTCAAATTTTGGAACTGATTCTACCCCTAGTGCTCTTGGTGGGGCGACACCAAATGTCGATGTGAATTCTGTATTTGTTTCTGGTAAA
>JBGATK010000002.1:0-98066 GCA_044229265.1 Minisyncoccia bacterium | reverse complement strand
GCTTCCACAACATCCACCTCAGTATCTGTGCTTAAAAAGCAATATGTATCAGGAAAAAGGTATCCTTCTGTTGCTTTTTCTAAAAAATTATTTTTATTAAAATATAGAAGTTTCCTACTAACAAGCAATGCTATATCTTGTTTATTAAAACCTTCAGGAATAGTTATTTTTATTGGTGCTAAATGTTTTTCTCCTACAGTAATTCTTCTAGCCACTTCATAAATATAAGTTTTTTCTTCAAAAAGATAATCGCCTCTAATTAAATGTTTTTCTCCTCCGTATAAAATAACAAAAATTTCAAAAATAGGCCTAGAATAAATGATATTTTCTGATTCTAAAATTTTTGAAATACTATGCAAACTAGCACCTTCTTTAATATTTATGATTTTTCCTTGCGGAAAATTACTTGGAATTTTTAGAAAAATAAAATAAAAACAAAATAAAATAAAAACAAATACAAATAATAGAAAAACTAAAAATTTCTTTATCGATTTTTGTTTTGTATTTTCATTATTTAGATTATTTGAAACTTGAATATTTTCTTCCATAAATTATGTCGGCAAATTTGTAGGTGGTGAAGCTTGCTTAGATTCGATACGTTCAAGTGTAGGAACTTTGAGTATTTGTCCTGGGAAGTGCCAAAGTGTAGCTATTTCTTCGACATTTAATACAAAAGTATGGGGGTGAAAATAAGCCATAAATAAAAGTGGTGAAAGTGGCCATGGTATTTTACCTAAAATTGCATGGCGCATTGGGAAATGAAAAAATTTTCGTTCGCGATACTCATGGAGCATTCGATCAGCGAGTACCATTACTTTTTCAGGAGAAAGCACAGTAATAAGACCGCCATAAGCATCCGCCTGAGTACCATTTTTACGAACAAAAGAATTGAGTAGTGGATTTGAAAATTGACGCATGATTAAACGAATATTTCTTCTGCTATTCATAGACCAATTTTCTTTTTTGGCTATATACATAGCACGTATACCCACGTCAAAACCAATTTTTTGTGGTTTTTTAGTAACACCATCGATAAGTGGTTTTAGGTGGTCTGGAGTACGTCCTGATTTTAAAGTTTGTCCACTTGGTAATACTTCGATTTTTGTATATGGTTCCGCAATTTTATCAAGCTCAGCTTGGCAAACACCGACCCAATCAGTTTTTTTACCATGAACATAAAAATCAGTTTTTGATGGTCGTACTACTATTTGTAGCCACATTTGTTCACCTTTTTCAAGCGCAGCAAAAAGTTCTATTATAGGTGAAATAGGGTCGACTTTATATTCTTCATCGGGATCTTTATCTAAGCCAAAATCCACATAAGTTTTGATAGGATAAGCATGAGATTTTTCTAATTGAAATTCACAACCCCAACCTTGCCAAGCAGAATCAGGTGAAATTTTATCTACAGCGAGTGTATAATCAGGCACTTGTCTTATCTGTGCTTGCGGATACTGAGCATACATTTGAGTTTCAATAAGCCCTTTTAAACGCGAAGGTGTAGAAATATAAAAATGTACTTGCCCTTCGATGGAAACTATTTCGAGTGAAAACCAAAACCACACCGCACCTTGCCAATATTCTTCTCGTCCACCTTTCATACTCCAATGATAAAGAGCATTGGTTAAAAAAAGTTCCATAGCTTTTGGGTTACGGACAACATCACGTGGTGGAATGATTTCGAGTAAAATATAATCTATACCAGAAATAAAATCTTGCTGAATATAATGGATCCAAAAATGCCAAGCAATTTTTCCAAGTGCGAGTGCAGAAAGAACTGCCCAAAGCCATTCGGGTGATCTATTAAAAGCATCGACTATAAAATTCCACATACTAGTATTTTAATACAAATATGTATTAAAGTAAAAAGAAAAATGGGATAAACCATTTTTCTTTTTTTTCTTATATAGCTTGGTATAGACCTTGCTTATTTTTCTTGAAATATTTTGGATTAGTTAGGTTAACTAAAATAGTATTTTTCTTGAAGTACCTCTCTTTCATAACCTTTTCTACAACTGCTTCTTTGTCCATTGGTCCTTCTTTTTTTAGAATATCACGAATTACATCGCGAGCTATACCTTTTTTATAGCCCCATTCTGCTAGAGCGTAAAGGCCACGACCTACCAATACGAAACGAGGATCTTTTATAAGCTCATTGTGGCAAGTAGCATGGTGAATTTTTTTACCGAAAGTCTTAGAAATAGAATTAGTAACTTCCATAAAATGCATAGGTGAACCATGGCGACGCATTACTAAGAATGCATAGTCTTTGACTCCACGAATTTTAATATTTTGTGAATTAGCTCTACCCCATTCGCCTAGAGGATTTTTACCCATGGTTTTAGACATACCCATCCAGCGTTTTACTATTTCTTCATTTTTATAATCTTCAGATAGATCTTTCATATGATCAAAAAACTTTTTAATCATTTCTGTTTCCGGCAATATTTCATCATCGCTAAGTGAACCATAAAATTTGCGCATAGTATCATGGACTTTGTCTGCAACTTCATCATCCACACTCCAACGCAACTTAAAATGATCATTTTCTTTATGTTTCTTGAACATATCACCTATTTCTAAATAAAATTGAATGTGGTTTTGAGTAGGCTCATCTTTAGCAATATGAGCAAGGATATCTGCTTCAGATGCAATAGAACCTAAAGAATGAATAAGTGTTTTGAGTTCTTCAAAAAAAACTTGCTCTGCTTTATAAAAGTCAGATTTTTTGATCATATTTATAGCAGCTTCTTCGATTTGGCGAACACGTTCACGAGTTATGGAATACTTTTTACCAATTTCTTCAAGAGTTTTTTTATCAACACTATCACCAAGACCAAAACGATGCATTATGACATCACGCGCTCTGTCATGGAGGCCCGAAGTAATTTTCTTTGTAATTTGTTTTGGTTTAAATGATAAGGTTGGCATATTTTTTTTATAAAGTTATTTTAAATTATATTTATTATATACTACTTGTTGACTATGTGTCAAATGTATTTTTTACTTATTTCTTTTCATTGCGCAATGCCCGAGTACGATCCATCTCGGTTAGGAATTTTTTACGTAAACGAATATTTTTTGGTGTGATTTCTAAATACTCATCAGGACTCATAACCTCGAGTCCTCGCTCAATACTGAGTAAAAATGCTGGTTTTAAGACAATGGCATCATCTGTGCCGGAAGCTCTCATATTTGTAAGTTGTTTGCCTTTTATAGGGTTTACAGACATATCTTCGCCTTTCAAGACATTACCTAAAACCATACCCTCATATACCTCGGTACCGTGCTCTATATACAATATACCACGTTCTTGTAAATTTGCAAGGGCAAAGGCAACTGCCTTTCCAGCAATCATAGAAGTCATTGAACCATACTCTCTTTTACTAATTTCTCCAGCATGATCTTTAAACTCAGAAAAACGAGATGACATAATCCCTTCGCCTTTCGTATCAATGATAAATTCACCTCTATAGCCAAGAAGTCCACGTGTAGGAATCTCAAAAATCATTCGAGCAATACCCTCTTTCTCTTGCATTGATTTCATGATGCCCCTACGACGTCCTATTTTTTCAATAACAACACCAGAAGATACAGCTGGAACATCTATTACCAATTCTTCATAAGGTTCCTTCTTTTTGCCATTTTCTTCATGCATAATAACTTCTGGTTGTGAGACTTGCATTTCATAACCTTCGCGTCGCATATTTTCAAGCAAAACAGCAAGGTGTAATTCTCCACGTCCATAGAGTTTAAAGAATTGTGGGCCATATTGAGTTCCTTGATCTGGTGAAAAATCCACTTTAAGACCAACGTTTATTTCTAATTCTTTTTCTAGACGCTCTTTTATTTGCCGTGAAGTTAGAAACTTGCCTTCTTTACCTGCAAAAGGAGAATCATTCACTAAAATATTTAAAGAGAGTGTTGGTTCATCTATAGCTATGTGAGGCATTTCATTAAATGATTCTTCTTCACAAAGAGTTTCACCAATAAAAATATCTGGAATACCAGCTATAAGAGCTATATCACCAGAAGAAGCTTCAACTACTTCTTTTCTATTTATTCCTTCAAAAGTAAATAATTTACTTATTCTTCCGGATCGTATTTTGCCATCAGCTTTAACAAAAATAGTTGCACCATTTTTTATTTTTCCAGAATATACACGAGCGACACCAATACGTCCTAAAAAATTATCATAAGCTAAATTAAAAACTTGAGCTGACATTTTTGCATTTTCGTCTTTATTTGCTTTTTCTACTTTTTCTAAAACCAAATCGAGAAGTGGAGAAAAATCATTAGAATCATCACCGAGCTTTTTAAATGCTTTACCTTCACGGCCAATAGCATAAATAGTTTCAAAATTTGCTTGTTCATCACTAGCACCAAGCTCTAAAAATAATTCTAAAATTTCATCATGAACACGGGCGGTGTCAGATGCTGGTTTATCTATTTTATTAATAACTACAATTGGTTTTAATCCTAATTCTAGTGATTTTTTTAATACGAAACGAGTTTGAGGCATTGGGCCTTCTACAGCGTCTACAAGAAGCAATACAGAATCAATAGCACGAAGTACGCGTTCAACCTCACTACCGAAATCAGCGTGACCAGGAGTGTCAACAATGTTGATTTTTGTTCCTTTGTAATTTATAGAGGTATTTTTTGAATAAATAGTAATACCACGCTCCATTTCGAGTGTGTTTGAGTCCATTGATGTTCCTTCCGCTAATGAACCAAATTGCTTCATTAAGCCATCAGTCAGAGTTGTCTTACCGTGGTCCACGTGCGCTATTATTGCTATATTTCGTATTTCCATAATTTAATTTGTTTAAAATAAAAAACCCGAATGGGTTTTTTATAATATAACACACTTTAACAAAAAAAGAAAATAATTAAGCTTCACAACTGATACAGACATTAAGTCCTTCAGTATTGTTTTTTTCTGAATTTATAAATTCTTTATTTTTTACTTCTAATTCTTGTAATTTTTTTCGTCCAAATTGCTGAGCAGCATTCATGCTGTGCTGATAATACAGAGTCTTCACACCCCTCTCCCATGCATACAAATAAAGTGAATTCAAATCTTTAGCCGGGGTCGTAGGGTCTATCATGATATTTAAGGATTGAGCTTGATCAATGTATTTTTGTCTATCTGCAGCTTGGTCAATAATAACTTTTTGTTCAATTTCACTAAAAGTACGGAAAACCATTTTTTCATGCGGAGTAAGCATATCTAAATGTTGAACAGAGCCATCGTTATCACGAATACTATCCCAAACCTCTCTGGTATTACTTCCTTTTTCTTCTAATAATTTTTCTAAAATAGGATTTTTAATAGTTACTTTCATTTTGTCTACATCTTTTACGAAAGCATTCGACATAAATGGCTCTATGCCTTGAGACACTTGTCCTAAAATAAAGGCTGAAGAAGTAGTAGGAGCAATAGCGATTAGTGTAGTATTGCGACGACCATAACCTTTGAGTATTTCTGGCTCACCGAATTCTTTTGCAAGCTCTTCTGACGCTTTATAAGCTTTTTCATTTATCAATTTAAAAATTTCTGTATTCAAATCCATAGCTTGCTTGCTTTCAAAAGCAATATTGTTTTGCTGTAAGAATGTATGCCAGCCGAGAACTCCAAGGCCAAGGGCACGGTGCTCAGTCGCAAATTTATAAGCTCTTTGCATAAAATAAAATGCTGATCTCTTTTCTGGTTCGTCACTATCACGCAAACTTTCTAGTCTAACAATAAAATCAGAAATTACAGTGTCTAAAAACATAACCAAAGTTTCAACTGCATCTGTATCTTTCCATTCTTCATAATGCGCTAAATTAATAGAAGATAAACAACATACGAAAGATATCTCATCGCTAGTTGGCAAACAAATTTCAGAACATAAATTACTGCCGTGAATTTTCATTTTTTTATCTTTATAAACATCTACAGTATTATTATTTACAGTATCAGAGAATAAAATATAAGGATAGCCAATCTCAGTTCTACGTTGAATTATCTTCGCCCAAATTTTTCTTTTTTCTTGATCACCACCAACCATGTCTTTAAGCCACGCATCAGTAACAGTAACAGCATAAGTGGATTCTTGGATAGGATGCCCTTCTTTGCCGATATTTAAAAATTCTTCTATGTCGCCATGCTCTACTGGTAAGTATGGAGCAAAATGGCCACGGCGCACTGAACCTTGGCTAACAATATTTATCAAATTATCAAAAAGTTCCATAAAATGAACTGCTCCAGAAGAGTGTCCGTTGCTTTTTATCACAGAACCACGCGGGCGGAGTCCACCAAAGTGTCCAGCTGTGCCACCACCGTATTTTGTCATCATACCTACTTCGGCATGAGTATATAAAATACGCGACATATCATCTGCTATATAACTCGAAAAACAACTAATCGGTAGTCCACGAGAAAGACCGTAATTAGACCATACAGGAGAAGCCAGTGAATAATACCCACGAGACATATAATCATAAAACTTATCAGCAAAACCAGGGCGCTTTAAATACCTTTCTGCATTCTCTGCTATTTCGCGAATGCGTTCTTCTGCTGTCGCTCCATCCATAAGATAACCTTTTGATAGAAATTTTCTACTATTTTCATTTAGCCAATACATATTTTTTTGATTATAACCACGCCAAAGCGGGGAAAGTTAATAATAATTCTTAATAATTTGTTTTTTAAAATAAATCATCGCTGGTAATACTTTTGGTTTTCTTACTATAATTAATTGATTTTTTATTAAAGAAATCTCCGTGTTTAGTAGCTATAACTTCATCATAAAACCAATCAGATTCTCTTAAGAAATTCTCATCGACTTCAAAAATTTTCCTTATGCCTATGCTTTGCAGAGAATTATTGAATCTTTGTTTAATAAATTCGAGTACTACTACTTTAGGCATAAATTCGAGTTCACCGTCAGTAAAGATCCAATCTACAACTTCTTTTTCTGATTCAAAAGCTTCCTCGCAAAGCTTTACTACATTGTCTTCGAAATCCTTATCAAACCATTCAGGATGTTCTTTTTTAACAATATTTATAACATCTATACCGAAAAGCCCATGAATTTGTTCTTCTTTTGATGTGGCTTCAACTGCATTGGATATACCTTTAAATAAATTCTTATGCTTATTAAAAGACATGATGATTAAAAATTGCGAGAACAAAGAAACGTGTTCTATGAAAAGAGAAAAAAGTAATATAGATTGACTGTATTCTCTATTATCTTCACTGCGAGAATTTTTCAAAGACTTTTCTAGATAATTCACACGATTCATAAGCGCAGGAATTTTTTTTATTTTTTGAAAATCTTCATTGAGTCCGAGTATTTCAAGCAAGTGCGCGTAAGCATCAGTATGACGAACTTCACTTTCTGCAAAAGTTGCTCCAACTGCACCAATTTCCGGCTTTGGCATTTTTTTATAAATATCACCCCAGAAAGTTTTTACGGCAACTTCGATTTGTGCAATAGCAAGCATAGAATGACGAATCGCGGTTTTTTCTTTTTCATTTACATTTACTTTAAAATCTTGAACATCTCCAACAAAATTAAATTCTGTGTGAATCCAATAAGAATGACGAATCGCACTTACGTATTCGTAAAGCTCAGGATACTCATAAGGTTTTAAATTCAGGCGCTTTTTAAAGATATCTCTTTTCCTTTCTTGCGCTCTTTGCTCTCGATATAAAATATAAGCTTTAGCAACTTCAAAAAAATCATTTTCCATTAAAACTTCCTCCACTGTATCTTGAACAGCTTCTACGCTAGGACATACATCAATGCCGGTTTTACTTTTTTCAAGTTCATCAGCAAATTTATCATTAACTTTTTTTACTACTTGGTCTGCAATATAGTCAGCATCATCTATAATTCCTTTTCCTACTGAAACCATAGCTTTATAGACAGCTGAAGAAATTTTTTTCGCATCAAAATCTTGGATAGATTGATCTCTTTTTGTAATACAGGTGACCAGATTTTTTTTATGCATAAAAAATTTTAAGTTAATTTATAAATTTCCGAGAAACCGTCTTTCGATAATTAAAACCCTGATTTTTGTCAGAGTTTTTTATCCATTTGTATGTAAATTATACTCTCTTTTTCCGCCTTCCACAAAGTGGAAAACTTTTCGAAAAATGAGCGTTGCTATATCAGCCCAGAAAGCAAAAACTTACCTTATAAAACACTTTTCTATAAAGGCAAGTTTTTTATTTTTGGTGCGCCGGGTTGGATTCGAACCAACGAAGCCCGAAGGCGACAGATTTACAGTCTGTTGTGATAGACTTCACCCCGCCATGGCGGGGCAAGCTCCACCTAAGAAACTTTATCTTTTATATAATCATTTATTTTTTTAATTGCTTCTGTAATTTCCTTACTAAAAGCATCCTCGTCATTTTCACCGCTCATATCATACATAACATCTCGAATTTCTTTGAAATCTTTAGTCCTAAATTCAGGTTGAAAATTTTGCTTCAAACATATATTTAATTCAACAATTTTTTTTGTTAGAGGTTTAATTAGATTAAAAATTTCTGAGCCCCATAAAACTTCGGCCGCTAACAGATGTGATTCCATTTCCGTAGAAGCATTTACAATTTCCTCCCACCTCATTTCATATACATACGCAGTAGAATTTTCTTCCTTACCTTCTTCTACTTTTTCAGGGTATTTTGTTTTTGAATATTTTAATGCTTGATAACTCTCAGAAGGCCAAATTGCGGGATTCCTAACATGCTTAATAGCTTTTCTCAATTTTAAGATAGAATAATTTAGATTATAAGCTGTTTCAAATTCTTTGACTCCGTGAATTTGTTTTTTCCACGTAGCAAGCCCCATTCCCGCAATAACTAAGCCTGTGCCAGTTAGGACGAAAGTAATTATATCTTTAATAATGAGATAGCAAGATTGGTCAATGAAGATTTTCATATTTATATTAAAGTCAAAAAAATAAAATTAGGAAAACTCAAAACTTGGTGCGCCGGGTTGGATTCGAACCAACGAAGCCCGAAGGCGACAGATTTACAGTCTGTTGTGATAGACCACTCCACCACCGACGCATGTATTATTAATCAGTTTGTTATGATAGACTTCACTCCCGCTTTGGGGGTACAAGCTCCACAGCTAACATTATACTTTATAAATTCAATAATTTTTTAAAAGCATTACCACCCTTATAAGACTTTATTACTTTCTCTCGATAGTAAGCTTCTTGTTGATTATTAAATTTTTCAAAATGAACTAACTCCCATGGTTTATCCTTAGTAGTAGAAACATTATGGCCATTGTTGTGCTCAGTTAATCTACGTTTAAGATTATTAGTACATCCAATGTAATATTTTTTACTTACTAAACTTTTTATTATATAAACACTCCACATATTATTCCATCCCGCCATGGCGGGACAAGCTCCACCACTTTACCCCGCCACAGGCGGTGGCGACGCATATACTTACAAATAATAATATAACACAAAATAAATTTTTCGCCAGAAATTTCATATTTGACGAAAATAGAAAATAGGAGTATAAATAAAACGAACAAAAAGGATTATCTCACCTAAAATTTAAATCTTATGATAAATGTTCCTCTTATTATTATTGCTTTTTTTATTGGTTATTTTATTGGAAAAAAAGATAATAAAAGCAAAATCTATGCACCCAGCAATGCGGGTGATATAAATAAGTTCTCTTTTGAGACACCAGACAAAAGCCCTCGATCTAGTTCGAGAATGCAATAAACATTAGGTCTTAGACCTTTGGAGCCCGAGAAATTTTTATCGGGCTTTTTATTTTGCCACGTTTATTTTCAATTTGAATTTCATTATTCTTCACACTAACCAAAACAGTGTCGCCTTTTTTAGTTATATTGCCTATCATTAAATTTGCTACTCCATTTAAAATTTTATTTTGAATGAGTCTATTCAGTGGCCTAGCACCATACTGCGGATTATATCCATCACGAGCAAGTAATTCCAAAACTTCATTTGTAATTTCCAAATTAATACCTTTTGAAAATAGTCTATCCTCAACTGTTTTAATACGAATTTTAACAATTTCTTTAATTGCTTCTTTTGACAAAATATCGAAAAGTATTATTTCATCTATACGATTTAGAAACTCTGGACGAAAATTGTCTTTTAAAGCTTCCATTACTTTTTCTTTAGTCTGCGAATAATCTTGAACAGTATCGTTATTTGAAAAACCAATAGTTTCCATTTTTTGAATAAATTCTGAACCGATATTTGAAGTGAGGATAATGATTGTATTTTTAAAATTTACAACTCTACCTTTACCATCGGTCAATCTACCTTCATCTATGAGTTGAAGAAGAGTATTGAAAACTTCAGGATGAGCTTTTTCTATTTCATCAAAAAGTATCACAGAATAAGGCCTATGCCTGACCGCTTCAGTCAGCTGACCTGCTTCGTCGTGACCTACATAGCCAGGAGGAGAACCTATCAGTTTAGATACGCTGTGGCGTTCCATATATTCACTCATATCCACTCTGACCAATGCTTTATCATCATTGAACATATATTGAGCAAGAGCCTTTGTAAGCTCAGTTTTACCTACACCGGTCGGCCCTAAAAATATAAAAGAACCTATTGGTCGATCAGGATCACCAATACCAGCTCTGTTTCTGCGAATTACATCCGCCACTTTTTTTACTGCATCATTTTGTCCAATTACACGAGCATGTAATTCTTCTTCAAGTTTTTGTAATTTCGATCTCTCCTCTTCGAGCATTTTAGTAAGTGGTATACCAGTCCAACGAGCAACTACTTCCGCAATATCTTCTGCTGTAATTTCTTCTTTTAAGATTCGGCGAGATTTTTGTAATTTCTTTAAACGTATTAATTTTGTATCTAAATCTTTTTTGAGATTTGGAATTTTGCCATAACGAATTTCCGCTGCAAGAGTTAAGTCAGCCTTGCTCTCAGCCTCTTCGGCTTGCAAGCGAGCGTCATCTAAATCTTTTTTGATAGAACGAATTTCAAGAACTACGGCTTTTTCATTATTCCATTTTAATTCGAGCTCTTTTGTTTTTTCTTTTAAATTACCGATTTCATTATCAATAATTTTAACACGATTTTTTAAATCTCTTTCTTTTTCTTTTTCAATATCACTAAGTGAAAGTTCTTTTTTAAGAGCTTCTTTTTCTATTTCGTAGCGCATTATTTTTCTATGAGCTTCTTCTAAGGCTGGAGGTTTGTTTTCAAGAGCAATCTTAAGAGAAGATGAAGCTTCATCGATCAAATCCACTGCTTTATCTGGCAGATATCTATTTGTAATATATCTTGAAGATAAATTTACTGCGGAAATAATTGCATCGTCGGTAATCCTAACTCCATGAAAAAGCTCATAACGCTCTTTTAAGCCCCTTAGTATAGCCACAGCATCATCAATGCTTGGCTCTTCTATAAAGACAGGTTGAAAACGCCGAGCGAGTGCTGGATCTTTTTCTATATGTTTTTGA
The DNA here is from genome assembly GCA_044229265.1 of Minisyncoccia bacterium. Lineage (GTDB taxonomy): Bacteria > Patescibacteriota > Minisyncoccia > Phycocordibacterales > UBA9973 > UBA9973. The sequence goes on along the minus strand of JBGATK010000002.1, from coordinate 86,577 downwards.
TATTCACGAAGTGTCGTAGCGCCTATAGCCCGAAGCTCACCACGAGCAAGTGCAGGCTTTAGCATATTTGAAGCATCCATAGTGCCTTCTGCTCCACCAGCACCCACTATGGTATGTATCTCATCAATAAATAAAATTATTTTTCCCTCTGTCTTTTCAATTTCTTTCATTATACCTTTCAAGCGCTCTTCGAATTCCCCACGATATTTTGTGCCAGCAATAAGAGAACCTAAATCAAGCGATACAACTTCTTTGTCTTTTAAACTCTCAGGAACATTACCTTTTGCAATGCGAGTCGATAGGCCTTCAACTACTGCTGTTTTACCTGTTCCAGCTTCACCAATTAATATCGGATTATTTTTAGTACGACGAGAAAGTATTTGCATTATACGCATGATCTCACTATCACGCCCTATCACTGGATCGAGTTTATCTTCGCGGGCCATTTTAGTTAAATTTCTTGTATATTTTAAAATCAAACGAAACTTTCTAGGCTCAGATCCATCAGTAATATTTTCTTCACGCAAATTTTCAACAATTTTTAAAACAATTTCTTTCTGTATTCGAAATTTCGAAAGCATTTCTCTCGCTTCCGATGGAATATCTAGTAAAGCTATAAAAAGATGTTCTGTTGAAACAAAATCATCTTTCATATTTTCAGCTACTTTGACGGAATGTTCTATCACTTGAGCTAAATCAGGATTCAAATATATCTGATAAGAAGGCGAAAGTGTTCGTGCATTTTCTGGCTCTTCAATAGATTCTAAAATTGAATCTACGAGCAACATGGTATCAATTTCCATTTTGTCTAAAATGGAAGCCACCATTGACTCTTCCTGGAGAACGAGTGCTGCCAAAAGATGAGCGGTAGTTACATGATTTTGGCCACGCTCAATAGCGAGCTCATGAGCTCTTTTTATAGTATCTTTTGCTTTAGTTGTAAATCTATTTAATGGAGGCATAAAATTTTTAGAAAGAAATATTAATTTGTAATTACTTATTTAAGGTTTAGATGTTTCAGTCGGTACAGTAGTATCTTTTGGAGGTATTTCTTTATTTTTTGTAGTATCATCTTTTACCACGTTTATATCTTTAGTGTCAACGACAGTAGTATTATTGTTTTCGGATTCTTCACTTGCGAGTTTATCAATAAGTGGTTTTAATGCTTTTAAATCTTCTATAAGCTTGAGCTCATCATTCGATAATGTTTGACCTTTTTCAACTTCGACTATTTTTTCAACCGTTCTTTGAACTACTTGAGTAATTGGATTTTTTACATTTTCTGGAGCTTTTTCAAGCAATGAATACGTGGTAACGGAAGTCGCAATTGAAACTACAAAAGAAAGTAGTATGAGGAGCAAAACCATTTGTGATTTATTTAAATCTTTTATATCCATTTTCTAACTATACCATTTTTTTAATTTTAAGAAAATATCTTCTAATGCTTTAATGACAAAATTAATATCTGTTTTTTTAGTTTCAGGACCAAAAGAAAATCGGAGCGAACCATCTTTTTCATTAAAATTCTTATTAATTGCTTTTATTACATGCGAAGCTTTGCCATCTCCTGCCTTACAAGCACTCTTACTTGCGACATATATATTCTTTGCATCAAGTTCTAATACCAATAAATCACTAGGAATATTTTTAACAGTTATATTTATATTATTAGGTAATCTGTTTTTCAAATCTCCATTTAGAGAAATATCAAAGTTTCTAATGATCTTAGAATTTTCTAACTTTTTCAAAAAATATTTTTGCAATTCTAAAATGTGTTTAATTTTTTTATCTTTATTATTTTGAACTGATGCTAATGCAAATGCGAATTTATCTATAGCTTCGACATCGGGCGTACCCGCTCGCAAACCTTGTTCCTGATCGCCACCATAAAAAATAGGCTCTAGATTTAGGTAATGTTTTTTAAAAAGCAATCCAGTGTGAGCCCCACCGAAAATTTTTGCTCCAGAAAGTGTCAGCATATCTACGCCGAGGCTAGGTACAAATAAATCTAAATAATTTCCAGCTTGCACAGCATCAGTATGGAAATACGGTAATACCGTACTCTGATGTTTACGATAATGTCTAATTTCTTTAGCTATTTCTTTTATAGGCTGAATGGTCCCAATTTCATTATTTGCATACATAACAGAAACAAGAACAGTATTTTCTCGAATTTCTTTTTTTATTTTTTTAGGATCCACTATACCATTTTCTTCAACGGGCACTATGGTAAGATCTATCTCACCTCTCTTTTTTAAAGCTATACAAGTATACAAAACTGAAGGATGCTCTATGTTTGTAATGATCATGTGAGGATTTTTCTGTCGGGTGTCGGACACCTGTTTGTCAGGTGTCCGACACCCGACAGCTTTAAGCAAACCTAATATGGCTAAATTATTTGATTCAGTTCCTCCAGAAGTAAACAATACCTCTTTAGGCAAAACTCCGAGGAGTTTTGCTATAGTTTGACGACTACTTTCTAATAAATTCTTAGCTTGAATGCCTTTTTTATGTATTGCCCCCGTATTTGGCATAACAGAAGAAGCATAATCCATATATAAAGGTTTTTTACTTTTGTTTGATTTCATTGTAAAAATAGTATATATTGAAACAATATGAATGCAAATCTTCAAACAATTCTTTTGGGCGTGTTTTGCTTATTTGTTTTTCTGAATATGTTTTGGATGATACGCATGCATGTTCGATTACAAAGGTTCTTTATGGGTAAAAAAGCTCGGGATCTTGAAGATACTATTGAAATACTAGAACACAATATTTCCAAACTTAAAACATTTAAAGAAAAAACAGAAATAGAATTAGAGAATGTAAACAAAAAACTCCGAAAAAGTATTAGAGGGCTCGAAACCCTGCGTTTCAATCCTTTCCCTGATCAAGGCTCAAATCAAAGTTTTGCTATATCACTCTTAAACGAAGAAGGAGATGGAGTAGTAATATCTAGTTTATATGCTCGCGACAGAGTCAGCGTTTTTGCAAAGCCAATTAAAAAAAATGTTTCATTATATGAATTAACTGATGAGGAAAAAGAAGTTTTAGCAAAAGCAGAAGTAATAAAAACAATAAAAGAAGAAAATAAAAATGAATAATAAAGAAGAAAAAAAAATAACTCGGCCGCCGGTGATAGTAGTTATGGGGCATATCGACCACGGAAAATCCACCCTGCTTGATTATATTCGTAAATCAAATGTAGTAGAAAAAGAAGCTGGCGGTATTACCCAAAAGCTTTCTGCATACGAAGTTTCTCATAAAGACGAACATGGCACAGAGCAAAGAATTACCTTTCTAGACACTCCAGGCCACGAAGCTTTCTCAAAAATGCGCGAGCGTGGTGCTAGTGCTGCTGATATTGCGATATTAGTAGTTTCTGCTGAAGATGGAGTAAAACAACAAACAATAGAAGCATACAAAACTATAAAGCAATCAAATATTCCTTATATAGTTGCTATAAATAAAATAGACAAACCTAGTGCAAACATTGAAAATGTAAAAATTGAACTTGCTAAAAATGAAATTTATCTTGAAGACTATGGTGGTAAAATTCCATATGTAAAAATTTCTGCTAAAACAGGCGCCGGAGTAGATGAATTATTATCGTTAATTTTAATTTTAGCAGAATTAGAACAATTTACTGGTGATAAAAACATATTAGCTGAGGGTTATGTAATAGAAGCCCACAGAGATCCAAAACGTGGCATAGAAGCTTCCCTACTCATAAAGAATGGTCATTTAACTAAAGGCATGTTTGTGGTTGTCGAAGAAGCTATTTGCGCTACTCGCATGATAGAAAATTTTGTAGGTAAAAATATCGATGAAGCATATTTTTCTTCACCTATTCGTTTGATAGGTTTTAACATAATGCCAAAAATTGGCTCTGAATTTTTTACTTTTGCCAAAAAAAGTGAAGCAGAAAATTATATAAAAGAATGGAAATTAGGACAAAAAAAGAATTCATCACCAGACGACATGACAAATGCTAATAAAAAAATCATTCCTATTGTTTTAAAAGCTGATGTTTCTGGTTCCCTCGAAGCATTAAATAAAGAAATTTCTAAAATCTCAAGCGATACTGCTTATTTCAAAATAATTTCTGAAAGTGTTGGTAATGTAAATGAAAATGATATTAAAGCGATAGCAAATGACGGTGAAGGCATAATCATAGCTTTTAATGTAAAAGTAGAACAAAATATATCTGAACTAGCATTACGCCGAGGTATCACAATTTCTTCTTTTGATATTATTTACAAAATGACTGAATGGCTGAGCATTGAAATGGAAAAACGTAAACCCAAAATAGCTTCCGATGAAATCACAGGGAAATTGAAAATTTTAAAAGCTTTTTCTCGCACCAAAGAACGTCAAATACTTGGTGGTAAAACATTGGAGGGATACTTGAGCCTAGATAGCAATGTAAAGATAATGCGTCGCGATTTTGAAATAGGTAAAGGAAAAATTGTAAATCTAGAAAAAAGTAAAGCCAAAACTAGTAAAGTAGAAGAGGGCGATGAATGCGGTATGATGATCGAAACAAAAATCGAAATAGCTCCTGGCGATATTATTGAATCTTTTATTACTATACAAAAATAAAAATATGAGTAATAGAAAAGAAAAATTTGCAAATCTAGTTCGAGAACTTTCAGCCGAGGCTTTAGCTAGGCTGGATAATCATACTTCACTGATAACTATAACAAATGTTAGCATTTCACCTGATTTAAAAAACGCTACCATATTTATTTCTGTAATGCCTAGAGAAAAAGAAATGCCCGCACTTCATTTTATAGAACGAAATTTAGGTGAAATTCGTGAACATATAAAAAAGAATATGGAAACCAAGATCATTCCTTATCTAAAAGTAGCAATAGACCTTGGTGAAAAGAATCGTCAAAGAATTGACGAATTGCTTCAAGAAAAGTAAGATAAGAAGCAAGGCCTAGTCGTCAAGTGGTAAGACAAGAGTCTGCAAAACTCTTATACGCCGGTTCGATTCCGGCCTAGGCCTCAAAGTTTTATTGAAAATAAAATAAATTTGTAATATATTTTATAGATTGCCCGGATGGCGGAATTGGTATACGCGCACGACTTAAAATCGTGTCTCGCAAGGGATGTGGGTTCGACCCCCACTCCGGGCACACAAATTAAATAAAGCAAAGAAACTGCTTTGTTTGCTTTATTTAATTTGTAAGTCCGCAGTATGTAGCCAAATTAACAATATGCGCCCTTAGCTCAGCTGGTAGAGCAGATCCCTCTTAAGGATAAGGTCGAAGGTTCGATCCCTTCAGGGCGCACAAATTTAAAATAAGATTTTTTCTATTTTATTTTTTAGTCTTTCTAAGAAACTTTTTGTAGTATTTTCTAAAAGTTCAAGTGAATAAAAAAGCTGGTATTTATCTTTAAAATACTTCCCTTCTAACTTTAAGAATTTGCCTACTAAAAACCACACTAATATTCCAACTAATACACCAAATATTGTATCTACAAAATAATGTTGCAATGTAAATACAGTTCCAACAAGTAATGCTAAAAGCCAAGGAATTGTAGCAACCAATGTAAAAACTCCAAAAGTTTCTAATAATGCAAAAGTTATAATTATTCCCCAAGCTGAATGCATGGAAGGAAAACTAGAAACATCTATAGACCTATAATTATCAGAAGCATAATAATCTTCAAAACCTTTCAGAACTTCTTTTTTTGTTTCAGAAAACTCTGTATTACTTATTGAAGTTTTTATTTCATTTGATATTGTAGCCTGCAATTGATTTACTCGAAACATCATATTGGGTCCGAGCACTGGCCAAGTAAACCAAAATGGCAGTCCAATTAAAAATGCCAAAAAATATGACAACAAAAATCTGCGAGCTATGAATTTATCCCGAAATATTAAAATAAAAAGCGTAGTAAAAGATACAGGTGTCAGCCAGAAATACGAATTAAAAATAAATCCTTCAAAACTATTTGGAATAATTCTTTCAAAAAATGCCCAAGAAAAATCGCCTAGTAAATTAAAATCCGCCAAAGCAAAATTTATAGAATTTAGAGCTACTATTTTTGGATCTGCAGTATTAAAGAGCATTTGAGTCAAGAGTAGTATTAATGTCATTATCAAATAAATGGAACCGAAAACAAATAAAAAACTACGCAAAAACTTCCAAAAATCACTTTTTGATAATTTACGTTTAAAAGAAATTAAGATTATAAAATAAAGTGTAATCGGTAAAAAGAAAAAATACACAAAATTATTTTTAATTAAAACATCAGAAAAGTATCCGTGAAAAAATGTCTCAAAACAAGACCCTCCACAAGAATAAAGGAATATAGCTAAAACTACTGTAAATAAAAAAGCTGGCAAATATACAGCCAGTATTTCTATCGGTAGATTTATCATAAATTTACGCATTATATTATTTTGTGGGCAAGGAGGGACTCGAACCCTCAAGCCTTGCGGCATTAGTTCCTAAGACTAACGCGTATACCAATTCCGCCACTTGCCCTTACTTTACGAAAATAGTATAGCACAATTTCTTGAAATTACTATATTTAAAGGCCTTTCATAAGGCTTGACAAACAAGTGTGATTATGCTATACTATATGTATGAAAACTTATAAAAATTACAACCGAATATCTCTTGGCCTTATCGTTTTAGGAGTCGCAGTATTTGGCATAATTTTATTTAGCTTGCCAACTTCTGCAAACGCTTATTACACAAAAGGTTATTACACTATTAGTGATAGTGATTATACTACTACGACAACTACTAACAATAATGGCTATAACGAAAATGCAAATCCAATTTTAACTCGTATTTCACCTTCTACTGTAGTTCGTTATACAAACAAGCAAATAGATGTTTATGGTGATTATTTTACTCCAAACTCTATAGTTAAAGTAAATGGTGCAAATAAGCCTACAAGTTTTATAGACCAAAATCATCTTATCGCTCACCTTTCATCTGCTGATACAGCGAACCTAGGCGACCAAGTAATAACAGTAATGAATAGTAAAACAGGTGCAGAGTCCAATGCTCGTTTACTAAAAATTGTTAATGCAACTACAACTACAGCTAAAAAGTCTACTACTGTCAAAAAAGCTACTCTCGTACGCGCAAATACCAACACTACTACCGTAGGTCCTGATCAAGTAATAATCATAGCTGATCGTGGAACTGAGCTTTATTACCTAGATCAAAGCGTGAATTCTGACGAAGTTTATGATACAGAAAACCGAACTCTCAGTGCAAATAGCTTCTTTTCTACAGGTGGATTTATGCCTACAAATTTCCTGCAATGGATCGTACTCTTTATCCTAGTCTTACTTTGTGTATACCTTTGGAGAAAGATATATGTAACAGATGCTGAACGTAATAAGCCATTAAAACACGACTAATAATACAAAAATAATTATAATTAACAGCAAAAAACCCCTTAAAATTAAGGGGTTTTTTGCTTGACTTTTGTAGTATTTTATGCTACAATATATAGGTAATACGTATGGGAATATTCCCTTTTGACAAAAATTTTTTCACAAAAAAAATCATAAACGATGATCAATAGAATCTTAATTTTTGTGGGTTGTTTAATTGCAATCTGCTTAACTGTTATTTTCTTCGGCTCTCCGGAGCAAAAGGAAATAATAAATTCTTCATTTACTTATATTGTAAGTAAATCTGGAAATGTATTAAATTTGCTTGCTGATGCTTCAATAATAATAGTATTGTTAGTAATACTAGGAACATCAACTTTTTTCTTTTTTACAACTCTTAAATTAAGAAAGATAAAAGAAGTGAAATTTGAAAACTATGTATTAATCACAAATATTTCATTTATTTGTGGCATTAGCAGTTTAATCTCTTTGATGGTATTCACACTTTTGGGTATACCTGATTTTATGACTCAAGTCTACACATGCCTAGCTATATTTGTTGGGGTGTTGCTAATCTTGCTCGCTAGAACTTACATTGAGCCAAATGCATTAACATGCATAGTACTCCTTGATACTTTAACAAAAGAGAAAAGAGTATATTTTAATGGTTTCAATTGGAGATCTATCTTTGCAAAGTATCAGGATTATATCGATTTGAAAGCAGATATCATTACCGAAATAGAAGATGACTTTCAGACGAAAACTCCTGGAACCTTGTTTAAAGGAAAGGCCTCAGTGATAAGCAAAGCTTATTTAGGAGAGGAAACTACTCCTATCGAAGTAATAGCACAAAATGCTATGAAGTTTATAGAATATAAAAATACGATCAAGGAAGAGCAAACAGTTTTTGCAAAAGCAGTAATGCAAGATTTCTACAAAGAGAAAACTGTAATTGAATGTAGTGCAGCAAAATCTAAAGAAATTTTTCCAAAAAATACGTTTAATCCATTGGCTTCTAGATATCCGATTAAATTTTCTGAACCGACTGTGTATGATTCACAGCCAGATGAAAAGACGCTTGCGCAACAGAGCAAATTGACCGATACGGCCAATTTTAAATTAATGTTAGCGATGCTTATGGAGGGAGAATTTGGTTTAGAAAAACAAGACGCTACAGTTTTCGCAGCATTCTTTTCAGGAATCGATTGGAAGAAAACGATCGATCAAAACGATTACAACATCAATTTCTCGGGTTTAGATCCGAAAATAGTAGAAAAATTTACTCCTGATACAATCAAAGCTATTGCTACTGCAGCAGTTGCTTTAAAAGGAGGAAACTCCGGACAGAAAAAGAAAGTAAAAAAACCATCACCAATTAAAAAAACCTAAATGGCAACAGCTAATACCGGAGGAGGCACACCTCCTCCACCAGCAAATAATGCCCCATCTATGACTGGCCCAACTGGGACAGCTATCACGTGGGTGATTCGAATAATTCTTCTTTTTGTTTTATTACTTCTCTTAAAAGGAGGGTGCAATAAAAGTGAAGAAAAAAAGGATGAAGACAAAAAGGAAAATACCAAAACGGTAGAGATGTTAAACCCCAAAGGTGAATTCATCTGTTATCCTGGTAGTGAACTTACACTTCCACCTATAGAATTCACTGGTGGAGTAAAAGTTCGAGTAAACGGACATGACCATTTCGTTTATTATCCATCGATCAAGGAGTGGCAGTTCCGCTCTAAAAAAATAGAACAGTATAATAGTCCTTTAGTAAATTACGGCGACGTAATTAAACTAAAAGCTGATACGACCGAAAAAGAACCTTTCACTGTGTATCTTTACCAGATCACAGAGGTTGAGATTCATAAATAATTGGCAGTAAATACGTGCCCTGCCCACGCAAAAGCCCGAACTTATTATGTTCGGGCTTTTTTTATTTGCGTTTTTTGTAATTTATATTTTATTTACTAGGTGGAAATTTCGGATTATAATCATTGAGCTCTACTTTTTGATTCTTGGGGTCGATTTTCTCAATCCCGAGTGTATTTATAACTATCTGTAATATAGTCCAAACTCCCATCATGATTCCGAGCCCAACTATACCCCAAAGCATATGACTCTTGCCTGTCATGCGCTTTTCTTCATTGTCAGCACCAGCGATAAATTCCACCATGCCATACAAGAAATAAACAAATGCAATAGCAAACAAAAGGTATATGATAGGGTTTATGATTAGCCTATTTGCATTTGCGAGAAATGTATCTAGACTAGCATAAGCTGTATTTACAAAAAAGAAATCCATACAAAAGAAATTAGGTCGGACACTTCACGCCTTGAGTTTCGATACAAGGAATGTTTATCTTTGCACTACCTTGAATACCGAAAGTATTTTGAAGTATTGCTACTAGTCCCCAAATAGAAACGATAACGAGTAGTGCGATAAGACCATATATCATGATATCGCGACCACGAGTTTTTGCTTCTTCGTCTTGAGCAATAGCGTATTGGATAACACCCCAAATAAAGTAAATAACACCGAGAGTGATAAGTATCGGTATAATACTACTTATAAAGAAAGCTATCTTACAAAGGATAAAGTTAATAGTGCCAGGGTTTTGACCTACACAATTATCTTGCACTGATTGCGCGAAAGCCATAAGTGGCATAGCTATGCCAGCTACTGTACCTGCACTAATTAAAAACTTTGATTTTAAATTCTTCATATTTTATTTAATTATTGATAATAAATTTAAACGACCTTTTAATAATAATTTTTGCCTAATATAGACAAACTAATTATACCACAACTAAAATTCTTGCAATACTATTTATGTTGGTAATTTCGGTAAAGTAGGTGCTTTGATGTTATTATCAATTCCGAAAGATTTTGTAAATATTGATACGAGTCCCCATACTGAAACCATAACTGCAAGTCCCACGATACCCCAAATCATAAATTGCCTGCCTTTCTCTCTTTTCTCTTCATTATCAGCACCTGCTACAAACTGCACTACACCCCAAATAAAAGCAACCATAGCTACCACAAATAATAGTGGCACTATAGAGCTTTGGGCTAAGCAAATTAAATATTCAAAAAGTGCTCCTAATGTACCTTCTTTTTTAAAGTCAGCTAAACAACTAGAACTCTGCGCAAAAGTCGTCATAGGCAATGCCAATGCTAATCCCGTAATAAATATTTTATCTATATGTTTTTTTACTTTTTTCATTTTAATAATATTAACTAATAATTAACCATTTAATTGTATCACGGTATCGGATATCAGCTGTGCCAGTGCCCACGCACCGAGTACCAGCCCTGCCCCTATTACCCCGTATAGCAATGCATTCTTGGCTGTAGTAATTTTCTCTGTATTTCCACGAGCTGTCACAAACAAAAGTCCTGCATATATAATAGCGAGAGCGATAACGGGTATCAAAATCTTAATAAATCCTTCAAGTAGAGTCTTTACAAAATCATTTAAGTTTTCAAATTTACTACCGAGCGGGTTTTTTACTTTTTCAGAAACTGTAATTTTACTATTTGAATCTTGCGCATAAGAAAATGTTGGTACCAGAAATACTCCTAGAGTTAAAGCTAGAAACATCGATGCAAAGATTTTTTTACTTAAATTCATTATATATAAATATTATAACCCAATCCAAGAACCATCGTAACCTACAATAGTAAGCAAGGTGTGGATAATTAACCAAGCCGCCACAGCAAGTATTAGCCCCATAGCTGTCGAAGTAAATATGGCTTTAGCTTTTTGCATACCTTCGCTACTACCACCAGAAGTGATTAATTGAACACCAGCATAAACAAATACGATAGCTGCTAGTGGCACAGCTAATTTAAATAGTAAAAAATTTACGACATTATTTATGAGGACCAAGACATGATCAAAAGTGCACGGAACATTGATTTGTCCTCCAGTTACTTGTCCAGTAGCAGGATCTTTTTTTAATTCTTTATTTGTAAGACCACAAGGTATCAGTCCTCCTCCATCTTCTTTTTCTACTGCAAAAGCAAAGGTTGGTGCGCAAAACATAAATAATATAGCTACCGAAACAAGAAATTTTTTTAAGATATTTTTCATAATTTTACTCATATTTATTTTCGAAGTAATAATTCTAACCTTCCGGAAGCTTCTTCTATTACATCAGCACCCGAGCGGTTATTTGAAAAAGCTCCGTCTATCATGGCACGGAAAATATTGTCAGTACTAGCAGAATTAGGATCAAGCCAACTACGAGAGAATAAGGCAGAAGAATATACTGCGGGCGAAACTTCGCCTGTAGGTGCGCCAGCAAGGAGATCTCTCCGCGCTGGCGCACCGCCCACAGCTTTTGCAAATTTATCTGCAAAATCCGTAGTAGCCATGAGTCCTGCTGCAGTAAGTGCAGTATTCAAATTCTTTGAAAATGAAGTCACAGCTATACCAGTAGTACGAGCTCCGGTAATTTTCAGATTCGAATTTTTTATCTGAGGAACTTCTGCCATACCAAAATTAAGATTTGGATTTTTATTTACGAGAGCAGTAAACTCACTAGCATGACCGAAATAAAATGCTGAATTATCTGCTACGAAATATTCCCGTGAATTTGGAAAAGATTTATTCCAAACATAATTAGTCTTAGACGGATCAGCAAAAGAAATATAAAAAGGTATCACGGTCTCTGGAGCTGGTAAATTTGCCACCTTTTCATTAAGCACTGATCCAAAATCACTTCCTTTTTCTTTCACAATACCATTACCTATTTGCATAAAAAGCATAGCAAGTATGTCTTTTGCTCCAGATACATTTGAGTATTGTCCGAAACCTACTGCACTTTTTTGTATCTGCTTATCAGCGTCCTTTTTAGTAATTTTTGTAGCTTGAATTGTAAATTCTTCCCAATTATTAGGTGGGTAAGCAATACTATTTGAATCCAAGATATTTCTATTGTAATACATAACGAGTGGATCAATAACCATAGGAAAAGCTAGTATCCCACGTGAAGTTAAAAATACTTCCCCAGCCTGTGCAAAAGAATTTTTATAAGAAGCTACAGGATAACTAGCATACGGAATAGTATAAATCTTATTTGCATATTGCAAAGCTAGGTCATCTGGCAAGAAAAACATATCAGGTCCAGTGCCAGAAGCTATAGCTTCGAGTAAATCTCCGGCAAAAGTTGCTTCATCTTTTTTCGAATATTTTACTTCAAAAGTCTGATTGCGAGCATTGAAATCATCTATCAGAGATTCTATATTACTTTTATCATATGTGCCCCAGAGCGTCACGGTGCCCTTAGCAGTATTTTGATTATTAGAGCCTATGTCTATAGTTCCAGAAAAAACTAAAAGTCCAAAGACCGCAAATAATCCGAAAACCACCAAGCTAATAATTTGAAAATTTTTCATGTTATTTTTTTACTTTAAATATCATACCATAATGATGATCACCTGCATCCACATTTTTCTCAAAAAGAAAACCTTTTTGTTCAAAAAAACTACGCGCTTTTTCTTCAGGTACCAAGGCATTACCTTTTGGAGCAAGTGGACTATCAGCATCATGCCAATCTATCAGTAAAACTTTGCCACTTGGCTTTATTATTCTATACACTTCGTCTAAAAATTTCTCTTTATGTTCTACTTGAAAAAAAACATTGGAAACCACTACTCTATCAGCCACATTATCCCCTAGTCTTGTTCCGCCTTTTATTTCAATATTTCCCCAAAGACATTCTACATTGTCTAATTTATATTCTTTAACTTTATTTCTAATAGTAAGTAAGAAATCTTTTTGTATTTCTATAGCATAGACTTTGCCACCCACAGCCATTTGAGCTAGTGGTAATGTATAAAAACCACTTCCTGCTCCGAGGTCAGCGACTACCATATTCTCATGGACACCAAAGGTTTTTAAAATTTTTACCGGTTCGACAAACATTACAATAAATTATACTACAAAAAATGCCTGCAAGTAAATCTCTACAGGCATTGATGATAGAAATCATTCAAATTATCTAATTAATATTTTTTCTGTATTGTCAAAACCAGTCAAAGTTAAAAAATAGACTCCAAAATGCAAAAAATCGATTTTTTCGGATACACCAGAATAAATATCAAGCGCAGAAACAAGTTTTCCCTCACAATTCCAAATCAATGCTCGAGAGAGCATATTGTCATTGAAATAGACCTTAAGCTCTTTATTCTCTAAAAAATCCTTATCTACTAAGAATCTTTTTTCTTTGACATAAAGTTCATAGTAAAAAGAATCGTGTTTCTTTGCACCAGTAAGCTTATCTAAAAAAATTAAATTCAAACGTATAAATTTTACTTGTTCAGAATTTTTATCTATAAATTCCTGTAAAATACGTCCGAAATTATCAAAATGGAATATTTCATAATTACCCAAATCAATAGAATCCTGATCCACAATTGATACATAAGAATTTTCGTTGTCTAAACGAAATCCTTCTAAAATTGTATCGATTCTAATATCAAGTAAATAAGTGTTTTTTGAAATTTTATTAATTTTAACAACAATTTCTTGAGAGAAAACACGTATAAAAAAAATACAGTAAATAAAAACAAGAAAAATTATTTTTTTCATCTGAAATAGTTTTAATTTTAAAAAAGCAAAAAATGTCTCCCAAAAATTATCTAATAATCATATAAATAAATCAACCATTTATCTCAATTAAATGTCAAATATATATGTCAAAGGGCATCTTTGACACACAGTTTTCCACATTTAAATACTGATTATTATTGTGAATTTGATAAAATATTAATGTCAAAGGGCATCTTTGACATTAATATAAATAATATGGCAAACAACAGAGATTATAAAAAATTTGAAAAAGGAAATTTTTACCATATTTATAATCGTGGCAATAATAAGGAAAAAATATATTTAGATGATCAAGACTATCGAGCTTTTTTATTTCGTCTTGGACTGGCTCTTGGTTTTGAAATTAAAGAATTAAATCATTCGATTTTTAATATGCCCTATTCACGTATCAGGATTATTGGCTCAGAAAAAAATAAAATTAAAATACATGCATTTACTTTAATGCAAAATCATTTCCATTTATTAATAGAACAAAATAGTGATTATTCTATTTCTAAGTTTATTCATAAAATAATAACCAGTTATTCAAAATATTATAATAAAAAATACAATCGTGTGGGCCATGTTTTTCAAGATCAATTTAAAGCAGTATGCATGGAATCAAATTCACAAATAATGTGGACCAGTGCTTATATACATATGAATGCAGTAAAAGATGGCCTTATTAAAAAGCCTGAAAATTATAGATGGAGCAGTTATAATTTTTATAAAACAAACGAGGATTTACCAATCCTAGAAAAAAAATTCTTTATAGAATTATTCGAAGGCAAAGAAAATCTTATAAAACAAACTTTATTATTTAATGTCAAAGATGCCCTTTGACACTTTGACATTTATTTTAAATACAAGTAATAGATGCGATGCCGTCTCCTGCGCGAAGTTTCATAATAGAAACTCCTTGAGTTTGGCGACCGAGATTAGAAATGTCTTTAAGTGCAGTGCGGATAACTTGGCCTTTTTTACTCATGGCTATAACTTCTTCTTCATCGCCCGAGAGGACTCTTCCCACAATTAGCTCGCCTGTTTTTGGAGTGATTTTTGCAGTTTTAATACCAGATCCTCCACGATTTTGGACTTTGTATTCTTTAAGTGCAGTTTTTTTACCAAGACCATTTGCGCTCATGGTTAGGAAAAATCCATCTTTCTTTTCTTTTTTAATTACATCTACAGAAATAACACTATCACCACGGCCTAGTTTCATACCACGAACTCCACCAGCAGTACGGCCCATTTCTCGAATATCAGATTCTTTAAATCTTATAGATTGACCTTTACTTGTTGCTATCATTACCTCATCACCTTTTTCTACTAGAAGTGCTGAGACGAGTTCATCACCCTTGTCGAGCTTAATTGCGATAATACCACTACGGCGAACGTCTTTAAAACTCTCACCAGACATTTTTTTAGCAGTTCCGGCTTTAGTAACAAGCATGAGAGATATAGTTGTCTTCTTTAGCTCTTTAGGCATAGTTATGACAGAATTTACTTTTTCATCACCATTTAAAGACAAGAAATTCATAATCGACTTACCTTTTGTAGCACGACGACCTTCTGGAATATCATACATTTTTATTTGATATGCCTTGCCCATATTTGTCAAAAAGAGTAAATCATTGTGAGTAGTACCAGAAATAAGCATAGTGATAAAATCTTCTTCTTTGGTTTCAAGATCTATAACTCCTACACCTCCACGTTTTTGTGCTCGATATTCATCTGGATCAGTACGTTTGATATAACCACCTTGGGTGTAGACTAATACTGTTTCTTTATCGGCAATCATGTCTTCATCAGACATTTCTTTGACACCACCTTTTATTATTTTTGTGCGACGTTCATCAGCATATTTTTCACGAATTTCAGTAATTTCTGTTGAAATAACTTTAAGCATTTTTTTAGGATTAGATAAAAGTTCTTTCATTTCTTTAATAAAATCTTGCTTTTCTTTTAACTCTTCTTCTATAAGTTTTCTTTCTAGTCCAGCGAGTTTTTGGAGTTTCATTTCTAGAATAGCTGCTGCTTGCAAGTCTGAAAATTTAAATTCTTTCATGAGGGCGAGCTTTGCTGATGCACCATCTTTACTCGCGCGAATAGTTTTAATAACTTTATCGATAAAATCAAGTGCTTTTTTAAGACCAAGCAATATGTGCTCTCTGTCCTCGGCCTTACGCAAGTCATATTCACTTCGACGACGAACCACGACCTTCCTGTGCTCAATGAAATTCGAAAGGATAGATTTAAGTGATAAAGTTTGAGGAACACCATCAACTAATGCGACTACATTAAAATTAAAATTTTGTTCGAGTTGAGTATTTTTGTAAATATAATTTAATATTTTTTCTGGATAAGCTCCATTTTTTATATCAATTACAATTCTAATATCTCTGGTAGATTCATCACGAAGACCTTTAATACCATCTAATTTTTTTTCTTGAACTAGCTCAGCTATCGAAGTAATCAGATTTGCTTTATTAACTCGAAAAGGAATAGAAGTAATAATAATTTGGAATTGACCTCCTTTTTGTTCTACTATTTCCGCTTCACCTCTGCACACTACACCACCACGGCCCGATGAATAAGCATGAAGCATATCTTTATAACCATAAGCAATACCTCCGGTCGGAAAATCAGGACCTTTTACAAATTGCATCAAGTCTTCAGTAGTAGCGTCAGGATTATCTATGAGATGATTTGTAGCGTCTAAAACTTCACCTAAATTATGTGAAGGAATATTTGTCGCCATTCCAACAGCAATACCGAGAGTGCCATTTAGAAGAAGTGCGGGCACAGCAGCTGGTAAAACTATTGGCTCTTTACGAGTTTGATCATAATTTGGTCTAAAATCTACAGTTTCTTTTTCTAAATCTCGGAGGAGCTCACCTGAGACTTTGGACATTTTTGCTTCTGTATAACGCATAGCTGCAGCATTGTCGCCATCGATAGAGCCAAAGTTACCTTGACCTAGTATAAATGGATAACGAAATGAGAATTCTTGTGCCATACCAACCATAGAGTCATACACTGCGACATCACCATGTGGATGGTATTTACCCAAAACATCACCCACAACTGCTGCAGATTTACGGAAGCGAGCTGATGCAGTGAGACCCATTTCATGCATTGCATAGAGAATACGACGGTGCACTGGTTTTAATCCATCTCGAACATCTGGTAGTGCTCTCGAAGTAATCACAGACATCGAATATGCCAAATATGAGTCTTTCATTTCTTTGACTATATCTATAGGTAATATAGATTCACGTTTTATTTCTGGATTTTCTTGTATATCTTTTTTTGCCATAAAATTTTAAATTAATTTTCTGTACTTAAATTATTACTCAAACCATCTGTAAGTGTATTGAAAGGTTTTGTATCTTCTTTTAAACTATCACTAAACTCTTGACTCGAAAATCTCGATTTTAAAACCAAACCCCAAAGTAGAATCAAAATAATTGCGAAAATTATAAGCACTAAATGCAAAATTTTCTTTCTTACATGTTCCGGTTCTTTTTTTAAATTTTCAATAATATTTAACATATTTTATATTGCTTCTAAAACCATAACTTCTCCTTCTTTGCCATCTAAATCTTTTCTTTTTAATGTTAATTTATCCACTTTTTCTACTTTTTCTTCGCCCATTTCTTTTAGAAAAATTTTAAGTGAACTTTCAGTGTAATCCATCGGTATTACCAGCTTTGGCTCCAAACTTGAAGCAAGCTTTGCTGAATCCACAGCTTTAAGCACATTGCCACCCTCACCTTGAGCAGGTATAAAAAGTATGTCTGGTTCATTTATGTCTTCTTTAGCTTCTTTGGACAAATCTGCATTCGAAAGAGCACCTAAAAAAACAATACGAATACCATCGACAGTAAGTGAGTAAATAGTATTTATGTATTTTTTACCATCAATATTTGCTTCTGAAAGAGATCCTTTAATAAAAATTTCTTTTACTTCGTAATCACCAGGGCCAACTATAGAAAATGGTATACGATCACCGTGATTTACTTGTTCAAATCCATTGTAATCTGCATGGTTAGTTGTTGAAAAAGCAATATCTGCTCCAAATTTTGCACTAATACCTGTTTTAGAATTCTTGGAAACAGGATTAAAAGCGAGCACCATTTCCCCTTGCTGAATCTTAAAAAATTGTTTTCCGTAATATGTAATTATCATTATGGTCTATTATAGCAGAATACAAATTAAAAACAAAACATTAAATAATAGAAAAATACTTGCCCATACACTTATAAATAAGTGTATGGGCTTGCATTTTCCACATATTATAGTAGTATGGTTATACAACTTAAATATATTTATAAGTATGGATTTAGGCTAACACTATGAAGCTCGAAAGAGTGTAAATAGCACCTAAAACCTCAAATCCACTTATGTTTTATACATAGTGGATATTTTTATTTAAGTTAAAAATTTATGAAAAAAGACGAAATTAAAAATGAAGAGATAGAGATAAATGAAAATCCTGTCTTAAAATCAATAGCTGACAGAAGTCAAAACAAACCGGAAGTAGACTCGATAGTCGAAGGTCCTGTTATTTCTGTTTTAAAATCATCAGTTTATGTTGACCTATCACCTTTTGGTACAGGTATCATTTACGGACGTGAATTTATAAATGCAAAAGACATAATCAAGAAAATAAATCTTGGTGATATCATCAAAGCAAAAGTTGTAGAAACAGAAAATGCAGATGGTTATACTGAACTATCTCTAAAAGAAGCAAAAGCTGCACTCACTTGGAGTGAAGCAGAACGAGCAATAAAAGCAAAAGCTGTTTTTCTTCTAGAAGTTAAAGAAGCAAATAAAGGCGGACTCATCCTAGATTGGCAAGGTTTACAAGGGTTTTTGCCTGCTTCTCAACTAAAGGCTGACCATTACCCTCGTGTAATGGATTCTGATAAAGATAAAATCTTGAAAGAACTCAAAAAACTTATAGGTGAGAAAATTTCAGTTATGATTATTTCCACACTACCAAAAGAAGGCAAACTCATCTTCTCTGAAAAAGATAACAATCCGGAAGAAAAGAAAGAAATTTTAAGTAAATACAATCTAGGCGATGAAATTTCATGTGAAGTAGCTGGTATTGTTGATTTCGGAGTATTCCTTAAACTCGAAGATGGTTTGGAAGGATTAGTTCACATATCAGAGCTCGACTGGGGTCTAGTAGAAGACCCTCGAACTATGTTTAAAGTTGGAGAAAACGTAAAAGCAAAAGTTATCGAAATAAAAGATGGTAAAATTTCTCTTTCTATCAAAGCTCTAAAGGAAAATCCTTGGAAAGAATTTGAAGGTAAACTTAAAAAAGGTGATATTATAAAAGGTGTTGTTATCAAATACAATAAACACGGTGCATTAGTAGCTATAAAAGAAGGTGTAGCGGGACTAGTTCATAATTCTACTTTAGGTGGAGATTCAAAACTACGTGAAGCACTCGAACTTGGAAAGAACTACAACTTCCAAATTACGCTTTTTGAACCAAAAGAACACAAAATGACATTGGCTTACCTAGTAGACAATAAATAAAAAAGAATAAATAAAAAACCTCTCAAGTATGAGAGGTTTTTTATTTTAAGAATTTTTAATTTCTTTTATTTCTATATTTTGCTCACCAATTGTATTCATAATCTTTACAACTTGGTCTGCATACTTGGCTACGACACTAGGAGGATTATATGTACGCAAAATTTGAACTGTTGTCTTATCTGCGTACCACTGCTTTGTCTTTGGATGATTACCGCCCAAATGCTGTGCCATTTTTTCTATAGATTCTTCCATCGAAGAAAATCCTTTACCTTTACATGAATTCCAACCCCAAGGGTTCCATTCTGATGAAAGCTTATTTCCACAGGCAAACTTTCCGCCAGTAGATTCACGCATAGCTATTGCAGGAAGTAAACGCCAATCAATGTCATTTTCTTCTGCTTCTAGAACCATTTTTCGACCATACCCTTCTAGTGGGAGAGAGCGATCAGCAAAGTATTTGTCGATCGCGGCTGCTTTTATTTCTAATATTTTTTCTTCTTCAGATTTTTCTTCTATATTATCAGAAAAGAAACCTAATGAAGGAATATTTAATTTTTCGGTATATGCTATTTGGGAACTCTTTTCGACTGCGATGTCGCTCTTTTCTATGGTACCGGTGGGTACAGATAATGTAACCAAAGGTAGTAGTAAAAGAGAATTCACGAAACGCATACTTATGTTTTTTTGCATAACACGGTGATTTAGCTTCACCAACTTCAAGACTGTAAACCCCGACGCTCTGGTCAGGGGTTCCGACTTTACGTCGGAATTAAAAAGCCCTTAATTTATAAGCTTAAAATGAATTTAGGCATATAACTTAACGACTTACTAACATGATAGCATATTGGAACCTAAAAGTCAATAGTTATGCCATATTTTTTTGAGTTGTCAAATCAAAAATAGCTTGTAAAATAAGGTTATTTTCACAATACTGACTTGACTAATATCTATATAAATTGCTTAATTTTCTTATGTGGATAACAAAAAGACTATTTGCTAAAAACCTCATTTAGAAGTAGTATAAAGTAATGCAAAATATCCTTAAAAATGAGCTTGCGACGCTGATTTTAGAGCTTAAAAACTCTGGTAAAACACTTTTGGCAAATCACATTGAGGCAAATTGGGATCTTTCCCTGCTCGAATACTCAGCGAAACTTCATTCTTTTAAACCAACAAAGCCACTTGAGTCTATATTTATAAAAGCACTTGCTACAGAATTCTCTCGGCTTGGGCTCCCTAAACCAAAGCAAAGTAAAATATTTAAGTATCTTGAAACTCATCGCAACTTGCAGAGTGTTGGGCACACTGCAATAACCCAAACTCCTAGATTCTTTTTTATAAGCTATCTACATTCCCTGTCTCTAAAAAAAGATGAGCCTTATCTACTCGCTATGTTTTCTGGATTACCTTTTTCAAATAAGACTAGACCAGGGCGCCTATTACTGAAAAGTGGCAATATCAACCTCGTGCCTTCTGCCTTGCAAGACGACCTCGTATATCAAAGCACCATACCCACCGCCATGGTCAAAAATATTGAGAATCTCGACCCAAAAATTAAAAAGCTTTTACCCAAAGCTACCGCGGGAGAGAGTTATACTATGTGGGCAATAAAAGCCGTGCAAAAAATTGAAGGCAATTTTTTGCACGGCTCCCCTGTATTCTTTGACTTCAATGAAGTAGCCAAGAATTATTTACTACTCGCCCTTAAAGACATCTCACATCCAATTACAAAGCTACTGTTTGAAAAACAAAACCTTACCTTAATCGAAGATTTATTCAAGGGTGAAGTATTTTTTTACGGCCGAAGTAAAGGGAAATACCCTAGCATAGAAAACTACTACTTGAAAATGGGCGCACTACAAAGCAATAAAAATAAAATAGTCTTAAGTAAAGAAAATTTAATTCATGAACTTGAAAAGAATTCCCTTTGCATAGGTTTACCACTAGGTTTTTTAATATTTGCATTTATGAATGAGTTTCTCTGCTGTGGAAGTTTTGCTCAAGTAGAATACTTGCCACAGTACAAAGAAAAATTTTCAAAAATCCCTGTTTTTAAAAATATAATCAAGAATTCTCCAGTTGGTGCCCTGACTACAGGTGGATTTTCCAGCCACCTAGGACTACACGCACTAGATATGATACTTGGTGAGAAAGTTGATTTAAAGAAATATGAAAAAACATTGTTTGGCGAAGCCTTGCTAGCCATCAAAGATGTTTTACTTTATCAAAACTATGCAACTAAATACGAAGAAAGAAAGACTACAGGTGTTGGACACCTGGGTCAGGTGTCCAACACCTGTAGAAAAGTTCACCTTATAGGCATCTGTGGCAAAGGTATGTCAGGTTTGGCTATTATGCTAAAGCAAAAAGGCTACATTGTGTCTGGATCAGACGAAGGATTTTATGAACCAGTGGCGGGACTCCTCAAGAAAAATAAAATCAAAATCACTACTCCACACAAAACGGAGAATATTCCCGCTGATGCAGACTTTATAATCATCGGTAAACACGCTAAACTCGTACCAGAAACAAATCCTGAAGTAAAGCAAGCCTTCGCCTCAGGCATACCTATCAAATCCCTCCCAGAAGCTATTGGGGACTTACTCGGTGGCAAAGAAAATACTGTTGTAGTCGGTAGCTTTGGTAAAAGCACAATGACTTCCCTTATCGCTCACATTTTAAAAGAAGCTAAAAAGGACCCTTCGTATTTTATAGGAGCAGTACCTCTAGGTTTCAAACAAAATGCATTCCTAGGCAAAGGTAAAAATTTTATCCTTGAAGGCGATGAATATCCATCAGCAAATTGGGATAGTACTTCTAAAATGCAATATATGAATCCGACAAATGCAGTATTAACTTCTGGCGAGCATGACCACATAAATGTCTTCCCTACTGAGGAAAACTACATAGCACCATTTGAAAAATTTGTTAAATTACTTCCAAAGGACGGTTTGCTTGTAGCATGCAAAGATGGCAAAAATGTAATGAGTATTGCCAAAAAGTCTAAGAGTAAAGTTGTATATTACGGTATGCATGAAGTAAATTCTTATCATGTTAAAAATATTGTTTACAGCATGAATACTACTTTTGATTTGTATAATAAAAATAAAAAAATAATTTCACTTCAAACTTCAATGCTTGGCCGGCATAATATCGAAAACATTATCGGCGCCTCTGCTTTTGTACTTGAAAAAAAATTAGTAAGTGTAGCAGAACTCCAAAAAGCTATTAAGAACTTTAAAGGCCTATCTGGCAGACTCGACCTAAAACCTGCAAAGTCTAGCGTCCTCGTGTACGAGGGCTTTGGCTCTTCATATGCAAAAGCTAAATCCGTCTTCGAGGCACTTTCGCTCCACTACCCAAATAAAAGACTTATCACAGTATTCGAACCGCACACATTTTCTTGGCGCAATGAACAAGCAAAAGCTTGGTACAATGACGTTTTCGATTCATCAAATATAGTCCTCATACTTCCCCCACCAGGGCATGGAGCAAATACTCACAATCAAATGAGTCAAGAAGACATAGTAAAAATAGTAAAAGAGCATAAAGGTGAAAATGTATATGCGCCGAAAGATGAAGGCGAAGCCTTAGAAATTTTAAAAAACACTCTAAAGCTTGGAGACCTAATAGCCCTAGTCACCTCCGGCTCTCTCTTTGGACTGACTGAATCTATCCCAAACTTAGTATCTAAGTATTTTCCTAAATAAATTATTTAAATTTCTTATAAATTTTTTCGTAATCTCTAGTTTTATAAAAAAATAAAAAACGATCTTTGTATGAAAGGCCTTGTATGATACTTCCTATTAAAATTCCAAACAAAAGACTTGATGTAATATCTAATACAAAAAATACTACCAATAAAACTAAAGAAAATATCCAATGATGTATATGAAAAGAATATTCACCAATACAAAAAATAATTGATCTTTCTTTTTTATCTCCTTCTTTTTTACCCGCAAAAAACTTCCAGAAAAAATACCCTACAAAAATACCAAGAACATAATAAATCATTTTATTTAAGAAATTTTTTTAACTCTTCCATGTCGTTGAAGTGATATTTTGTGCCAGAGATTTCTTGATAAGTTTCGTGGCCTTTACCAGCTACGAGGACTATGTCGCCGGCTTTAGCCTGAGCTATAGCTTTTTCAATTGCTATTCTGCGGTCTGTGTAAACTTGAACTCTTTTTAATTCTTCCATCGATACATCGGTTTTCATTTCCGAGATAATTTTTTCTGGATCTTCGCTACGAGGATTATCTGTAGTAAAAATAGAAATATCAGAAAATGTAGCTCCTACTTTTCCCATAACTCTACGCTTCATAGGATCCCTGTCCCCTCCACAACCAAATACAGAAATAATTCTAGATCCTTCACTTTTTATGTCTTTAATAGTGAGCAATACTTTCTCGAGAGCGTCCGGTGTATGAGCATAATCCACTATTCCCACAATACCATTGTTAGAAATAAAATATTCAAAACGCCCAGCTGGTGGAGTAATGTCTTCTAAAATATTTTTTACTTTAGGCATATTAAAATTAAGGAGTTTGCATGCACTCCAAACGGAAAGTAAATTGTAGGCATTGAATCTGCCTATTAATTTGGAATGAATATTGGTCCGGTTGAATTTAAGTTCTAAACCACCAAAATCTGATTTTAAAATTTCCCCGTGAAAATTTTCGCCTCCCTCAAAACCATAAATATTTTTTTTAGCTTTTATATCCTCAAGCATCATTGCTCCGTGCTCATCGTCGCCATTTGATAAGGCAAAAGCATTTTCAGGAAGCATTTTGAAAAATTTCTTTTTAGCTCCAAAATAATTCTCTATGCTTTTATGATAATCGAGATGGTCGTGGGTGAGGTTCGTAAAAATGCCTCCAGTAAAATTTATACCAGCTACTCTGTCTTGATCTAAGGCATGACTTGAGACTTCAATAAAAACATATTCTACTCCTTTACTTAACATTTCTTTTAATAAACTATTAAGTGGTATAGGGCTTGGAGTAGTGCGCAATGCTTCTCGCCTTTCATTTATGATAATATTCTCTACTGTGCCTATAAGGCCGGACTTGTATCCTAGTGCTGTAGATATTTTGTAAAGCAAAGTAGCCGTAGTGGTCTTACCATTTGTGCCTGTCACGCCCACTATTTTTAAATCTTTCGATGGATTACCATAAAAATGAAGTGCTGCTAATTTAGCAATTATTCGCCTTTTTAGTTTGAGTTTTTGATCAATGCTTTTTATCAAATTCTGCATATTAGTATTATAACCTTTAATTAGAAAAAACAAACAATAAAAAATACTAGTGTTTAGCGAGATTATTTCTTATTTTATAGATAAATATTATACCAGCAGAAAAAACAACAATAGCCCCAAAAATAATTGGCACATAAGAAGCTGTGATAGCGGCTATAAGTCCAGCTAGTATTGGCGGAAAAGATTGACCAAGAGATGCGACAGAAGAAGAAACACCCATGACTTCCCCACGCATTTTTTCTGGAGTTTCTTTGGAAAGGAAACTAGAGAAATTCGCCATTTGCAGGCCATTTGGGATAGAAGCAAGTGGCACAATGAGTAGTAAATACCAAGGATTCGATGGCAATAAATAGAGCAGTACTCCTATTGCATTAAAAATATATGCATAACCTATGATATCTACTTCTTTATATTTCTTGGCAAAATGTCGCACCACCACGACTTGAGTTATGATGATCCACACCCCAACATAAGCAAAAAAGTTCCCTATCTCTGCTGGAGAGAAAGAAAATTTATTCGTGAGATAAACATTGAAAAATGAATAAAAGAAAGAAGAGCCGACATTAAATAAAAACGAACACAAAAATAAATAACGAATTTCTTTTGAGAATTTTTGGGCTTTTAGAATATTTTTAAAAGAAGACAGTGGGTCTATCTTTCTCTCTGTATCTTTTTCTTTAATACTTTCTTTGAAGAAAAAATAAATAGATATAGCATTAATAGAAGACAAAATACCAGCAAAAATAAATGGAGTCGATGCATTAAAGAACGGAAGAATAGTAGGAGTAGAAAGTATACCTCCTAAAAATGGCCCAAATATAAAACCAAAACCAAAAGCTGCGCCTATCATACCGAAAACTTTTGCCCGATTTTGTGGCTCAGCCGAATCAGCTATAGCGGCTTGAGCTACAGAGATATTACCTCCTGTTATGCCATCGACTAATCTCGAAATAAAAAGAAGTGCGATATTTTTGGTAAGAATTGCATAAGCAAAAACAAAATACGAAATAGCAGTGCCTAGAATGGAAATAAATAATACTGGCTTACGTCCATATTTATCAGAGAGTGCTCCGAGTACTGGCGCCATAAAAAAAGTCGCGAGTGGATAAAGCGCCATGAGTATACCAAGAAGCAAAAAACCGAGATCCCCTTGACCTGCTCCAAGCAGATAATATGGTGAAGAAGGCTCACCGAGTAGCTGAGGAATAACTGGAATCAAAATCCCAATTCCAAGCATGTCTATAAAAATTGTCAAAAACAAAAACCAAAGTTTTTTATTCATAAATAAATTTATATTATTTTACGCCCCGTGGCATTTTTTGTATTTTTTGCCACTACCACATGGACACATGTCGTTTCGGCCTACTTCAGCTTTATCGTTATTTTTAATACCACCCATCTTTGCTTCAGATTGATTTAATATTAAAGTTTGTTTTGGTTTTTCTACTTCCACTTTTAGATTTTGAGCGTTTTCGATATTTATATTACGAATCAAATCTGCAACTTGCATTCTAAAAGCTGATTCCATAGCTTTAAAAAGGTGTAATCCTTCTTTCTTGTATTCTACTATAGGCTCGCGCTGTCCATACGCACGCAAGTTTACAGAACTACGGAGGTAATCCATTTGTTCTAAATGTTCCATCCAAAGTGTGTCATTAGTATAAAGCGCAATGCGACGCACAGTTTCAAAAAAGTTTTCTTCGCCTAATTTTTCTCTTTTTTCTTTTTCAGCTTCGGCAAAACCTTCAAAATCATTTGCTAAATTTGCAAGTAATTTTTCCATCTCTTCCCTATCAGCAAGAAGCATTTTCTGACGGCGTTCGTAAACTATCCTGCGTTGATGATTCATAACATCGTCGTATTCGAGTGTATGTTTACGAGAATCAAAATGAAAGCCTTCAATTTTCGCTTGAGCACCTTCTAAGGTTCTATTGACCATACCATTTGTTATCGGTTGGTCTTCAGGAATACCGAATCTACCCATCATATTCTTTATTCTATCTGCGCCGAAAACACGCATCAAATCATCTTCAAGAGATACGAAAAATTGAGTCTCACCCGGATCACCTTGACGGCCAGAACGTCCACGAAGCTGGTTATCAATACGACGCGCTTCATGACGCTCGGTCCCGAGGACATAGAGTCCGCCCACAGCTTTTACTTTTTCATATTCTTCTTTGACTATTGGATTTCCTCCAAGCTTGATGTCGATACCACGACCTGCCATGTTTGTAGCTATAGTTACTGCACCGTAGCGCCCTGCTTGGGCTATGATCTCGCCCTCTTGCTCGTGATTTTTAGCATTCAAAATAGTATGCTTTACACCGAGAGCTTTCAAATATTCAGAAAGTAATTCATTTTTTTCTATAGATATAGTTCCCACCAGAACCGGCTGACCTTTTTCACTGAGTTCTTTGATCTTCTGTGCTATGGCTTTAAATTTACCTTGTTCGGTTTGAAAAATAAGATCAGACCTATCTATACGTGATACAGGTCTATGAGTAGGAATCACGATAACGTCGAGTCCGTAAACTTTTAAAAATTCTTCTGCTGAAGTTTCTGCTGTTCCTGTCATACCAGAAAGTTTTTTATACATACGAAAATAATTTTGATACGTAATAGAACCTGCAGAGCGAGTTTCTTTTTCTATTTTTACACCTTCTTTAGCTTCGATGGCTTGATGCACACCTTCGCTCCAACGGCGCCCTGGTTGCATGCGCCCTGTAAAAGGATCCACGATTACAACTTCGCCATCTTTTAGAACATAATCTCTATCGCGTTCAAAAATAGCACGTGCTTTTACTGCTGTTTCTAAATGATGCACATATTTTATACCTTTTTCTGTGTAAATATTATCGATACCGAGAGCACTTTCAGCTTTAGTAATACCATTTTGAGTTAATTGAATTGCTTTCAACTTTTCGTCCACTGTATAATCTTCATCGCGGGCCATACCTTTAGCAATTTCAGCAAACCTTCTGTAAAATTCATCAGACTCTTCAGCTGGTGTAGATATGATAAGTGGAGTACGGGCTTCATCTATCAATATAGAATCCACTTCATCCACTATTGCATAATGCTGTCCGCGTTGAACCATCAGAGAAGCTGAAGTTGCTAAATTATCACGCAAATAATCAAAACCATATTCATGATTTGTACCATAAGTAATGTCAGCCTCGTAAGCTTGTTTGCGTGTAGACGGCTTCAAGAAATCATAAACAATTTTAAATTCACCAGTTTTATCACGATTCTCATCGTCAATTTTTTCTTCTTCTTGTGTTAAATGTTTTTCATCATATAAATAAGAAACATTTTGAGAATTTATTATACCTACAGAAAGTCCGAGGAAATTATAAACTTGCCCCATGAGGACCGCGTCGCGTCGAGCGAGGTAATCATTCACAGTGATAACGTGCACACCCTTACCTTCAAGAGCATTTAGATATGCAGAAAGTGTAGCTACCAGAGTTTTACCTTCACCTGTTTTCATTTCAGCAATTTTTCCAGCATTAAGTGCCATACCACCAATAAGCTGAACATCATAATGACGCTCATTCAAGCACCTCTTGGCGGCTTCACGCACGAGCGCAAAAGCTTCCGGTAAGATATCTTCTAATTTAGTACCATTTTTTAATTTATCTTTGAATTCTAGAGTTTTTTTAGGAAAATCTTCATCTTTTAGAGCAATAATACTCTCTTCAAGATCAGCTATCTTTTTTAAAAAGCCTTTGTTTTTAGCTATAAAACTACTACTAGTATCTCCAAATAATTTCTTGATTAAACTCATAGAAGTATATATTAACATAAAATTCGTCTTTTTTCTACAAAAAGCAAAATCCCCCGCCGTAAGGCGGAGGATTTTGCAAGTGAGAACAAGAAGGATTATGCTCGCTTCTTTGTAGTCTTTTTTGCTGCTTTCTTTACAACTTTCTTTGTTGTCTTTTTAGCTGCTTTCTTTTTTGCTGCCATATTATTTTTGTGCGTACGCAACGCAAATTATTTTATTAAATTAATTTGAAATAATCCGACCTCAAAAATATTTTCTTTAAAAATAAAAGTGTAAAATATTTTGAAATAATTATTACAAACTTACATTATAATTATCGCGCATAAAAAAATAAAATACAATATTTTTTTCACAGAAATGTGGATAACTAATAAATAAAAAAAATTCTTTAGAAAATTTTCTAAAGAATTTTTTTTATTTATTTTAATTTTGTTTTCATTTAAGGCAAGTCATGGCTAACCTCCAACATATGTGCCTATGTGAGTGCGATGACTTGCCATAGATAAAAACAAAATACTTTTCCTAGTATAGCACACTAAGCTTTTTGAAAAAAGTGTTCGAGAATCATGCTTGGACTTAACCCTATCTCATTACAATTCTTACAAAAATTAGAATCTTCTTTTATATTTGGATGTAAATCCACATTAATACAGAAAATTCCGCGTTTTGGATGAATCACAAAATCGGATTTTAAATAAGGACCTGCGTCTAAATGCTGATGCAATTTTTTTGCTATATCTAAAATATTATCTTTCTCTTTATGTTTATAACCAGAAAGTGGTAATGCATAGATATTTTCATTTTTAAAATTAGCAACTGTGTGTGCTGAAAAAACTTTACCAGAAATCATTTCTTCTATCAAAACACTTTCGCCGTGAGAGAGAACATCACGAATTGCATTTATTAATTCTGGATAAGTTCTAGCTACGTGTATGCCCACCATTTTACTATGGTTTAATGCGCGTACTATATAAGGTGCACCAAATTTTTCAAAAACTTCTCTAGATTTTTTATTTATATAATCTTCTAAATCTATATCTATATCTTTTTGAAAAACAGGTAATAATATAGTGCGTGGCATATTTACCCCAATTTGTTTTAAATAATTTTGAAGAAGCGGACGCTGATGAGTAAGTCCAAAAGAAAATGATGACGGACCCACAACTTTTATTCCAAAATTCTCAAGCATTTTTCCAAAAGAAGGATGAGCTACATTGTAAACCAGATCAACCTCTTTAAATATTTGCGAAGGATTCGTAGGTAATCCGGATAAGTGCCAAGCATTATTTTTATCAATAAAAATATCTACAGCTTTATATTCAGGCATCTTTTCAAAAATATGCAAAATATATTTACCTCCTTTATTTACAGAGTCTTCATAATTTTCTTCTCCTCCACGAAGTATTCCAATTTTCATATACATATATTATACAACAAAAATTAAAAATCAGTAAAAAGAAAAACCCTTCTTGCGAAGAGTTTTTCTTTTAGAGAAAACATTGAATATGTTCTTTGTTTTGTTCCATTCTTATCCTTCATAGCTTTAGCGACGAAGGAAACTTTATTGTTTTTTGTCTTTCCAAATGTCATGTTGTTTTAAGTTTAACCAAACTCTTTTGTGCTCAATTGTGGCACAAAAGATCGACTCGATCACCCACTTAATAAAAAGTGAGATATTTCAAAATTGAATTAATCCACGAGCAGCTTCCGCTACCCGTGCCTTGTTACGACTTATTCCCTGTCACCGAGCTTACCGTAGTCCCTCCTTATGAAGAGCTTTCGGGTACTCCCGGCTCCCTTGAATTGACGGGCGGTGAGTACAAGACTTGAGAACGTATTCACCGCGGTTTAGCTGACCCGCGATTACTAGCAATTCCAACTTCAAGGAGTCGAGTTGCAGACTCCTATCCGAACTTAGGCTATTTTTATACGATTAGCTCAGAGTCGCCTCGTCGCTGCGCGTTGTAATAGCCATTGTATTATGTGTGTAGCCCAGGGTATCAAGGGTCATGCTGACCTGGCGTCATCCTCTCCTTCCTCCCCCGCCTTCACTACCCTTTGGGTAGTTTCGGCGGGCAGGCCCGCTAATAATTTAGCGAACATACACGCTTTACTCCAAAGAGGAACAAAGGCGGGGGCAGTATCGTGTGACACTTGTAACACACAACGAGGGTTGCGTTCGTTAGCCCACTTAAGGGTACAATTCAAACCACGAACTGACGACGGCCATGCAACACCTGTCCTCTAGTCTTGCGAGGGCTCTAGTTTCTTAGAGCTTTCACGAGGATTTCTAACCCTGGTAAGGTTCTTCGTTTACCATCGAATTAAACCACATAATCCACTGCTTGT
The DNA here is from genome assembly GCA_044229265.1 of Minisyncoccia bacterium. GTDB lineage: Bacteria > Patescibacteriota > Minisyncoccia > Phycocordibacterales > UBA9973 > UBA9973. The sequence continues at coordinate 55,654 of JBGATK010000002.1, read as the reverse complement.
GCAAGTCCCCGTCTATTCCTTTGAGTTTTAGCCTTGCGGCCGTACTTCCCAGGCGCTTCTCTTAACGCGTTAGCTAAGGCTCTCAGAGGGTCGATACTCCGAAAACCGAGAGAAGATCGTTTAGGGCGTGGACTACTGGGGTATCTAATCCCATTCGCTACCCACGCTTTCGTGTTTGAGTGTCAAATATGCGCCAGTGTACTGCTTTCGCTTTTGGTGTTCCCCATGATATCAACGGATTTCACCCCTACACCATGAGTTCCGTACACCTCTCGCACTTTCTAGTTTTGCCGTTTCCTTCGCAGATCTTGGGTTGAGCCCAAGGATTTTACAAAAGACTAACAAAACAACCTACACACCCTTTACGCCCAATAATTCCGGATAACGCTCGAGGCTCTCGTATTACCGCTCCTGCTGGCACGAGATTAGGAGCCTCTTATTCTTCAGGTACGGTCAATAAACTTCATCCCTGACAAAAGATCTTTACGTCCCAAAGGGACTTCATCAATCACGCGGCGTCGCTCCATCAGACTTTCGTCCATTGTGGAAGGTTCTTGACTGCAGCCACCCGTAGGTGTATGGTCCGTGTCTCAGTACCATCGGTGGGGGTCAGGCTCTCACCTCCCCTAGACGTCATAGCCTTGGTAGTCCATTACACTACCAACTAGCTGATATCATACAGGCCTTTCCTTTAGCGATAAATCTTTACTCTTGCGAGACCATCTTGTATTAGTCTGCCTTTCGACAGATTATTCAAGACTAAAGGGGAAGTTCCTATACATTACTACCTCGTTCGCCACTAACTAGCAAACCCAATCCAGAAATTCATTCTTCTTGTATTGCTACTCAAAGTTTGTCAAACATTCATGGGACTAGTCCGTTCGACTTGCATGCCTTATCCACGCCGCCAGCGTTCATCCTGAGCTAGGATCAAACTCTTAATAAAAAGTTAGAATGGAACAAAACAAAAAACAGATTCACCTCGCCCAAAGGCTCGGTAGTTTTTTGCAGAGTTCACAATTTGATCCTGCTCTAGAAATTATTATTTTAGAAACATTTTGAGACTTGCTTCCCGACTTGAAATGTCGGGGTTCTCAATTTACCCACACACTTACTTTATTATCGCGCTTTGCGCAATGACAGAGTCAATAATAAAGTAAGTGTGTGGGTTTAATTAATTCATTTGATTTTCAAGGTGTTTGCTTAGCACTTGCTTAAACAAAAACGCCATATCCAAAGTGGATTAGACGCTGGATTAGTATATACGAAGTCAAAATCAAAGTCAAGCCTTTACCTAGCTATTATTTATCCTTATTTTATAGGGTATAATTTTATATACAGAAAAGCATAAAAAGTCTTTAAAATTACATAAAAAACGGAAGTTTCCTTCCGTTTTTTATAAATACTATTTACTCTTCTTTGGTTTCTTTTTTTCTTTGCGAGCACCAGTTCCTTTTGCCATAAAATTTATATACTCCACAATGTGGAATTAATTATTTTTATAATAATTTAATTATATCATACTTTTATTTTTCAATTTCTTTTCTCTCATTTTTTTAACTAGAATCGTGGACCAAACTAATGCAAGCGCGCTATAGTTTATAATCATATACCAAGTATTTGCCCAAGATATTCCATAGGGAAAACGATATTCAGAAATTGGAAAGAGAAAGGGGGTCGGATAAAATTGAACAGAATGAGAAGGTATGTCTATTAGTATATGAAGTAGCCAACCAAAAAGTTCCCAGCGTGGACGTTTATAAATAACCCAAACTAAAATAAATACAAGTGCAAATATAACAATAGAGTGAGAAAATTGATATAGATATGCAGCCAAATCAAAACCATCTATTTTTATATGATGACTTCCAAAACCACCTTCAAAAGCGGGATTAAAAAGCAGATTATAAATCCCAATAAAGAACGGAATAGTGAAAGCAAAAAAGTCCGGAGCTACACCAAAAAATCCTGTCCAAAAAATAGAAATTTTAAACCCCGACGTTTTCGGTCGGGATCCCGACCCCTCTGGGCGTCGGGACTTATCTAATTTCTCGGCCAACGCCTTAGCGCCTCTCGCCCCTGCATTTGCCCAAAGAGTATGAGCTAAAATATCCATTAATTTATAAAATTATTGAATTGTAAATTGAGCGTTTGAAGAATCTATAACTGTCGGTAGAGGTGAACCAAAGTAAGGAGCAGTGCCATCTGTAATAGTCAAAATGTAAAATGGCCCAGCTTGTGATGTTCTGTTTATGAATGGCAAAGTAATTGTTTCAGCACCATCATTTCGAGTATTAAGTAATATTTGATATACAGTTGGCACAAAAGTAGGTAATGCTGGATTACTATATTCTAAAAATAGACTCACTGTTGGTAATAAATTAGGGCAAGTATAATCCCATTTTACATCTACCTGACTTCCAGCATTAAAAACTTCTCCTCCATTTGGATGTACGACGGTTAGTGTAGGAGCTGTGCCATTACAAGTTATTGGAGTTGGTGCGTTTGGAGTATTTGGAATATTTGGAGTAGAAGGAGTATTCGGTGTAGAAGGTGTAGTTGGAGTAGAATTTGAAACTACAGTATTACTAGATGTTGCTGTATTTGTATTTGTATTATTAGTTGTAGTTGTAATGTTAGAAGTAGTAGTAGAAGAAGAAGTATTTGTATTAGTAGCAGTATTGGTAGAATTATTTGCACTGTTTAAATTATTTAATAATGCACGAGTTTGCGGTCCAACTGAACCTACTGGTGCGATATTATTATTTTGTTGAAAATTCTTAAGGGCTGTAGTAGTAAGTGGTCCAAAAATACAAGTTGGTGAAGGAATTTTTAGATACCCTGCTTTAATTAAATGTAATTGTAAAGCACAAACAGCATTTCCCCTTGCACCCTTGGAAATACGATTATTAAAAACATAATTTGTTTGTGAGTAATTTACAGTCGAATTTTGAGCAAAAGTTTGATTTGCAAATGAAAAACTAAATATTAAAATAAAAACGAAAATTAACTTAAATGCTATATTTTTCATAATACGTTAATTATAACATAATTCATAAAATAAAAAAAGACCTAGAAAATTAGGTCTTTTTTTATTAAAGCAATTTATTATTGCGCAGGAGCTTCTTCTGGTGCAACTTCTTCAGCTGGCATTTCAGGAGTAGTTTCTTCTGCAGGCATTTGCTCAGCAACTTCTGTACCTTCTACTTTTATTTCTTGTGTATCCATATAATTTTAGATTTTAGAAAACATATTTAAAGCGACTATATATATAGTATAACACATATATCAATAAATAGATATGATATATCATTATTGATCCAAATCGAGAGTCTCGTCTATACGAATTTTTTCTACAAATTCTTTTACGTGAGACACTAAGATCAAAGCGCCTTTGTATTTATCTATAGCGTCTGCGATTATAGGTAAGTGTCTAAAATTTATATGATTTGTTGGTTCATCGAGTATGAGTAGTCCAGGTCGCTCGAGCACAAGCCTAGCAAAAGCCACTAGGCCTTTTTGCCCTTCAGAGAGAGCGCCAATTTTTGTATTTATGATATCACTTGTGATAAGAAAATTCGCAGCTACAGAACGCATATATTCTTCATCTATTTTACCAGTTACTTCAAGAAGAACTTTCGATAAAGATTCTTTTACTGTGTCGTTAAAATTTAGTGTAGAAAAATCTTGCCTGTAGTATCCAACTCGCACGCCTTCCTGAATTTTCGCACCTTCTGCCTTTCCACTTGCGAGCCTCTCTAGTAAGGTACTCTTACCGATACCATTTGGTCCTTGCAAAAATAAGTGTTGATTTTTCTTGAGCTTTATACTTATTTTGTGTTTTACTTCTTTGCCAGTTTTATTATTTAGTGTAGTAAAAGATTCTATGGAAATAATTTCTCCTTGTAGATCTTCCTGATGTGGAATAATAAATGGACGAATGGTTTTATCTTCTTTGCGCACATCCACCATCTCATCTTCCAATTCTTCTGCTTTCTCACGCATGCGACGCGCCACCAAACGAAGACCTCCGCCCTTATGAGCAAAAACATTTGCTTGATCTTTCTTGGCTTGAATTTCTTTTGCAAGTTGAGCATTTTTCATATTCTCCCTTTCTACTCGAGCAGTGATATCTTTTAATACATTTTTATAATTACCTACATATTGCTCAACTTTGAGAGTATGAATATCTAAATACAAAACTCCATCTGTAAAAGCATTTAAGAAATCCGCATCGTGGGAAATCACTAATACAGTTTTATTATAATTTTTAAGAAAGTCTGTCAGGTGCGCAATACCAGCAGAGTCTAAGTTGTTAGTAGGCTCATCGAGAAGTAAAATGTCTGGATCTTGGATCAGTGCTGAGGCTAGTAAAATGCGCGCTTGCTGACCACCAGAAAATGTTTTGATTATTCTATCGTGTACTTTTGTATGGCCCCTCAAATTCACAACTTCGAGCACATCATCAATGCGAGGATCAATGTCGTAAATTTTTTTATTTTTATCATCACCCACTAAACATTTATGGAAAAAATCTCTAACTGTTAGCTCCATATCTTCTCTAGGTATTACTTGCTTGGAAATTGCGATGCTATATTTATTACCTATGATTACATTGCCATCTTCTGGATTAAGTGCGCGAGTGATAAGTCCAAAGATAGTACTCTTGCCCGCACCATTTTGCCCCATGATAGTTATCTTGCTTCCCTTTCGCACAGAAAAAGAAACCTCATCCAAGATGGGTTTATTGTGGCCATATTCAAAATTGACTCTCTCAAATCGCAGGACCGTTTCCTCTTTTGCCATATTTAATGAGCATAACAAAATAAAGAGATTAATGCTATACCCACACACTTAAAATTATGAATATTTTAAGTGTTGGGGTATACTGCATAAATGAAAGAAGAAAAAATAACGTATCCAATGCGGATCAATCCAAACACCTACTTTGGTATTATTCTGCTTTTCTAATAATTATTATAAAACAAATTTACTATATGAAAAAAGACAATAATAAGACACACGTACAGCAGAACCAAAAAAGCGATACCAAAGTAGGTGTACGGATAAATAAATACTTGGCATGGAAAAAGCACTCTACGAGGCGCGGAGCAGATGAGCTCATTAATGAAGGCAAGGTTTTTCTAAATGGCAGAAAGGCGGTACTTGGCGACAAGGTTCAAGAGAGCGACAATGTAGAGGTGAGGTTTCGTGGCAAGGTAAAGCCATATTTGTACTTTGCTTACAATAAACCTATCGGCATAGTTACACACTCAGCGCAAAATAAAGACAAAGATATCGAGGATGAACTTCCTAAAAGTAAAGAATTACAGGGTGTATTTCCTATCGGCAGGCTCGACAAAGATTCACATGGATTAATTATCCTCACTAATGATGGGCGCATTACAGAGAGACTCTTAGGCCCAGAATTCATGCACGAAAAAGAATACGTAGTAAAAACAGCAAATCGCCTTCGAACTAGTTTCAAAAACAACATAGAATCACTAACTACTATAGAAGGAGAAAAAATAAAACCTTGCAAAATACAAATTTTAAACGAAACTTTATTTAAAATAATTTTAACTGAAGGCAAAAAACATCAGATCAGGCGTATGTGCAGTGCTGTATTCCAAGAAGTAAAAGATTTAAAACGAGTAAGGATTATGAATATAGAACTCGGAAAATTAGGTGCCGGTAAATGGAGAAGCATCGAAGGAGCAGAGTTAAATACATTTTTGAAAAGTTTAGATATGTTGTAACATATAAAAAAACTCTCAACCTAAAGGTTGAGAGTTTTTTTATTAATAATTCTTATTTCATCATCGCTTCTGCATCTGCTTGAGATAGGAATTTGAACATATTTCCTCCACACTTTTCACAAATACCTTTTGCTGAATATCTACCTTTATCATTTTTAGTAACTACAGGTTTAGTCATAGTTTGCATTGTCGGCTTATTTGCGCCGTCTCTACATTTCATACACAAAGCTTTTAAATCTGCCATAATTTTATTTTATTTTACGACCGAAGTCGTTTAGGATTAATATTTGTATTATACAACACTTGTATTGATATTTACAATACCCTTAACTTTGAACTACATCGCCACTATGTTTATTACCGATAAAATAATACCCTGCAATCACAGTAATTAGAACTTGCCACCAAAAGAAACTTTGAGCTGGTTTTAAAATGCTAATCAATATATTAAATACAAAAGAAATAGTAAATGCATGTATTGCTACTAATAAAGCTTTTTTGTAAGTCAAAGATTTTCTGAATAATAAAAACAAAATAAAACCAGAAATTACAGAAATAAAGAAAGATATAAACATGTATACTATAGTAAAAGGAATCATGCCGAGCAAGATTATAATCCAACCTCTGTTATAAAGAGTATCGAAAACAGATAAAACCTCAGCTCTAGAGATAGTAACCCCACTCCAATCTTTTAAAGGATAACTGCGAATTTCTCCATTGATATCTCTTTCCACAAAAAAACGATCTTTGGATACAAATATCATAGTGTCATATGTTTTGAATTCTACACTATTAGGATCTTTTTCTGGGTAAATAGTTATGAAATTCTTTCTTTCTTTCTCTTTATTATTTTCATCGATTAAAAAATCTGGGGTTGGTATTACATAAGGAACTGGTTTATTTACAGACAATTCACCATTTTTATCTATAGTGAGCACCAAGTCAGGCGGTAAAATCTGTGTGATTTGATTTCTAATTTTATTATCAAGATTAAAAAAATACACGAAACAAATCATGTATATACACAGAACAAAAGCAGACAAAATAGCCAATTTAAATAAATAAGAAAATCCTGTGGATTCTTCGTGTTTGATTAAATTTTGATAAAATTCTTTATTAAGTAAACTATCTTTAAAATTCTGGATAAATTTTTTCATATTTTTATTATAACAGAAATAAGTGAAAATACTAGCAACAAAAGTAATGAAAATGTTATACTATAGCCATGAAAAAAATTTGGCAAATAGTTAAAATCACATTTTGGGTATTGTATGTTTTCGGGATTTTTTACTTAGCACTATACAATATAAAAATCACCTATCTTCTTAATTTACCTAAATTATTTATTCCTATGATTACATTCCTCGGAGTTGTATTACTTATAGCAAGGTATACAGCCCTGCAAATGAAAGTACATAGAACTGAATACGAATTTACTTCTATTGTGAATCATACTTTTCGCACGCCACTTACTAGTGTACTTTGGTTTACTAAAGAAATGGAAAAAGATATTCCTCAAAACGAACGCTTGACGTACCTACAAAAAATAAATAATGCCGTGTCAAAAGTATTGGACTTGGTGGATATGATTGCTGGCATCAAAGACATAAAAGATACAAAAAGTTATGATTTCAAAGCAACCAGTGTACGCAGTATTGTAGAAAATGTTATGAGTAAATATCGTGAAGCCATAAATAAAAAGAGTTTAGATTTCCAAATATCTAGTTTTAAAGACATACCACTACTCACTATGGATCTTAAAAAAATAACTTTTGTTATTGAAACACTGGTAGAAAATGCTGTTATGTATACACCAGCAAATGGTAAAGTTTTGATAGATGCAACACTTGGCAAAAAAAATATTACAATATTTGTGGCTGATACTGGTATAGGACTTTCTTGGTTTGAGAGAAATAAAATTTTTGCAAAATTCTTCCGTGGAAAAAAATCCACTCTCATGAATCCTGATGGTATGGGTTTAAAATTATATCTATCTGAAAAGATAATTCTGCGTCATAAAGGCAATATTTATGCGAAATCAAAGGGGCGCGACAAGGGTACTACATTCTTTGTAGAACTTCCTTTTAGCCAATAAAAAAACCTCAAAGCAAATTAAGTTTAACTGCTTTGAGATTCAACCAACCTCTGATGAAGAGGCATATTTTTATCGCCAAGTTCGGCGAGTTTTTGCTTTAGGAACTGGGTCTATTCCTTTTTTCTTATTTTGTTTTTTTCTTTGGGCTGTTTTTTTACGCCTTATTTTAACAAAAGCTAAGGCTATCGGCATGTCTTTTATAGGTTCGTCCCAAGAAAAAAATACTGGTATTGGGTGTGCCTTTTTATCACGACACACATAACGCATTTGTCTGCTACCGTTTTTTCTTTCTATCTTTGCTTCGACTGGATTTTCATGTCCTTGAGTACAAAATGGTGGACATAAAATTTTCTCTCGAGAAATCCAAGCATAAGATAGTAAATTCACAAAGAATTTTGTATAATCATCATTTTTCGGCCTATTAAAATATCTAGCAGAGTAAATTAAATTATTTTGTGCATCTACTATAATTACCCAGCCGACATCTTCTCCTTTATCTCGCGGACGTTTTTGATCTACGAGAATAGTGGTCCAGACTTTTACACTATAACCATTTGGAGCAGTAAAAATATATCCTGTTTCCCTACCGGTTAATTTTCGTGGAGCACGTAAATCGTATTTTTGAAAATCACGATGAATTTCTTCTCTTCCAATAACACGGAAATACATACCTCGGCCAGTTATCGAATCATGAAAATTCAAAAACTTCGGCCAAGCATTACCATAATCCTTTACTTCTTCCATAACAAACAAATTTATATTTTACAAATGAACGATTTTTTTTATCGTTTTTATATTACAATACTTTCTCTAAAATACAAAATTGTGCGAGGCAAGACCTCGCACAATTTTGTATTCTCTTATTTAATTAGATTAACTATTTATCTCTAGATTTGTATTTTGTTTTGTATACATTAAAGACAAAGCAAATACAGAAAGAGCTAAACCTAAGTCACGAACAGCTGTCGGTGAAAGTCCAAAAGAAAGTGCTATGGGTATAAGATGGAGTCCTAAAATAAGGGAAATAATTCTTACAAAAAATCCCATCGCAAGTAAACTACCTAAAATTATTTCCATTACACCATTTGCCATAACTATCAATGCTGGAGGCAAGCTGATCAAATTCACAGCCCAATCTGGAACTACATTTACCCAACTTAAGCTATCGAAAAGTTGTGAAAAACCAAAATACAAAAATACACCAGCTAAACTGAGCCTAAGTAAATGCAAACCGAATTCTTGTCTTGTGATATTCATAAAATTTATTGAGTTAATAACCCAACCTTAAACCCACCTAATACTTTAGCTATTTTATTGCTACCACCATGCTGTTTATTGAAAGCTTCAGTTCCATCTTTGCCACAAAGCCACAAGATAGCCTCTGACCCGCCTGGATGTTTTGGTATCCAACTAGTCAGGTCATATACTGATCCATTTATAGCAGTCCAGCAACTACTAGCATCTTTATGTGCTGTAATTTGCTCTAAAGTAAAGCCGGCAATTTTGGTATCAGTTTGACTCGTAGTATTTTCTGCGGGTTGATAAGATGATTTTTTATTAAAAAAAACCAAAGTGCCCATACTTACAACAAGGACTAAACCTATAATAATTGAAATTAATTTATTATTCATAAAAGTAATATAACATAAATATTTTAATACCAAGAAGCGATAATAGCACCCATGGCAAGTAGCATGACGAGAGAGCTCACGCATTCAAATGCCCAAAGCTTCCAAGATTTCTTCATCCAAATTACTTCCATAGAACTACCAGTAAAAACAAAACCGAGCCAACCTAAGAATGCGACAGTGAGCCCTACGCACATTGCTGAATAATCTATCATGAATGCTGAACTACCAGCGACATTTATAAGTATTGCTATTACACATGCAGTCAAAATATTCGCGACAAAATTCCAAAACATTTGCCCATACATATCGCTAAATTTCTCATTGCCAGTCGGAGTGATATTTGCGAGCTTCATCCAGAGCTTGCCAAAAAGTGGCCCGTGGAAAAGAAAACCAATAATAAAAGCTACAACTGCAGAAACCAATATTGCCATTAAATTTACATCAAACATAGGTTTACTTGTCCTGCGTAGCTTTATGCATAGCAGGAAAGAATTAATTTAATAAACGACACCAAATATTATATCACTTTTCAAATTATTTTTCACAAATATTTTTTAGAGCTTGCAGACTCGCTGGCCACATGCCAGTAAACATATCGGCCCATTCTGTCGGTACATTGGTCATTTCTATTTTTAACTCGGTGCCACCATCCTTATCTAAAAAAGTATAATTTTCAAAACCATTTTTTTCCTCACTCCAGAGTTCTTCTACACCATCGTTCAATAAACCTAAATGCTCAATAGACATGTATTCATGCATTCTATTTTCAGCAATACGCGACACCATGCCCCCCTCTTTACCAGTCTTCTCATCCGAGCCTACAAAAAGCATTTTTGAACCAGCACTCCAATCACCTACAAAATGCGAAGTTGGATTAAAGACGCTAGTCCACTTGCGGTAACTCTCATCAGAGAGCATTTTTTCCCACACCTTTTCTTTTGGTGCATTTATAAGAATCGAGAAATTTAATGTTTGTGTATTCATGTTTTTATTTTACTAATTTTTTTTATTTTTCCATAAATTTATTCTTCTTACTCAGTATTTTTTCCGTCGTATTCTGGAGCACTCATTATGGCGTCTTCTTTAGTTATTCTTTCCACTCCATCTTTATGATGAGCTGGAGCGTATATTGTATAGAGTTTGAGTGGCAAAGTATCTGAAGTATTCATGATGTTGTGTTTTGCTCCTTGTGGCACCAACACTGCATCGCCACTCTCCACATCATATTCACTTTCATTTATTATTACTTTACCTGTTCCACTTTCAAAACGAAAAAATTGATCATTACTAGTATGAACTTCAAAACCAATATCTTGCAGTGGTAAAAGGCTCATAAGCACAAGCTGAGAATGCTCGGCAGTATAGAGCACTTTGCGAAATGAATTATTAGCCAAAGTAAGCTCTTCAATTTTTCCTTTATATCCTTTAATCATATATGCATATATTATAACATATTTTCTTATTTATATTCATATTTTAGATTTTCCACCGATAGCTAATATAAAATTCTTGTGCATATTTTTAAGCTCTTCTTTACTTAAAGCTCCAAAAACTTCTTGCGCTTTTTTTGAATTTTCTTTAAAGAAGATATCTTTTTCTAAAATTTCTGGATGCACTCGTAGAGCTTGTGCATTTAAGCCTAATAAATACAAACCACCCGAAGTGCGAACACGAGAGAGAGCTACATAACCTTGACCATATTCGAAAACAGAGGATAAATCCATAACAGCAGAGTCGAGCGACATTCCTTGGCTCTTGTGGACAGTGATAGCCCATGCGAGGCGAAGTGGTATCTGAGTAATCTTAGCTTTGATTTTACCATTGTCTTCGATACTCCAATCCATAGGTGTAATTTCGATATTTCTACCTGAACGAATTTTAACAATAGGATTATTTGAAAAAGCATCAAATTCTACCACGGTGCCGAGCGTGCCATTTACATAACCCTCTTTAGGATTATTCTTTGTGCACATTACTACTGCTCCCTTTTTTAAATATAAAATTTCAGGCGAGAGGCAACCTTTTTTTAGATTCGTAGACAATGCTGGTGTGCCCGAAGATTCCATTTCATACTTTACACTTTCCCCTTCTATCTTTGCGAGCATATCATTATTAACCCTGTCGACATCGAGATTATGAGTGTAAAGTTTTGTAATATTGGATGGAAATTTATTTTTTTCTACAAAACGAGTTTGCATGTATTCGTGATGTTTTATATCAAAATTATTCTGCCGAATAGCAAGAAGTACTTCTAAAAATTCTTTATCCTCCTGCCTGTGTTGTTCACTAATGTAGCATACGACTGGACTTAGCTTTTCCCAAACTCTAGATTCGAAAGCGAAATTCCCCACTTTTTCTTCAATCAATTTATTTTGATTATTCTCTAGACTTTCATTTTTTATTTTATTAATTGGCGGAAGTTGAAAAAAATCGCCGACTAATACGACTTGCATACCACCAAAAGGTTCACTATTTTGTTTTATTTCTCTGCAAACTGCATCTACCATATCGAGAGTCTGCGCGCGAAGCATTGATATCTCGTCGATAATTAAGACTTTTGTTTTTCTTATGCGACGCACGATATATTCACTCGTAGCTATTTTATCTAAATCGTAAGGCGACAGAATTTCTTTTATACCTATACCACTCCACGAATGAATAGTCATACCACTTATATGAGTAGCAGCTATACCGGTAGATGCTGTGATAGCGTAATCCACATCACATGAACGCAAATACTCTACATATTTATTTATAGTATATGTCTTACCGGCACCCGGCTCGCCAGAAAGGAATACATTTGCGCCAGTTTTTAAAATATTGAGTGCCTCATCTTGAGTCATGTGAATAATTATAACAAATTTAAAATATAGATTTTAAAAAACACCCTAAAACAAAAAAAACCCGCTTGCGCGGATATTCTTTGTGAGGCTTACAAGTGCTATTAATACTTGCGTATTAAGAGTATTCCCTTGCAGTACCACTCTTCAAACTTCCAAACCTCATATACAATAATATACCTATTATATACATGTGCAAACATATATGTGGATAACTTTTTTAAAAATTAACAATTATTAAAATAAAAAAAGCCGAACAACAGTCCGGCTTTATAAACGCTTAGTTCCCCGCTAACTCCGACGACTATTTCGGGCAGGTCGCTTCGCGCAAATATTATTTCACAATATATAGAATATTATTAGATTCATCTTTTTTTACAAAATGAAGATCATAAGTTCTATTCATATACTTCAAATCTTTAAAAACTTGTGCTCCTTTTGGTACTGCGTTTTTATCTGAAATAAAAAATCGTGAAAACTGGGGAAACTCTATCCCTGGATTTTCTTTTAATAAAGTTTGTTTTACACTTTCGGGTGTTTTTAGAATTGGAATACTTGTTGTAGATGAAACAAGACTTGCGTAATCAATTTTTCTGTCTGACATCTTAAAAGATTAAGGGTTAAAGAAAAAACATTCCAAAATATATTACTACAATTCTCAAAAAAAGCAAATAAATCTATAGGTTTATTCTAATTTTCCAGATATAGCTTTATGGTCACTAAGACCTTCATGAATAGAAATTCCTGATACCTGATGATCACCTTTTGAAAAAACCCCATCTACTACGTATTTAAATTCACCTTTTGTTCTGTGTAAATTTGGATCTAAGGTAGAATCTAAATTTACTGGCACATTATCCACCAAAAAACTCGCTAAATCATCAAAAATAAAAGTTCCTCGTGGGGAATTTAGGTCGCCAGTAAAAAGTAAATTCTGCTCTTTTTCTAAAATCGACTTCAAAGCTTTATAACACTCTAATTGATAATCGGCGATAATATTGCCAGGATATGATACCGGTAAATGTGTAGTAAGAAATGTGTATTCTCTGCCTTCCTCTGATATATGTGCTTCGAGTAAAGAAAAAGATTCATTTTTTAAATGGTAACGATGATCGCCTTGCCAGAGGTGGTATTCCATAGTTTTTACAAATGGGTGTTTTGAAAATATTGCCTTGCTATCACCTTTACACAAAAGCTCTTTGCCCATACATAAATGTAAGTTAAATTTTTCAGCCAACATTTTTGCATCATTCTCGTAAATTTCTTGAAAACAAATAACGTCAAAATTTTCTTTCTCGAGAAAAGGTATGATACGCTCCAAATGTTTATTCGTCTCGATATTTAATTGTAAAAATTTTATTGCCATATAAAAGAGTATTATAACAAAAAAATTCTAAAATAAAGAAATTTGCTTTTTGGAGCTAGTGTGTTAATCTAAAGGCAAATATTCTTCACCTTCAACAACTAAATATGAAAAAAATGCTTATACTTTTTTTGATTTTTCTTTGGACTTTGATTCAAGGGAAAAGCCAAGTATTTACGAATTACACTATTAGAGAAGACACTCTCGCTACAGAAAAAAACGAGGATACACTTTTTTTAAGTGAGATATACTACTTTTTTGAATTACCTACAGCAAGATCGCTTTCACTCGAATTTGAGCCCGGTTGGACTAAAAATTTCTTACCCCGAATATTATCTGGGGAGCATTACTTCTCTGGGGTAAGAGAAATATATCCCACCTATTCCCTTTGGGAAGAAAAAGGTGTATTGACTCTCAGTGATTATTTTTACTTAAACCTCGATCATGCTATCTACTACAGCAGAGAAAAAATGGACGGAATATTTTTCCTTTCTGATGAACAAAGTGTATTTTTTTACAAATACATGAGCAAAGGAGAAAATCCAGAAATGTTATATTTTGCATTATGGGTAACGAAAAAAAAATAATACATGGCATGTAGATGCTACGGAAATAAAAGAGCATGCCGTGGAATTAAGTAATCATAAAGTCATCTTCCCACACAAGATTCAACCTTGATAGTAGAGCACTTGCTCAAGCCAGCATAATGGGTTTACCCCAATAAGCTGGCTTTTTTTATTTATATTTTTATATTTCAATAATGAAATCAAAAGTAGCGTCGTCGTATAAATTTTCCTCATAACGGATTTCTTTTTTAAGTGGCAATATATATGTGCTTGAACGCTTGTCTGGGAAAATAGAAGTTTTCCAAATACTTTTTCCTACACGGGCATTTACATACACAGCGCCCCAGCCTCTACGCTTTTTACCTTTTTGTATTTCAGAAATTTTTGCGCCAATATCTTTCGGCAAAAAAGCCATACGCCAAGCGCCTGCCTTTTTTGCCTCATTGTAATTACCCCCTGCCCACACGACAACCTTGCTTTTAAATTTAAAAACTTTTTTCTTATTTACTTTTTTCATAAAGATTTTCTATAAGTTAAAGTTTCCTCGAATCATAAGCCCAATGCAGGAGTGCTTGCCTTTGACGAGGCCGACAAAAAATATCTCCCTTTCGGCAATTATTTTTGATTTGCATTACGTGCCGGCGCATAGCACCCCAGCGCTTGATCTGCCGAGTATCATCATCTGACCTTCGCCCCATATAATAGCGACAATACCATTCAAACCAACCATGCGGATCCTGTTTGTGAATCCAACCCTTCTTCTGCCATACGGCTAGTGGCTGACTGGCATTCACGCCAAAAAAGTTGAGCTCTTTGTGGCGTTTTTTGTCCGGCGAAATTTTCCCTCCATTAAACCAATTCTTTGGATACTCGGAAGGTTTGTCAGAAAAATAAAGCCCACCAAAGATACCGAGGTCTAGCATTTCTTTTGGACTCAAGTCTGGCCGAAAATCTGGGTGGAAATTCTCACCCACCTTTTCAGTCAGGAAATATTTATACCCTTTTTGCATTATATTATTTACCTTTACAACTTTTTTCATTTTTTATTTTAAATAACTATCGAAATATATCGCATGGCCCTCCTTCGCCAAGGCTACGGGCGGGCGAGAAATGATAATTTATAAATTTGTGACTTAACTTTTTTCATCTTTTAAGTACGAATCGAAATATATCGCATGGCAAGTATAGCCACCAGGATTTTTCTGCAAATAATCCTGATGGTATTCTTCGGCTTTGTAAAATTTTGTAAAAGGCTCAAGAGTCGTCGCCACAGGATCCGGCCACCTCTTGCTATCGTTCACGATTTTTATAAAATCTTCGGCCTGCTTTTTTTCCTCATCATTCTGATAAAATATTGCAGAACGATAACTCGTACCTATATCATTGCCTTGCCTGTTTAGTGTAGTTGGATTGTGAATTTGAAAAAAGAAATCTAAGAGGTGCCAAAAATCTGTTTGCATGTCGTCATAAGTTATTTCTAATGCTTCGGCATGTCCATCGTGATTCATGTAAGTAGGTGCTTCCACGCTACCACCCGTATACCCTGCGTCGATATTCAGTACGCCCTTTTGTGTGCGAAAAAGCTCTTCGAGCCCCCAAAAGCACCCTCCTGCTAAATACGCTTTTTTAATCATAAGAATATTATAACACTTTATAATATCTTAAAAAATAATTTTATTCCGTATCCTGATTTATAGATATTAATTTGCTCGGATGATGATGCCCATTTATAATACGGACTTTACCATCTTTTACCTTGAGCTCCTTTGCTACGAGCTCTATCACACGAGTATTTGCCATATTGCCTTTTGCTTTTTCTTTTACCGAAATATCAAAAGTATTTTCATTTACTTTTTTTACTTCCTCTTTATTCTGCCCCGCTTTTACTTTGACTTTGATATACATTATCAAAGAGTATAGCATTTTTATACGTCTCATTATATACTCTGATTATGAATAAAAATGAAGAAGATAAAGATGATGAAATAGAAGAAGAAATAATAGAGCGCGATGCTCATGGCAATATTTTGGCAAATGGCGACAGTATTATTTTAGTTAAAGATTTAAAATTAAAAGGTAGCAATACTGTCATAAAACAAGGCACTAAAGCCAAAAACATCCGCCTTACTGACGAAGAAGGTTTAATAGAGTGCAGTATAGATGGCATGAAAGGTATTGTCCTCAAAACCGAATTTATCAAAAAAGCTTAAATGGGAAAAATACACTTACCCTCTTTTTGTATTCTGCAAAATCAGGATGCTCGGCCATTTTCTTTTCAAGCATAGGTATACCGGAAACTTTAAGTATGAGGAAAGTAATTGTAAGTGGACCGATAATTGAAAAGAAGCCCGTAGGAATAGAAAGTGCGATAAGCCAAATCCCCCACCACTGCACTACTTCACCAAAATAATTTGGATGGCGAGTGTATGCCCAAAGTCCGCTCTGCATAAGTTTGCCTTTATTTGCAGGATTTTTGATAAACTTTGCAAGCTCGGCATCGCCAACTACTTCAAAATAAAAACCGAAAATCCAAACTAATACACCGACAAGATCGAGATAATTTAAAGCAGAAGCAGAACTTTGATTAATCAGTAGCACAGGTAAAACAATCAAAAATAATAAAAACCCCTGCAAAAGATAAACTTGAAAATACGAACGAATGTAAAAATATTTGCCCCATTCATTGCGCCAAGCTAGATACCTATAATCCTCTGCCTTGCCTTTGTTGCGAGAATGGATATGCCAAGCTAAACGGAGTCCCCAAATGCTAACCAAAATATTTACCAAAAGCCCCCTTATGCCAAAATCTGGCACCAGAAAAAAAGATACCCAAGCCAAAAGCACAAAGCCCAAACCCCAAGCCACATCGGCTACATCATTTCTTTTTTTAATCAAAGAAACTACAAACCATAGGCTCATGTAAACAAAAAGTATTAAAATTAGAGTTAGATAATAATTCATAAGCCAATTTTAATTGCAATAAAATATGTGATGACAGAAACCAAGGCCGCCAAAACTGCGCCCCATATTAGATCCACAATAGTTACCAAAAGAGGCCAATCCTTAGCTACTGCTAAATTCGTAAGGTCATAAGTGGCATAACAAACCAAACCAAAAAGCGCACCAAAGAGGAGTGCATGCATCCAAGAATTTTTTTCCACGGCAGGAGAAATAACAAACACTACAAGCCCAACAATAAAAATCAAATAAAAAATAATGGCTGCCGTCCAATTTACATCTGATTTCATGAGATGACCTATTTGTATACGATAAAAATTTTTCGCGATAATTCCAAGCCAAAACATATCGATGGCAAAGAAAACTGATAAAGCAATTGCGTATAATTTGATAAACATATTATTTATTCAAGTAAGTTATGGTTAATTGGAGGACAGTGGCGAAACTTCCCCACAAAAGATATGGGATATTTACATAAGCTACCCAACGTAGCTCGGGCACATTGTGCCAAACCGCATAGAGTGCCCAAACTAGAGTGCCGACGACGAGCAAAATATCAATAGATGCCAGAAGATTATTCTTTAAACCAAATTGAAAATAAGTAAAAGAAAAATTAAAAATTAAATTTAGCACAAAAGGCAGTGCCACCATCCATGGAATTTGTTTAGTAAATGCTTTATAAAACACAGTACCGAAAGAAATAGCGATAATAGCATAAAGCACAGTCCAGACTGGACCAAAAAGCCATGAAGGTGGTGCAAACGAAGGCTTTATGAGAGTGCTATACCAATTGTTTGTGTTGCTCATATATTTTATATTATATCTATTTTATTTTTAAATTATTTACTTCCCCTAATTCAGAAATTTCATAATTAAATTCTCTCTTTTCTTGAATATGCCCGTCTTCATACACTACTATGCCGGATTTCTTTGCGAGATCTGTGCTCACCCCTATCACATACCAAGAGCCACCCAGTACTGCCTTTACAGGAGAAAGAGTAGAAATATTTTTTTTCAAATATTCCTCTATATTTTTCCTTACCACTAGGTCATTGCAAGCTATGTCTGACAAGTTCAATCCGTACTGCAAATTTTTTGGGTCTTTGTATCTATACACACCATCTCCTTTATCCACTAGCTCGCCTGCACCGATGCTTGCCGTACCCTCACCAAAAATTATTTTTATTTCTTCTTTCGCATTTATCCCTTCACCAAAAGTATCCCACACGGCATCTATGGTGCGAGACATGGATGTTCTGTCCACCGCAGTTACAGTGCCTTCATACTTTCCCACTTTCGAATCCTTTTCTCCTGGCAAAAAATTTAGCTCACCAGCCACTTTGCCTTTTTCATTATCGAGCAACATGCGCAAAGTATATTTATCCGAAAACCCCCGCTCATTTACAGGTGTAAACAAGCCAAAACAAAGCTCCACAGGCTCTTTGCTCTTTGGCACTACGTCTACCACCTCGTCCTCTTTTGGCAAAGATTTAAACATGAAGTATACTCCTACCCCCACCAAAGCTATTATGAGAACACTCCATAAAATTTTTTTATTCATATTTATAACTTTTTAACTAAAAGGCTTCTTGCCCTTGATCACGCGGATGAGGAACATCACCACGGCGATGACGAGGAGTACATGGATGAGCCAGCCCACCACATGAAAACCAACGAACCCAATAATCCAAAGTATTATTAATATCCAAGCAATAGTTGTAAGCATATTTTTTAAGTTTATTTTATTTAATAATGTTTATTATAACATTTTATTTACTTTAATTCCCCTCTCGTAATTTTGTAGCAAGGATGGTCTATATAAATTCTTAATTTAATCGAGAAGAAATAATTGAATCTATTTTATTTTTTATATATTCTTTATCTATATTCTCAGCATTAATGCGAAGCAATGGTAAATCCACAACTTTAGTTATTTCGTTTTTAAATTCATCATTTATTCTTACTTTAGCTTGGGAATGAACACTACCGTCGAGCTCTATTACTAAGATCGGAGCTATAGTATCCTTATCACAAATCACAAAATCAGCCGACTTTCTATCAATCATATTTCTATATTTTCTACTTTCTACAAAAGATAAAGATTTCTTTGGTTCTACAAGGTGACTATATTGCACTTGAGCAAATATTCTATAATTATTACCATATAATTCCATCAATATTTTATAAAAATTCAATTCTGAAGCTACATCAAACAAAAATTTTCTTCTATTAAAATAATTAGATAAAGCTGGTTTTTCTTCCTTGCCCTCTAATTTCTTTTTAAGTATAGGAAAAATAAAACCAATAAAAAGCATAGCTGCCACAAATACTATATATTTTGTCATTTATTTATTATACTATAATTTATTCAAATTCATTTTCAAAACATTCCTCACACCAAAATTCGTTTTCTCTCCCCTCCCAAGTTTTCCTTTCCGAAAAATCCCCCTTATCATCTATATCAAAAAGATGCCAAGCATCCTGCAAATTATAAACCGCCACTTCCCCGCACCCACCGCAAACATAATCATGCTTCACCTTTACCTATTTTTTCTTTATTTTTGTATTCATAAAAATTAAAATCTCCTAAAAATTAATAATTTTTATTATACCGTAACGATTTTGGAGTGGTTACTGGGGCTTTTTTTAGCAAGGACAGTCTTTACTACTTTATTTTATTTGATGCAATATTCAACAATTGTTTACCGAGCTCTGTAGTTTCTATCCTGGCTTCAGAATAATCAATTGTTTGTCCTTCAGCAAGTTTCGATTCAACTTCTTTTATTAAAAGGTTTTTCTTTATATATGTATAAATATTATTATCATGAGCCCTTATCATTGCAGGTTTCAAAAGAAGACCTAATGCAATCATGTTGTCAAAATACATATTTAAATTATCGGGATTATTAAGCGTAATTTTTTCTGTCAGATAATTTAAGTTCTTTATGGCTACAATATAACCCCCTTCTTTTAAGTTTAAATGTATATTTATTACCGGTAAAACACCGAAAAGTGAAAGATTATATTTTTCATTAGCTTCATTCTCTAGGAGCATTGTATTATTTGGTGAATTTATAAATTCAAGTACTCTAATTTCATCTGCACATAAACGATTAAGAATCTCAATAAAAGCAACAGATACTTTTTTTGCGTTTTCAGTTGTTGAAGCAGTTGCTAATATTTGAGCATAATAATCAGCGACTACTTCGTCATCTGTATAACGAAGCCGTTCAAGAATTGGAACTAACACTCTAGTTTCTGGTAATATGATTTGATCAGACGACAAACCCTCCAACTTATCAATATAGCGTGAGAGATTCTTTTCAAAAATTTCAGCCATCCTACCAATTGGTGTTGCAAACAAAGAAACACATTGTGCTAAAGACTTTCCTAAAACACGAACAGATGGTTGTGCTGAATCTTGATAAACTGCAGTTGAATTTGCTTTTACTATTTCTTTTATTGCTTGTAATTCGTTCATAAATTTATTTTTCCTCTAATCTTTCAATAACCTCTTGCACAATGCCCTGAACACTATCACCTTCTTCTGGAATTATTGGTTGGTGTGAACTATTTGTGCTTTTTGGTAATAATATTCTCCGCCCGTCTTTTTTATCATAATATTTTATTGTCACATTTTCACCTCCTAATAATGCGACAACTCTGTCTCCAGTTTCTCCTTTTTCTGATGAACGACAAAGCACTAAGTCTCCGTCATTTATTCCGGCTTTGTTCATAGAATCTCCACTCGCACGCAATATAAAATATTTTGCTCCAGGTTTTATTTTGCTTTTCTCTACCATGATTATCTCTTCTATATTGCTTTCTCCTAAAAGTGGTTCACCACAGGGAGCAGAACCAACTAGAGGAATTCCTATCATTTCTCCTGCATAAGGAGATCTTATAATTTTTGGAGTAATTTCTTTTTGAATTGAAATCGGGGTTTTATTTACAACTTGATTTAAATAATTTCTCAAATTTTCATCAACAACATAAACATAAGTACCTTTAATGCCTCGAGTTAGTAATGTTTTATAAATATTGATTACATATCTTTCTAGTTCGTTTGGATCAGTAATACCATTACGGCCATTTGTATCAAAATATTTTTCCTTATCGACTTTGAATTTTTTATTTTCTGTGTCATATGAAAATTCTGGGCCAATAATTACACCAACATAATTTAAATCATAACCTTGTACAGTATGAATACAACCAACTTCGTTTATTGCGTTTGGTGAGTTTACCCAGTCTTGCGCTGTAGAATTCCAGATAAGTTTTAAATCACCTATCTCTATATCATAATCACGAGTACCACGTGCTGTGTGCCAAGGCCAAGCATAGCCAGCAACTACACGTGCAAGTTTATGCTTTTTATCTTTTTCCTTAATTTCATTTACCATTTTTTCAGCATTATCAAATATTTTCAAATCATAATTTGGAAAATTAGTATTTTGTGGAGTTTTTAAATCAAAAAAATCTTCGATGAATTTAATATATTCTTCACCAGCCTCAACTCGCATTTGGGAAACTAATTCATACTTTTTAGAATTAAGCTTTTTAAAATCCTCGGGTCTAATATCGGCCGGTTTTACACTTTGATTTTCATCATAGAAAAATATTTGATGTTTAGATGACTTCATAATCCAATCAAGCTGTGTTCCTTCATTACCCAGGCCAAGCCCTCGGTTTACATTGTCATATGCACCATAACCCATAATACCTTTACGCCTTTGTAATCTATGAGATTCATCAACGATAAGTAAGTCATATTTATCTTTAACAACATCATTTGGCCCAATAACCATGTTTGATTTTAAGCCTTTTATTTTTGAAAATACCCTAGCAATTGTTTTTCGAAGTGATGCCATTGGCACAACAAGGCCAATATTCATATTTTTTGTTTCATCTTGTTCTTTTAGGTATTTAAAAAGATAAGTAGCAAGAATTGTTTTACCAGTACCCGGTTTACCATTTACTATAAAAGTATTTATTTCATTCTTCTTTATGTCTTTGAATATCTGCCTAGCTATTGTAAATTGGTCTTCTGTCAAAGATTTGTAAGGAGAATATTTGAATAAGTCGCTATTTTTAAGGTCTTCTAGAGTGTTTTTAACAATACCCATTTGCATTAAATTATCCCAAGCAAGTTCGAATTTTGTTTTATATTTTACTCTATCGTAATAGTTATGATTTTTTAGCCCACCATTACCATTTTGCAATATAAATAATCCATCAGCAGATATGTACTGTATTAACCATGACTCTATATCAAGTGCTGCTGAAACATTAAATTCTTCGTCGGTTATGATATGAATACTTTTTAATTTACTTCTTTCTGGGTTTTCATAATGTTGCTTGCTTCTTGCATGAGCATTTACCGTTTGACCGATATAAATTTCTTTCTTATCTTCAAGAACATAAACAACAGGCCAATTTTTACCAAATTTAAAATTTTTTATTTGATCAAAATCTTCTTTATTAAAAGGGAAAGTTTTTATATCGGACATAAATTATACTTCATTATATTTGCCAGCACGTCCTTTGAATTTTGAAACAGGATATTTTTTTGCATTAATTTTCATCTTCTCAGTAAAAGATTTTACAATATCAATATTAAAATCATGAGCAATAGTTAAAACCCAATAAAGAGTATCTGCAAGTTCATAAGAAATTTCTTTTTTATTTTTCTTTATATAATTTGTTAAATCTTCACCGTTTTTCCACTGAAAATGCTCCATCAACTCTGTCGCCTCTAAAACCAACGAAAGAGCCATGTCTTTAGGATTATGGAATTGTTCCCAATTTCGTTCTTTTCGGAATTTGTTTATTTGCTTTGTTAGTTTTTGTAAATCAGACATGCCCAAATTCTAACACAAAATATCGCCAGAATACAGACCTAAATATGGCTCATTTTATCGATGCGAACACCCGGCCCAGCAGCAGGGGCGCTTTTCGCCGGAGCTCATTTTCGAAAGGGCTATTTTTATTCGCCTTTGCCTAGTTTCTAATTTTTTGGCAGATTCTACCCAGCAGATCCATATGTCCATTCCCGAGATGGACTTAATCTATGAGGAATTTTGACAAGATTATAAAATGTGGAAAACTTTGACTTTTTTATAAAAATTTGATAGTATACATGTATCACTATGAAAAAGACCCTTGTGCAGATTCGTCTGCACCGGGGGCTTTTTCTTTTATAGCTCCTTAGAGAATTTATGATATTGATTGTTAAGAAAAACAATTTCAGTATTTTTATTTCTAAGTAAAAAAGAACATTTCTTTTCATCAGGTGCAATAATAGTATGCATCGAATTTTTATCTTTCATAAATTCCACCAAGCAACCAAAATCCCCGTCACCAGTAATCAAAATTAATTTATCAAATGAGTTAGTATAATAATCCGAAACAGCTTTTAATACCAGTTCTGCATCACAATTACCTTTTATTTTTTCTCCCACAGATACAGTTTGTTTAAAAATTAAAACATAACCACATTTTTGTAGATGTTCATAAAACTTTGTTCTCTCTGGCACGAGACCAATAAACAAGTAAACGAATTCTGGATTATATTTTTGACGAAGCCATCCTATGAATTTTTTGTAATCAATATTAAAACCGAGCTCTTTTGCAGATCTATATAGATTATTTCCATCAATATAAATACTTGTCTTTTCCATATATAAATTATACCACTGTTTTATTCCCTCGATGCGAACAGCCGGCCCAGCAGCAGGGGCGCTTTTCGCCGGAGCTCATTTTCGAAAGGGCTATTTTTATTCGCCTTTGCCTAGTTTCTAATTTTTTGGCAGATTCTACCCAGCAGATCCATTCATTGCGAGCAAGCGGAGTGATATCCTGCCACATATGAGCTACTGCCCTTTTTGAATCTATCGCTTCCTTAAAATCTGCCGGCAAGCTATGTAATTTGTCATTTTTATTTTTCATCCCGTGTGAGTTTATTTTAAAAGTATTAATACTAAGGCAAAATAGGAAGATTTGAAGGATTCTGAGGTTGACTTTATACTCTCTGTTATGATATACTCTATGTATAAAGTGCCGAAAGGCTCCGAGAAAGCCCCCGAAAGGGGGCTTTCGATTTTTAGATAAATCCTCTAATTTTATTCAAAACATCAACAAATTGATTTTGAGGCATTTCATACATTTTTCTATTAAATCTTTTGACACTCATTAATTTTAATTGGGCAAGAATAGCTGAAACTTTTTTATTATCTATATCTATAAAATTATAATAAAAATCAAAATTTTTCTGTTTTGTGGACAAAGGTACTACCCAAAACATATGATTATTGAATTTCTTAATTATTAAAATAGGCCTAGAGAAATTTTCTCCACCTCCATTTTGTTCAAATCCAATATTCTTACCAAGGTTAGACATCCAAACTTCGCCTTCTTTTGGAAAACGATCTGGGATATTCTCCTCTTGATGAATCTTCTTTTTGATTTCATTCCACTTATCAAAATCTTTTTCCATAACATTTTAATTATATCACTTTTTTATTGCTCCTTCTTTTTTAAGTAATGCGAGTTTGGCATTCGGGCCGCCGCGGTTGTAGGCGCCGACTGAGCCGTCGGCTTTAATAACGCGGTGGCAAGGCACATTTTTGTCGAAGTTGGCTTTCATAATGGAGCCCACAGCGCGGGAAGCCCTCGGGCTTCCCGCGCTTTTTGCCACCTCTCCATAAGTCATCACCTTACCTTTTGGAATTTTACGAACTACATATAAAACTTTTTCAGTAAATGTTTTCATTACCCAGAAACTACAGGTAATTTACCTATATAATCTTTACTATCTATTAAATCCACCAAAACTTTGGCCACCTTTTTACGACTTGTCAGCAATTCTGCAGGACCACCATCGGTGAGTTTGTAATCAATCACCTCTTTCTCGCTCTTACCCAATTTCAAAACCCGAACTACTGTCCAATCTAAATTTGAATTTTGTAAAACTTTCACATGCTCTACTCCATCATTTATGCGATCAGGGTCAACTTTGGCAACTATAAAATTTAAAACTTTGTCTATCAAGGAAGGAGTGTCTCCTTCTACTCTAGCTCCAGTACCAGTCAGGCTAAGCACGCGCTTTATGCCAAGCTCTTGCATAGCCTTCACAATATTTTGCATACCTTTAGTTTGCATAAGTGGATCAGAACCTTTGATATGCCCAAGCGCACTAATCACAGCATCAGCACCATGCAAAGCTGAAAGTACAGATTCATAATCCATAACATTGCCTTTTATTATAGTAATGCCATTTTTGGGAAAATATTTATTGGAAAAATCACTATACACAAAAGCCACCACCTCTATTCCTTTTTTATTAGCACAATTCACTACTTCGACACCTGTCCTACCGTCTGCTCCAAAGATACATAATTTCATAAATTAATTTTTATTTTTAAATTTTTTAAATATTTTTCTAATAATGAAATACAAAATTACCAAAATTAATATTAATAAGCCGTAAAAAATAAGTACAAATGCTGATGGGCAGAGGCTAGTGCTGGCAATATCAAAAAACTAAAAACCAGCATCATAAAAAATCTCTGCATTTGGCTGTATTTCTTCATCTCCTTATTATACCTCAATTTTAAAATTAAATTTTATACGTACTAAGCAAGACCTAGTACAAATCTAAATATACATTTTAGAAAATTAGAAGCCTATACCGTGGCGAGTAGAAAAAAGAATATAAAAAATAAAAATTGTGAGAATTAAAATAATACCAAGAATTATATATATTAATAATTTCAACACCCTGTTTAAATTTAATTTACGCACCTGGACTAAAGTTCCAAATATTCCGATAATTTGTATTAATAAAATAAATAAATATAAATTATTATCTTCTGTATTTAACAAAAAATTATGATTAAAAACTTGTATAGAACCATTTATTGTTGGCTTAACAAAAGAATAAATAAAATTAATTATGGGACTCCAAAAAATCTCTGGTAAAAGAAACATTATCATAAATACCCAAAGCCATATTTTTTTCATATATATAATTCTACAACTTTATAATTTTTTTTACTAATAAGATAATACCAATAATGATTAAGATATAAATTATGTATTCATATCTAAATTTATTTTCTATTTTTTCTTCTATTATTATATTAGCATTTTTTGCATTTTCTATATTCTCTTCTTTAATTTGCGGATTATTAGTAAAAGAATTATCTAATACAATATTAGGTTTTTCTGAATTTTGAATAATTAAAGGCTTAGAATTTTCTTTATTTTCAAAGGCTTCTTTTTCTGTATCAACTATACTAGTCTCAGCTCCGAGGACTTGTGGAAGCAAAGCCAAAGATTTTATTTGTTCCACAAATACAAATGGGAAACCTCCACCGCCCCCACCGCCAAACGAAGCAACTCTTGGTATTTCTTCCTCTAATTTTTCTTCTAAATATGGTTCAAAATCTAATACTTCTACCTCATCTAAAAATATATCTGGTTTTAAATTCTGATCTACATCACCATCGCCATCATTATCTAAATTCAAAATACTTTCATCACCTAAAACAATACTTCCCACGAGAGCTGGCGATACTACTAAATTCTTAAAAATTTGCATGTCTGTTTTTATATCATCAACTATTTTTGTATCAGTAATAGTAAAAGTGCCCCCACCTGTGCCTTTGATATTTATCGTATATATTTGACCCTCATCTGTAGGTAAATACAAAAACTTATGTTCATCTACAATATCAAAATACGCATTTGGAATATTATTTTCTGTATTTATACCATCTTCTAAAATACCTAGCCTATTGCCGTATTGATCTATGACTTCGATATTTACAGGGCTATACACTGCTATAGACCTGCCATTTAATTTACATTTCGCAATGTCTTGAGTGATTTTATTTGAAGTAGGGAGTGAACTGCCAGAGATAATATTTGTAATGAGCTGACGCGTGCCATCTTGCGAGGGCATTTTAGCATGATCTGCATTTAGAGAAAAAAATCTTTTTGCCTCATCGACTGGTAAAAATGTCGCACTTTCGAGTGGCACTGTGCCATCGCCTTTTATGTATATCGGTTCCCGATACGATACTAAATCTTTTTTTGAAATATTTTTATTATGAATTTCTACTAAAGTACCAAAAGTGCTAGCTTTGCAACCAGCAATATTGTATACATCTACTCCACTTGTGCGCATATCAAAATTATCGAATTCTTTAGTATGTAAAATATGAGCATCTTCCAAAGCTATTTTATTTTTACCTTTTTCTATTAAATAATTATTTGCTTCTGTAAAATTTAAATCTTTAATTGTAGACTTTTTAAAAGGTATGACATTCTTTATTTGTATATAACTTCCCTTTTTATTGTAATATTCGAGGCTCGGAGACAAGTCATAAACTACAGGTAAATTCTTTGCGATCTTTTTCATTTCATCCGAATCTAAAAATGGTATTCTCATATTATCACCTTGTACAAGCATCTTTACGGCTTGCGGTGCGCCAGCAGATGGTACACCTACAAATACAGCTTTATCTATACTATGATTTGCAGAATTATCTATTACATATTTTTTTACGAGCAAGCCACCGGTAGAATGAGCCACTACATCTACCTTGTCACTACCTTTAATGTTTTTTACATCTGTAATTTTTTGTTTTAATAAAGCTATATTTTCATCACTCACACCATAGCGCCAATCGTAAGGAAAAATGAAAATGTCTTCACCTTCGACATAGCCTTGCAATACAAGTTCATCTATAATTTTATCGTAAAAATGCTGGCCGATTAAAGGTTCTTTAATCAAATCTCCAATAATCAAATTATCTTTTAGCGGTGTAAAATCTTCATTCAGCCCTAAAGCATCCATAAAATCATCACCAATATCTGTAATCATTTTTGTAATATTTAGCCAAAGTTTTTGAGGAGCGTCTTCATCACCCTCGGCGGGGCGCAGAATATCATTACCCATTACTCCTGGGATAAAAATTACAGGGTTGCGGAAAGTGCAGTCAGGAGTTTTACACCACGGATCGAAATCCACTAAACCAGAAATTTTTTCTCCTAAACCTGTGGGGTTTGCAGTTGCATGAAAAGGACCGGAAGCATTACCCCAAAAATTCTTGCGAGCATCTACAACAAAATCTGTAGAAAAATTATCTATAGAATATAAAGGAAAATCACCAAAAACAGAATTGTTTATTTTCGCTTTAATTGGTAAAGACCCAAAAATAGTAATAGCTGTTTCATTGCCTCCTTCGAAAATAGTTTTATCTATATCTAGCAGTGAAGCCTCGCCTTCATAACTACTGCCATCAAAAATATTTATACATGAACCTAGATCGCAATCTCTAAAAATAGAATCTTTTAAAACTAAGTTTGAGCCATTGAAAGCTACGATATAATCGCGCCGTGAACTGGTAATACCCGGACCCATATCGAGGCCACGGCCTGAAAAAGATGACTCATTAAAAACTATTGCCGGATTTCGATTCACTTCTTCAAATATAAATTTATCAAAATTTAAAAAACTATTATTGAAAAGAGTGATGCCATTGCTGGAAATATCTTTTAACTTTGCATTTTCAAAATTCACAGAACTATGATTAAAAAGAACCATGCCTTGCTCGCCGTGAGATATTTCTATATTTCTAAAAATATTTATATCAGATTCTTGAACAGTAAAAAAATTCTTTCCATACGAGAAATGAGTGTTTTCTAAAGTAGAGCCTAAAGAAGAAATAAAAAATAAACCTCCCCAGTCCCTCGGCTGTGGATCATAAAAATCCAAATATATACAATTAGTTTTAGAAATTACATTGCCTTTGGCATCATACTCTTCATCACAAAATTCTTCATCATCTGTTTCCGGCGCAACAATATCATCATAAAGAGAAGTAAAATATATCGGCATATCATTTGTGCCTTGTGCAATAATTTTACCAAAAACATACATATTAGAGAGTGGCTCTTTCACCTTAAATTTAATAGCGACTCCGGGCTCGATAGAGAGCGTCGCATCATCTAAAACAATAATAGTTTTCTCGATAATATACGGACTACCGGATAGTGTCCAAGTAGTGTCTGTATTTATATCAGTATTTACATAAGTAAATGCAAAAGCATGATGTAAAAATGAAACAAAGAAGAACAAGCTGGCAAAGAATGCCACGAGAATATAAGGTAAGAATTTTACCCGATATAGCATTGTGCCTATATTATACAATTGGTTAAAAATAAAAAGCAAGGAAAATTCTTGAAAAATTTGTTATACTAAAAAAATGACACACGGAATACATAAAAAAACAAAAATACTCATCGTCGGCACTGGCTTTGGGGGAACTTATACTCTAAAATATTTGCACAAAGTTTTTTGCGCAAATGACAAGCGCGTCGAAATATCCATCATCGGCGACAAAAATTATTTTCTATTTACCCCACTCCTCCACGAAGTAGCCACCGGTGGTGTGCATGTTTCAAATGTGACCGAGCCTATACGCAAAGTGCTCGGTTGTTGCCTCGACAACTTTCACCTCGGCCAGGCAGAAGAGATAAATACTACAGATCAATATGTAAAAGTCGCTGGTAAGAATGTGGGTTATGACTACCTAGTGCTTGCTCCGGGAGCCGAGACGAACTTTTTTAATACACCAGGTGCAGAAGAAAATTCTTTTACTTTGAAAACTCTGCCGGATGCTATACGCATGAAGAATCATTGCTTGACTCAAATAGAAAAAGCTTCACAAATAACTGATGAGAAAGAAAGAAAAACAATGCTACGCTTTGTGATAGTCGGTGGTGGGCCTACAGGCGTAGAACTCGCAGGCGAATTACTCGAATTCGTCCAGGATACTTTTTCGTATTATTATGCAAAGAAATTAATGAAAGATGTATCTATAATCATAGTCCACAAAGGCCGTGAACTATTGCCACAATTTGGGCAAAAACTCCGTGAACGAAGCCTAAAAGTTATGCAAAAAAAAGGCATACAAGTAATGCTAAATACTGGCGTAGTGAAAGTAGAAAAAGAAAAAATAATTTTAGATAATGGTGAAGAAATTTTTACAGAAAATGTTTTCTGGGTGGCTGGTATTAAACCACAAAATTTAAATTTTGATATACCTTTAAAGAAACTTCCAGATGGAAAAATGGTAGTCAATGAATTCCTTCAAATTGAAGGTGAAAATATGACTCTGCCGAATATTTTTGCTATAGGTGATGCTGCTGGTTTTGAAACCCGCGAAGGTGTGTATGCGCCGGCACTCGCCCAAGTAGCTGTACGCCAAGCGAAACAAACTGCAATAAATATAAAACTTTTAACTCAAAACAAAAATCCAGAAAAATATAAATTTGCCTTAGCTGGCAACCTCGTATCCCTCGGGCAATGGTCTGCACTTGGTGAAATTCACCATATATCCTTCGGTGGAAAAATCACTTGGTGGATTTGGCGCACAGTTTATCTATCCAAAGTCATCTCATGGCGCAAACGCCTGATCATAGCTATAGACTGGACCATCAACCTCTTCCTACCCCGCGACATTTCGCAAATATAAATTTTGAGTAAGGCAAGATCTTACTCAAACAATTTGTGCGAGGCAAGACCTCGCACAAATTTTGCTTTATATTGTAAGGTTTTTTAGAAAATTTATTTCTCTGTAATTTCGTATCTATTTAATACAGCTTCGAATATGAGAGGTGCCACGATAGTAGCATCGGACTCGATGACAAACATCGGGGTATCTTTGGTGAGTTTATCCCAAGTGATTTTTTCGTTTGGAGTAGCACCTGAGTATGAACCGTATGATGTAGTACTGTCTGAAATCTGGCAGAAGTATCCCCATGGACGAACTTCTTTTTTGAGATCATACTTTATGGAAGGCACGACACATATCGGGAAGTCTCCAGAAATACCTCCACCTATTTGGAAAAATCCTAATCCCGCTCCACCCACAGATAATTCTTGATAACGATCATAAAGATACATCATATATTCTACGCCAGACTTCATGATAGACGGCGATATTTCCCCTGCTTTACAATAGCCAGCAAAAATATTTCCAAGGGTAGAATCTTCCCAACCTGGCACCACTATCGGTAAATTTTTCTTGGCAGCTTCGAGGAGCCAACAAGCATTTTCATCACCATCGAAATATTCATTCAGCTCGCCAGAAAGTAATATTTGATAAAAGTATTCATGCGGAAAATACCTCTCGCCTTTCGCCTGCGCCTCTTTCCATCTTTTTAAGATAATAGGCTCTACCACGCGGAATGCTTCTTCTTCGGGAATACTAGTGTCGGTAACGCGCCTTTCACCTCGCTCAAGTATTGCTGTGTCATCCTCTTTTGTAAAATATCTGTAATCAGGATAATCTTTATAATGACTGTGTGCCACAAGGCGGAAAACTGATTCTTCTAAATTCGCCCCTGTGCAAGAGATAGCATGGATTTTATCATTCTTAATCATTGGCGCGAGCGTGACCCCCATCTGAGCCGAGCTCATAGCCCCGCCCATAGCCAGCATCATCTTGCCTCCTTTATCCAAATGCTCTATATAACTAATAGTCGCATCCTTCATACTTCGCGCATTAAAGTTGTGGAATAATTTCTTAAATAAATCTAGTGTTTGCATAATTTTATAATCTTTAATTTCTTTTAAATCTTAATGTTATTATTATATATTGTTTATGATTATTGTAAATAAAAAAAGCTGTATACTGTGCTACAAATGTAGCTATACAGCTTTTTGAAAAGTAAGATCATATTCTCTATTTTTTGTTTTCAAAAATGTGTATTTTGGTAAAAAAATATACAACTATCCCAACCAAAATAAACATTAAGGAAAAAGCTGAGAGAACTATCAGATCTTCTTTTGAAACATACGCGCTAACGTAGTTCAAAATACTTTCAATTTGAGGTCTAAACACATCTACTATTTTATCCATAATACAACAATTTGATTTATCTATAATATACACCTAAAAAAATAAAAAGGAAATAAAAAAACCCGAAACATCTTTATGCTCCGGGTCCGGTTTAAAACCGATTAATTATTTTTCAGCTTCTTTAGAAGCTATGTTTGCAGAAAGACTTTTATTTCCTAACAAACCACTCATTTTTTCGAAAAGTTTCGCACCTTGTGGTGTGTTGGCAATTGCTTCAAGCATTGATCCTATTGCAGTACCGCCGTTAGAACTAAAAAGATCAAGTGCACCCTTCATTCCTTCAGGTGCAGTACCTCCATTAGCTATGATTTTAACATCAGCTTCTTGAAGAGCTTTGGCTTGTTCAGTACCAACCTTTTCATAAACTTTTGCAAATTCAAGCAAAACTAAATAGTTTTGGTATTCTTGGTTTTTACCAATTTCCTTTGCAAGCTCAATCTGTGCTTGTACTGGAGCCAATTGTTTTGCTTTTTCTGCTTCCCCTTCCGCTTTACCAGTAGCTTCAATACCTTCAGCAGTAAGTTTTGTAGCTTGCAATTTTCCCTCAGCTTCAAGAATTGCTACCTCCTTGTCTTGGTTTGCTTTTACTACGTTTGCCTCTTTTTGAATTTCAGCATCTCGCACTTGCTTAATCTTCTCAACAGATTTTTCTTTGTCCATAGTTATCGCTTCTTGTGTCTTAATCTCTTGTTGAGATTGTTCTACAGCAATTCCTACAGCTTTTTCTTTTTCCGCAGTACGCTTGCCTACAAATTCCTGGGCTACTTGCTCACGAAGATCAACAGTCTGCTGAGCTTCAATTTCAGCTACCTTCGCCTTTTGATTATTATTAGCAACTTCTATACGACTCTCCATAGTTATGAAAGAGCTCTTTTTGGCCATAATGTCTGAAATCACAGTAGAGCCTCTAGAATCTCTCATATCCATAAGCTCTATGTTCTTAACCGGCTCTACCCCCCAATTAGCCAATTCATTTTTTACTTCATTTGTGAATTGATCACCAAATGTAGCTCGATCGGTCATAATTGCATTTATGTCATGCGAAGCTAAGATTTTTCTTACAGCGCCCTGAATTATTGACTTAAGCTGTATGTGCAACTCATCAATACTGGACACTCTCTCTGCTGCTTTGTTTGTATCAGCAATTCTAAAAAATGCTGTAATATCAAGGACAAACGGTACACGATCTTTATCGTAAGATTCATAGTCCTTGAAGCTTAAATCAAAATTGCTAACTGGCAATTTAACGGTAGTGACACCTATTAAAGGGAGCCAGCTCGGCCATTTGTAATAAACGTTTCCGGAACTTTGTCCAGTGCCGTAGGAAGTGGTTTTTTTACTTGATTGCACAGTATGTACCATGTTTGTTGGTACAACTATACGAAACATAAAAGAAATAATAAGCATTAAAAAAATCAATACCAGAAAACCAACTACAGGTAGTAGTCCTCCAATGTTTGAAAGAAAATCTGTCATAATTTTTTGTTTTTAAGTTAAAGAATATTGTTATTTCTGCCAAGATAGCCTCCGGGCAAAAATAACAATACTTTTAACTTGTTTTTCAAGGACCAACTTACGGGCTCACACTAGCATCTATTTGACAAAAAGTCAAGTGTGTATCGTGCCCGGCTTTTTGCTATGCAAAAAGCCGGGCACTCTTCCCTATTTCAACTATAATTTAGGATTTGTTTGCCTTTTTAAAGCTTTTATGCAATAATACCTCGTATGGATCTAATCAAACAGATTCTGCCTTACGCAGAAATAATCCTTTCAGTCATACTTATATTGTCTATACTACTTCAAACTTCAGGCTCAGGAGCCGGAGGCGCACTTGGTGCGGGCGACAGCTCTACCTTTTATAGCACTCGTCGTGGTTTTGAAAAATTCCTTTTTTATTTGTCTATTGTTTGCGCAATACTTTTTGCCGGGGTAGCACTCACTGCTATAATACTTAGATAAATACTTAAAGACTCAAAATCTTTAAATTATTTTCTCTTATGCAAAACTTTTTTAATTTAATAAAACATATCAAGATACCTACTCGCACAGAGATAAAATCCGCTATTTTTTCTTTTAATAAAAAAGAGTGGAATATATTTTTGGCTTTTATTTTAATTCTATTTATCAGCACACTAGCAATACTACAAAACATAAATCAACATTTTATGGTGCCCGTAGCATCTCCTGGTGGAAATATTACAGAAGGCATAGTAGGTTCGCCTAGATTCATAAACCCGAGCTTGGCCTTAACCGAAGCTGATAAAGATATGGTTGCCCTGGTATATTCTGGACTTATGCGCAGATCACAAAATGGTGAAATAATTCCGGATTTAGCTAAAGGCTATACTATTTCCAAAGATGGTTTGGTGTATACTTTTACACTTAAAGACGAAATTTATTTTCATGACAATAAACCCATAACCACTGAAGATATATTATTCACCATAGAACAAATCAAAGATCCTATATTAAAGAGTCCATACAAAGGTTCCTGGGATGGAGTGAGTGTAAAAAAAATTGATGAAAAAACTATAGAATTTACATTAAAGCAACCTTTCGTAGCATTCCTCGAAAACACCACACTAGGAATTTTGCCTAAACATATTTGGGAAAATACTACCATTGAGCTTAGCGATGCAAATATAAATGCTGTAGGATCAGGACCTTTTATGATAAATAATGTAAGTAAAATAAGTAATGGTAATGTAAGTTCTATTACCCTAAAAGCATTTAAAAAATTTGCACTGGGTAAACCGTATTTAAAAAACATCACTCTGAAATTTTACGACAATGAAAAAGATGCACTTAGTGCTCTCGAAGGTGGCTCGATAGATCAAATCGCATCCATATCTGCTGAAAATGCTATTGGTATAGCCGAACGCCTGAATACTCATACTTCAGTTCTACCTAGAATTTTTGGAATTTTCTTTAATCAAAATCAAAATCAGATTTTCACAAATAAAAATGTAGTAAATGCTATAAACAAAGCTATAAATAAAGACAAAATTGTTAGCTCTGTTTTATATGGTTATGGTGTCGCTATAGACAACCCTATTCCTCAAAACCTAATTCCCTACCAAACGTTGGACAAAGAAGACAATACTAGTAAAGAAGAAAATCAAATCCTAGCTAAAGAAATTTTAGCAAAAGATGGCTGGAAACTTGGAGAAGATGGTATATTAGAAAAAACCATTACTGATAAAAATAAAAAGAAAAATACACAAAAATTAGAATTCACTATTTCTACTGGCAATG
This sequence comes from Minisyncoccia bacterium, assembly GCA_044229265.1. Classification (GTDB taxonomy): domain Bacteria; phylum Patescibacteriota; class Minisyncoccia; order Phycocordibacterales; family UBA9973; genus UBA9973. Next base: position 20,254 of record JBGATK010000002.1, on the reverse strand, counting down.
CACCTGAGCTCGCAAAATCTGCCGAACTTATAAAAGCTGATCTTGAAAAAGTAGGAATAAAGGTAAATATTTTAACTTTTGAAATCGGTAATTTAAACCAAACAGTTATCCGCCCGCGAAATTATGACGCATTGTTATTTGGGCAAATTATTACCCACGAATCTGACCTTTTTGCTTTTTGGCATTCATCGCAGCGCAAAGATCCTGGGCTCAATGTAGCTGTATATACCAATGCTAAAGTAGATAAAATTTTAGAAGAAACAGCTATAACTATCGATGAAAACCAAAGAGCGAAAAAATACGCAGAGTTTGAAAATGAAATAAAGAAAGACTTGCCAGCTGTATTCCTATATAGTCCAAAATTCATTTATATTGCAAAAAACAATTTACAAGGTGTAAATATCGAAAATATTTCTTCACCAGAAGATAGATTTAATTCAGTATATTTATGGTACACACAAGTCGACAATATTTGGAAAATTTTTGCCCCGACGCAATAGGTCGGGATCCCGATAGAATCGTCGGGGCCAAATAAAAAACTAAAAAAATATTATTAACTATTATTAAATAACTTACCCCGCTACGGCGGTGGAAATAAAAAAATGAGAAAAAACAGAGTTTCCTTTACTGCTATGTATGCAGATAATAAAAAAACAGAAGTAAAAGATCACGGACCAAAACCAGTTCATGAACAAAATAATGGAGAAAAAGTTGAACATAAAAAAATGCACCATAATGATGGTGGCAAGAAAAAACAAAAAGGTTCTACTTTTCAATATGTGAAAAAAGGTGGCGGACGCATGCCTCCACGCTTCCCAAAATTTACTAAAAAAGAACCAGTTAGCAATATTCCTCCGGTAGCTCCGGGTGTAGTGCGTATTATACCGCTAGGTGGCGTAGAAGAAATAGGAAAAAATATGACAGCAATAGAAATCGGTGATGATATCATAGTCATCGATGCTGGTATGCACTTTTCTAACGAAGAAACTCCAGGGGTAGATTACGTAATACCAAATACTACTTACCTCGAAGAACGTAAAGATAAAATCCGCGCTATGTTCATAACTCACGGACACTTAGATCACATAGGTGGTGTGCCAGTGGTATTATCACGCATAGGCAACCCACCAGTATATTCACGTAATCTTTCGATACTACTTATGCGCAAGCGTCAAGCAGAATTTCCTCAGCTTCCAGCAATGAAAGAAAATATCGTTGAGAAAAATGATGTCATTACTTGCGGAAATATCCGTGTGCGATTCTTTGGTGTGACTCACACTATACCTGATTCTATGGGAATAATCATAGAAACTCCTCATGGAGTAATTGTAACTCCAGGCGACTACAAGCTAGATCACATGGATGGCATAGTTTCCAAAGAAGAAGAAAAAGAATATTCTATTTTTGATAAAGAAAAAGTATTACTATTAATGACTGATTCTACAAATGTCGAAAATGAAGGCTATTCATTACCAGAAGTAAAAGTGCATCAAGGACTCGAGAATTTGATCAAAAGAATAAATGGTCGCATGATCATCGCGGCTTTTGCATCACACATTACTCGCCTTGCTCATGTAGTCAAAATAGCTGAAGCCTTTGATAAAAAAGTAGCCTTGGAAGGACGTAGCATGAAAACAAATATCGAAGTTGCCATAGAAGCGAATTATTTCGTCCCTAAAAAAGGAACTATTATTCCTATTGAAGACGTGGATAAATATCCTCCAAACAAAGTCATCATTCTAATGACTGGTGCGCAAGGTGAAGAATTTGCTGCGCTCAACCGTGCTGCAAATAAAAGCCATGCAAAATTTACCTTACATAAAAATGATACCATAGTGCTCTCTGCATCTATCGTGCCTGGTAATGAACGCGCAGTGCAAAGAATGAAAGACGGGCTCGCTCGTCAAGGAGTGCGAGTAATTAGTTATCGAACATCTGGCGAAGATTTTGTGCACGCTACAGGTCACGGAAACAAAGAAGACATAAAATGGCTACACAGAAAAACCCATCCAAAATTCTTTATACCTATTCACGGCCACCATTATCATTTGCAATTACACAAAGAACTCGCAATGGAAGTAGGCATGAGTGAAGAAAATATAGTAGTGCCGGACAATGGTTCGATAATAGAAATCTCTGCTGATGGGAATCATATTCATAAACGCAAAGAAAAAGCCCCAGCGGGACTGATGATGGTAGATGGCCTCGCCATTTCTGATGTGCAAGATGTGGTAATTCGTGATCGTCAAATGCTGGCTCAAGATGGTATGTTTGTAATCATGGCTATAATTGACCAGAAAACTGGTAAATTAAAAAAATCTCCTGACCTCATATCTCGTGGATTCGTATATCTAAAAGAAAATCAAGACTTGCTTCGTGAAGTTCGTATGATGATCAGAAAAGGTATCGAACAAGGCCCTATGCCCAAAGACAATATGGATTTTGATAATATTAAAGCTGGACTCGGTGAAAATATTTCTAAATTCTTATTTCAAAAAACAGGAAAGCGTCCTTTGGTGATACCGGTAATCACTAGCGTATAGTATAATATAATAATGCAACACAAAAGAAGAATCATATTCCTCGCGGGATTTCTTTTCTCGATACCGCTCGCTCTTACTTCATATGTAAATTCGAGTTATCTCAAAGAATATTTAACTGCGGGAGAAATAGGTATTTTCTATGCATTTGCTTCTATTTTGGCTATCATATGTCTCATAAAAATGCCAAAATATTTGAGTAAATATGGCAATAAAAAAGTGATGTTATTTTGCTCTACACTTGCAATACTATCATTACTCTCTATAGCATTCTTTAAAAATTATTTTTTAATACTTACTAGTTTTACTTTATTTTTTATTTGCACTGATATTATACTAGCTAGTTTAGATATCTTTGTAGAAGACTTTTCAAAAAACATTTCTACTGGAAAAATTCGAGGTATTTATTTAACTTGCGTCAACTTGTCTTGGGTCATAGCCCAAATGATTTCCGGCTCAATTATCGCTAAAAGTTCTTTCAATGGAATTTACATTTTCTCAAGCCTATTTATAGTCTTAATGATATTGGTTTTTGTATTCTTATTTAATCATTTTCGTGATCCAAAATATAAAAAAATCTCACTAAAGAAAACCTTAATGTATTTTTTGCAAAATAAAAAAGCTAGCAAAATATACTTGATTAGTTTTATTTTACGTTTCTTTTTTGCTTGGATGGTTATTTACACGCCAATATATTTAAACCAAATTATTGGTTTTTCTTGGGATAAAATTGGATTTATTTTTTCTATAATGCTACTGCCCTTTGTATTACTATCCTACCCACTAGGCAGACTTTCAGATAAAATCGGTGAACGTAAAATGCTACTTATAGGATTCACTATCATTGCACTTTCTACATTTACTATTCCCTTTTTAAAAACACCGTCAGTATTAATTTTTGCTAGTGTTTTATTTATAACACGCGTCGGAGCTGCTATTATAGAAACTATGAGTGAAATATATTTCTTTAAAATTGTAGACGAGGAAAATGTAGATGAAATTTCTTTTTTCAAAAATATTTACCCATTTTCATTTGTAGTGGCCCCGGCTCTAGGTTCCTTATTCCTCTTATTTTTACCGTCTACAGAATATTTATTTTTTATTTTAACGACAATACTACTTGCTGGCTTATGTATAAGCCTACGTCTTCGCGATGTTAGATAATTAGTCTTTATAAGCTTCGAGAATAAGAGTAACGTTTTTTTCTACGCCTTTAGATAATACTTTTAAGATCACACTTTGTCCTACTTTTTTACTTCGAATAATAGAAGCGAAAGAAGTATCATTTTCTAGTTTTGTACCATCTATAGATAAAATTATATCATTCTCTAGGATTCCGGCTTTATGGGCAGGACTGCCTGGCACTACGGCTAATTCATCTTTACCCTCACCTTTTTGAACTAAAATACCATAATCAACTGTTAAATTATTTTTTGTTTTCAAATTTTCAGTAATTTGCACATAACGAATACCCACATAGGGACGGACAATTTTACCAGTTTGCTTTACTGATTCAATAGCACTTTTTACCGAATTTATTGGTAAGGCAAAACCTATGTTTTGAGAACCAGAAACTATAGCCACATTTACACCGATAACTTGACCATGCAAATTAAGAAGCGGTCCACCAGAATTTCCTGGATTAATAGCAGCATCTGTTTGAATAACTTTATCTAGAAGCTCACTTTTACCAGAACCATCACCCGCGACTACGCTACGAGCAAGACCTGAAACCACACCTACAGAAACAGTATTGCGATATTCTGCTAGGGCATTACCTATAGCTATAACACTTTGACCAATTTCAAGCTTGTCTGAATTACCGAGTGATAAATACGGGAATGAAGCTCCAGAAATACGAATAAGGGCTATATCGAGAACACTATCGCGAGCTATGACTGTAGCTGAATACTTTTTACCATCATTCATAAATACAGTGTATTCAGCGGTTTTATCTGAAACTACATGCTTATTTGTAACAATAAGGCCATCAGCAGAAACTAAAAATCCAGAACCCCCACCTATTTGTTTTTTCTCAGTACCATTTTGTTTATATTGAGGAATAGCAAAATTAAACCCTGGCAAAATATCACTAAAAGGATTTGTATTGTCATAATACGCTTCATACTTTGGAACTTCTTTTGAAATCACTATTGATACTACGGCTGGATTGGTTTTTTTAACTGCATCTATTACAAAACTTTCTTGTGTAAATATACTAGTCTTTTCAATAATTTTCTCACTTAGATCTTCAGTAGTATCGCTGTTAGTATTTTCTGAAACGTTAGTCTGTTCTTTTTGTAAATACTCATTTGCAAAATAAGAAAATACTTGGGCACGGAAATACCATACTAAAATACCTGCAATTAAAATTATAATTAAAAAAGAAAGTAAATTTTTAATAAAAATACTTAGAAAGTCTTTACTTTTCATAAAGTGTTTGAAACCTTCTATTATTTTATCTTCTATATTTTGAATATTATTTTGTTCGTTGTTTTCCATATAATTTTAAAAATTACTAATAACTATTCTATTATAATATAATTATAATAATCTTTTTTTTCGCAGCAAGCTATTTTTGTAGATTTCGGGATGATATGGTTTTAGCCTTTTGATTAAAGGATGAAATGCATTTTCATCTAAATCTTTCTTTAAGTTTTTCACATAAGCTTTCTGATCATAACCAAGAGCAATAATATCGGGTTTATATTTTAAAATGTGAGCAATATGATCATCTTTACTACCTAAAACAACTTTATCAACTAAAATAGAATTCTCTACTAAAGTTTTACGTTCTTTTTCAAAGTAGAGAGGCAAATGTTTTTTAATACGCAAGACATTTTTGTCACGCGCTATAGATACAATTAGATATGGATTTAATGCTAGATTTTTAGCTTGCTTAAAAAAATTCAAATGGCCCCTGTGGAGGCCATCGAATGTTCCAAAAATCATAATTTTGGTTTTTTTATTCATTTACGGGAATACTGCACGGAAGATTTCAACAAGTGTAAAACCAGCACTATTAGTGAAGATAAGGAAAAGCGCACCAACAAGAGCCATGTTTTTATAAAAGTTAATTTGCTCACCCATCTTTTGCATTGGATCTTCTATCTTCCAAAATTGGTGCATTTGGAATGATACGCCTATAAGGAAAACAGCTAGAATAAGTAATGCAATCTCAATATAAAGACCTAGAACAATACCTACACCACCAAGTAGTAGCATGACTCCACTTAGAAATACAGCCGAGTTTGCAAGCTTCTCTGGTACACCCTTTGCTACAGCATACATACCAAGCCCTTTATGGTTCTTGAAGTGACTATAAGCATTCATTATAAAATAACCACCGAAAATAATCTTACCGAGCAGAACCAACGCTATATATAAATAAAACATATATTTACTTGTCCTGCGTAGCTTTATGCATAGCAGGAAAAAATTAATTAATATTCATACATTATACAGGCAATAAACTAAAAAACATAATATTGACATTATGTTTTTGTTATTTATTATACTGCTTGATTTTTCCCATTTCTATTTCTATTTTATCAGCCTTACGCATATTTTTTATTAAATTCTGAGGCAAAATCTTGTAATGCTTAATTTTGTCTAGCATTTTATCTATTACCCACAAATCTTCCTCTTTTATTTCCCAACCTTTTGGTAATTTACTTACCGGCAAGAGCTCACTATACTGACGCAGAGTTTTCTCGCCAGTAGAATTTAAAAAATATTCATGGAAATAACTCATTACTAATTCGCGCAAGGTTTTATAAGCCGGCTCGCGATAACGAAGCACTCCGTGATTAGTTTTAGAAATTGCACCATAAAATCCATGAGTTTTAAATACAGCTACTACGTGATCAAAATCATCACTACTTGATTTTAAGTGCAGTAAATAAGAATCGTATTTATGATAATTAAGCAAAAAAGCTCCGAGCAGTGCCCCTTCGAAACAATGAGCATTGCGAGAACGCATGGTCCAGAGCGGGGATTTTATCGTATCTCCACCTCTCTCAAAATTAAATTTAAGAGCGTTTAAATAATCCTGAATTTTTGCTGGAGTATTTAATTTTTTAATTATTATCTTTTCTTGTTTTGAAAAATTTTTCACAAATTATTTTATTTCTTCGCAAGGTGTTTGATAAAGCACAAGACCGTAGACTATCTCTGGTATACTTTTGTATTTGTAAATTCCATCCTCACCTTCTATCATATCACCTAAACCTATAGAAGCCGTGCCATCACCGAAAATTATTTTTAATTCTTCTTTTGTTACTGTTCCTTCTGACAGAACAGTCCAGATCAGATCAGCTCTGTATGCTTCCATGTCCGAACTTGGTTTTATTACTTTACCCTCGATAGAACCTGTTTTCTTGTCTTTCTCGCTAGGTAAAAATTGAAGTGTACCGATCGCAACGGAATCCTTTATTGAAAAACGTAATTTATATTCATCAAAAATTCCGTTTTCTTTATTTTGCATAAAGGTATAACATAAATCAGCATCAATTACTTTAGCTGTAGAAATCTTATTACCAAATTTAAAATACAAAAGACCTAAAATTACAACGAGTAAAATTACAACGAGTATATTCTTTTTCATAATTAATCTTCTTTTTTATAAAAATGGGCTACTAATAAGACTGTCAGTATTCCGAGGAATGCAGACAAAGCAAGCATAGGTATAGAGATATAACCACCAAATTCACTAACAAGCTGTTGATAACAAGACACCCCAGAAGCATCGCAAGGCAAATTGCCAGTCTCGGCAAAATAATAATTAAAATTATGATAAAGAGAAATTAAAAAACCTACAGAAATAATTGGCAATACGTATTTGACTATCTTGCGATCTTTAAACCAAATAGCTGTACCGAAAATAAATAAACTCGGAATCACAAAAACCCTCTGCCACCAACACAAATAACACGGGGCAAACTTTACTATTTCAGAATACACTAGTGGAAACACAGTAGCTGCGAGTGCTATTAGAAAACCGAGTTTTAAATAATGCTTATCGATAAAATCCAAATAAATATTTTTTTTATTTTTTCCAATTAAAAACAAAATAACTAAAGCAGAGATAGAAGCAATTTGTAAAAAAATAGCTCCCATGCCTAGAAATACATTTAAGTAATGAATATTTTCTGGATTCATAGTTTTTATATTTTATTCTTCTTTTGGTAATTCACACAAAGTTTTTCCAGCTAATTCTTCTAGCGATATCTCACCTGTCAGGCGCGTGCCATCAGCAAAATCCCAAGTAGGATAACTTTGGACACCTTTTTCATCACAAATTGGCAACCTACCATTTCCATCTGGAGTAGAGCACTCTACATACGGAAGTAATCTTTTAGAATTACCGAAAAGTTTCTTTTGATTATTGCAATGTGGGCACCACCATGCACCGTAAAAAGTAGCTCCCTTCTCACCTAGACATTGCGCAAAAGCATCATACTTGCTTGGAGCATTTGGATCTGTATTTTTATTCAATAAAACCATACCAAAAACACCTGCGATTAATAAAATAATAACTAAAATAAAGATTTTTACATTTGTTTGCATGGCTAGATTATAGCATAAAAATTTTTGGCAAGAAAACTAGGCCTCCTACAATAGCAGCGAACAATACTGATAGTAGAACTGCTCCTGCTGCTACGTCTTTTGTATCGCGAGCATACGGGTGATATTCTGGACTAGTTAGATCAATATCTATTTCGATAGCAGTATTAAAAGCTTCAGCCACAATAACAAAAGCAATAGCAAAAAATACGGCTATCCATTCGGTATTAGAAATTTTCAAAATAAAACCGAGAAATATAGCTAAAATTGCAAAAAATATGTGCACCCACATATTGTGAGTAGTTTTCACTATAATACCAATGCCTCGCCAAGCATGAGTCGTACTTTTCATACGAGCTATTAATGAAAAACGATTATGTCCTTTATTTTGATTATGCTTCATATTTTTAATTTGTCTTTCAAGACATTAATTATAGCATTTTGGGCATATTTAGTTTTCCCCTTTGGGGCTTTACAAAAAGAAAATCAAGGTGTATAGTTTAAGCGAGTTTTGAGTTTTGGTTATTAAATGGGATTAAGCAGGGTTCCTAGCAGAACCCTGCAATCTTAAGGTAATAACCTTAAAAAATATATGCTGGCTTTTAGTCAGCAAAGAAGCTTCGTCTTTTTATACTTTTCATGAGATTGGTTTATTGTGGGGCTATGCTAGTAGTCCCACACGCACACAACACCCTTTTAAAGGGTTCAACATATAAGTTTTGGTTTGAGTATATTCATAAAGCCCTCGAATGCGCGGGGCTTTTTTCTTTCTATTTTTTTAAACTTCTTTTGAAGAAACTGCGAAATACAAAAATACAAACATATAAATAATATGATCGTCTATTATAGGATTATTTTCTGGTGGTAATACTGCGAGCCACATAAGAAATACCATGAGTGCTCCTGCATACGCTCCCCACTTGATATATTTTTTAAATATCATAGTTAAACCTATAAAAAGTAGTCCTGCCATAAAAAGCCAGTCTACTATAGCTACTCCCGCTAAGCCATGAAAAAATTCTGCAAATGGTCCTTTTGCTGCAAATTTCAAAAATCCGAAAGTTGGAGAACCCCCAGAGATCCAAGCTTTACTAGATTCTGTAGCAAAACCAAGTCCAAAAGTTTTATCTATAAAAGCCCAAAGAAAAATAAAACCTAATGATAATCGTAAATACTTAAGAACGTTTTGTTTGTTTATCATATATATATTATACATTTATACTAATCTTTTTGTAAATCTAGGCAAACACTATTCATACAATAGCGCTTGCCGGTAGATGCTGGACCATCATCGAATACGTGGCCTAAATGCGAATTGCAATTTGCACACACGACTTCTGTTCTACTCATACCGTGCGAGTCATCAGTGATCTCTTTTGTAGCACCAGGCAAAGCTTGGTCAAAACTCGGCCAGCCAGTACCAGAGTCAAACTTGGCATCCGATGCAAAAAGTGCATTTCCGCAAACTTTGCAATTGTAAGTGCCACTCGCCTTCTCGTGCAAATACTTGCCTGAGCCTGGAGCTTCGGTACCTTTGCCCCTTAGTACTGCGTATTCTTCAGCTGTTAATTTATTTTTTATTTCTTCTTCAGTCATGTTTAAATTATAGCAAAATTATGGTATAATTTCAAAGTAAAAAAAACTATGAATACATACAAACACAAACAAATAGGATATCTGATACTGATTGTAACCTTAGCTGTACTAGTGTTCTTTGTATCCATTTATATTATGGCATCGCTCGAGCCTGCTTCAGTCGACTCAGGCGCAAACTTTTTAATCACTACTACTATGGCACTCGTAGTATTTATTCTCCTGTCTTTTTCTACTCTCAACGTGAGCATTGATGAAAGTTATATCAAAGTTAAATTTGGCTACGGTATTTTTCAAAAGAAAATACTTCTACAAGAAATATCATCTATAAAAACTGTCAAAAATAAATGGTACTACGGCTTTGGCATCCGGCTGTGGCTGTGGCCAACCATGTGGATTTTTAATGTATCTGGATTAGATGCAGTAGAACTCACAATGAAAAATGGTAAAATTTACCGCATCGGAACAGATGAACCAGCAGAACTGAATTCTGCCATCAAGCAAGCAGCAAATTTAAGCTAAGTTTTTTCGCAAGAACCATTATTGCGATTTTATATGTTTATATTCAGTACACGCAATAATATCTCTGCAAGTGGATCAGCAGTGAGGCCATATACCATGACTCCACCGAGCATTCCTGTAATGGAGATGGCGATCAATCCTAGGAGCGCCAGAACTTTAGACAAGATAGGATTTTGCAGAATTTTTTGAACAAAAGAAAATAAGGCAATCAAAGGTGCAATAGGTAATTTTGAGGCGAGAAAAGGAGTTAAAAAATACAGAACCTCACCAGCAAGAATGAGTCCGTAAAGCCATGTAGATAGAGATGCGAAGAAAGCATGCATGTCCACAAGCTGGCTATTTGGGTTAGTTAACTCTTCTGCTATTTCACCAGTAGAACTGGAGGCAAAAGCTCCGAGCACCCCCACTAATAGGAGTGTCCTTTCTATTTGCTTCCAAGATACGCTCGGGAACCATTTTTGAAATGGCATTATTTTTATTATTGAATAGAGAAACAAAAACGCTATCGGAAAGTGAACAAGCAAAGGGTGAATATTGTACATCATAAAGTTTTAATGAAAAACACTAATTAATAATTTCTTTTAATTATAGCAAATTTTATTAAATCTTTATATTTTTACGACAAAAGTTCTTTAACAAATTTATGTTTGAATTTTATATTTTTTTTCATTGCTGGGAGATAGGGACTCGAACCCCAATTAATCGGACCAGAACCGATTGTCCTACCATTAGACGATCTCCCAAGATTTACTTACTTTGATAGATTACCCTAAAAAATGCTATAATACAACCATGAAAAAACCATTTATACATGCTTTGTCTGCTGGAGCTTATATCGTTTTAATAGTAAATCTCATCAACTTTTTTGGACGTAGTAATGTGCCAGAGGACACCATCCTCGCACCTATTGCTATGCTCTCCTTGCTCGTATTATCTGTAGCATTTATGGGTTTTGTATTCTTATATGAACCAGTTCGCCTTTTTGGTGAAGGAAAAAAGAAAGAAGCATTGGACTTTTTCGGCAAAACCCTCGCCTCTTTTGCTGGACTAGTAGTATTTTTTGGTATAGTTTTTATAATCATATCTTTTAAATAAAAAAATTTACTGTTTTATTTTTTATGTCCAAGAATATTCATGGAAAAAAATCAGTTACTTTTGCTCTACTGGGCAATATTTTTGTGACACTTATAAAAAGTGTAGTTTTTGGCATCACTGGTTCTGCTAGTATGTTTGCAGAAAGCGTGCACAGCTTTGCTGATACTTTGAATCAATCACTACTTCTCATAGGTATAAATCGTGCGAAAAAACCCGCCGACAAAGAACGTGGATATGGTTATGGAATAGAACGTTTTTTCTGGTCACTTATTTCTGCTTGCGGTATTCTTTTTATCGGTGCGGGTATTACTATATATCATTCTATAGAATCTCTTTTACACAGAACAGAAATAGCAGGAGAAAATTTTCATACTTTTAGTATTATTGTTTTAGTCATAGCTCTTGTAGTAGAGAGTATTACTCTGTGGATAGCTTTTAAAGAATTAAAAGGAAATAAAAAATTTTCTAAAAAAATATTTAACGATGCTGATCCGGTAGTGCTAGCAATAGTATACGAGGACTCTGCTGCTGTCCTTGGCGTAATAATTGCGCTTTTGGCACAGCTTGCTACCAGCATAACCGGCAATGCCACATACGATGCTATGGGTGGTATCTTTGTCGGACTAGTGCTTGGATTCCTGGCTGTTGTTTTAATAATTAAAAATCATAGATATATAGTAGGCAAACCACTCGATAATGAAATAAAAGAAGAAATAATAGAATTTATGACAAATGATGCTTGTGTAGAAAAAGTTACAGATTTTAAAAGTGAAGCCATCGATGTAGGTAAGTATAGAATATATGCTACTGTCGAATGGAATGGCTCTCCACTTTACCATGAAATGTATGAAGCTGGAGATTTAAAAGAAGAATGGAATGAAGTAAAAGAAGATTTTCAGGAATTTGCAAAATTGATGTTTAAAATGACAGATCGTATACCGCGCTTAGTAGGTGATCGCATAGACACAATAGAGAAAAAAATAATTGAACGTTTCCCTCAAATTTCATATGTAGATATAGAGATAAATTAAATTATCAAAACTATACATTCTTACCTGCTACAAAACCTGTAGTCCAACACATTTGAAGCGAATAACCTCCTGACGGACGATTGATATGGAGCAAATCTCCTGTGATAAAAAGATTTTCTATAATTTTAGATTTCATAGTTCTGGTATCTATTTCAGTTAAATCCACTCCGCCATCTGCGACCACGGCTCGGTCAAAACCCATAAGCCCTGTGATAGAGACTGGGAGATTTTTTAAAGTAAAAACTAATTCTTTGCGAGCTTCTCTACTGATGCTGTGCACCTTGGTATTACCGTCGACTTTGGTCAATAAGGATAAAATCGATGGGGCTGTGCCAGCTGGCACTATATCAAATAAAATATTTTTAAACATTTTATTTTTATTTTCATCGAAAACTTTGATGATTTTATTTTCGAGCTCCTTTTCATTCATATCTGGAAACATATCTATTTTCGCAGAAACCTCGCCGTCATGTAGCATATCAGCCACCTCGCCTGCTACATTTAAAATAAGCGGGCCAGAGATCCCAAAATGAGTAAAGAGGATTTTGCCTTTCTTAACTATTTTTTTTACACCGGCGACATAAAAAGTTATCTTCATGTGGGGTATAGATATTCCTGGCATGGATTTTATCCAAGCGTCTTTTACAGAAAGGGGCACTATTGTAGGAGTTGGAGGTTTTACCTTATGTCCTAAATCTTTAAGCCAAACAAAGCCATCGCCAGTTGAACCTGTTTCTCTGTGCGACACGCCTCCTGTAGCCAAGACGAAATTATTTGCAGTATAAATATTTTTACCCACCTGCACACCTGTTATTTTATTCTTTTCTTTTAAGATTTTATTTACAGGTGAATTTGTCTTTACTACAACATTGTATTTTTTTAATTCCTTTTCTAAAACTTTAAAAACATCGATTGCCTTTTCGGTATAAGGGAAAGCTCTTTTGGAAGCCTGCACTACTAGTGGCAAACCTCTTTTTTCAAAAAATTCAAAAGTATCTTTGACGCTAAATTGCGATAAAGCTGAATATAAAAATTGCTCGGCCGAGCCGTAATTCTTTGCAAAAATCCTGTCATTAAATTCTGCATTTGTTATATTACACCTGCCTCCACCAGTGATTTTTAATTTTTCACCTAAGTTTTTATTCTTTTCAAGAAGAAATACTTTTTTTCCTAAACTAGCAGCGACACTACTTGCCATCATACCAGAAGCACCGCCACCTATGACGATAACATCAAAATGATTTTCTTTATCTGTTTTATTTTTATACACAAAACTATTTCTTTTTATTCTTTATACAAGCTTTTACAAAACTAGTGAAAAGTGGATGTGGTGAGAGTGGGTGTGCTAAGAATTCTGGATGAAATTGAGCACCAAGGAAAAATGGATGAACTTTTTTGGGAAGCTCAGCTATTTCCATCAAATGACCATCGGGAGACCTACCAGAAAATACTAAGCCTTTTGCCTCGAGATCTGCCACAAAAGAAGGATTCACTTCATAGCGATGACGGTGGCGCTCTATTATTTCTTTATTTCCATAAGCTTCGCGCGCTATCGTGCCTTCGCGTAATATGGCTTTATACTCACCGAGGCGCATAGTGCCACCATAAGAATTTTTCTTTAGAATATCTTTTTGACTTTCCATAACATCTATGACAATACTTTTTGCATTTGGATTTACTTCCCTGGTATTCGCGTCTTTTAGATTCAAAATATTTCGAGCGTATTCTATGACCATCATTTGCATACCGTAGCAAAGTCCCAAATACGGTATTTTATTTTCACGAGCGTAACGCACTACTTTTAATTTACCTTCTACTCCACGTGAACCAAAACCACCAGGAACCACAATGCCATCATATTTGTTTAGTTCTTTTAATTTTGCTGGATTCTTTTCATAATCTTCAGCTGAAAGCCAAACTAAAACTGGTTTTTTATTTTGTGAATATGCACTGTATTTTATAGCCTCTATGACAGATAAATACGAATCCGAAAGAACAAAATCACCAGTTTCAAAATACTTTCCTATCATGGCTATTTTTAATTCACCATTACCATTGTGAGCATGGCGCACAAAATTTTTCCAATTTTTCCAAAGTTCTGTATCAGGTTTTTTACAAACAACATTCATCATTTCGCAAAGTTTATCGGAAAGTCCTTCTTTTTCAAAATTAAGTGGTATATCGTAAATACTATCCACATCAGGAGCAGAAATTATTTTATCAGGAGATACATTGCAAAATAAAGCTAATTTTTCTTTACGTTTTTCATCGAGCATTGTGCTTGCACGAGCTATCAAAATATCAGCTTGTATGCCCGAAGCATTGAGAAGCCTCGAAGCATGCTGAGTAGGTTTAGTTTTCATTTCACCCACTTTAGCTGGAGTCGGCAGGTAAGAAACCATAACAAAAAATACATCTTTTGGTTTTTCAATTTTAAGCATACGCGCTGCTTCAAGAAAAATCATATTTTGATATTCACCTATAGTTCCACCAATTTCTATAACTACTACATCAGCATCTGATTTCTTTTGAGCTTCTTTTATGCGATGAATTACTTCCATAGGTATATGAGGTACTACTTCTACACATTTACCTTTGTATTCCAAATTACGTTCACGTTCGATAACACTTTGGTATACCCTGCCTGTAGTCATGTAATTTAATCGTGAGAGTTTTATATCTAAAAAACGCTCATAATTTCCCATATCTTGATCAGTCTCATCTCCATCTGAAAGAACAAAAACCTCACCGTGTTCGGTAGGGTTCATTGTACCAGCGTCGACATTGATATAAGGATCAACTTTTATAGCGGTAACAGAGAGTCCACGATTTTTTAAAATCAGTCCCAAAGAAGATGATGTAATACCTTTCCCCACTCCAGAAATTACGCCCCCTACCACAAAAATATACTTCGGATTTTCTTTCTTTATCATGAATTTTTTAATTTTATTTCTTTAAATATCTTCTAATAGCTATCAAACTCGAAAACATACTTAACGCTACGCCTACAAATAATATCATTCCGAAAATTTCAAAAAAATGTTCTTTAAAATATGTAAATAAATTTACACCCAGAAAATCAGTCATGTTTTTACCGAGCCAGTATGATGCGGGAAAGAAAATAAGCATTGTAATAATACTAGAAATAGCTCCATAAAGAAAACCCTCAAAAAGAAAAGGTCCGCGCACGCGAGTTCTAGATGCACCCACCAAACGCATAATCCCTATCTCTTCTCTTGAGATAAATATAGTCAGGCGGATAGTATTTAAAGTAATAGCAACAGAAAGAGATATAAAAATAAAAGCAAGTATCAGGCCAAATTTCTCTGCGCCTTTAATTATTTTATTTAATCTTTCAATTACTATCTTGTTTTGATAATAATTTACTTTGTCTATAATATTTTGTGAACCTTTGATAAGAGCACTGTCTGATTTCAAAAAATCAGCTATATTTTCATATTGCCCAACATCTTTGGCTTTTATATTTAAATATCCACCGAGAGGATTAATACTTATCTCCTCGAGAGCTTGAATTGTAGGATAATTATCTTTATGTCTTTCACGAAAAATTTTTAGAGCCTCCTCTGCAGATACATATTTTGTTTCTTTAACTTCTGGTAAATTAGAAATAGATTTTTGAAGTGAAAGTATTTTCTCTTCTGGGGCACCAGAGGTAAAGTAAATAGTAATATCTACTTTGTCTTTAACTTGGTCTAAATTGTAATTAAGTATAGCGTTTAAAAAAATAAGTATAGCAATAACTGATAGAGTAATCGTAGAAACTAATATAGAGGCGAAAGTAGGAAGACTATTGCGTCTAAAGTTTAAAATTCCAGCTTTAATAATGCGTTTTAATCCTGTCATAAATTTAATTATAGAACATACTTGCCGTCTTTGTCATCCCGAACAACCCTTCCTTTTTCCATTGTAATTGCACGCTTTCCTATGCTATCCACAACTCCCTTGTTGTGAGTAGTTAAAATTATGGTTGTGCCTAGATCATTTATCTTCTTTAAGATTTGAATGATTTCGTGAGTATTTATAGGGTCTAAATTCCCGGTTGGTTCGTCTGCAATGATAAGATCAGGTTGGTTTATGATAGCCCGCGCTATAGCGAGCCTTTGCTGTTCCCCGCCAGACATCTGATGAGGGAAATGCATAATTTTCGCACCGAGGTCTACTAATTCTAAAACATGAGGAACGTCGCTGGATATTTCTTCGTCTGTTTTACCAGCGGCCTCCATTGCAAAAGCAATATTTTCAAAAGCAGTTTTGTTTTGGAGTAATTTGAAATCTTGAAACACGGTACCTATGCGTCTGCGTAATTTTGTAAGATCTTCTCCACGCAATTTATGAACATTTGTAGATTCAAAAAATACTGTGCCATCATTTGGCTTTTCTTCACCTAGGATCATCTTTGTAAGAGTAGTCTTACCAGCACCCGAATGGCCTACTATAGCTACAAATTCACCAGCACCAATAGATAAAGTAACATCATCGAGAGCTGTAGAATCCATGTCGTATTTTTTTGTAACATTATTGAAGTAAATCATAAAAATTTCAAAACTTTTAACAACTACTATTATATAACATAAACAAAGAAGAGTGCATTGACTTTTTAGACTCATCGTCCTATAGTAAAAAAGAACCAAAAAAATCTTTAAATGGCGAGACATACCAGGCAGACTACTTTGCAACCATTAGTAGTGCACGAGAGTTTTATTCCCCAAAAAATCAGTTGGGAAGAAGTAAAAATTATGGATCATTCTGGAAAAGATTCCACTAAATGGTTTATAAATTTATTAAAAAACGAAGAGGCTAATAAGCCAAAATTCTACGAGAGTATTCATTTCCATGAAATTGTAGATGGCCCAAATGATATTTATGAATATTTTGATCATCAAAAATTTTATAAAGATTCAATTGAAGTCCAAGCACTGTTGTCTTTTTGTTTCCTGATGAAAGAAAGACAAAAAAGTCAGCAAATAAATGAGTACTTTTGTGTATTTAAAGAAGAACAAAATAAACTTTTTGCAAAAATTCAAATCAATGAAAAAATTGAAATAAAATTTTTTCCTTATGGGAAAAACTTTTTGCAAAAAAATATAGAAAAAA
The DNA here is from genome assembly GCA_044229265.1 of Minisyncoccia bacterium. GTDB lineage: Bacteria > Patescibacteriota > Minisyncoccia > Phycocordibacterales > UBA9973 > UBA9973. The sequence continues at coordinate 2,793 of JBGATK010000002.1, read as the reverse complement.
GAAACCTACTACTTAGGGTTCTCAAATAGCAAATCTTCAAAACAGCTCCACTCAAAAGAAGGGAAAATTCCCTTCTTTTTTTATTTACTCAAATCCTTCTCAGCTTCGAGAAATATTTCGATATCTCCTTCTAGCACATTGTCGACTTTGGCGGTTTCGACACCTGTTCTGTGATCTTTAACCATTTTGTATGGATGCAGGACATATGAGCGGATTTGACTACCCCACTCTATATCTGTAGCTTTTCCAGTTTTCATACTTTCTTCAAAAGTCTTTTTTTCAAGCTCTGCTTTTTTGAATAATTTTGCAATAAGTAAAGACAATGCTCTTTCTCTATTTGCCTCCTGACTTCGCTCGCCTGAAGCATGCACGCTGATATTTGTCGGTATGTGAATAATCCTCACGGCTGTTTCCCTTTTATTTACATTTTGCCCGCCAGGGCCTCCGGCTTTTGAAAATTCTATTTTTAAATCTGCTTCAGGAATTACAAAATCTTTTACATCTAATTTTTCGAATTTCGGTAAGACTTCTACCAAAGCAAAAGACGTATGCCTTTTACTATTTGCATTAAATGGTGATACTCGCACCAATCTGTGCACGCCGTATTCATTTCGAAGTTGGCCATAAGGGCCAACTTTGCTCTTCGAAGCCTTGGCGAAGGAGAGTCCTTCTATTTCAAAACTTATATTTCTATAACCACCGTGGTCATTTTCATTATCATGAATTATTTTTATACTCCAGCCTACCTTGTCCGCATATTTCATATACATACGAAAAAGCATACTAGCGAAATCCTCAGCATCATCGCCACCTGCACCTGCCACTATAGATACTATGGCATTACCCCTATCATATTTTCCAGCTCCTTCTTTTTGCATTTTCAAATCTTGAAGCTCACGCACTTTTTCTTGAGCCAAACTTTTGTCCAGCCAAAAGTTTGGCTCCTGCATTTCTGCCTCCAATATTTCTATCTTCTTTTCTATATTAAGATTATCCATTTATTTTTCTTCATGTTTTGCATAAGCTTCTTGAAGTGCTTTATTTATTTTATTTAAAGCTCCCTGCATTTTCTTTACACATTCTTCTGTACCGCATTTACCACCACAACCGCCTGCCGCACAAGCAGGATTTTCAATCTTAGCTTTCTTGCTAAGAGCTTCGACTTGGGATTTTTGTTCTAAAAGTTCTTCCTGATTATCCGCTAGTGTGAATTTAAATTTAGGTAATTTATCCATAAAATTATCTGTTTTTTTCAAATGAATTTACTAAAAATTTCATATGTAAAGCCACCCTTTCATCACTTGATTGCTCCACCATTTGACCTATTTTTTTATTTTTCATTAACCATCGCTTCACAGACGAGAGAAATTGACCATACTCATCTGAAATATTATTCTTATTCCTATCAGCAAATTCTTGTAAAATTTCACTTTGTGTAATTATTTGATTTAAAATACTATATTTTAGAAAATTTTCTTTAAAATCTTCTCTTTCTTTTTGATCTTCAAAATGTTTTACAAAGAAAATTAATTTTTTTACATCTTCTATGTTAAAAAACAAAACAACTTTTGGTACAGAAAATTCTGGCATTAGTTCTCCCTCATGATTTTTAAAATACTTTATATTGTTTTTATATCCATGACTTATTGATGTGAGCAGATTAAAAAACTTTTCTTTGTATTTTTCAGAAAATAACCCATTATATGTAGCATCAATTCCGAGACCCAAAAAATCATTCTCAGATCCGGTTTTTTTAAGTCTCAAAATATCGTCTATACCTTTTTTAAGATCTACCCATTCCGGAGCTACATCTATATCAATGTCTCCACCATACCAATCAGAAGAAGCGAGTGCTAAAGCTCGCTCAACTATTTCAGATATTTTGTAAGATTTTTCTACTCGTGAATAATCTTCTGGATTTAAATTCGAATTATCTTTTTTGATTAATTCTTTCGTTTTTCTTAAATCTGCGAGGTCAGCTGTTACTTCATCTTTACTTTCTACTACTCCCATTTCTGCGAATTTATAATAATATTCATCCGTATCCATAAAAGCATCCCCAGAAAGTTTTTTGGTTTTCTCATAAACATTATTAAAACCTTCACCGCTATCTAAAAAAAGATTATTTACTTCTTTAATTAAAAGCGCCTCTTCTATTTGTTTTAATATTCTCGGATCAGTTATTGCTTCTCCTTCTCTTAGGCCTTCTAATTTTTTATATTCTGTTTTAATTTCTTCTATTTTCTTTGGTTCTTTTACAACAGGAGCAGGTGGAATAATACTTGCGATATTTGCATTTTTGATTTCTATCATGACTTCATCTAAATTTACTCCCATTTGAGTCATTAATTTCTGCATCATTGGTGCTTTTAAAAATAGTTCAGAAATTTCTTCCCAAGAGTTAAATTGATCTGTTTGTATTTTTTTTACTTTTAAAAAATCCTCGAATTTTTTAGCAATAAGGCCTGCCTTTGAGTTAAATATAGATTTCTCTTTTGTTTTTATATCGTCAAAATTCATATTCAAACTATACATTAAATCAGAAATAAATGCATCCGGGCAGCATATTTAGGGAGTCCTTATTAAACACGGCTAGAACTTATTTTAGTAAAAATTCATAATGCGCACGCTCCACGAAAATCATAACTTGAGACCAAATATACGCTCCACTATAATCGTATCATGAATGAATTCCCTGACACCGAGCAAGCTCGGTGTCTGCTCTCACCCCCACCTAAAATTCCATGCAGTATGATGTCGCGGGAGATTCTTTTTCTTTGGTATGGGTGGGGG
>JBGATK010000001.1:0-155491 GCA_044229265.1 Minisyncoccia bacterium | reverse complement strand
ACACCAAACAAAAAAACAAATTTTCTTTACGTGTCATTGTGGGGGGGGGGGGGGGGGGGGGGAGCCGGCAAAAAAAGGAAAGGAAAATTTTTGGTTTTGGTTCCGACGCTTCATAAATACATTATATGGCAATTTGGAATAATACACAATGGAATATTATCATATAAATATATGCCGAGAGCAATTTACCAAAATGACCACAAAAAGATCGTTGAGCGCTTGAAACAAGCGCGTCTTGAGGTTGGTCTTGGGCAGGTTGAAGTTGCTGAGAAACTTGGTAGAACTCAGTCGTATGTCTCAAAGATTGAATCGGGACAACGGCGCTTTGATGTTTTGCAACTCAAAGAGTTTGCGAAACTTTATAAAAAATCCTTGGATTTTTTCGTGAAATAACATGAATCATAACCACGAAATTATAATTACTAAGCAAGATGTTGTTCCGTACATCTATTTTGTGTGCTCAATGGCTCAACGAGGTAGGATGTATGGGGGTCTTAGTGGAAAAAGTGATTATATTGGAGGGGTTTTTGATCGTTGGATAAATATAATTCCCGAAAGTGTAATTTTCAACAAATATTTTTTGCCCAAAATAGCAAATAATCTATCTGTCATTTCTGACTATTATGAGTATGACCCAAAGAAATCAGGCATAGCCCCTGATGTACTTGGTATAAGAGCTGGTCAAGATGCTAAGCCCTTTGTTGAATATGTAAATAAATGGCAAGCATTGAATAATGCACCGCAAATTGAGGTAAAATCCTTCAAAAAAGCGCAGTACATGGTTAGTTTAAGGAACCAAGGATACGACAATAAATATCTTGTCATGGTTGAAACAAATCTTGATAGCGATTACTTATTGCCTTTTTTTGAACAAACAGTCTTCAGTGAAGATGTTTATAACAAACTTAAAATGGACGATAGTATTTTTATAAAATCTAATGCTAACAATGACTTATCTTCCGTTACAAAAATTAATAGAAAGAATACGGATTTAGGCTCACTAAAACTCATAACAGTTTGTTCAGCAAAAGATTTTATGTCTTTTTCAACTCTTTGCTCCTCAAATGAAAGTCCAATTTATGTAAAAGAAGTAAATGAAACTAGAACTGCAAGAACCACCACAGTTACAACACCCTTATCTAATTATCTAACAAAAAATAGTAACAATTTATACAGTTGGAATAATAATTTGTTAGACAAAAATAACAAACACAAAATACTAGATGTTTATATTGACGACATTCAAAATATTCATTTTGTAAAAAATAGTAAAAGCTCTATTACCATAACAACAACAGGTAGAGCCACTATAAATAATGTGGTTCTGGAAGCAAATAAAACCTATATTATTAAGTTCCAACTATTAGATCGTTCTTCAAATAATGGTGAGGAGTATTTTATGCATAAGTCCGTTATCGATAGAATACCTAGTAAAGAGGACGTCATGTTGGAGTCTATAAAGCAATACATAAAATAGTTATTGCATTGCTTTCATCATTTCCTTTGCAACCGCTTCAATAACAGGAACACTCACCGAGTTACCTGCTTGTTTGTATAGTGCAGAATCAGAAATTTTTGGAAGCTTGTAATTTTTGGGAAAGCCTTGAATTCTAAAACACTCTAAAGGAGTTAATTTTCTTATACCTTTTTTATCTTTAATAATTGGAACATTGTGTCCACCCATTCCCATATTTGCCGTTAATGTCGGACAGACGCCACTTTTATTCTCACGAACATATTGTCTGCGCCATTGATAAACTTTCCCATATTCTTTTACTGAACCCTTTAATTTTTCGAACAAAGGCTTCCCATTGTAATAGTATTTTTCAGGCACATTTTCCTCAAGTAAATCTGTGATTTTTACATTTAATTTTACTGGTGTTGGAAACTCAAATCTGTCATGGTAAAGCTTATTTCTGAACCCGACAATATAAATACGCTCACGATTTTGCGGAACATTGCCATACTCCATTGTGTTTAAAACTTTTGTCTTTACATGGTATCCAAGATCTCTCAATGTTTCTTCAATAATTCTGAAGGTTTTTCCGCCATCGTGACTTTTTAAATTTTTTACATTTTCTAGCAAAAAACCTTCCGGTTTTCTTTTGTCTATAATTCGTGCGACATCAAAAAACAGATTTCCTCTTCCTTTCTCATCATTAAATCCTTGTCTATAACCAGCGATTGAAAACGCTTGGCACGGAAAGCCTCCTAAAAGAAAATCAAATTCAGGAAGATCGTCAATTCCTATTTTTCTAATATCTTCAACAACTAACTTTGAATCACGAAAATTCAAATCATAAGTATCACGACACAAAGCCTCAAAGTCATTAGCAAAAACAGTCTTAAAACCTGCATTCTCAAAACCTATGCGAATACCACCAACACCGGCAAAAAGATCTATTGTCCTAAATCCATGTTTTGTCTTGTTCTTTTTAATTTCCTGTGTCGGTTCATTTGTAGGATTGCTTATTACTTGAACAACAACACCCCTAACTTCAACATCAGTTCTGAACAAGGTTGGCATATTAGGATTTCTTGGAACAAGTTCAAAACCTTTTCCTTTTCTATATAACCTTTTTAAAGTTGCTTCGTTGTCATCAATTATCGCGACAACAGTTTGTCCATTTTCTGCAACTGATTGATGTTTAATAACAACAATGTCTCCGTCAAATATGCCGTCATCAATCATTGAATCTCCAACAACACGAAGAGCGTAGTGTCCGTTTGCAGTTTTGATTTGTGGATTTATAACAGAAACAAAACCGTCTCTCTCTTCTATTGCTGGCAACGGATATCCCGCTTTAATACTTCCGAGTATAGGAATCTCAATAACGGATTTAATTTCTTTCTTAGGCGTTAGGTTTCTTGCTGAATTATCTGATTTTGAAAGATACCCTTTTTCTCTCAGGGAATTGATATGCTCATGAACAGTGGAAACCGCCTTTAATTTCAGCTTTTTTCGTATTTCCTCGATGGTTGGAGCGATACCATTCTCTGATAAGTAGGAGTTTATAAAGTCAAAGACTTCTTTTTGCTTTTTCGTAAGGTTTGACATATTGCTTTAAAAATCTATTTGCGCTACAATTTTAGTATAACCGAATAAAAGCCGAAAAGCAAAGCATAGATTATCCACAGAAATTATGGAAGCAAAATTAAAACATCTTGAATTTATACAAACAGCCATTAACAGAATGGCAAATAACTCTTTCCTTTTAAAAGGATGGGCTATAACCGTTGTTGGTGCATTACTCGCATTTAGTTTCAAAGAACTCGATTGCCGTTTTGTCTTAATCTCTTTTTTAATTTTGACTCTCTTCTGGTTACTTGATGGATACTATCTCGACCAAGAAAAAAGATTTCGAGAGCTTTACGAACGCACAGCAGAAAAATCTGAAAATGAGATTGATTTTTTAATGAAAACTAAAGCGTGTAATGATGGCGGTAATTGGTTTAGTTGTGCTACTTCTGGAACCTTAGTCGCATTTTATGGTGGACTATTAGCAGTTCATATTATTATTTTAATACTATAAATATATGGCAAGAAAGATTTTTATTAGCTATAAATACGGTGATTCACAAGTACAAAGATTGCAAAATGTTGGTTTGTTAAACACGACAACTGCACGACATTATGTTGATGCCTTGCAAGCACTTTTAGATGTAAATGATCATATAAACAAAGGTGAGGATGACGGAGAAGATATGAGTAACTTCAAGGATGAGACAATTGCATCAAATTTAAGAGACAAAATTTGGGATAGTTCGACCACGATAGTTTTGATTTCTAAAGGAATGAGAGATCCTTTAACGCCCGAAGATGATCAATGGATTCCATGGGAAATTTCATATTCTCTTAAAGAAATAACCAGAGATGGCAGAACGAGTGGAACCAATGCTATGTTGGCAGTCGCACTGCCAGACGAAAATGGTAGTTACTCATATATCGTTAATCACTATAATTGTGTTACCAGTTGGAATACTGGTTCACTCTTCAAGATTCTTGGTGATAATATGTTTAATAGAAATAATAAGAATTTGATTCGTTGTTCAACTTGTGGAGGAACACACCATACAGGCGGTGATCATTCATACATTCACCCAGTCAAGTGGAGTGATTTCATTGAGAATATAAATAGTCATTTAGATCATGTTGCTGAACATCAAAGCAATCTTGATCACTTTGAGATAGCAAAAGAGGTGTAAGGGAGCCACTCGCGTTAGCGGGTGGTTTTCTGTGCGCGCATTGGGTGGGTGGGGCAAGCACATATATAAACTTGTTTGTGCCTCAGCACAATCCGCTTTTTAGAGTTACGACAAGCTCGGACGAAGTCACAGAGCAAACACGAAGCAAACACCGAGTAGGCATCGTGAGCGAATGCGAACGGCCTATGCGAGGTGGTTACGAAGTGTGAGCGGACTCTAGAACTACCACAAGACGCGGATACGGAGAGCGCCTCGCACCGATGCGAATGACGGAGGAAAGGACGGACAAAATATCGCCACAATGCTAGAATATAAATACAAGTCCTTTCTGGAGGAATGAAGCGTCGGAACCAAAACCAAAAATTTTCCTTTCCATTTTTTGCCGGCTCCCCCCACACCCCCCGCCGAAAGAGGAATTGTAAGGAAATTTTTGGTTTTGGGATCGCGAGCGGAGCGAGCGTGCGAGGCGCAGTCCGCATCATTCGTCAAAATCCTGCGGATTTTGTCCGAAATACATTCGAACTTCGTCCAATACACACCGCAGAAAACCTGACATAAATTATAGTCAGATATAACAAAAAATAAAAATTATAGACATCCTTAAGACAGACCCATGATTTTCATCTACATAATACTATCAATTGTTGCTATTCTGATTATGCTCAAAAACAAGCACGGCAGAAAAATACTCCACAGAATCAGTGGATTTTCTTTAATATTAAGTGAGATAATAATTTTACTCTATATTTTTTTAGCTATCTTTACTTTATTTTATTCGGAATTTCCTTCTAACCCTTTAAATAAATGGTTGATACCAATCCTAGGAATAGCCAGCATCCTCGGACTCATTGGAATTTCCGGAGATTTATTTGTAAAACACACAAAAGAAAAAATAAAAAATAAACAAACTAGTTATTTTGTAGCAATTTTACTTTTATTTACAATAATTGTTGTGTCTTGGTAAAAGAAGAGTATAGACATACTTTTTTTATTCTTATATAATTGTATTACATGAATACAAACTCAATAATTTCATGGGAATCTTTAGAATACAAAGAAGACATAAAAACAACTGATTGGTTTTGGGCTCTTGCTATTATTGTAATCTCTGGAAGCGTAATCGCAATAATTTTTAAAAATTACTTTTTAGCTGGAATTTTAGTTTTAGGCGGAATAATGCTAAGCAAAACTGTAAATTTAAAACCAGAAATGCTTAATTACGAATTAAATGACAAAGGATTAAAAATAAAAAATTCTTTATATTTATACGAAACCATTAGCGAGTTTTCAATACTCGAAGACCGACCAGTGTTAATAGTCAGATCAGAAAGAATGCTCTTTCCTCTCATCTCAATGGCCTTTCCTATAGGCGAAGAGGAGAATATAAAAAAAATCTTTACAGAACATAAAGTAAAAGAAGGAAAATTTACTGAGCACACTGCTGACAAAATAGTAAGGTTCCTAGGTATATAACTTTACTTTTTCCTACAAATTGCTATTCTCTTTAATATTGCTCTTGTCGTTCAATGCCCGCCCGACTGAACGATGTCAGTCGTTCGGGCGGGGATAGGACGCAACACATGTATTATGTTTATGTATTAAAAAGCACAGTTGCAGACTTTTATTACAAAGGGTTTTGTGAGAATTTGGAAATACGTTTAGAGCAACACAATAGGGGTATAACAAAATCGAACAAAGCTTTCATTCCTTTTAAAATAATATATTATGAGATATGTGAAGAAAGAGATGAGGCAGTAAAAAAAGAAAGGTATTGGAAAAGTGCAGCAGGTAGAAGATATTTAAAAAATAAAATACATTAACATGCTCTCGTCGTTCAATGGATAGGACGTAACTTTGCGGAAGTTATGATGCAGGTTCGATTCCTGCCGAGAGCACATTGTGCAAAAATTCCAAATACACTATAAATATCTAAGATATTATATTTTTGAGCTAGGTCTTGACTTTTTTAACAAAAAATGATATACTCCCTGGGAAATAAGTGGAAGTGAGTTTTACTATTTCAACTTTATAAATCAAAGTTTATTAGCAATTTACCCCGCCTTTGGCGTGGGTTTTAATCAAAAAATATATGAAAAAATATTTAATTTTTAGTTTTGTTTTCTTGGCCACTTTGGCTTTTGGCGTACCTTTTGCTTCAGCGCAAAATGCTCCATATATTACAATAAGTGCTAGTCCAACTAGTGTTGCTTACAATGGCACCACTACTATTTCGTACACGGTGACTGGTGCTACAGCTTGCCAAGGATCTATGGGATCTCTTGGTTGGTCTGGTGCAAAATCTACCAATGGTGGAGCTCTTTACACTACTCCCCTAACTGCAACTACTACATATGTACTTACTTGTACAAACAGCTATGGTTCTATGACCAAGTCTGTAACAGTAGTCGTAAATGGTAACGGTGGTGGTGGTGGCGGTGGAAATCAAAATGCTCCAACTGTAAGTATTTCAGCTAGTCCAACTTGGGTAAATTACAATGGTTCAAGTACTATTACTTGGAACTCGACTGGTGCATCTACTTGTTATGCTAGTGGTGGTTCTCTTGGTTGGTATGGCAATAAAGCAACTTCTGGTAGCTTTAATGCATCTTCACTCACTTCTACGACTACTTATACTATCACATGTACAAACATGTATGGCTCTACTCCTATGAGTACAACTGTAAATGTGCAAACAAACAATCCCCCACAACAAAATCCAACTGTAAATCTTACAGCAAACCCTTCTAGTATAAATTCTGGAAACCTATCAAATCTTTCTTGGAATTCTACAAATGCGACTTATTGTTCTTCTAATTGGGGAGCAAGTTCAACTTCAGGTTCTATAAATGTATATCCAACTACAACTACAACATATTCAATAACTTGTTATAGCGCTACAGGTCAATCTGCTACTGGCTACGCTACAGTCAATGTTCAACCCTACAATCCTCCAGTTCAAAATCCAACTGTAAATATTTCAGCGAGTCCATCTAGCTTATCTACTGGTTCTGCGACAAATATAATGTGGAATACTACAAATGCTACATCATGTAATGCATCAGGTGGATCTACTGGCTGGGCAGGTGTAAAAAACCCAAATGGTGGTAGCTTCTTTGTAAGTTCTCTTTACGCTACAACTATCTATACTATTACCTGTACAAACGCTACTGGATCAGCAACTGATTCTGTAACAGTAAATGTAGTCAGTGGTCCAAATCAGAATCCCCTTCCTTCTGTAACTATTTCTGCAGATCAAATTTTCTTACCTTACAACGGCACTACTTATATCAGATGGTATCCGACAAATGCTACAGCCTGCCAAGCATACGGTGGAGCAAATGGCTGGGCTGGTTCAAAAGCTATAAATGGTGGATCATTCTTCTCTGGACAAATGACTCAAAATGCAACTTATAAAATAATTTGTTATAACTCATACGGTCAAGTTGAAGATTCTGTAACTGTAGCCGTAGACGCACAACCAGTTCAAAAACCAACTGTAAATCTTACAGCAGACCAAACAAGTCTTTCTTATGGACAAGGCACATATTTACGCTGGTCAGTATCCAATGCTACATCATGCACTGCATCAGGTGGCACAAATAATTGGTCTGGAAACAAAAATACTTCAGGTGGATCATTTTACACTGGCTCACTTTCATCTGGCACAAAAACTTACACTCTAACTTGTACAAATAATTCTGGCTCAGCAACTGATACTATAAGTATCTATGTTGACAATCAATCCAACCAAGACCCTACTGTAGAAACAAATAGTGCTACAAATATTTCCGCAAACTCTGCTACACTTAATGGGTACTTAAATGTAAATGGTAATACTGATGTTGTAAGTGGATTCGTATGGGGTGTAGGCTCTAATCTTACAAATCTAACTGCGCTTAATACTTACAATAGTAATGCAACTCTAAGCTATTATTTAACAGGCTTACAAGAAAATACTTCATATTCATTTCAAGCAATCGCAGAAAATGAAAATGGTGATACAGTTTATGGTCAAGTAAGAACTTTCCGAACAAATAGTAATGGTGGCGGATGTACATATAATTGCGGTGGAAACAACTACGATCGCCCAAGTGTAACTACTTATTCTGCTACAGACATTCGTGAAAATTCTGCAACTCTAAATGGTTATGTAGATAATAACAATGGCTCTAATACTACTCGTTGGTTTGAATATGGCACCAATTATGGAGCTTTATACAATTCAACAAATCATTACAGTCAAGCTGGAAATTACGGAAACTTCTCTGAAAGAATAAGTGCTCTTTCTCCAAATACAACTTATTATTTCCGTGCAGTAGCTCAAAACAATAATGGCACAGCTTATGGTAATGTAATGAGCTTTACTACTACAACTCAAAACTATTACAATAATTGTTCTACTTATGGAAATTGCGCTCCTCAAGCGATAACTACAATTGCTACAAATACTGGAACTAACTCTGCTAGATTAAATGGTCTAGGTGTTCAAGATACAAATGTAACCATGACAGGATACTTTGAATATGGCTTATCACAAAACTTGGGACAAACTACAATTTCCACTGTAATCGGAAGCATAAATTCTAACTCATTCAATGCAAGTATTTATTCTTTAGCTCCTAATACTATCTACTATTACCGTGCAGTTGTATCTACTCAATACGGAGTTTCTCGTGGAGACATACAAACATTCCGTACAAATAATTTGATTATAAATAACAATAATACTACTCGTGTCATAAACACAACAAGAACAGTTGTAACTAATACAAACACTGGCGTTGGGCTTTCCAAACCTTCACTTGTATTCTTAACAATAGACAAAAACGGAGAAGTGATAAATATAGGAGAAGAGATTACTTACAATATTTACTACAAAAACGTATCCACAAAAGATTTACGTGATGTAGTTTTACGTGTAGCTCTGCCAAAAGAACTCTCATTCATATCTTCTTCACGAGGATACTGGTCTGAAGAGAATAACAATGTAGTAGTAAATATAGGTTCCCTATTCCCTGGTGAAGAAGGCAGTGTACGAGTAAGTGCTCTAGTAACCAGAAATGCAGAAATTGGTAAAATTACAGTAATAACTGCAAACATAGCTTACACTATAAATGAAGACGGATCTCAAGAAGAAGTATTCGCTTATTCAAAAAACAACATCGAGGATAATCGCGGAGTGAATCTTACTGGTAATGCATTATTTGGTGCAGGATTCTGGCCAGACTCTTTGTTCGGATGGTTAATCTTACTACTCTTAATACTACTTATATTATTAGTAATAAGACTAATCTACGGCAGAATTTTCCCAGCAAAAACTATTACTACTAATACAAACACTGGTCATACTACAACCACATTTCATCATTAATTTAAAATTATGATCTAAAATAAAAACCTCTCAAAATTTGAGAGGTTTTTATTTTACGTTATTAATCCTGCGAGAATTCTTCACCCCTAGCCCATTTCTTTACAGTGTCGTAATCAGCTTCACCGCAAATATATTTTTTTGTATTTTCATTATAAAAAAATGGTACTCCCCCGCACATATCTTTATCTATTTCATTCATCTTTTTTTCATTCTCTTCATTGTGCCAAATTTCTAGTGCTTCCACTTTTATACCTTCTTCTTTTTCTAATTTCTCCACCAAATCATGCATTTTTATACAATGTGGACATTCCTCTCCATAAAATTCATATAATTTACTCATGCGAAATATTATATCATAAACAAAAACCAACTTTCATAAAAGTTGGTTTTTGTTTATTAACTATTTTAAAAGTTTTGAAAGTCTGGATTTTTTTCGAGAAGCATTATTTTTCTTAATAACGCCTATTTTAGCTGCTTTATCGATAGCTTGATAAGCAACTGGAAGCATTTCTACCCCCTTATTTTTATCTGTTTTTATGATCTTCTCAAATTTCTTTATAGTTTCTTTCATGGCCTTCTTGCGTCGGTCATTTACAGACTTTTTTCGAGCAGAACCTCGTATAGCTTTTTTTGCTGATTGTGTTATTGGCATAAAAATACTATAACAGAAAAGCCATTAAAACGCAAATTTTTAATTATGCTATAATTGGTCTATATGATAGCAAGTTTACGAGGAAAAATTACAGCTGAAAAAGACAAATACGTAGTATTGGAGGCAAATGGTGTTGGTTATAAAGTATACACCCTTCTAGAAAATCTACTACCAGTCCAAAAAGAAGCTGAAGTATTCTTTTACATCTATACTCATATTCGAGAAGACGCTTTTGATTTATATGGATTTTTAGAAGAAAAAGAAATGAACTTTTTTGAAATGCTACTTTCTATCTCCGGCATTGGGCCGAAGTCAGCGCTCGGCATACTCTCTGTCGCTTCTATTGAAACTCTCAAAAAAGCTATATCACAAAATGATATTGTTTACCTAACCAAGATATCAGGTATTGGGCGCAAAACAGCCGAGCGTATAGTAATAGAACTTCGAGACAAGGTTGGCAAAATGGCAAACGACAATTCCCTCTCTGAAGAAATGGATACGTTGGAAGCATTAAAAACTTTAGGCTACACACAAAAAGATGCACTCGAAGCATTAAAAGAAGTTGCTGACATAAAAGATACTAATCAAAAAATTCGTGGGGCTTTAAAAGTTTTAGGAAAAAAATAATCTGTTATGCCAGAATTACCAGAAGTAGAAAATTTAAGATTAGGGCTTTTAAAATATATAAAGAATAAAAAAATCCTAAAAATAAAAGTAAACAAGCCAAAACTTGTTTCTGGTAAAAGCACTAAACGCAAAATCTCTAAATCTAAAGTCGTAGAATTTGAAAGTGAGCTTGTGGGTGAGAGTTTTTTGGCTGTCGAGAGGAGAGCTAAAAATTTAATTTTTAAATTAACTCATGATAAACACATTCTCTCTCATCTTAAAATGACTGGGCAATTTGCATACTTGCCCTTCGAAGCCTCGGCGAAGGAGGGTAAATCTAAGAATAAAGATGCGAAGATAATCGGTGGGCCTGCCCGCAATGCTAATAGCGTAGCTTTTGCAGGCGGGCACCCTATAGAAATCTCAGAGACAGAGCTTCCAAACAAACATACGCATATAATTTTCCACTTACAAAATGGCACTCTGTATTACAATGACACGCGCATGTTCGGCTATGTATTATATTATCCAAATACACAAAGCTTCGAAAAAGAAAATCATTTCAAAAAACTCGGCCTCGAGCCACAGGATAAAAATTTCACCCTACCCTATTTCATAAAAGCATTAGAAAATAAAAAAAGTAAAATCAAAACTGTTTTACTAAATCAAGATATAGTAGTCGGCGTGGGTAATATTTATGCAGACGAAAGTTTATTCGAGGCAGGCATTTCTCCAGAAAGAATTGCAAATAGCTTAACAAAAAACGAAATAGCGAAACTTCGCAAAGCTATAATAAGAATAATTAACAAAGCCATATCGGTGGGAGGCTCATCAGTAGCTACATATCGGCTTATCGACAATTCTCGTGGTAATTATGCGAGGGAGCACAAAGTCTATGGCAAAGCTGGGCAAAAATGTGTAAAATGTAAAAATACTTTAGAAAAAATAATAATTAGTGGCAGAACTACAGTTTTCTGTCCAAATTGTCAGAAATAATATGCAAGAACTTTTAACTTTAATTTTCATACTAGTAATAATATGGTTTGTATGGTTCCTGGGCGGTGGACCAGAACGCTACGACGAACGTCAAAAGCCCCTATTGCACGACCCGCTTTACAACACTCGTTATTATAACGAAAATTAGAAACATAACTTTTCGAAGGGGTTTTGCGACCGAAGAAAAGTTATGTTTCTAATTACTTGAACTAAATATTTAGTATTCTAAAAATAGCTACACCGAAAGCTACCGATACATTCAGGGATTCTTTTTCACCCTTCATTGGTATCTCGGCTATAGTGTCGCACATATCTAATATTTCTTTTGTTAATCCTGTCGTCTCTGTGCCAAGCAAGAAAGCATTTTTCTCTGCTATTTTTACCTCTTTATAATCTACACTTTTCTCATCTTGCTCAAGAGCAATTATCTTATAACCCTGATTTTTTAATTCTAAAATAAGTTCTACCAAATTCTCCCTTTGCTCCCACAGTATAGTTTTTTCTGCCCCAAGAGCACTCTTTGCAATATCATTTCTATCTCGCCCAAATCTATCCACTGGCGCAGGCGTAATCCCAACCAAGTAAATTTTATCCATCCCTACAGCATCAGCCGTACGAAAAATAGCTCCCACATTCTCAGCGGATCTGATATCAGGAAGTATTAATATGTTTATTTGTTTATTCATTTTCTTGTCCTTCGTAGCTTTAGCGAAGTAGAAATAAAATTCTTATTCCTCATATTTTTGTGATAATTTATTGCGAATCTGTGCGCTTCGGAGTTTGCAAGTAAGATTTCTTTTTCATATTTTCGTGCCGTTGCTTTGTCTCCTATTATATCTTTTGGTTTATGCCGTTCATCCTTTAATACTGATACTACAGGTATTTTTATACCATATTTATTCAAAATTTTCTCTACTACATTTATCTGCGCTTTCCCTCCATCGACTACTATTAGGCTCGGCATAGTCCATTCATTGTGCGCCAGCCTTCGTTCTAATACTTCAGCAAGTGCACCAGTATCATTTGCCCCATCCTGCGTTCTGATTTTGAATTTCTTATATTCACTCTTATTTACTTCCCCATTCTCCACTACCACCATAACCCCCACCATATTTTTGCCACCCATATGGGCTATGTCGTACGCTTCTATACGAAAAGCGGAGGTCGGAGTAGAATTCTTTGTCGTGTCGGAGCCCCCGTAGAGAGGGTAAAGCGACGAAGAATTTTGCTCCGGCTGTAGCCGCTCCTCCTTGATTAGAGCAATATCGTTGATGTGTTGTATA
This sequence comes from Minisyncoccia bacterium, assembly GCA_044229265.1. Taxonomy (GTDB): domain Bacteria; phylum Patescibacteriota; class Minisyncoccia; order Phycocordibacterales; family UBA9973; genus UBA9973. The sequence goes on along the minus strand of JBGATK010000001.1, from coordinate 142,377 downwards.
GAAAAAATCTGCCTTTTTACCTCCCCTGCTTTTTCAAATTGATGGAGTTTTGCAAAAGCATTCATTTCTTTTTTCAAATTATTTACCAGACTTTTTTTCTTACCTTCAAAAAATAGCACTATGTGTTTTATGTTTCTTAAATATTCTTTCTTTTTTTCTAAATTTGGAGCCAAATTTAATTGCCGATAAAATTCATAGTAATTTTTTGTCTTTTCATCAATAAATGGAAATACTCGTCTTATTATCTTGAGAGCTTCTCTTAACTGAGGACCACTAGTAAAAGGTCCAAAGACTTTTTTGTATTTATTTTTATCTAAATCTTTACCCCTTTTTGTGATAACCTTCGGCAATTCCTCACGAGTTATGCAAACATAATTAAAACTCTTATCATCTTTCTCTTTCGTATTGTAATACGGCTGATGTTTTTTAATCTCATTCGCTTCTAAGATAAGTGCTTCGAGCACACTATCTGTTTCAATATATTTCACCGTCTCAGCCCGGGCTACCATATCTACAAGTAGCATCCCTCTGGTTTTAATAAGATCACTGCTGAAATAGCTTTTGACTCTGTCTTTGAGTGAAGTCGCTTTGCCTATGTAGAGGATTTCGCTCCCCTTCATAAACCTATATACCCCCGGCTTATCTGGCAAAGCTATTTTCTTGAGCTGTTGACTTTTCATAGAAATACTATAGTATAAAATACGAATAAAAACAATTTTGTAACTTTTAAAATTTAAACATCATGCATTCAGGATTTTACGACACACCGTTAAACTCGAAAAAAGATTTATTCTTTTTAAGATTACTATGCTCATTACAAGTTTTTCTTATTTTATTTATTGTGATTTCAGTACTAATAATACCCTTTGGATTAACTATGTTTGGTAAACATATTCAAATAGAATCCAATACACATACCTATCTAAAAATTTGTGGAATTTTAGATTTAATTCTAACATTTATAATTGTATGGATTGGTAAATGGTATCCAATAATAGATAAAGAAGATGAAAAAAAATTAACTTAATTTCTGGTATTAATCACGCCTGATCTTAAAAGGAGACAATCCTGAAAATCCGGTTAAGTCTGGAAGGAATCTCAATACACATCAGACAGGATAGAACAGGAATTTGCCCGACATTGCGTTCGGGCTTTTTTTATTTCCGAATTTCTCCCCTCTCTAAAATTTATATTTTGGAGAGGGGTTGGGGGTGAGGTGAATTATTTTTTCCTTAACACCTTTTTTAAATATTGCCCAGTAAAAGAATTTTTATTATTCGCAACCTCTTCTGGCGTGCCTTTGGCAACCAGCGTACCACCTTTTATGCCACCTTCAGGTCCTATGTCTATTATATAGTCAGAGCATTTTACAATGTCTAAGTTGTGCTCGATGAGGACTACGGTATTGCCTTTAGTTGTGAGTTTGTTTAACACTTCTAGAAGCTTGGCGACATCATCATAATGTAGGCCTACGGTAGGCTCGTCGAGGAGGTAAATAGTTTTTTCTAAATGTGGACGATACAGCTCGCTAGAGATTTTCACTCTTTGCGCTTCCCCACCAGAGAGCGTGGTAGCACTTTGTCCGAGCTCAAGGTATCCGAGCCCGACATCCATCAGAGTCTGCATTCTGTCATAAATAGCTGGAATGTCTTTGAAAAATGTTAGTCCTTCTTCCACAGTCATACGCAAAACTTCATAAATATTTTTCTTTTTATATTTAACTGTCAGAGTTTCTTTGTCGAATCTTTTGCCAAGGCAGACATCACAAGTCACATACACTGTCGGAAGGAAATGCATTTCCACCGCTATCTCGCCATTGCCTTCGCAAGCTTCACAACGTCCACCTTTAACATTGAAAGAAAATCTATTAGCTTTCCATCCGCGAAGTCGCGCTTCGTCTGTAGTCGCAAACAAATCCCGAATATGAGTAAATGTGCCTGTGTATGTAGCAATATTTGAGCGAGGAGTTCGGCCTATTGGGCTTTGGTCTATCAAAATAGCGCGAGATAAATATTCTGTACCAGAAAATGATGCGCAGTTAAATACTTGGGCTGTGCGGTATTTCCTCTCATATCTTGCTTGCAGATTTTTATACAAAACTTCATACATAAATGAACTCTTGCCAGAGCCTGAAACTCCAGTGATAGAGGTCATCACGCCGAGAGGAACTTCCACATTTATATTTTTTAAATTAAAAACTTTAGCGCCGACTATTTTAAGGTGACCTTTTGCTTCCCTGCGTTTCTCTGGAATTTCTATTTTTAATTCTTCGCGTAAATAACCCAAAGTTCTAGAACCAGAATTATTTTTCTTTGCAGTAAGCAAATCTTCTAAGTAGCCACTGGCCACTACTTGCCCTCCGTGTACACCAGCCTTCGGCCCTATGTCCACAATGTAATCTGAAGCATAAATAGTATCTTCATCGTGCTCCACCACTAGGATAGTGTTGCCCAAATCTCGCAAATCTAGAAGGGTTTTTATAAGTCTATCATTGTCCCTCTGGTGCAGTCCGATAGTCGGCTCATCGAGGACATAAAGTGCACCAACGAGCTTGCTACCGAGCTGTGAAGCAAGTCTTATTCTCTGCGCTTCACCTCCTGAGAGAGTATTTGCTTTGCGAGAAAGTTGCAAATAGTCGAGGCCCACGTCGAGCATAAATTTTAGCCTGTCCTCTATCTCCCTCACCACTGGCAAAGAGATTTCTTTTTCTTGATTTGTTAGTTTTAGATTTTTGAAAAATTCATACGCGTCGGCGATTGAGAGTGAAGTTAGGTCTAAAATATTGACGCGGCCATCAGAAAACTTTTGGTGATGCTTGGAGGAGTCTTCGCTACTACCAGATAGATCTTGAGAATTCAGGACAGAATGCGAACGACGGAGAGCATTACCAGAAGTTTTCTTAAAAAAATCTGAAGTAATAAATACATTCAGTGCCTCCTTGCGTAAGCGGGCACCACCACAATCATCACAAACTTCATCACCACCGAAATATTTTGAGCCGAGGCCATTACAAGTAGGGCAAGCTCCGTATGGAGAGTTGAAAGAGAAAAGCCTTGGCTCTACTTCCGGAAAAGAAAATCCATCATTCTTGCAAGCAAACTTTGCCGACATTACGAATTCTTCTTCGCCAATCTTAATAGAAACCAATCCATCAGCTTCGAGGAGTGCTCGCTCGAGTGCTTCCGAAAGTCGCATTCTGCTTCCCTCGGGATCATCTTTGAATTCATGCACAGCAAAATGATCTACCAATACATCTATGTCATGCTTTTTAGTTTTGGATAAATCTATCCTGTCGCGAAGCTTTTTCATCACACCATCTAGGCGCACTTCAGAAAAACCTTTGCCGAGTAAATCATAAAGTAGCTGATAGTACTCGCCTTTACGTCCACGAACTATAGGGGCGAAAATACTTATTTCTGTTTCATCCCAACTTATTCCCATCACACTTTTTTTATTTTTATTTTCTTTTTTTAATTTTTCTACTTTCTCTAAAATAAAATTCAAGATTTCTTCATTAGAAAGTTTTTTAATTTCCTCACCGCACTCTGGGCAATGCGGATGCCCAATGCGCGCATACATCACACGCAGGTAATCATATATCTCAGTAATAGTTGCCACAGTCGAGCGCGGGTTGTTCGAGCGAGACTTTTGGTCAATGGAAATTGCTGGTGAGAGGCCTGTAATCTCATCCACATCTGGCTTTGGCATTTGGTTCAAAAATTGCCGTGCATAAGAACTTAAACTCTCTACATAACGCCTCTGCCCTTCTGCAAAAATAGTATCGAAAGCGAGTGAACTTTTGCCCGAGCCTGAGACGCCAGTAATCACCACCATCTTGTCCCGTGGCATTTCTACACTTATATTCTTCAAGTTATGAGTCCGTGCCCCTTTCACTACGATCTCCTCTGCGTGTGTATTTTTTTTAGTCATTTTATTATTTATTGGCTTAATACCACAATCGCACCCCACTATGCTCCTAGGGGGTGTGTATCTCTATTAAACTAGTAAAAGTATAGCATGAAACTTTCATTTGACAAGACTATCTCAAAGTAGTAGATTGAAGAAAATTCATTATTAAACTTTTAAATCAAAAAAAATGAATATAGTAATATTTTTACTTACTATTTTAGTACTTTTTGTAGTTTGTGTTAAAATCAGAAACTACTATGTCTTTAAACCAGGCACAGGAATAAAAGGGTGGGCAAATTTGCGTAGAGACCTCTCTTCAAAAAGAAACGCAATAAAAATTGCTTTAGAAAAAGTTGGAGACGAAAGAAATTATCGCTTTACTAGAGCAAGGATAATTAAAACTTACACTTCCGATGAGCATGGTAGATTTTTATATCATCACTATGAAGTTGAGTATTGGCTAAAAAAAGCCAATTAATTCTAGAAAAGAGTTAGAAAGGGTTTGCATTTATTGCAAGCCTTTTTTTATTTCATTCGCTCCCGTAGCACGCCAATTTCATCCCGAAGTATAGCCGCGGTTTCGAAGTCGAGTTCTTTGACAGCTTTGTTCATTTCCTTCTCTTTTATTTTTATTATTTTTTCATACACTAGATTGCTCCTCTCTTCGTCCGAAAGATAAAGCTGAACATTTGTGACCCCATCCTTCTTCGTCACCTTGCCTTTATTTACACTTTTAAGTTCTTTCTCATAAGCTTTTTTAAATACCTCTATGTCGAGGTTGAGCTCGGCATTCACTGCCTTGGCATGTTCGCTTTCTAAAATCTCGGTAATGTCCTTTATATTTTTCAAAATTGTTTTCGGAGTGATGCCATGCTTTTTATTATAAGCTATTTGAGTATTGCGCCTTCTAGTAGTTTCTTTTATGGCATATTCAAGTGAATTTGTAATTTTATCTGCATAAAGAATTACCTTGCCTTCGGCATTACGAGCGGCTCTACCTATTGTTTGAATAAGTGAGGTTTCGCTACGCAGGAATCCTTCTTTATCAGCATCGAGAATCCCAATTAGTGCTACCTCCGGCAAGTCGAGCCCTTCACGAAGGAGGTTCACACCCACAAGCACATCAAAATCCCCTTTTCGAAATTGGGTTAGGATTTTTATTCTATCCATTGTTTTAATATCTGAGTGCAAATATTCTGCTTTGATTTTCTTTTCTTTCAAATACACAGACAAATCCTCCGCCATCTTTTTCGTAAGGGTTGTAGCAAGCACGCGAAAACCTCGTGCTATAGTCTTTTCTGTTTCAGCTATAAAGTCTTGAATTTGGCCCGGGTAAACCTCATCCCCCGCCTTCCCCTGGAATGGGAAGGAGCTTTTCCCCTCGCCTTTCAGGAGAGGGGTTAGGGGTGAGGTAGCACTCACTGACCTTACCACCAATTCCGGATCAATTAATCCAGTGGGGCGAATTATTTGCTCTACTATGTGCTCACTTTCAGCTCGCTCTATATCACTCGGCGTTGCTGAAGTATATATGACTTGCCCTATTCTTTCCTCAAATTCTTCATAACGAAGTGGCCTGTTATCCTTTGCACTCGGCAAACGAAAACCGTACTCCACCAGAGTCTTCTTACGAGCTTGGTCACCAGCATACATAGCGCGGAGTTGTGGTAGGGTCACATGACTCTCATCTATAATAGTTAAAAAATTATTTTTAAAATAGCTTAGTAGCGTCTCTGGTGGCTCGCCTTCAGCTTTACCAGACAGATGCCGAGAATAATTTTCTATTCCATTGCAATAACCTATCTCTTTTATCATCGCGAGGTCATAATTCGTACGGCGTTTTATTCTATCTGCCTCAAGGATTTTACCTTCTTTATTAAAATGTTTTAATTGCGCGTCTAGTTCTTTTTGTATTGCTACTATCGCTTTCTTTTTCAAAGAGTCTTCGGTAATAAAATGTTTCGTTGGAAATAAAAATATGTTTTTTTCCTCATTTAAAATCACCCCCGAAACTGGGTCCATCTTTATAATGCTGGAAATCTTACCACCTGCCATTTCTATTTGATATACAAAAGTATCTGAAACAGGCATCACTTCTATCTTCGCGCCAGTAGCCCGAAATTGTCCGCTAAGTATATCTGCATTTGTGCGAGTAAAGTGTATCTCTATGAGCTTCTTCATGAGGGTAAGCCTATCCATCTTCATACCCACTTCGAGTTTTAGATTCACCTTCTCATATTCTTCAGGAGAACCAAGACCATATATACAAGACACGGAGGCGACTATGATCACATCTTTGCGAGTAAGGAGTGCTTGCGTCGAGGCATGCCGAAGTCTATCTATCTCTTTATTTATACTTGCATCCTTTTCGATATAAGTATCAGAGGCTGGCATATAAGCCTCGGGTTGATAATAGTCATAATATGACACGAAATAATGCACAGCTGCGTCGGGGAAAAATTCTCGAAATTCTTGAGCAAGCTGAGCAGCCAGAGTTTTGTTATGAGCGATGACTAGAGTCGGCTTGTTATGCTCGGCTATAACATTGGCCATAGTAAAGGTCTTGCCTGTACCTGTAGCGCCGAGGAGGGTTTGCTTCTTCATACCTTTGGTTAAACCATCAAGCAAAGATGAAATAGCAGTAGGCTGATCGCCGGCTGGAGTAAAATTGCTTTTTATTTTAAAAATCTTTTCTGACATAAACTCAATATAACAGAATAAAAAGTTAAATACAAAAATTTAGACAAATAATTAAGCCAGACTTTGGGAGTCTGGCTTTGATATGTTTATGGGTATTTAATTTTGGTGCAAAAAATTGCTTGGTGGGGTGTTTTGTTTTTTGGTTGTAATACAACCATATTGGCGAGTCGCATACGACTCTATTTTTTGTAACAATTCCCCAAAGAACTATTACTTACATTATAAACTTACCTAAAAGGTACCACAACTATACCATGTGGAAAAGTCAAAAAACTTGATTTTTTAGCGTATTTTAGTTATATTTACTCTTATCGCGCCTATCGCTGTTTTGGTAGGTCGTTAGATTATTATGCGCCTATAGCTCAGCTGGTAGAGCAGATCCCTTTTAAGGATAAGGTCGTTGGTTCGATTCCAACTGGGCGCACAGCTAAAAAATCTCAAGAAAATATCTCTCTAGGCTTGCTTCATCGTCTTTACCCTCGCCTCTTGCTTTCGGTAATATTGTCGCCAATACAAAAGCAGTTTTTTGCAATTCTTCTTTTTTAACTTTATAAAAATTTTTCTTAAGTAGCATGTCTTTCACTTTCCAGCTGAGTACACCCACTAGTTCTTCGAGCGACACACCCAGGTCTATGGCTTGCCTAAAGTATATCCAAAGTTTTAATTTATCACGATCAGCCAGTGCATCAGCTAAAAGAAAATTATTAAATTTCTCTTTTTTTTCTTTTGGTAATTCAAAGTAATTTATTTCTGCGCGTGCTTTCTTGAAAGCGTCCAAGACTACTTTACCGAGCTTGCCTTCAAGAAAAATAAAACTATCATCAGAATCAGCCATTTGAGATAGACGATTTAGTATCGCCTCGGCATTCTCTTCTTTTTCTAAGATATTTGAAAAGAAAATTATTTTTTTAGAATTAAAAAGCCCTGCCCCACCAAGAAGACTTTCGAAAATATTTTCTCCAAAATTACTATTTGATATTGAAAAAAATTCTGCATCTTTAGATATTTTTGCAGAAAAATTCTCGTAATTTGCTAACTTTTTTTTAAAATCATCTCCAGCAAATAAATAAATCATCTTATATTTTTACATCTTTTTTATACTGAGTATATTTTTCGCCGTATTTTTGAGAAAGTATCTTTTCTTCTTTATTCAAAAAAATAAATTTAGTTAACAAAAAAGAAATTAAGGTTGTGGTTATAATAAAAGTAGCATTAATCACAAACCCAAAACCAAACATTATTGCAAAAAGTCCGAAATGTGTCGGCATACGAGTATACTTATAAGGCCCTTTATGGAAAGCTCCAGCGGGAACATTATTGGGATCTTTACGATGTTCACGATGTTTATGAGAAGAATATTGAGCCCAAAGAATTAATACTGTGCCGATAAATAATAAAAAAAAGCCTATAGGATCAGCATGCTTTTCCTTAAAGATTTTTATTGGGAAAAATATATCCAAAACTACACCCACCAAGAATAAACTAAGGTAAGCAAAATAAGAATGTGCTAAAATCCTGTGCACCTTATAAGTAGATACTGGGTTCTCGCAAATTTCTTTTTTATTCTCATCCATAACTAAACTATACCACAATAAAAAAATAAATAAATTACTTTACTTCACCGAAATTCTTGCCCCAGCCACAGGATACAAGCATAGGAATTAACCCATCGTAAGCTACAAAAGACCTAGTGAGCACTCCTTCCATAGATTGTTTTATGATTTCAGCGGTTTTTTGAAGCACACTATCTTCTACTTCATATACGAGCTCATCGTGAATCTGCATTACTAAACATGCTTTTTCTTTTAAGCCATTTTTTTTCAAATCTTCATCTACATATCGTATAGCGAGCTTGATTACATCCGCTGCAGTGCCTTGAATTGGTGCATTTATAGCCGTGCGCTCGGCCATGGCTTTTAAAAATGGAATCCTAGAATTTATATTTGGAAAATATCTTCTACGTCCAAATAGAGTCTCCGTGTATCCGTTTTTACCCGCGAGAATTTTTACATTATCCAAATAATCTCGAATACCTGAAAATTGATTGAAATAATTATCATAAAATTTCTGAGCTTCTTCGCGAGTACCTCCGAGACTCTTTCGAAGCGAAGAAACTCCCATGCCATAAATAATACCGAAGTTAATAACTTTCGCTCGCCTGCGCATTTCACTATCTACAGCATCTATCGGCACACCGAAAACAAAAGACGCCACTCCGGCATGAATATCTTTACCACTAACAAAAATCTCAGTCATTTTTTTATCACCCGAAAGTATAGCCCCCACACGTAATTCTATTTGACTATAATCAAGAGCGAGCAAACTACAGCCTTTTTTTGCAACAAAACCAGTCCTAATTTTTCGACCAAGTTCAGATTTTATAGGTAAATTCTGCAAATTCGGATCGAGCGAAGCGAACCTACCTGTAGTAGTACCGTGCTGAATAAAACGTGAGTGCAACCTACCATCCTCACCTGTCAAACTTGGTATTACATCTATATATGTAGAAGTTAGTTTTTGGAATTCACGATATTCTAAAATATCTTTTACTATTGGGTACTCTTCGGCAAGCTCTTCTAAAACTTCGGCTTTAGTAGAGAGTGCTCCACCGGCAGTTTTCTTTTTGGTTTTAATACCGAGTTTTTCAAACAAAATAATGCCAAGTTGCTTTGGAGAATTTATATTAAATTCTTCGTTTGCTTGCTCATAAATCTTTTTAGTTAACTTGTCTAACTCTAAATGAAATTCTTTCGAAAGATTTGTAAAATATGTTTTGTCTATAAGAATTCCTGTTTTAGACATATCGCTAACAATATCTATTATTGGCTTTTCGATTTCTTGATACACTTTTTCGAGATTCTTTTCTTGAAGAGTTTTAAATACATAATCTTTCGCTTGCTCAAAATTTTGAGTCTTACTAAACATTAAAATATCAGATAAATTTGGCACAGAAATCTCAGAATTTATAAGCCATAAGGCTATAGAGGTTTCGAGTAATTCCCGTGCATCAATTTCTTTTTCTTTTATTTGATTTTCATTTTTACCATTTATACCATCTACAAATTCGTCTAACTCTGTTTTAGGATTAAAATTTTTAATCTCTTCGTTCTCACCTTTTCCATCTGACATAAAGTTTTTCAATCTAGAAAATAGTGAACGGAATTCGAAACGTAAAAATACATTTTCGATTTTTTTTGGCTCAAGATTTTCCCAAAACTTTTTCTCTGGCAAAACAAAATCTATCGGTGCATCTCGCCTTATCGTAGCAAGTGTCTTTGAGAATAAAGCTTCTTCTTCATTTTCCTTTAATAAAAGGAAAATTCTTTCAGTAATGCCTAGCTTTTTAAATTCATCTTGCGCACCTGTTTTTTTGATTTCTTTGTAAATATTTTCTATAGTGCCAAAATTACCGATAAGTGTTGTGGCAGTTTTTTCTCCTATACCTTTAATGCCAATAATATTGTCAGAAGGGTCGCCTCGCAGACCTTTGTAGTCTGGCAAAAGTTTTGGTGCGAAACCATAACGCGCCACCACAGCATCTTCGTCGTATAAAATAGTATCAGTTATTCCCTTTTTTAAAGTATAAACTTGGACTTTTTTATCATCTACTAATTGCATAGTATCCATATCTCCTGAAGCGATAATTATCTGGAATTTATTTTTTTTATTTAAAATTTCCACCAAAGTTCCTAGACAATCATCAGCCTCAAAACCTGGAGCAGAATAAATAGGAATATTAAATGCGTCAAAAATAAGACGTGAATTTTTAATTTGTGAGATTAAAGCTTCATCGGCCTTTACCCGCCCATCTTTATAACTGTCGTAAGCTTCGTGGCGAAAAGTCTTTTGCGGTAAGTCATAACAAGCGATGATATAGTCGGGCTTTAAATCACCAATTATCTTCATAAGCATATTTGAGAGTCCATAAAGAGCTCCGGTAGGCTCGCCATTTGAGGCCATAAAGTCAGGCAGTGCATGATAAGCTCTGTGAATTATCGCATGCGAGTCTAGCAAGACTACCCTTTTTGCCTCATTTTTAAGCTCTTTTTTCATAAAAATAGTATAGCATTTTTTGACCTGAAATTTTGTAAATAAAAAAACCGAATGCCTGCATTTTTTACGTGCAAACATTCGGTAAATATTTTAAAAAATCACCTTGGGACTAAAAAAGTCCCTAACTGGTTCATAACCATCAAGAAATCCTTTTTTAGAAAAAACTATTTGAGCTAAATCATTTGTTCTAGACAAGAAAGAGCCCTCGGAACAAGCCAAATAATTATTCCACATTCTAATGAAACGTGGATTATTATACTTTTCACTTAAGTTTGGAACATTAAGATTAAAACGCCGTCTCCATTCTCTAAGAGTTTTTGCATAATCCAAACCAAAAGTGTGTTGGTCCTCAGTTGCAAACAAACCTTCAGAGGCTTTATAAATTTGTTTCAAATTCGGAATTTCTGCTCCTCTGAAAATATGTTTATCTATCCAGGGATCTATGCGAGATTCTTCTCCGTGAGTAATAATAGTGTGTAATAAATTCACAGCGTGTTCATCATCAGACAAATGCTGATTGCATACTTCAAAATACTCTCTATAATTTTTACTGCCCACATGCTCAAACATTCCGATAGAATAAATATGGTCATATTTTTCACTACTTGGAATGTCGCGATAATCTTGAAATCTAATCTCTGCTTTACTGCCTAAATGAGCACAAAGATTTTTTGCATAAACATATTGCTCTTTTGAAAGTGTGATACCTACAGCATGAACGCCAAAGTTTTCAACAGCATTCTTAACTCCATAACCCCAACCACATCCAATTTCTGCGACAGATTGACCAGGCTGAAATCCAGATTTAAGAGCAATTAAATCAAGCTTATCTTGTTGAGCCTGTTTTAGAGTAACGGCTCGAAAAAAATACCCACAACTATAAGCCATAATTGGCCCCAGAAAAGATTCATAAAGCTCGTTACCTAAATCATAGTGCTTCGAGACATTTAATTCCGCTAAAATCTTATTTTGCAAGTTAAAAGCAAGAAATTTTAAAGTATTAAAAAAACCAAATTTTTGGTATTTTTTAATTTCCTTTGCTCTATTAAGCTTAGCATAAAAAATCGGCAAATTTTCTGAGTCCCACCAGCCTTCAATATAAGAATCACCGAGGCCAATACTCCCCTGCCTCATAACTCTGTCATAAAAACGAGAGTCATTAATTTGAGGGTCGAAATCATTTGGACCATTAAAGGTCATTCCGGCTAGCGCCAGAATATCCTGCGCGCAAGTTTTATTATCCATAAGTTAGAATTTATAAGTTTAACAAATTAGAAAAGAAAATTTAAACCTATTTCACCATAGAACGATGGGAAAAGCAACTAGTATGAAATTTCTCTCTCTTCCCCTTCTAAATGTTTTATTTTTACTTTAAAATATTTTTTAGGCAAAGCTTTTTTAATATTTTCAGGCCATTCGAGAAAAATAATATTTTCTGGATTTCCAATCATTTCTTTCCAGCCCAAATTTAAAATTTCTTTCTCGTTTTTAAGCCTATACGCATCTATATGAATTAAATTTTTATTTTTTAATTTATATCTTTTCATTATTACAAAAGTTGGGCTATTTACTTTTGTTTTTACACCAAGCTCTTTCGCAACAGCTTTTACAAAATGAGTTTTCCCTGCCCCCAAATCCCCATAAAGGCCTACAATAAAAGCCTGTCGGGTGTTCGACACCTGACAGAGATATTTTTTAGTGAAGTCGCGTGCGACAGCATTAAATTCTTTTAGATTCTGAGTTTTTATTTTCATAAAACAAATCCTAACATAAAAAGAGAAATAAAAAAGGCCTTGCTACTTTAAGCAAGACCTATAATTTTTGGTCAAAATAAAATTAATTATCTATGACCAAAATATGTTTTTTTGCCACCGTGGCCTTTACCATGAGGCTCATTAGGCTCAAAAACAAACTTTGAGTAATCTAATCTGTCGCCATTGCAACAGAAAGATTTACTCCTTCCTGAAGGACGCCATGTTCTGAATCTCATATCCTCCTGATTCTCGAAATAAAAAAATCGAGCTTGAGATTCAGTAAAATGATACTCAGTGCCACCGCTATAAATAGTAGCGCCGACGGGAATACGATTATCTTTTTTCTCTTCCTCTTTCGGAGGATCAAAAGGAAGATCGTCATCTTTGGTTTCGGCTTTTGGTGCAGGCACTGAGCTTGTTTCTACATAAAGAAAATTTAAACAATTCTCTTTATATAAAATCAATTCATATCCTTCCCATCTAAAAACCCCCACAAACCCTTCCCATTTTTTACCCGGAAAGGATTCTATCTCTTTTGTCTTTTGGTTCCAACCAGAGTTTTTATAAACTCCAGCTTCGAAACTTATCTCTTCAGAGGAGACATGTTCCAAAATCCAAGGGATAGCCTCGTAAGTAAGAGGTTTATAATTATTCCCTATAAGTTTATTTACTCTATAGAGAAGAATTTTTTTGAATACCTTTGCCGTATCGCTCCCACGGTTCAGGAAAGAAATTATATCTTCCTGTGTATGGGTGCCATATGGCATTACTGGTGACCTCTGAGCCACCAAAAAAGAAAAAGATGAAAAAATAAATGAGAAAAGAAAAACTAAATTTTTCATGTTTTAATATTTTGTGGCACAAAGACCGGTTAAAAAATACAAAGATCAGTTTACCTATATAGTATAGCATATTTTATGCTAAAAGTCAAGGGTAAAAATGCTTAAAAATCCTTTATTTTAAGGCCTCTAATATAGTATAATTACTTGATAATGCACACTTTTGATGAAGACAAACAAAATAAGCAATTAGACGAACTTCGTAGAAAAGAGGAGGAAGAATTAGTATCAGTATTATCTGAAAGCAAATATGGCCTTCCCTACGTAGACCTATACCGCCTCGGTATTGATAACGAAGCCCTTCGCTATATAAATGAAAAAGATGCTCACGCTTTAAAAGTAGCTCCATTTAAACTTTCTGGAAAAAACATTTTTATCGCTCTTCGTAGCCCAAGCAAAGATTTAGAAGATAAACTAACCGAAGAGATGGCTCGCTCGAATTTAATACCAAAATTTTACATGGCATCAGGTGCTTCAATAGAAAAAGTTTGGGGTAGATATCTCGAGCTCTCAATGGCAGAAAATAGTAAAATCGGAGGTATCGATATATCAGCAGAAGTTTTGCGTGATACAGCAAAAGCTATAAAACAAATGCAAGATATAAAAGTGCTTATCGATGAGAATTTAAATAAAGAAAAGGTACATAAATTAACTCGCCTACTGGAAATAATACTAGCGGGAGCAATATCTATCGGTGCTTCAGATATACATATCGAAGCTGAAAAAGAACGCGCTCGTCTTCGTCTACGCCTCGATGGTGTCCTGCAAGATTTGTGTTTTTTTACTCCACAAATTTATCGCTTACTGAACTCTCGCATCAAATTACTCTCGGGCATGAAATTAACTTCAGAAAATGCTCAAGATGGTAGATTCAGCATAGAAGAAGGTGATGAAGAGATAAGTATTCGTACATCACTTATACCAGGATCTTTTGGCGAGGCTATAGTTATGCGTATACTCGATCCAAAATCTATTCAAATAAAATTAGAAGATATGGGTATAGAAAAATATTTATTTAATATAATCGAAGAAGAAATAAAAAAACCAAATGGTCTTATCTTAGTGACTGGCCCTACTGGTTCTGGTAAAACTACCACACTGTATGCATTCCTACGAAAAATATATTCGACTGAAATAAATATAATTACTATTGAAGACCCAGTGGAATATAGACTTGGTGGAATTACTCAAACTCAAGTAGATGGCGAAGAAGAGTACGGATTCTTAGAGGGCCTGCGGGCTGCACTTCGCCAAGATCCTGATGTAATTATGGTCGGAGAAATTCGCGACAAAGAAACTGCAAAAATAGCTGTGCAATCAGCACTGACTGGGCACCTTGTTTTTTCTACTTTACACACAAACAATGCTGCGGGAGTTATTCCACGCTTGATTGATCTCGAAGTAAATCCAAAAATAATGGGCTCGGCACTTTCCCTATCGCTTGCACAGCGCCTAGTACGCAAACTTTGCAATTATTGCAAAACAGAAAAAATTAATCCGGGAAAAGAAATAGAAATTATAAAAGAAATTATTTCCGGCATGGTTGAACAAAATAAAGATTTAGCCACATATGGTCTTACAAAAGATGCTCCTATAAAACTATACACTCACACCGGTTGTGACAAATGCAATCAAACTGGTTTCAAAGGACGCATAGGTATATTTGAAGCAATAAAAACCGATGAAAAAATTGAAAACATAATGTCTATCAACCCATCAGAAAGAGAGATAAAAAAAATAGCCAAAACCCAAGGTATACTTTCAATGCGAGAGGATGGTATAGTAAAGATATTAAATGGAATTACTTCAGTCGAAGAAGTGCAAAGTGTAGTAGATTTATACGAAGAATAAAATTATGGAAAAAAGAGAAATAGAAACACTAGAAGATTTTGAGAAATTTTTAGCAGAAGATATAAAACATTTTAAAGTAACGATTTTCGGCTCAGCCAGAGTAGAAAACGGTGCAGAATACGATGAAGTTTTTAAATTAGGCTATGGCTTAGGTAAAACAGGCATAGATCTTATTACTGGTGGCGGTGGTGGTATTATGCGTGCAGCGAGTGAGGGGCACAAATTAGGTGGCGAAGAAAGTGGCAAAGAAGCAACACACACCATAGGACTCGGCATTAAACTCCCTCAAGAACAAAAATTCAATGATGCAGTAGAATATAAAACCATGTTTCAAAGATTTTCAGGCCGTCTAGATGAATTTATGCTGTCATCAAATGCTGTAGTGGTGGCACCTGGAGGTCTCGGCACATTACTAGAACTTTTCTATACTTGGCAATTGGTTCAAGTAAAACATTTATGTAATATCCCCATAATTCTAATGGGCGACAATTATCGTGGGCTACTAAGGTGGATAGCAAAAGAACCACTAGCAAAAAAATATCTAGAAGAAGCTGATTATAGACTAGTATTCCTAGCAAAAAATCATAAACAAGCTCTAAAAATAATAAAAGAAGCTCATAAGAGCTTCAAAGTTGGTGGAAAAGATTTTTGTATAAATTACGAAAAATATAAATTAAAATAATCCAACCCTGCTACGCTAAAGCTTCGCAGGATAATTTTTTCAAGTAAAAATTAAAAAAGCACTAATCTCTAAACAATCCTTTGAGGACTTTAGCCCAAAAAGTAACAAATCCTTGAAGGATAGCCCCAGAAAATTTAAAAAATTACCAGAACGTCCCACGCAAAATTGTATAACCAGAGGCTGATTGCTTAGAGATTAGTGCCCTCTTTTTGAATTGCAAAAGTAAACTAAAGCAAGAAACAAAAATAGAAAAATATACTAACCTTACACTTATTATTATACTATTTTAAAAAACGACTTCAAAATGTTATAATGTGGATATAATGTTGAAAACCGTTAATAACTTTACTAGGAGAGTATAGCATATACAAAAACAAATGTCAATACCTAATAATCAAGAAAATAAAGACACTTTTTTAGACCAAGCATTGCGTCCATCTTCTTGGGCTGAATATATTGGTCAAAAACACATCAAAGACAACCTGCTAATACTCTTAAAAGCAGCAGAAGAACGTGGCCACATACCTGAACATATACTATTTTATGGGCCACCCGGCCTGGGTAAGACCACTCTCGCCCACCTAATAGCAAAAGAAACTGGTAGACAGATGAAAATAACTTCTGGTCCTGCTATAGAAAAAGTTGGCGACCTCGCTTCTATTCTTACAAACCTTTCTGCTGGAGATATTTTATTTATTGATGAAATCCACCGTTTGAATAAAATGGTAGAGGAAATATTATACCCAGCCATGGAGTCTGGTGTATTAGATATAATTATAGGCAAAGGGCCAGCTGCCAGGACCATACAACTCGACCTCCCTCCTTTTACACTTATAGCTGCAACGACAAGAGTGTCTATGGTATCTGCACCACTTCGTTCACGTTTTGGCGGAGGAGTATTCCGCCTTGAGTTTTATACAGAAGAAGAAATTGCAAATATAATAAAACGCTCCAGTAAAATTTTAAATACAGAGCTTGAAGAAGAAGCTTTGATGGAAATAGCCAAAAGAAGTAGAAGTACTCCGAGAACAGCAAATTACTTTTTAAAAAGAGCTCGCGACTATGCTCAAGTAAACCCCGAACCAGAGCAAGCTCGGCACGGGGCAGGCAAAAAAAATATTAGTAAAGAGCAAGTAAAAAAATCTTTAAACATGCTAGCTGTAGATGAACTAGGATTAAATCAAAATGATCGTCGTTATTTAGAAATTCT
Source organism: Minisyncoccia bacterium (assembly GCA_044229265.1). Lineage (GTDB taxonomy): Bacteria > Patescibacteriota > Minisyncoccia > Phycocordibacterales > UBA9973 > UBA9973. The sequence goes on along the minus strand of JBGATK010000001.1, from coordinate 125,379 downwards.
TATAGATAAATTCAGTGGAGGGCCAGTTGGACTAAAAACAATGGCAGCTGCTATGAGTGAAGAAGAAGCCACGATAGAAGAAGTTATAGAGCCTTACCTACTTCAGCTAGGCCTCATTGAACGCAACCCCCGTGGACGAGTAGCGCAAGATAAAGCATATAATCATATGGATTTTGACCACGTCACTCGCGAGTGAAGTGGTTTGATTTAAAATAATAATTTGTTATATTAACCTTATGTCTATAAAATCATTTTTATTAAAGAAAACCCTTCAAATGAAGGGAATTAGTAGTGAGCAAGCAGAAAAAATAATTGAGAAGCTCGAGAAAAATCCCGGCTTGGCTGAAAATTTGAAAAAAATGGAGGAAAATAAAGAGTTGAAAGAATTAATGGATAAAATTCAAAAAGAAATAGAAGAAAAGAAAAAATCTGGCATGCCTGACCAATATGCAATAATGGCTGTCATGAGTAAATACAAAACTGAAGTTTCAAAATACCGCGAGGAACTGTTGCCACTAATGGAACTAATGCAAGGATAAATTTTAATTATGAAAATCTTAGGTATTGATCCTGGCTATGAACGTCTAGGTATCGCTATTACGGAAAAAACAAAAGGACAAAAAGATATTGTTGTTTTTTCTACTTGTTTTAAAACCAAAGCAAACCTACCCTTTTCACAACGCTTATTATTACTCGGCCAAGAAATAAAAAAAATAATTAAAAAATACAAACCAGAAATACTAAGCATTGAAACCCTTTTTCTGAACACGAATCAAAAAACTGCTATGCATGTAAGCGAAGTTCGTGGCATGATTTTATATTTAGCAGAGAAAAATAAATTAGAAATTTTTGAAGCTACACCACCGCAAATAAAAAATGCCATCACAGGATATGGACACTCTGGCAAACAAGAAATAAATAAAATGATAAAAATGCTTGTAGATATTGATAAAAATAAAAATTCCGACGACGAGCTAGATGCTATAGCTATAGCTTTAACTGCAGGTGTTTATTTAAAAAAATAAAAAACAGTTTTCCACATTTTAAAGTTTGCATAGAATTTTTTATTTTGATACAAAGTATAAACAATATAAAGTTAATTTTTAATTTTTTAAAAAAACAATTAAAGGTCGTTAAAAATATATAAATAAAAATTTTAAACAAATGAGTTATGATGATGTAATGGGTGGAAGTGATTTTGGAGGAGATAGTTCTGACTTCGACCCACTAGAAGATGAAATGGAAGGCATGCACTTTGAAGACATCGATAGTGATGACCCAGATAATGATTTTACTTAAATAAAATAACCCCGTCGCTTTCGAGCAATGGGGTTATTTTATTTCAACAAAGATTTTTTTACCTATTTTGAATTTTTGTCCTTTTTGAGGGATGAAACTAGAATCAACAATTTTTTGCTTAGTATTAAGATCCAATATTGCCCCCTCTTCTACCAGACGCCTATAAGAGCCCTTGGACACTAATATCTTATTATCAACTAATATTTCCATCAAGCTTTTCCCTAAACCAACAAGCCCTAAAAGCTCGTCTGGAATTTCTTTTTTCTCAAACTTCTTAATCCAATCATATCTAGCATCTTTAGCTTTTTTTTCATCAAAAAACATCGCTGTAATAGAACTGGCTAAAATCATTTTACGATCTTTTGGATTGTCACCTTTTGGTATATCATTTTTTTCTACATTAGTGCAAAGTTCAAAACCAATATCGATAAGTGAATCATGAAAACTCATAACTTTGCCAAAAATATTTTCTGGAGTGTCATCAAAAGCTATCATATTGCCTTCTGTTTTACCCATTTTTTTACCGGAATTATCAGCTAATAATTTCATAGAAATAACTTCTTTTGTTTTACCTAAAATTTCACTTACCAAATCACGCCCCACAAGCATGTTAAATGTCTGGTCATTGCCTCCTACTTCTACATCTACATCCATAGCCACAGAATCATAGCCTTGCATAAGCGGATACATAAACTCATGAAGAAAAATAGGCTTGCCTTCTTCTTGTCTTTTAGCAAACATGTCACGCTTTAGCATTTGGTCTACTGTAATATGACTCGCTAAAGACAAAACTTCAGAGAAAGACATTTTTGAAAGCCATGCTGAATTAAACATAAATTCTGCTTTATTGGCACCAGTAAATTTTAAAAACTTACTTGCTTGTTTTTTGTATTTTTTTAAATTATTTTTAACTTCTTGTTTTGTAAGAGGTTTACGTGTTGCAAGTTTGTCTGTAGGATCGCCTATCATTGCTGTAAAATCGCCCATAAGAAGTATTACTTGATGCCCCAGATCTTGAAATTCTTTTAATTTCAAAATAGGAATCATATGCCCCATATGTAAAGTTGGCCCAGTTGGATCAATACCTAAATAAACTTTAAGTTTTTTACCTGAAAGTAATTTTTTTCGAAGCTCTTCTTTAACGAGCACATTCTCTACCCCTCGAGAAAGAAGACTTTCTATTTTCTTTTCATCTACAATAACCATACAAAAAATAATATCATTTTTCCGCTATTTTTGCTATAATTGTGTTGTAATGAAAAAAATTCATCGTGTATTTGGAAAGAGAAAAAACAACAAACACTACTTTAGAAATTTAATGTTATTTTTGACAGGAGGTGCTATTTTACTCATTGCTTTAACCTTAATTTATCTAGCTACATTAAAAATACCTGACTTTTCTTCTTTTGAAGAGCGTAAAATCTCAAGTTCTACTAAAATATATGACAGAACAGGAGAAATATTACTTTTTGATATACATCAAGATATAAAAAGAACAATTGTTCCTTTTGACAAAATCAATAATAATGTAAAAAATGCAACCATAGCTATAGAAGACGCTGAATTTTATAAACACAAAGGAATTAGACCTCTATCTATACTACGAGCTATTTTAGCAAACATTACTGGTGTGGGTAAAACTCAAGGTGGTTCAACTATTACCCAACAGCTTGTAAAAAATACCCTATTAACACAGAAAAAGACTTATACTAGAAAAATAAAAGAATGGATTCTAGCCATAAAAATAGAAAAAGTTTTTTCAAAAGAAGAAATACTAGCTTTCTATTTAAATGAAGCTCCATATGGAGGAAATATTTATGGAGTAGAAGAAGCAAGTAAAACTTACTTTAATAAAAATGCAGCGGATTTAACTCTTGGTGAATCAGCTTATTTAGCTGCTATACCACAATCCCCAACCGTACTTTCTCCTTACGGTAAAAATAAGGGTCGCTTAGATGAAAGGAAAAATCTAGTCCTTTCTAGAATGAAAGAGCTAGGTATTATAAATACTGAAGAATATGAAAAAGCTAGAAATGAAAATGTTGTCTTTCAACCTCTTGCAAATAGTGGGATTAAAGCTCCACATTTTGTATTTTTTATACGTGAATACTTAGAAGAAAAATACGGCGTTGAAGTTATTGAAAATGGTGGATTAAAAGTAATTACAACTCTTAATGCGGAACTTCAGCAAAAAGCAGAAACAATAGTGAAAGAAGGCGCTTTAAAAAATGAAAAAGACTGGGGTGGATCAAATGCTGCACTTGTCGCTATTGACCCTAAAACAGGTCAAATTTTGACAATGGTAGGGTCACGCGACTATTTTGATAAAGAAATTGATGGTGCTTTTAATATAGCCACAGCTGACAGACAGCCAGGATCTTCTTTTAAACCATTTATTTATGCTACTGCTTTTAAAAAGGGATTCACTCCAGACACAGTTCTTTTTGATGTGCCAACAGAATTTAACACTGGATGTACTGTTTATGGCAAAGCACTTCCTGGTAAAAATCAGAAAGATTGCTATAGCCCAGATAATTATGATAATGCTTTTCGTGGTCCAATGAGTTTACGTGATGCACTCGCTCAATCTATAAACATACCAGCTGTTAAGCTTTTTTATCTTGCTGGCACAAATGACTCAATGAATATGGCTGAAGATTTAGGTATTACCACACTAAAAGATCGTAGTCGTTATGGATTAACGCTAGTCATAGGAGGTGGTGAAGCTAAATTAATAGAAATGACTTCGGCATATGGTGTTTTTGCAAACAATGGAATTAAAAATCCTTATACTGGCATACTTCAAGTTGAAAATAATAACGGTGAAATTTTAGAAGAATACAAACAACAAGAACAGGAGGTTTTATCAAAAAATGTAGCACTAACCGTATCAGACGTTTTAAGTGATAATAAAGCCAGAATCCCTACTTTTGGAGCGAACTCCCCTCTTTATATACCTGGTTATGATGTAGCAGCTAAAACTGGTACCACTAACAACAATAAAGACGCTTGGATTATAGGTTATAGTCCTACTATAGTAGCCGGTGTTTGGGCTGGAAACAATGATAATAAACCAATGAAAAAAGGTGGTTCAGCTCTCGCTGGGCCTATTTGGAATAAATTCATGCAAGAAGCCTTAAAAGTAGTACCAAAAGAACAATTTGAAAAACCAGATCTTGTAAATGATATTAAAAACACAAAACCAGCTATCCGTGGCATATGGCAAGGTGGTGAAAGTTATTTTATAGATAAAATTTCAGGTAAACTTGCCACAGAACTAACACCAAAAGAAACACTTGAAGAAAAAACTATTACAAATGTAAAATCTATTCTTTATTGGGTTGATAGAGAAAATATCCTCGGACCAGCACCCACAAATCCTACAAGCAATGCCCAGTATGAACATTGGAATACTCCTATTCAAGACTGGTGGGAAAAAAATAAATATAAATACAATATAAACGATGGATCACAAAAACCAACTGGTTATGATGATGTTCACACAGAATACAACAAGCCCACAGTAAATATCATTGAACCTAATACAGACTCAACCTACGCTAAAAATAGTTCAATAAACGTAAATGTGCAGGCTAGTGGAAAATTTCCAATTACAAAAATGGATGTATTTATAAATGGTATATATTTAGAGACCGTAAACACACCACTTTATTACAATATAAATTTATCAAATATAGATAATTTAAAAGATGAGAATGATTTACGTGTAATAGTATATGACAGTGTTTACAATAAAACTGAAACTAATATTTTATTTAAAGTATATTAATTAAAGAATATCTGTTAGAACTCTTTTGGAAAAATTATTCCTAAATTCTTCTAATATTTTTTCTTTTTTTAGAAAAACCTCATTTTTAAAAATTGGCTTTATATCTAAAATAACCTTACTGTTTTTAACCTCTATGTTTTTAGTTTCTATTTTTATTTTTGTTACACTTTCAATAATAAAAGCTATTTTTTCTTTACGAATTTCTTCCCCCAGAAGAACTTCTTTAAAAGAATTTAATAAGTCTTTTATTTCAATCATAAAACTATTTATTCATAGGCATAATAAGATAAATAAAAGAATTATCTCCTACTGGGTTTACTATTATAGGCTTTATTGGTTCATTTATTTTTATAGACAAGCTATCAGTATTTACAGAAGAAAAACAATCAAAGAAATATTTATAATTAAAAGAAAGCTCTACATTATCACCCTTCATAGAAGCATCTAATGCTGTTTTATTTTCACCTATTTCATTACTAAAAGAAGATATTTCAAATATTTTTTCTTTTGGATTAATATTTAAACTAACTTGATTAAACTTATCAGCAAAAATATTTGATAATTTTAAAGCATTTAAAAGATCTTGTTTTAAAACAACAACTTCAGTATTACTTGTCTTTGGAATTATTTGCCCATAATCTGGAAAAGCTCCATCTATAATCCTAGAGGTTAAGTAAACATTATTGTGTGTTATGGAAATTTGATTTTTATTATAAAAAATTTTTAAATCCCCACTAACTTCACCAAAAATTCTAATTATTTCACTAATATTTTTATATGGAATTAAAATTTTTCCAATTTCTTCGTTAATTTTTAACTTAATTTTTTTCTCAGCTAATCTAAATGAATCAGTAGAAACAAAAATTAATTCATTGTCTCCAGAATAAATACATACACTCGAAATCTCTGGTTTTATATCTGATGAAGCCGCACTGTAATAAACCGACTTTATACCTTCTGTGAATTTCTTTGCATCAACTTCAAAAGAAGACCCTTCTACTGAAGGTATAGTTGGAAAATCTTCACATGGCTGACCTTTTAATTTTATTTTATTTCTTTTTGTTTTAATAATTAAATTACCATCTTCACCTTCAAGCGAAATAGAATCCTTTTGAAAAATGTTTGAAAATGTTTGAGAAAGAACACTACCTGTAATAGCTAAAATACCCTCTTTTTCTATTTTTGCTGGTATTTCAACCTCAACCCCTAGAGATAAATTCATAGAACGTAATTTTAAACCTTTACTCCCTGCAATTATAAGTATTGAGTTTAAAACAGGTAGAGTTAAATTTTTTCCTGTAATTTTTTCTACTTGATTAATAGCATATTTAATTTTTTCTACATCACATTCTAGTTTCATATTTTTGTTTATTATTTATATATATAATTTATTACTACTATTAGCCCTGTTGATAAGTGGAAAACTTTTTTTAATCTTATTTAATAATGTTTTTTTAATATTTTATTTTTTTAAAAAAGTTAATAAACTTACTTTTATGCACACTATAATTTATTACTATTTTTTTATACACAATTATTTTTATTTATAAACAGTTTTATTAAATACTTTTACTTGTTTTTTACACCTTTATCCACAGCTATTTAAACATAATTCTTATTTGTTCTAATTCTTGGGATAACTCTGGGTCTGCTGCCATATCTTCTTTTATTTTTAAGTATGAGTGGATAACAGTAGTATGATCTTTTCCTCCTAGTTTTTGACCTATGAGAGGATAAGACACATTAAAATCTTCTCGCAGGATAAACATAACTATTTGGCGAGCTTTTACTATCTCTTTTCTTCTGGTTTTATCATATATTGAAGATTCTTCTATGTTGTAATAATCACTAACTGTCTTTACTACATCTTTTATAGCAACCGTTTTTTTAGGTTTGATATTATTTTTTAATATATTTTTTACTTCATTTAGAGATATATTCTTCTTGAGTTTATATTGGCAAACCACTGTATTTAAACTTCCTTCAAGTTCTCTTATGTTGCCACGAATTACAGATGCAATATATTCTAAAATTTCTTTATCTAAATAAACACCTTGTTCTGTGGTTTTTACCTTTAAAATTGCGAGCCTGGATTCAAATTCCGGTTCAGCTACGTCGACTATCATTCCTTGAGCAAAACGTGATTTTAGACGATCTGCGAGCTCTGGAATATGGTTCGGGTGTTTATCAGAAGAAAAGATAATTTGCTTATTATTTTCATAAAAAGTATTAAAGGTGTGAAAAAGTTCTTCTTGTATTTTTTCCATCTTCCCTATGAACTGAATATCGTCAATTATTAGAAGGTCGTACTTTCTATACTTCTCTTTGAAAGAGTTAGCCCGATTTCCTTGAAGGGAATTTATAAAATCAGTAGCAAATTTTTCTAAAGTAATGTAATTTACTTTTTTGTTTGGGTGTCTTTCTTTTATAGCATTCCCTACTGCCTGAATAAGGTGGGTTTTTCCAAGACCTGTGCCACCATAAATAAAGAATGGATTGTATTTAGTGCCAGGAGAATCGATGATAGCTTGAGTAGCTGCGTAAGCGAGCTCGTTGAAACCACCAACGATAAAAGTATCAAATCTATATCTAGGGTTTAGATTATCATCTGGGTTTATATATAGATCTTTTAGTGGAAGTTCTTCGTTTGAAAAGTTTTCAACCTTTTTATCAACATTTTCTTTATTTTGATCTAGTTTTATTATCACATACTCTACCGCACGCATGTTTTCATACAAATCAGCAATATTCTTGGTGATCATTTTATGATATTTATGCTTTAGCCAATCACGAACAAATTCATTTGGTACACCGATATGTATTATCCCCTCTTCGTCTTTCACGATAGATGTGTTTTTAAACCAAGTGCTAAAATTTGCCTTAGATACCTCTGCTTCAAATGCTTGTAAACAGTTATTCCAAAGTTGTTTTGTATCCATTGGTATGATTATACTATCTAAACTCTTTTTTAAAATCTTATTTATACTCCAATTATGTTGATAACCTGTTGATAATGTGGATTACTTATATTTTAAAGAATTTTTGACTTGAAAGAAAATATAATATATACTCTGGTTATGTCATTTACATATAAACCTAATAAACGAAAAAGAGCACGAACTCACGGCTTTTTGTCCAGATCTAAGACCTCTAATGGAAAGAAGGTTATAGCTGGTAGGCGCCAAAAGGGACGAGCTAAATTAGCTGTATAAGATTTAATCCTTTATTTATAAGGATATTATGCTTTTAAAGAAAAATAGAGTAACAAAAAAAGACATAGAAGAGATGTTTAAAAAAGGCTCTTCTGTATTTTCGCCTAATTTAAACTTGCGATTTTTAGTAAATTCTACAGAAAAAGAACCAAAAGTGGCCTTTATTGTGCCAAAAACAGTAAGTAAAAAGGCAGTAATTCGCAATAGATTGCGTCGCAGGGGTTATCAAATAATTCAAAAAAAACTCTCTTCCCTACCTCAAAAATTAAAAGCAGTATTTGTTTTCGGTAAAAATAGCACTAAAATCTTTGCTGAAAGTGGTAAAAAAGGCATTTTGTCTCTTAAAAAACTAGAAGAAGAGATAAATTTCTTTATCTCTAAGTTATAAATTGAATAAAATGTCAAAAATACTTATTTTTTTAATAAATTCATATCAAAAATACATAAGTAAATATTATTTTAGGCCAACCTGTATATTTTTTCCTTCTTGCTCAGAGTATACAAAAGAGGCTGTTATAAAATACGGAGCCTTTAAGGGAATGTTTTTGGGTTTTAAGAGAATTTTTAAATGTCATCCCTTTAATACTCCTAGAATAGATAAATTAAATTAAAATTGGATTTTTTGTGTTTTTTCATATAGAATAAGGAAATGCTTATAAATCTTTGGAACACTGTTTTATATGAACCACTTGCTAATATCTTAGCCCTAATAGTCTCTGTGGTGCCTGGGGGTGATTTGGGTATAGCCGTTATACTACTCACTATTTTAGTAAAAATCATACTATACCCTATTTCTAAAAAATCTATTGAGGGACAGGCTAGGATGAATATTCTAGCTCCTGAGCTAAATAAAATAAAAGAAAGTGGAGCTAGTAAAGAAGAACAAGCACGGCTTACTTTTGAGTTATATAAAAAACACAAAGCAAATCCTTTCTCTGGTTGTTTGCTTGTTTTAGTCCAAATTCCTATAATTTTTGCTTTATATTACGTTTTCTTGAAAGGACTGCATTTTGATACTTCTATATTTTATTCGTTTGTAAAAGTTCCAGCAGTTATAACTACAAATTTCTTAGGACTTCTTGATATTACAGAAAAAAGTTGGGTTTTAGCAATTTTAGCCGGAATTTCTCAGTTCTTCCAAGCTTTTTATATGCCAAAACCAACAAATCAAGTTGTAAAAGCTGGTGGTTTTCAAGACTCTCTAAACAAGAGTTTACAAATGCAAATGAAATATGTTTTTCCATTTATTGTAATATTTATTGCGCACCGTATTTCTGGAGCAGTAGCACTTTACTGGATTACGAATAATATCTTTACGATGCTACAACAAATTTATATAAATAAACACATTAAGAGTTTGAATTTAGAGGCAAAATAAATATATGGAAAAAGATTTTATTAAAAAAGTAATAAAAGATTTACTCACTCATAGTCTTGTATTTGCTGAAGGCTTAGAGGTGGAAGAAGATGAAACAAGTTCAAATGGTAAAAATTTGTGGTATAAAGTGCGGGTAAACGACCCAGGCCTATTTATTTTGCGTGAAGGTGAAGCATTGGTTGCTTTAAACCATATAGTTAAAAGAATTTTTGAAAATAAATATGGCACAGGAGAAGAGTTTCCGTATGAAGTAATGATAGACATAAATGATTTTCAGAAAAAGCGTGTAGAAAACATAAAAGCTGTAGCACATATGATGGCGGAGAGGGCTAGATACTTTAAATCAAATATTGATGTGGACCCTATGTCCCCTTTTGAACGCAGAATAGTACACGAATTCTTGCAAGATGCTACTGATCTTAAAACCGAATCTGAAGGATACGGAAGAGATCGTCGAGTAGTTATAAAATATATCGGCAATATTTAAAACTCCCCAATATATTGGGGAGTTTTTTATATTAATTTATATTCGTAAAGATAATTGGTCTTTCTATCCATTAAAAATAGATAATTCATATTTTCATCAACTTTTAAATTTATCATATCTAGATTGGTATTTTCTAAATATTGGCCAGGTTCTAATACTAGATCAGCATTACCACTTATTACATCTATCTTCCAAATATCATCATTAAAACTTATTAACCCTTGATACCAAGAATCCGGATAATCACTTTTTTCAACATATTTAGGCACACCGCAGTAAATAGTTTCATTATTACTACCCCAAACACATTTTTCTGGTAAAGTTTTTATAGGAAGCTGAGTTTTTTGCTTCTTTGCTGTATTGTAAATGCTTAGGGTTAAGTCTTTATCTGCAAACAGGACATAAGCTCCATTTGGACTCATTTTAGTTGTCAGCCCCTTGATTCCGCCTATTACTTTATCGAAAGATTTTGTATTTGGATTTAAAGTATACATAAAACCATCTGCAATTGAAGCTGGTTTAGTCGTTAGGGTTATTATGTCTTTACTAGGCCAGTCCAGAAGCCATTCGCTAAAAGCAGATTCAAATATTTGATTTTTTCGACTACTATCAGCAAAAGCACTAATACCCACTACTCCATCTTTGTAGGGTAATATATAAAACATTTTTGTTCCATCATTAGAATAAGTAGCTTCGAGCACACCTTCAGGCAGAAAAGCACCAGTTAAATCATTTGCAGTTATAGAATCCGCGCCAAGTGTTTCTTTTGGTAGTGTTCCTACATAAGAAGATATAGTATGACCATCTGTTTTTAGATAACGCATAATTACATTTTCACCATTAGCACCAAAAATACTTTCATGCACACCTTTGACTATCGTGCTTGAGTATTTGCGCTCACTGATTTTATCAGCAAAAGTTTGATAAATATTACCAGTTGATTTTTCAGCATAACGAATAAAAGGAGCGTATTCAGTGCTAGGGGCAGATAGATCGGAATCAGTATTAATACTAGAGTCAATAGTATCTAGGTTTTTTATTTCTTCTTCTAGGCCATCTTGTATTTCTGCTTCTTTAGATAAATCTAAATAGCGTTCTTTTTGAAAAACAGTATAACCAGAAATTGGACTACTTGATAGACGAAAAAAACGAGCTTTATTTACAGTACCTTCCCCATTTTCTTCACCCTCATTCACATCTATTATTCCATCACCATTTTCATCTTTGTTTGTGATTTTTGCAAAAGGATTAAAGCTGGCGAAAAAATTTGTAAAAGAATTTCCTTTATTTTCTCCACCTGTAGTTTTTTGTATATTAAAATACCAAAAGCCTCCTCCTGCTAAGAGAATAAAAATTACTATTATAACTATAAGTTTATTTTTTGACATAAATTTTATGGACAAGGAGCATTACCCCTTGTTTCTGTGCTTAATTTGCTAAAATGCATTGGATCTTTAACGCTTGACCAATTGCCTCCCCAACCCCAACCACGGGATGTAAATAATCTCACAAAACTAGGAGGCATGTTTGTTTGGCATCCTGATTTTGTGTATGGATTTTGGCCAGGATTAATATCTAAAGCAAGTCCAAATGAATGAGCTGAAGTTTTAGTAGGTTGATCTTTAACATGTTTACAAACATAACCATAAATAGTGTCTATTTTATAATTTTTTATTTCAGGATCTACGGTAAAAAGCCACTCTTTATTTATTTCATTTAATTCAGACGCTACAGCTTTATTTACTTCTATTTCTTTACCCATAAAATTTATTTTTGTAATATCTGCAGGATTACAAGCTGTTAAAGTTTGACCATTAAACAATACGGCATTTTTACCTTCAACACCTAGAGTTTCTTCGTGAGTTTCTGCTGAGATTTCTACATTCGGTAAATTCTTATCTAAACAAAAATCTAGTAGTTTTGGGTTTATGGTATTTAGTATTAGCCAAGCAGAAAAAGCGACTAGGAGGCCTAATATAGCGTTCGTGGCTTGGCTTTTAGCGGCTTCTTTACTGGAAATTAGCTCACTACCCATATATTGAATTCCTCCTATTACCAACATTACAAAAGCGAGTACTGCACAAATGCCAATAAATAAATCAAAAATAATATTTACATAACCTGTCAGGGCACATTCTGTGTCTGTAGAGAAAGATTTTAGTTTATCGCCAAAAGGTGCAAGTAAATTGTAAGTATCATTTGTGTCTTTAGTTTTATTACCTTTTAAAACATTTTCTTGTGCATATGCAAAACTAAAAGTAATAGAAAAAAGTATAATAATACTTAGAAATATATTTCTTATTCTTTTTTTATTAAAAATTGACATTAATGCTTGTTTCTAACTCTTGAAAAAGTGTTTTAGTATTTTTTATTAAAAGTTTTATGACAGATGTTCCACTATTCCCTTCTTCACCTTTTAGACTGATCTCGTTTTTATTTGTAGGAGTTGAAATTCTATCCTCATCTATAGTCCACTCAAATTTTAATTCATCTTTATTTAGATTCTTAGGAGAGAAAAAATAAGGTACAGCTACCAAGGTTTCACCTTCTTTGTCTAAATTATAGTTATTTTGTATGCCTTTACTCAAATCCAAACCAAACTCTGGGTTTTTTTTATAGAAAATTACCTTAGGAGTAAATGTTTCGAGTGTAGTTTTGCCAACAGGTTTTACTTTACCTAAAATATCTACTGCACTTACTTCTATTTCGTTTTCTTTTTCTAGATAGCTATTTTTGAAAATATAATAATTTTTTCCCCAACCAGAATAATTCTGCGATACTGTGCCGTCTCTAACCCAAGTGTAAGAGAGATTTAGTGGATTTATTTTACCACCCAAAGAATATACATTTGGTATTGCTACAACTTTGTATGTTCCTTCTTGTGCTATTAGAGCTTTGCCTTTGTAAAAAGGTGGCACATAGGAATCAGTAGCTTCCCAAAGTAGATCTATCTCTGTAGGAGATATGGTGATAGTTTTTAAAATAGTATCACCTTCTGTGGTATTTATGCGTGCTGTTAGATTTATGTCAGTATTTAAATCCCCAGCATTAAAATAAAAGATTTTTTTACCAACCCCTTCAGTAACTAAGCTGTCGTTGGTAAGCCAAGAAATATAAGCCACATTTAAATTTGTAGCATAACTAGTAAGTGTCGCAGTTATTTGCTCTCCTTCCTTTGGATTTTCAGGTGAAATCGTAAGAACAACATCACCTACACGAAGCTGAGCAAAAGAAAAAAATGGAGAAAATATTAAAGCCAAAAGAAAAACAATTTTTAATTTTCCTAATTTATTCATATATTTATTATATTGCTATTATAACATATTAACTGTTTTGCAAATCACTACTCTCAAAATCTTCTTTGGATTTTTTTATAGATAGTATCTGTGAGGGGTCAGAAGTAATTATTTGGTCTTCGGTATAAGATGAGATGACCTTAATAGCCACATGTTTAAGCCCAGCAAAGAATATACCTTCACCTACGCCACTTTCTAGTAATAAATATTTCTCTTCATCTGTTAAGTTGAAGGTTTTTTGGAGTATATCTATAGTGCTCGGTGATTGTTTTAAGAGAATTTGAATAGAAGAGTTTGTAATAATAGGTATGCCATAAGGGCTTTTCATAAAATCCGCAGCATCTTGAGTAATAGTAGCTAGGCCCAAGTAATATTTACGTCCGCGTTTTGCCATAGAGTATAAGAATGAAGCTGTATCTTCACTTTTCATCATCCACCAAGCTTCATCCACTACTAATAGGCGTTTCTTTAAGTTTTTACGCACAGAATTCCATATATAGTGCATGACTATATACATGGCTATTGGTTTTAATTCGTCTTCCATATCACGAACTGAAAAAACTACGAATTTTTTATTTATATCCACATTTGAAGGTCGATTTAGGAAAGTAGCCCAAGACCCTTTGGTGTATTTCACTAATCTCTGCACTACCGATTCTGAGCCTTGCATGCCTGAGAGGACCATTTCAAAATCAGAAAGAAGTGGAGGCTCAATATTTGAAAAGTCTGATTCTGGGGTGATATCTTTTATGGCATATGTTTCTGAGATAGCGCGATCTACCAGTGAGTCTTCTTCTGGAGTAAGTCCTCCTAGCATCAAACGAAAAAGACCTACTAGGTTTATGATATTTGAACGTAAGACATCTTCAGCCGTTTCATCTTCTCTTGGTATTGGCAGGTCAAAAGGATTGATATGGTGATCAGAAGAAAGTGAAATGTTAAAATATCTACCCCCTACTGCATCTGATAGATATTCGTATTCACGTTCAGGGTCAATAACTATAACATCTATATCGAACATCAGTGAACGCAAGATTTCTAATTTCATCGCATAACTTTTACCAGAGCCAGATTTTGCGAATACAACTGAATTGTAATTTTCAAGTGAAAAACGATCAAAAATAACTAGTGAAGAATTATGGCGATTTACACCGTAGAGTATGCCTTTATCGCTGGTTAAGTCGAAAGAAATAAATGGGAAAATAGATGAAAGTGGTTCAGAATTTAATTTCTGAGTTATTTCGAGTAAATCATTGCCTATTGGTATCACACTCTTGAAACCTTCTTCTTGTTGGAAAAGAGCTGGTTTTATGTAAATAAGTTTTGATTCTAGGATAGACTTTACTTCATTTTCAACTTTGAATAATTCCATTTCATTGTCAGCGTAGATAGTGATATAGACTGACACATCAAACATTTTTTCTTGAGCTTGTATTAACTGGTCGCGCAGGCTTTCGAGGTCTTGATAGGCTGTGTCTAGCATAGGGTCACGAACCATGCCCTTGCTTTCACTTTCATTTATTTGACTCTCTACTTCAGCAACTTTTTTTTGAAATTGGCGAAGTGCGAGCGTGGTATCTACCGGGTGCACGAAAATAGAAACATCAAAAATTTTATCTAAATTTATAATTGGCGAGAACCAATTGTCTACTAAATAACGAGGATAAGATATGATAAAAAAAGTACGAGCAATCTTGTCGCCAAGATCGATAGATTTGGAGCCAATCTTTAGAGCTGAAGGAGCTATGACGTCTTGCAATTCTAGTTTTGCAGATTCGTAAATTTCTTCCGGTAAGACAGCTAAAATAGAAGGATCACCTTCCTTTGCGTTTTCATTTTTTTTGCCTAGCAATGTATCTAAAAGACCCATGTTTTAATTATAAGTTATCGTATGCGAATTAACAATTAAACATTGCTAATTTTATCTAAATCGATCTTACCTTCTAGTTCACCTGGATTAAAAACTTTGTAAAACACTTCTACTATTTCGGCAGAACCAAGCTGGGCTGATTTGATACCACAGCGCGCCAGTCCTTGTTGGACTACAGACACACGTTCTTCGAGTTGGCTACGTTTTTCTTCAAAACTAGCACGCTCGAATTCTTTTTTCATATCTTTACTTTCTTTTTTGAAAATTTTACTGAGAGCACTTTCACCTGGTTTTCCAGAAAAATTACTATAAGGAACAACAATAAAAAAGTTTTTTGTCATTATGTTTACTGATTCGGTAAAATTTCTAATAAAATCAATATATTCTTTGGTTTGAAGTTTTAAAAGGGGTTCATTTTGAACCTTCATTCTATTTTCGAGCAGTATTAGATATGGGCGTATGTCTAGTCTGCGCGATTGAATGGATATTTGCACATAAAAATCTAGAGTATTTAAAAAACTTTGGAATTGGAGTATGGTAGCACGTTGTTCGTCTTCGGACTTAAGTGAAAGGTTTACAGAATTAGCAAGCACAACAGCACGTAGTTCCCCATTTTTGAGGACTATTATTCCATCACGCACTTCTTTGATGGGCACAAAATCTTGAGTTCTTTCTGCAAATAATGACATTTTAAATTATTTTTTTAAATCAAGCACATCGAGCGACCAAGCTAAATCACGAAGCTTGCCACTATCTAATTTTACCTTATTTTTATCATCTGTGGGAGTTTTTCTAACCATTTCTATTTTTTGTGCTCTGTTTTGGACATCAGCTTTTTTCCAAATATATAATTTTGTTTGAAAAAAATATTTTATTGCTGCTTCGACTGTGTATATGAATGGTTTGCCATTTATTTTATACCAAACTAGTGCTGCTGAGAAACCACCGATAAGTAGTATAGGAACAAAGCCAATAGTGAGCCCCAGCCATTTATAAAGAACAAAACAAATTGCCCCACCGCCAGCAAGGTAGATAAATTGGGAAAAAGTAAAAGGCCCAAAAATTTTGTCTTCTATATCTAAAAATTGTGGAACTTTAAAACGCATTATTCTATTGGAGTGCGATAAGGATCTGTATTTTTCTTTATGTTTATTGCACTATTATTTTGATTTGATAAATTTTTGAAACTATGGTCAGTTTCTTTTGCCTCTGTTTTTACTTCAGTGTTTAATTTTGAAGAAAAAATATTTATATTTTTAGGAGCGTCTACTATTTTAATACCTGCTTTTTGCATGATTTCCCTATTATTTTGAGGCATTTCTTTTTTCGGCTCTACTACTTTTTCTTTTTCGACTGCTATACCAGCATTTTTCATATAACTTTCTTTGTAATCATTTGCATTAAAGTCTCTAACTTTATTTTCTGTTTGTGGTGATAAAGTAAAACCAGCATTTTGCATTACATTTCTTTCTATAGTATTTATTTCGAGAGGAGATTCTGTTTTGTTGGTAGTGCTATTATTCCCCATTATTTTTCGGCGAATTTCTTTTAGAATTTTTTCATTGATTTGATTAACTAATAAGTTCACTTTGTCTGGAGCTAAATTTAAGCGAGATTTTATAACCTTACCAAATTCTGCAGGTTGTATTTCCCCTAAAAAGCTTTCTGCGATAGATTCTTCGAGCAAGCCCATTTGTTCGATAGACAAATCATTATCCTCTGAAATTTTATAAAGTTCGTCTTGATAATTTGAATTCTTTACTGCCTCTAAAACATTTGCTGGCAGACTTGAAAACTTTGGATTCATTTTACTTTCTATTTTTACTGCAATTTTGTTTACAGAATTTGCTTGATTCTCTCTGCCTTCATTATTACTTTCTTTACTTACTTCTTTTTCAAAAATGTCTGCTAAATTATTAGAATAAGAATTATTTAAATCGCCACGAATGTTTCGCAATATTTTTTCATCTATCTCTGCTGTTAATTGATCAGATTTATCCCTTCCTAATCCTAATTCCCGTGCGAGAATTTCTTCGTATTCTTCGAGGTGTATTACTCCTAGTAATACTAGTGTGGTTTCAGTGCCTAGAGTTTGTATTTGTTCTTCGCTTAAAGAGTATTTTTGGCTAATTGCGCGTAATTCTGCGAGCCATTTCATTTCGGCAAATACCCTTTGCGCATTTTGTGGCAATTTTTGATAATACTCGGCTATTGTTTTTTGTAATTCTTGTTGGTCCATAATATTTTTTTTATTTTTCTAACCAAACTAATGATGCCCTCCACCACCGTGATCGTCATGCCCCCCTGCTTTATGAGCAGCCTCTTTTGCCACTGAAGCAAAAGCACCAGCCCCAGCAGTTTTCATTGCACCAGTAATAACTTCTGTTAAATCTTTGTAGAAATCTTTTTGTCCTACACCAGGTTCCACATTACTTTTCTTTAAGCCTCCTCGCAGGAGTATAGCAATACCTGCAAGCAGTGCCACTACAGATTTTAATTCTTTAGAAGAAGCTTTGGAGATATTTCTAATATCCCAACTACCTTTTGCTCCAGAATAAGTAGCCTCGCCAACAATATCTGAAAAGCCATTATTTTTATTTGCTGCACTAACTATGTGTTCAGCGTTGTCTTGATTTTGTCTGGAATATGATCCTTTGCTATCAGTAACTCTATAATCCATTTTTCCTCCTCCCAAATCAGTAATATTTGCATTTTTTATTGCTTTAATTTCATCTGTGTTAGTTAGGCTACTGAATTTTCTTCCATAAATCTCTTTTGAAATTATATCTTGATTAATACTTTTCTTTATTTCTGTTTTATGGTCATCTGTAAGATCTGCCCATTTCGTAGTTTTGTCTATGTGTAATTCATCTGCTTTCTCAGAAATTTTACTCTGTATGATTTGTGAATCATGGGTTTTTGTTTTGTAATCAGCCACCATATTACCAAAGCCTGTCCTTTGAGTTACAGCACCAGTAGTTGCATCTCTTGTTTTTGTGGTGAAACTCTCGGCAACTTTTGCTGCTAATCCTTTACCAGCTATTTTAGCTAACCCTCCACCATACACACTACTAGCAACAAGACCTGCTTTTTGATACCATGCAGAATTATTCCATTTATCTTTTATATTTTGTCTTATATTTTTATCTTTATTACGGCTAGTATCATTTTCTTTTTTAGAATATTTAGCCACTGCGCCAAAAGTTCCCCTTCCAAGTGCTGCAGTTCCAAGCGCTGCTCCACCGAGTGCGAGGCCGGCTAAGGCTGGGCCGACACTACTTAGGCTTTTACCTATATCACCAGAATATTTTATTGCTAAGCTTTTAGCTTTGGTGAGTAAAGTGAAGATAATTGCCATCGGTATGAGCACAGTGATAAAAGCCATAAATGGATCACCTTGCCCGCTGAAGATGACTATGTCTTTCTTTAAAGTCTCAATCCATTTTCCTAAAAGTAAAATTATGTATAAGAAAAATATAAACAATGGTGCCATCATGGCAGAATTTATTAAATTGTGGAGCCAATTTTTCCAAGATAAATCTTCCAAGGCCGTTATTCCGAGTGCTCGCGACATAAATGCAATTGGTCCGAATATCATAGCTACCCAGAGTGAAACTATTCTTCCCACAAACAAAAAGGTCATGACTAAGAATAAATAACACATATACCCTACAATACCCACCATTATCAGATAAGCCAGCACATCCATATACACACTAGATTGGTCAGAGATAATTTTATTTGGATCAAAAGTACTAACCAAGCTCACGGTTACTGCTTTTGGTAAATATTTTCCTTCAGGGAGTTTTTTACCCGTAGAGTCGACAGATTCTATTTGATTATAAAATACTCTAGCTACAATATTTGAAGCATCTATAACTACTTGAGTGGCAAATAAACTAAAGTTTACAAGTAATGCCATGACTATGATATTGCCTATCATTTTTTTCTTTTCAGAAACACCGATATCTAAGACTATTTGTATAGCTACATATAGAAGTCCAAGTAAAAAGAATATATTTGCTACATCGCGCACGGTTCCCCAAGCAGCTTCTACGAAAGTGCTACGATATACATCGCTTCCAATAGAATAAAAAATAAAGAAGTCTAAAATATCGGCTAGCATGCTGGCTAATAAGGCAAGAGCTTGAAATATCAAGAACAAGAATCCTTTTATAACTTGAGCAACAGTCCAACCTATTCCTTCACCTATTGGTTTTACTATAGCATCCCACAAACTAAAATTACCAGCAGCTCCCCACCAAGCTTCCGCTGTATTAGTTTGAATTTCAACTGAGGGACTCAAAGCATTTTGTAGATTTAAATTAGCAGAAATAGGTACGAGGAAAATGCCTAGCATGAAGAAACTAATTAAAATCTTTGAAAATATATTTCTCATTTAATGTATTCTTTAATTTTACCAATCAAAACCAAAAAACCAAAGCTTTTTCCTATTCTACCTCCTTCTTCTGTCATAATATTCGTACGGATTTTTATTTTTGAATATTGTAGTAGTGTTTCTAATGTCTACAATTACATTTTCGTAATATTCGTATACGGTAAGCACACCACCCACTTGGCGCAGTTCGTAAGCAGAAACATCTGGCTTGGAAACACGCACTTCAAGGCCAGAGGCATCGATATAACCAAAGTATTCTTTAGCAAAAGTATGAGAAAGGGTATCAGCAAAATTTTGTAGATTCATACTATCGTCATAACCATAAAGCTTAGCAAAGCTCAAATTACGCATTATTTGTCTGGTAAATACTGTTTCTATACCTTCATGATAACGCACTATTGCATCAGATGGCGGAGTTAATCTATCCCCTAGTTTTGGACCTGATCTATTGTCTAGGACATTTGTTCTGCCACCAGTTAGAACGGTATTGCCATTTTCTGTAGTGCGCACACCGCCGACATTGGTAATTTGTCCTTCGCCATCTTTAATAACTATGGTTTGAGTATTGCCATTTACATCTTTAAATGTAACTACATTGGTATTACCATTTCTAGTAATTTTTACTTCACTATTAGTAATGAATGTTTGAGTATTTCCATTCGCATCTTTGTAAGTAATAGTAGTTGTTCCGCCACGCAAGGTAGTAGTTCCACCTGTAGTGCTAGCTGTGCCACCAGTATTTGTAGCTATACCATTATTTATACTTGTATTTTGACCATTTATATTTGTAGTTCCCCCGGAAATAGTAGTCGTGCCACCACTTGTAGTAATGGTTCCCCCGGAAATAGTAGTCGTGCCACCACTTGAAATTGTGGTTCCGCCGTTATTTTTTACTGTGCCTCCTGGGCCTACAACTATAATTGGACCACCATTGCCATTACCGTTACCATTACTACACCTACCACCTGTGTCTACACCAGTTTCATCTCCATTTTTAATACCATCTGAACAATTACCATTTGTGCCATCACCACACCAACCACCTGTATCAATTCCTGTCTCATTGTTATTTTGTATGCCATCAAAGCAAGTCGGCAGTGGTGGTATTAGACACCTACCACCAAAATCTATACCAGTTTCATCTCCATTTTGTATACCATCATTGCAATTCCCATTATTCGGGAAAGGATTTTCTGGATCAATTGTTTTCTTGCCACACCTACCACCAAAATCTATACCAGTTTCATCTCCATTTTGTATACCATCTGAACAATTTCCGTCAATTCCACCAGTGTATGGATATTCTGGATCTATAGTAGTGTCATTATCACCCGGATCTGGTTTTTCTGGTTCTTCTGTCCATCCATATTTATCAAAAAGATTTCCAGATCCAGTGCGGAAAGAAAGTGTATCACCAAAGAAAATTTTACTAGTAGATGCTCCGCCACTAGTTTTTACTGTAGTAGTAACTTCCCCTACTGCACGGAATTGATACAAGCTCGAAGGAGAAAGACTTGCAATAGTTTGATTGAATCTGCCATAAGTATTTGCCCCATGATTGTCTCTGGAAGTTTTTTTCCATTCCGTGTCTGATTCTTTTTTGTATTCAAAAAATGTATCTACCTCAGGAATTGAAGCATAAGACCCTTGCAAGTTTGCTGTATTTGAAGAAACATTAGAAACTCCAACTGAAGTTATATGTGTTTTTGGGCAAGACTGACAAGGAAGAGTTCGAAAACTTTGCACTGGACCGTATTCTATTTCTGTAGGATTCACAGAGCTATTTGATACTATCGCGCAATAATAATATATTGTATTTTCTGTAAGACCTTTTACTACAGTAGAAAAACCAGATCCTCCAGAGATGCCTTGTAAGATTTTTTGTAATTCAAATTCCCTTTGTTTTATTAGAGCCTCTGCATCGGCTATAGCCTTCTCTTTATTTTTTATAGATTGATTGTAATTATTTACATTTATTTGATATTCAGTAGAGTTTGTATTTGGAATTACAATTTTCCATTTTGAATTTGCAATAAAAGTAAAAGAAGGAAAATCTAAAGTGAGGCCAGTATTACCTAGATCTTGAGGGAAATCCACATTCCCTTTTCCACTTACGAGTCCACTATATGTGTAATCTGGAAATTTATTGCCACCTGAAGGTGATCCTACTTGTATATCTATTTCACCACCTTGATCATATCTAGTATAGTCACCTAGTAATATTGGTGTTTGAGCTTTAGGGTCGCCACTTATTTTTATAATTGCCCAAGGCTTAGTATTTAATATTTTAAAGTAAGCTGCCTTTACAAGTGCGTCTTGAGTTTTTTTAACATTTTCTAGATTTATTTTTGCTTCTTCCAAGGCCAATCTAGCTGCTGCTTCTCCGCCATTGTTACTTATTTTGCCATAAGGATTAGGCCTGTCTGCTACTGCTGAACGCTGCGCTGAGCCATAGATGTCATTACAAAAAACCGGAGGTTTATCTAGTGTCGCATATCTGAAATAAGCATAAGCCTCTCCAGAGAGACGATTTACATAACCAGAAAACAAAGCTTCAGTGTCTGTTGTCCTGCTTGCTAGGTATGTTTCTACATCACCTATCTCATTCGGTGGAGTTTTTCTTGGCGAAACCCCACCCGTTTTAGTTCCACTAGTATTGTTATTTATATTAAAACCTTTTAATGTTTGAAAGTTTAAAACTTTTCCATATTCAGTAGGCGTATAAGTTTTAGATCCTCCAAAACCCCCAGCATTTTCTACATATGCAATAAAACAAAAATAGTATTTAGTTTCTGGGTCCAATAGATTAATTAATTTACTATAATTAGTTCTAGTAGGGCTAGCAGGCACAAGAGCAGTTTTTTTGGTATCTGTTTGATAATGTAAAGTTGCACATTTATTATCTTTAGGTTCTGTTTTTGAATAACTAAAAGATAAGAATATGTTTTGATTATAACCACCAAAACCACCAGAAGAATCGAAATAATAACCGCGCAGAGTCGCTTGGTCTTTTTTTATAAGATCTGCTGGACGAGTTTCTAGAAACCCTGCCATAGCTATAGAAGGAAGAACAAGCATTAACAATACTAATGATAAAACTATGCTTTTGTAAATTTTTCTTATTTTCATTTTTTAATAAATACCAATTGTTTGTTCAAAACTATAACCTCTCCATAAATCTTCCCAATCATTACCTGTTTTTATTGGATAATTTTTAAAGTTTCTAGCGACTGTAATGGTAAAATTGTCTACATTGTTAAACAAATCACTTACTTTCAAACAATCCAGCCAATACGCAGTTGCGGGATTGTTTAATTGGAATTCACAACCAACATCATTTGAATTATCAAAAATAACATTACTCAAAAATCCAGGACCGCCATTTACCGGTAATCCTGGGTAAATTGGCATTTTATTAGTTGGTTTTTTTAGTCCATAAGTATTTATCAAATCATCTGGCACTGGTATTGACTCTCCATCTTTTAGTAAGTTGTAGTCATACCATACAGTAAATGGATACTCACCTCTTCGTGTGGTAAGCAATGTCCAAAGAGCTTTTCTATTACCATTACCTAGGTCTTTATTGTCGAATACAGCAAGAGTTTTTCTTTGTAATTCTAGATCTTTTTCGCAACCATATTCACCTGTCAGTAAATCCTCATAGACGTATTTTATTTCTTCACGTGCTTCTTTCATCAGGCTGTCGACTTCTGCTACATCATCACCCGTAATTAAATTTTTTGAAAGTAGGGCAAATTCTGAAATATATGGTTTTAATTTTTCTTCATATGCTGGGTCGCTAGATGTCGGCTTGTCTTTCGTAACTCCATATTGCTTATTTAACTCGTCTATATTTTCTTTTAACTTACCGAGTCTTTTTGACACACCTTCCATTAATAAAATCTTGTCTTGATTATCAATGATGATTTCAAAATAGCCAGTTGTTTTATTGAACTCTCTTGCAGATTCATTAGCTACAGAAGGTAGCCATTCTGTTATGTAGTATTTTCTTATCAAGGTTGTGTATCTCTCGAGCATAGTATCCATAGCATTTGTAATGTCTTCTTTGCTTGATATAGCTGGACCATCGTCATCTCCTGCACCAGCTTCTATTTTTACAGCAGTCATGCCACGGAAAATATAAGAATAATAAAGTTCAAGTTTTTCGCCTTCATCTGGACTAGCAACCCAGTCTATAATTAAGCCTACTATTGTTCCTATTAGAGCACCTATTGCTCCACCTATAATGTTTCCGGCACCAGGGAAAATAGAACCAATAGCTACTCCTATTTTTGTTCCTATGATAAGGGCAGCTACAACTGCGCCGACTACATAACCTGCACTTTTAGCTATAGTTATAACTTGTTCTGCACTAATGTCTTCAAAATCAGCAGCGGATTTTGAAGGTATAGTATTTTGAACACCTTCTAGTATTTCACGAGAATCTTGTTCCCATCCTGGGTGTGGTCCTGGTATACAGAAATCTAGTTGGAAAATAGTTTTATTTAGATCAAAGAGAACATTATTCTGTTCTTCCATTTTTTGGATAAAGGTTCTTTGCTCGTCTATAAGAGCTTGGCTTAAATCAGTTCGAATATTAAAATCAGGATTATTTTGTATCCATTCGCTATTTCTTTGAAAATCGGTGAAATCATTTTCTATTTGATTTTTTCCACCAAATATATCTAAACCATCATCACTTAAATAATAACCATCACTAACATAACCACCGTATCCATTTACAGCAACTCCGCTAGTAAATTTACTAAAAAAAGCATCGATCACAGCTGCCACTGCACCATTTAAATCGTCAACTTGTAGTAGTGAGTCTTTTGTAGAATGAATAGTTTCTGTTGCTGCTTCTGCGATAAGTGAACCAGGAGTAACAGCTTCCCATCTTTTACAAGCACCGACTATTTTTCCAGTTATTGGATCTTGGATTCCATCTCTAATAGCTTCATTGTGTTTTTCTCTCGATAGATTTTTCGGATCAGCGCAACGAACATCATTCAAAAAACCACCACTTTGCTGCAGGGTTTGACGTATTTCAAGACCTGCACTGATTTCTGTGCCTTCTAGTCTTTTGTCTAGTTCATTTGAAGCTAGAAGTTCAAAACCTAGTGGATTATTTGATGGTATTTGAGTTAGATATGTCCAAGCTGCCCAACCACCCGCACTAAAATCTTTCGAGAACTTTTCTGCAGTGAATTCCGGAGTAGTTCTTTGTATTAAATTATCCAGTGAATACTCTGCATTTTTTGCAAAACCGTCTTGTATTGCGCGCACTCTTTTTTGGAGAAATCTTTTTCCAAATGGAAATTTATCTGGATCACTTATTTCATATCCAAATTGCAAAACTTCGTTATTTCTGATGCTAGTCCAAAATCTCTGTGATTCTTTTACGTAAAATGGACCACCTTCCCCACCAGTATTTATCCATTCTACTGTAGCTACGGTTAGTCTTTTCAATAATTCTTTTACGAGTAATTGACCTATGCTTTTTATGCAAGTATCATTTTCTTCTACTGCTGTGAATTTTGTTTTTAATTCTTTTATTTTTAAATCCAAACCATCTAGTTTACTATTTGCATTTGCGTCATAAGTAGAAACGCTTTTATTTACATACAAACCTTGATCTGATTTTTGGTTTAGAGTATTACCATTTTTTAAAGAGAGCCCTACTCCACTTCCGGTAGAACCACCTGCACTTATATTACTACTTGCACTGTTATTTTTTTTATCATTACCTCCTAAAATAGAACCAGTATTTACTCTGTCTATAGATAAGCCCACTCCGTCAGATCTGGTTTTATTGAATAATGTTTTTACTGCACCACCTAATTTGTCTCTACATAATGGCAATTTTGAAATTGCAGGAGCAAGGCCCGTCAAATACGCTGATACTCCAAGGCTAGAACTACTAAATGAATTACCGTATTGATAAGAACCATTTGCATTGTAAGATTGCGCATTTACTTTTTGTATTGCCAGTAGGTATGGCGAAAAAACAAAACTCAAAATTAGAGTCAAAGATATAATTTTTTTAAAAATTTTTTCCATTTAATATATCTCGTTTTTAAAACTTGCCATTATATTATAACACTGTTTCGAATTATGAATAATATAAATTGTTAATTATTATTCCGAAGCACCGGTATCTATCGCTGTATCTAAATCCGCAACCGCTTGAATCAATGCTTCGCTGTACTGTTCATACTGAGATAAGCCAGATATTCCTATAATCGGATCGGAAGTAATTTTTGTCATATTGCCAACGCTTATGCCAGTATTGTAAGCAGAGTTCGCTATCTTTAGATGTATAGTAGCTAAGCCTTCAGGTACAGGAGTAGATATAACTTTCTTTGCAAATTCTTTATAAGAATCAGCTATTATATTTAATTGTTCATATTTACCCTCTGAACCATTTTCCGCGTATTCTAAAAGACCTCCTGAAATAATGTTTATTTCATCACCCAAGCCATTTGCACTTTGCTGATCGAAGTATTTTTTCAGAGTATTATAATAAGTATTTCGTGGCGTATCGCTATCGACTAGGGTGTATTTTATATTTTCTGTGGTATATATATCTACAAGATTTGGATTTGATACTCTCTCTCCAAGAACACTGGAAAATTCATTTATAGTATTACTGTCGACTTGACCAGAAGCTTTGAGAGCAGTGTATGCTGTAAAAAATTCTCTAGCAAATAAATCTGTCTCACTGATATTTTTTTCATTATTTAAATCTGTCTCAATATTTAGTGCTTTTTTCTTTTCGGCAATATATGATGCGTCGCTTTTACCTTCAAATGTAGCTCTTTTGTTCTTGTCAGTACCCCACAATGCTTCTTCCCAATCTAAAACACCGTCATTATCTGTATCACTTCCTATAAGGTCCACGATGTCTTTACTCTCGGTTAAAGCATTGGTTACTTTTAAATCAGAATTTTCTGTTTTAAAAGTTTGTTTTTTTGAAAAATAATAAAATAAACCAAAAGTTAAGAGTAAGACAAAAACTATAGAGCCCATCATTATTGAAAATTTTTTGCTAGGTAGGTATTTTTTATACTTATGCATATTTATGAAATTATTGATTACCGTAATAGTTAACCTTCCTTAATTTTACTTGTTTATACACTTTTTTACCATCAGAATCTTTCTTAGTACATGTTATTGTAGAATAAGCACCACTTCTATTTCCTAAAAATTGTTGATCTTTTGATAATTCATTACCTGTCGCTGATTTTACAGAACTAGGAATGTAAAAATCCAAAGAAGCTCCACTAGTTAGCTTGATTTTTGTTGTTTTTCCTCGAACTTCGCATTTATATCCTGCTTCTTCTGCCCTTTTTATTGCATCAGCTTTTGTTTCGGCTACGGTTCCACCAAAAGACTGGCTAGATGCAGAAGTAAAATTAAAAATTGCCAAAAATCCTAAAGATATTATAAATACATATGCAAAAATTTTTCGCATAATATAATTATATCATTTTTTCTATAAAACAAGCTGTGAAAAAGTTAATTATTCCCTTTTGTAATATTAATCCAGTCATGAACGGTGAGGTCTTCTGCTCTTTTGTCTTTGTATTCTTCTAAAATTTCCTTTTTTACTACTTTTTTTAGATTATTACTGAGTTTTTTACGTTTTTGAGCAAAACCGGCTCGTAAAACTTCCCAAAAATCTTCTTCTTTTATGTTGTTTTTTTCAAAAAGTTCACGAGAAATGTCTTTTATGTGTATTACTGCTGAATCAACTTTTGGTGCTGGGCTAAAAAAACGTGCTTGAACCTTAAAAAGAACTTTAGGCTCTCCATAAGCTTTTACAGATATAGATAAAAGACTCTCTTTTTTATCATTTGCCACTATTCTCTGAGCAACTTCTTTCTGCACAAGCAAGGTCATACTCTCTGGTTGGCATTTATTAGTTAAAAACTTCTTTAAAATTGCTCCTGTAATGTTATAAGGTATATTTGCTACTATTTTATAGTTTAAAATAAATAAACTTTTTATCTCAAATTCCAAAATGTCTTGATTTAATAAGATTAATTTACCTTTTTTTATGTTTTCAGCAAATTTTTCTTGCAAAAATGCAAAAAGTGCATCGTCTTTCTCGACTGCTATCACTTTTCCCACTTTTTCTAGTAGTTTTTCAGTTAAAGCACCTTTTCCGGGACCTATTTCTAAGATAATGTCATTTTCTTTTAGTTCTGCACCGGCAATAATCTTATTCAAAATAGCCCCAGATTTAAGGAAATTCTGCCCTAAGCTCTTTTTTGCTTTATGTTTGTAAGTCATTATATATAAATAGTCTTTATTCTGCCTTCGCTTTTATTTTCACCTTCGATTATATCATTTGGTATGTCAGATAGAAATGATGATGGAGAATTAATTTGGCGAGAACCGAATATTGTGCGGAAGTTTGCAAATGATAGGTAAAGTTTGTGGCGAGCGCGAGTGAGTGCTACATAAAAAAGCCTGCGTTCTTCTTCAGCATCTTCTTCATTCATGCGCTCACCCATACGCTCATGAGGGAAAAGCCCTTCTTCGAGGCCTACTAAAAACACAGAATCAAATTCAAGGCCTTTTGAAGCGTGCACAGTCATGAGTTTTATGGCATTTTTATTTTTTTCTTTTTGGTTTTTATCACTGTCTATTAAGCTGTCTTGATCAGAAGCCAGTGATGCGTCCTCGAGTAATTTTTCGACACCGAGACCATTTTCTAAATTGTCGTATTTGATAGCTAGTGTTGCGAGTTCTTTTATATTCTCGAGTCTTTCTAGTTCTTCTTCCCCACCTTCTTTGAGTTCTCTTTCTATGCCGGATTTTTTGACTACATATTGTATGACTTCACTCGGCTTCATTTCTGTAATTTTATTTTTTATATCCTCTAGTAATTCATAAAAACTTTTTATTTTTATTTGCATTTTAATTGGCAAACCTTCTTGTTCCCCAGCAAAAAGTTTTACCAAAGTAGTTTTACCTATGCCACGAGCTGGGAAATTTATAATGCGTTTTATGTCGGCGAGGTTTGCCGGATTGAGTGCAGAGCGCAGGTATGCGAGCGTGTCTTTGATTTCTTTTCTTTCGAAAAATTTTGTTCCTAGAACTTGATATGGGATATTGTATCGTAGCATCGCTTCTTCGAGCGCGCGAGATTGAAAATTGGCACGATATAGTACGGCAATTTCTCTAGCTACGGGAAAATTATTTTTGGACTCACCACGAAAATCTTCTGCTGAAGATTTTCTCTGTCCGTCGCCGTCGCTCCTACCAAGGGTTCCCTCAAAAACACTTTTCCCTTCGCTGTCTATAATCTCTAGGATTTTAGTTGCCACAAAATCCGCCTCATCGCCTTCGTCGAGTGCTTCGTATAGGCCGAGTTTCTCGCCTTCAATATTTTTCGTAAATAAATTTTTCTCAGGACGGAATTTATTTTTCTTTATTACTTCATTAGCAGCGAGTAAAATATTTTGTGTTGAACGATAATTTTGTTCGAGAAATATTACAGTAGCACCTGGATAATCTTTTTCAAAATTCAAAATATTTTTTAAATTTGCCCCGCGCCAAGAATATATATTTTGGTCAGCGTCGCCAACTACACAAATATTTTTGTGTTTAGCGGAAAGCATTTTTGACATCAAATACTGCACTTCATTTGTATCTTGATATTCATCGATATGAATATGACTCCATTTGTTTTGATAATGCTCTAATATATGAGGATTTTTACGCAAAAGTTCGACGCTTTTTAATAATAGGTCATCAAAATCGAGCGAATTTTCTTTGTGTTTTTGTGTTTCGTATAATGCCCAAATTTCACCTACAGTTTTTTCAAAATAGCTTTGAGCGCGCTCGCGATAATTTTCAAAATTTACAAACTTACCTTTTTCACGAGATATAGCACCTTTTATTTTACGCGGTTCGTTTTCTTTGGGATCGAGGCCGAGCTCTTTGATTATATTTTTTATTATTTTTATAGCATCATCTTCATCGAGTATTGAGAAGTGTTTTGTTAGAGAAAGCATGCTCGCCCATTCTTTTATGATATAAACCCCGAGCGAGTGAAATGTAGATACAAAAGGATGAGTATTTTGACCTTTAGCATTTTTTGCTATTTCATTTATTATACGCTCGCGCATTTCTTTAGCAGATTTGTTAGTAAATGTGACAGCTAAAATATTTTCGGGCGCCACACCAGTATGAATTAAATTTACAATTCTGTGGGTAATGGTTTTGGTTTTACCAGCACCTGCGCCAGCGATAACTAAGAGCGCTCCAGTTGTGTGGAGCGCTGCTTGTTTTTGTTTTTCATTTAATCCTTCTAAGTGTAGCATTTATATTTTACTTAAAACTTCACCAGCTTCTTTGCGGAAATTCTCGGATTCTTCGGCTATAATACCAAAGAAATTTGGAACTTTTTCAAAAAGAAAATCAAAAACTTTTTCAGGGTTAGCATTTTCTTCCATCATTTTATTGTATTCTGCTAAATCTTCCTCGGGCATTAGTGGCAATATTCGCATAATTACTGATTGGAAAATAATTCCACCTATTTTAGCTATCATCTCTTCTTGTTTATCTTCTGGCATTTTGTCTATCTCAAACAGGTCGATGATATTTTGACGAACTTCATTTTTATTTGTGAGCATATATTTATTTTACTCTCTTTTTAGAGTTTTGTTAAATTATAATGTTATTTGGTTTAAGTTATTTTTTGAAGCTGCATATTGCATACCACGAATAATGTAATTTTTGATAGTTTCTTTTTCTTCAAGTGGATTTGCTAGGGTAGGATGCTTTGGTTCTAATCCTGTTTGGTGGAAAATAGTCTGAGCTAAACGGTATAATCCCCTACTCTCTGTAGCAACAACATCTGCTTTGACTTGAATTAAATCAAGAGCGCTATTGTTTTGAATACCTGACCAATATTTTAATGATTCATTATTTGGAAACATTCTTTCTAAATAATTTTTATAAATATCATTTACATAATCTAATTGTTCTTGCGGTAGGCTATAAGGATTCATATTTGTAGGCTCTATATTTGTTTCAGGTGGTACAGTTGGCCCTGTAGTATTCTCTGGAGTATTTTCAATTGGAGCATTTTTATTGTCGAGAGGCTCTGGTTCAACTATTTTATTTGGATCAATTTTTTCTTCACTTGGATTACCTTCCCCACCTGTATCTACAGACTTATCTCCAGTTTCTGGATTCTCTGCATTTAGATCTTGATTAGAATTTTCAACACTATTTATATGATTACTTTGAGAGTGAATAAACTTCTCATCTTGCATTTTATCCATCCAATCACCTTCCTCGGCATCACCATTTTTATCTATCTCTATTACTGTGTAATTTTGGTCACCATGTTTCCAGATGAAATTTTCTTTTTCATCGAAACCAAAACTATCGCCCTTCGATACACGAATACTATCTTCAAAATCTTTGGCGTGAAGCATGCCGAATTTTTCTGCGAATTTTGCATAATCATCAGCTTTTGGATTTTTACCAAGTTCATCGAGCACCCATTTTGGAGCTTTGTCTTCATCGACAAGTCGTTTTAAGGTTTGAGTTACTCCATCACCAGCTTTTACTTCTGTAAATTCTATTTCTGGAGTTTTTGTTTCTGGATTAGTTATCGGAGCTGTTGTGTTTTGGTCTGTAGGTTGTGTTCCGTGTGCATCAGATAATTTTGGCTTCTCGATCCAGCTTCCATTTTTGTCTTGAATCATGTCTTTATGCACTTCGCTAGTAGTGTCATGTTGTGCATGAGCTACTGATGGAGTCATCGCTGTAAGTGTGGCTAAACCAATACCAGTAGAAAGAATATATTTTGTTGCAGCACTGTATCTATTTTCAAGTCTGATCGTTTTTTCTAATTTATTGTAAGCATCATTAAATACAGAAATGTTTTTTATCATTTTATTTCTATCATAACCATCTTTAAAATCTGCTGATTTAAGAATTTTCTCTGTTTCCATTTTTTGTTCAGCTATTTTTTTTACACCGTATTGGTCTATTTTATTTAGTATTTGCCTTACTCCATAACCACCAGCAGCAATACCTGCTACTACCCAACCACCCATAATTCCAGAAACTGCAATTCCTGTCCCGGCTAATACATATTTCATTTTCTTGATATCTGCTTGGTCTTTTGGCTTTAAACCAGAAATTATAGTCTTCATTCTATTTGAAGCTAACATCGAGTTTAGTCCAGTAGCGAGGCCTATGCGTGAGCCTAAACGCCAAGCTATTTTTCCAAAGCTTGCTTCTAGGCTACCAGTAGCTATTCCACCAAGAACAATTCCTGTGCCCACCATCGAAGAGCTAATAGCAGTTTTCCAAAACGCACCACCTTTTTTATTTTCTAAATTCTTCCACCAATTTTCTGTGGCGTGCAAGCTTTTTGTAAATATACCTGCGCGTTCAATTTTTTCTTTATCAAAAATTTGTTTTTCTGAAACATACAGAGCACGAGCTTTTTCTGCTCGCTCATTTTCGCTCGCGCCTTTCCACTCGCCTGTCATTTTTGCATCGATTTGGTTTTGAACTTTCTCTATAAATTCTTGAGTTAAGCGAGCCTCTCTTTCTTTGCTAGATTCTTTCTTTGGTTTTTTATTTTCTTCTTGTATTTCTGGAGCATCAGTTGCCATTTTTGCTCTTTCAATACCATAAGCCGCCCCCATGTCTGTAATACTAAGAGTTTCATGAAGCCTTTTAGCATACTCTGCTTTTTTAGTTTCTTTATCCTCATCTACTACAGTTTCCGGATGATTTTCCGCAATTTCTTCATCAGTAATTACTATTTTTTCTGTTTTTGGAGTCGTTAGAAATTTCTGTTGCAACCAAAGGTATCCACCAGCAAGCCAGCTTGTAGCACTGCGCCATTTTGTTTTTACTGCTGATTCGAATAGTTGTGGATTCTGTTCATACAAAGCACGGTCGTCTGCTTCTAAATATTCTTTATCTTTTATTTTTTGAGCTATTCTATTTATATCTTTACCAGTTAGATTAAAATATTCTACCTTTTGTTCTAAAGTATCCTTATCAGCATCTTTTTTGTCTTCCAAATCTAAATTTTTTATTTCTTCTTTTTCTTCTTCTTTTTGCTCCATGCTCGCTAAAACTTTTTCGCGAGTTTCATCTATTTTCTGCTTATCTTTTTTAGGTTTTTCTTCTATGCCATTCTTTTTTCTGTTTTCAGCTCTTTTTTCAGCTTTAGTTTTTGACTTATTTTCTGGAATTTTTTCTGGTTCAGGTATTGCTTTTATTTCCTCTTGTTTTACCTCTGTATTTTCTGGAGTTTCTTCTGGAGTTGTAATTTCTTCTTTTATTTCTGTTATTTCAGGTTTTGTTTCTTCTATTTCTGCTACCGGTATTACTTCTTGTTCGAGTTTTTGCCTTTCTTCCCCTAGTGCGCTGAGCTCACCTTTCATGCCTGAAAGACTAGCTTGTTGTTCTAATACCATTTTCTTTAAATCTTCTAGCTCTGAGTTGCTTGTCTCTGCTTTAGATTTATTCGCACTTTCTTTTTTTGCAGTTAAAGCATTAGCGGCATCGGTTGCATTCTTTAAAATCTCTAAAGCTTCAGCTTTTTCTTTTTTGAGCTCTTCTTTTGTAGGCATAGAATCTTTTGACATATTGTTTATTAATAATAGCTTTTTGTAGCTTCTAAATCAATTAAACTAATTTACTTTCTATATTTTTTAAAACTTGCTTTATATATTTTTGTGATACGCCACAATCTTTCAATATTTTACTAGATTTTAATAGCGATAGCTTGGAGTCTGCAGTTCTTCTGTATTCATCTTGGAAAGCCAGCATTCCAAGTAATTTCTGTTCATTCATACCTAAGTCTTTATTTTCTGTTTTTGTATAGACCTTTTCCTTTATGAGTTTTTGTAATTGTAGCCAAACTTTATCATCCATATCCTCTTTTTCAAAAACCTTATTACCCTTTTCGTCCACACCCGACGGATTTGCTTTTAGCCAATTGTCACGAATTCGCTTGTGGTCAGTAATATTATCAAATTTTATGTTGTATTTTTCTACTCTCGGGCGAATATATTCAAGCATGCTTTCTATTTGAGCTATTGTAAAAGCATTTTTATCTCTAGAATCGCCTTCCATTTCAATTCCAATAGAAAAGAAATTTACCTTATCTCTCCCATTAAATTTGCTTTTACCAGCATGAGCTAATACATAATCATCATTATTGAATATATGTCTAGTGCCATCTTTCAAGATAAGAACATGAGCATTTCCCATAGTGGTATCACTTTCAAATTGTTTAATAATTGTACTTGAGTTCGGGTAATACCCTGTGTGATGTAACACAATAACAGACTTTTCATTTATTACCGGTTTACCCGTGACAGAATCCTTCGTGAAGTTTATAGTGTAATGTTCTTGTTCTTTATATTTATTTTTATATTCGAAAGGAGAGATTTTGCCATCGTTAATAAGGACTAAGGCGGTACCGCCATCTCTATTTCTAAGTAAATGGCTATTTATTTCTTCTTTAGTGATGATATTATCATTGTCCCATATTGGTAAATTATAGGACCCATTGTCTAGTAAATATGCTTGAATTGGGGTTGCAGGATTTTCTTTTTGTAATCTTTGATATACACGATACATGTCAGAAAAATTACCATTAACCTGCACTTGTTTTTCACCGCATGACATCAATACCTTACCTCCTTCTAGCGTGCCAAAACGTGTACAATCTTCAGGTTTGATATTTTTAATTTTCTTGTCATAAGTTATTCCTATCGGAAAAGGTATTTGTTTTCCTTGTTCATTTGTAGTTAAGGGAACCATCCTCATGGCTTGATCGTGATAAGCTAAGTTGATAGTACTGTCAGCATTTAATTTAAAATTTAAAGGTATTTCGTAAGTTTCTGATACAAGCCAGTCGTCGTTAAATTCTTTATAATGTCCAGCCTTTATTGTTTGGCTATTTTTATTATATCCAATTACAGGTATGTCACCTTTTGCTTCATCAGTATTCTTTTCTTGGTGACCTTTCAATACAGGAGTAAATTCACCAAATTTTTGAAAAGGTTTAAAGAAATTTGTGGTAATTCCTGCAGCAGAATCAATTTTTGAATAATTTTCTCTACCATTTATTATTTTAAATTTAGGAGGAGTTCTGTCAGATAAATCAAATACCGAAGATCGATAGTATCCAAATTTGTAATCAATTTTTTGTTCACCCAAAAAGTCCATAGTGCTTTTTTCTGTGTCTACTTTATCAGCATAAAATTCATCAATACCCACTATATTTGGGTCATCAGTTTCATTTTTATCTATATGTCTTTCTTTGTAATTTTTAAACATCTCATAATATTCTTGAGGGGTATGGTAAACACTAGCTACGCTAGTAGCGAGACCAAGTGGAATGACGATATACTTCATAAGTTTACTTCTCAGAAATTTTGGGATTTTGAAGATTTTATTTTTTGTTTTCGTTTTTATTACAGGATCTTTTTCTTCATCTAAGCTTTCATTTATTTTTTCTTCAATTATCTTTTCATTTACTATTTCTATTTTTTCCTCAACTTGAGTTATTTCTTGTTCTATAATTTCTGGTATAGATTGTTCTTCTTGTGTCTCTAAAGTTTCTAACTTCTTATCGATTTCTTCGATACGAGCTTTTGTTTTTTCTATAAGCATGAGCAAATTATTCAGAGTCTCCTCGTCTTCTGTGGTCCATTCTTTATTTGCCTCTATATTTTCTTTTTTTATTTTCTCTGACATTAATTTTTTTTCTCCATTTTCTCAATTTTTTCTAGAATTTTTTGCAGATTAGCTTCTACCTCTTTAATTTTTGTTTGTAATTCTGTTTCGCGAATTTTTATTTCCTCTATTTTTTTTAATTTTTCTTCGCGTACTTTTTCTATATCTGTTTTTGTTTCTATTTTACTTTCTTCTTTTGCTTCAGTTATTGTTTTGTTTTCTACTTCTACTACAGGTGCAGTTTCTAATGCTTCAGGTTTTGTTTCTTTTACTTTTTCTACCACAGGTTCTGTTTTCTCCGCCGATTCATTAATTTTTTCATTTCTAGCTTTTTCTTTTTTTAATATTTCATTTTCGATATTTTTTCGGAGTTCACCATTTTTAGCAAAATTTGCATTTTCAATTATTTTTGGATCAATTTCTCCTAAAAAATCTCTTTCTGTTAAGTTTGTCTCACCGTGAATCATTACCCCACGCACGTCGGTAAGTTTAATTCTTTTATGTCTCTTTAATCTTTTTAATACTTTTTCAAATCCTGGATAATTAGAATTTATAAAAAATGTTCTATTTCTATCTTTACCTTTAGGATGATTTAGTATTAGATAAGTATCAAAATTATTTGCTCTAGCTCCTAGGAATGCTAAATGATGAGGAATTATATTCCTTTTTCCATTTATTGTTGGGATATTGTTGTAGATTAAATTACCTACTCTTGTGTCTGTAATATCTAATTTTTCATTTATGGCATATACAGCAGAATTTTGGATAGCTTCTTCAGTTTTTGCAACTTCACTTACTGTTGGATCCAAACTGGATTCTTTTTCAATTTGTTCTTTTAGAGTTCTTCCATTTTTTAATACTATTTTGCTTATATCTCCATTTAAATCTTTTTCTGTAAATTCAGTGTTAAAGTTTCTAACAATACCTCTTTTGAAAATTTCTATAACATCGAGTGGTTCCATTTCGCGAGCCAAATGGTTTAGTGTTTTTGGCCATTCGTGTTGAAATTTTTCCGTAGTCCAAGGTTCTTTTTTGCTGAAAGCATAAGCCAGGTTATCAAAACTGGTTAAATTGTGAACATAATTTTTCATCCACTTTTCTTCCTTTAGTATATTTGCGTTTTTCATCATGTTGTAAACCATTTCTGTGGATGAAGTCCATTTTTTTTTGCCTTCACCATGATGATCAAAATAAATTTTCTTTTTTTCACCGTCCTTTTCTACTTCCATCCAGCGATTTCCAGTATCTAGCCAAATTTGCAGACCATCTTTTTCTTTATTTATATCTAAATCTTTCTCATTTCCGCCTTTTGGTACTATAGAAGAAACAGCATTTTCTGTGTAAAGATCTTTACCTTTCTTTTTATTGTATTCACTTAAAAAGATAGAAGCACTTTGCGCATCTAAATCAGGAGTTAAATCCCAAATATCTTCCCCATTTTCCCCTTTTTCTCTTTTGCCTCCATGAATTACTATCTGCGCGATCTTTTCATTTTTTAGCCATTCGATAATTTGAGCCTCATCCTTTTCTCGCTCTAGAATTTCTTTTGTTGTGTTTTCGGTAGGTTTTTCTCCTTGTTCATTTTTTTCTAAATTTAAAGAGTTTTTAAGATCTGCGAAACTATCAATATGTCCAAAGCCCTCAGCCTCCTCAATTTTTTTTATTTTAGTGGTTCTTGATGGGTTGTGTTTATCTAGATTCATAAGATACATTAATTATACCCCATTTTGCTTATCCACAGCAATTATTGCATAGTATTGAGCTAGGATGGTTTTTATGATAGTATGAATTTACACAGATAGATAGCAGGGTTTACATGGCTGATACGCTAGAAGGACAGTAATTTCGTAAGAACTTTATTTTTTACAGCACATATTCATATGGTCGTTCTGTATAAGCTTGTTCGCATATTTATGCCTGAAGCCAGATAGATTTCTTGCGATACAAAATTGTTTTATAAAAAAAATCTCTAAAATATCCTTATTTATTCAGATATTTACTCTATTCCTCGCAATAGGGATTTTTGCTTTTCCACCGCGAGCCCAAGCCGGATTCTTCGCTGATTTGTTTGGCATTGGCAGTGATGAAAAAGAAATTGAAGAAACCGAGCCTGTTTCAGACCAAAATTCTCAAAACCTGAACCTTTTGCAAGCCAATGTGTCTAGCTCTTCTATTGTAGAAGATAAAAACTCCAAAGACTCTAAGATTGATGAATCTAAAGAAATTAACATTTTATCAGAAAATGCCCTTTTACCGACAGTTAGCCCTCTCGGAGCCCTTACTGGCAAAGATGGTGATTATACTTCTGAAGATATAAGTATATATGTAGTTCGTAAGGGTGATACTGTGCCCACTATAGCTAAACTATTCGGAGTAACAAATAATACGATACTTTGGGCAAATGGCCTTAAGGCTGGTGAAAAATTAAAAGAAGGTGATGCCCTGATTATTTTGCCAATTTCTGGAGTAAAACACATTGTCGTTAAAGGGCAAACCATTAAAAGTATTGCTAAACTTTACAAAGTTGATCCAGATGATATATTTGCATTTAATAACTTGGACGAAGACGCTAAACTCGCTATTGGTGATGAAATAATCGTCCCCGGTGCTGAAATTCATGTAGAAACTATAGCTCCGAAGAA
Source organism: Minisyncoccia bacterium (assembly GCA_044229265.1). GTDB lineage: Bacteria > Patescibacteriota > Minisyncoccia > Phycocordibacterales > UBA9973 > UBA9973. The sequence goes on along the minus strand of JBGATK010000001.1, from coordinate 87,268 downwards.
ACCTTCAAATACAAATCAATCCAGTGATAATAATAAGTTTTCCGGTGGTTATTATATTAGACCGCTTAAATGTGGTATCCAAACTCAAGGTAAGCATGATACATACGCTGTGGACTTAGCTTGCGGTAAAATCGGCACACCTATTTATGCAGCAGCTTCGGGTAAGGTAATCTTTGCAAAATATGGATGGAATGGTGCTTATGGAAATCTTATAATTATTGCTCATCCAAATGGCACTCAAACTTTCTACGCTCATCAATCCAAATTGGCTGTAGGTGTTGGAGATGAAGTTATTCAAGGTCAAGTAATTGGTTATGTAGGTAATACTGGTCGCTCGACTGGTCCGCATTTACACTTTGAAGTTCGAGGTGCAAAGAATCCGGGTTTTGATAATAGCTGGGCAAAATAAAAATCCTCTACAATGTAAGAGGATTTTTATTTTGCCCAGATTATTTGTCTTTTCTTTCTAACATATCTAGCCTTTTTTCTAGTGAAGCTATTTTTGCATCGTCTTCTTCATGATGAGTAAACCATTTTTTAATTTTTGGCCAAATTAGTAAACCAATAATACCATCAAAAATAATGATTAAAAAGATCTCAAACTGCCAATGCGCAGCACTATTAAAGAGGTCCCAAAAAGTTTCGTGTTCCATATCGATAGTTTTCCATATTTTTATATTTATTGCAAATAATTTTTTAGATTTAGCATTGTGTTATAATTTCAGAGATGGTTTTAGTTCTTGAAAATTTAAATTAAAATATTATGACTCCTTTTTTATTTTTCTTGATTTTTGGTGTATTTTGGTATGGAATAACGCTTTTTTATCATAGTGTTTTTATTCATCGATACGCTACTCACAAATCCATATCTTTTACAAATTTATTTTGGGAAAAGTTATTTTGGATTAAGACTTATCTTACCATGGGCTCAGCTTATATGTGCCCGAAATCTTATGCAATAATGCATTTAACACATCATTTACATTCTGATGAAAAAGGCGATCCACATTCGCCTAGATTTTGGAAAAGTTTTTTCTTTGACGTTGTGCGTATGATGCACAGAGCTTTAAAAATTTTAGAAGAAATAAATAAAGGTAAAAGCAGCTTAATAAAGCTTTGGAAAGACAAAAAATTTCCTAGTTGGCCAGATTTTGAAAATATTGCAAATAGTAGTATTTCCATGTATGGTTTTATATTTTTGTACATTTATTTATACTACATGTTCTGCCCTACTGTGTGGCTTTGGCCCCTGATTTTACTAAATATTTTTTCTGGTGCTATACAAGGCTCTCTAGTAAATTGGTATGGACACAAAAAAAGCTTGCTTAGTTATAGAAATTTTGAATTAGAGGATGATTCACAAAATGTTCTCCATGCTGATTTTGCACTTGGCGGTGAGTGGTTTCAAAATAATCATCATAAACATCCAGAACGTGCAAATTTTGCTGTAAAGAAAGGTGAAATTGATCCATTCTTTCAAATTCTTAGATTCCTACGCTGGTTAGGAATTATTAAATTTGAAATTAAAATTAATACTCAATTAGTTTGATTTAAAGCCCTTTTCCCTTTAGGGCTTTTTTATTTGGCAAAATTAATATTTCTATGCTAGAATATTCTTTGTTCAGTATTGAAAATATACATCGGGCCGTAGTATACCGGTAGTACAAGCGGTTTGGGACCGTTTAGACCGCGTTCGATTCGCGGCGGCCCGACACTAGAGTTTTTTGCGGGCCTGCCCGACGAAGCTTTAGCGAAGGCGGGATTAGTTTAATGGTAAAACATCAGTTTTCCAAACTGAGGTTAGGAGTTCGATTCCCCTATCCCGCACAGATAATTATCTATAAAATTATATCGTTGATTATTTTTATACGTGCTTTTTTGTTATTTAAATCCAAATAAACAATTAAAAGATCTAATTGCCAATCTGTTTCATCTGAAACATTTTTAGACAGTAAATATGTTTGTATTGTCCTTGATAGACGTTTTAATTTCCAAGGATGCATATTATCTTCTGCTTTGTATTCTCCATTTATGTCCGATACACTATTTTTAGTGTCCTTTACAGGTAAGACCTCTCTGGAAACACTTTTTACCTCAATAAAATAGAGTTTTTCTTCTTTTTTAGCAATAATATCTATTTCTCCCCACTTTTTAGTATAATTTCTTTCAACAATAGCGAAACCTTGTTTCATGAGAAACTTACAAGCAATGTTTTCTCCTAGTTCACCTGTTTGTTGAGTTTTAGAAGTAAATACTTTTGGCATAAAATAGTAAGCCTTATTCTTTAATTAAACAGCATATCTTTATAATGTTTCAGATGAAACTATTTAATATGTTTCACGTGAAAGAATTAATGAAAAGTGTGAAAATTTATAGTCTTTTATCATTTTGTCTTGATTTTAAAGGATATTTTAGGAAATTGTCTATTTAAAAGACATTTTGATAAAGGACATTTATAAACAATACCCACATAGTTATCCACAGTTTTGAACAAAATCCTTATTTTATATGGGTATAACTATGGGACAGAAATTTAATTTGTTTCAAGGACTTTAATGTGCACCCGCCAGGATTCGAACCTGGAACGACAGTTCCGAAGACTGTAGTGATATCCATTTCACTACGGGTGCGAAAATATAATAAAATAATAACTAACAAATTATATAATATATTTTTAATATATACAAATAGCTTTATTTTATAAGCTTTTTTTAAAGTTTTGCATTTATACTAAAAAGGTATATAATATATAGGTTATTTTATAAATATTAACAAAATGCGGTGTTGGTTTAGTGGTAGAACACGTCCTTGCCAAGGATGAGACAGGAGTTCGATTCTCCTACGCCGCACATTTTTCCCAATGGAAAATAACTCAAACAATTTCACAAGAAACATTCCGAAAGAAGTATTGATCGTGATAGAAAAGCTCTCTCAGGGAGGTTTTTCAGCCTTTTTAGTTGGTGGTTGTGTTAGAGATTTGATTTTAGATAGAAAACCAAAGGATTGGGATCTGACAACTAATGCTACACCAGATCAGATTATATCTTTATTTGAAAAAACTGTTTATGAAAATAAATTTGGTACTGTGGCAGTATTTATACCTAAAGTTTCACTTGAAACATCTGTCCAAGTCGGATCTGGACAAGAAGAAGATGTTTCTTATGAAACTATAGAGGTTACTCCGTATCGACTAGAAGGTAAATATAGTGATAATAGGCACCCAGACGAGGTAAGGTTTAGTCAAAACATAGAAGATGATCTTAAAAGACGTGATTTTACAGTGAATTCACTCGCTATGTCTAATAGTGCAAAAGAAAAAATAAGCATAACAGACATGTTTGGGGGTATAAAGGACATAAAGGACAAAGTAATAAGAACAGTAGGTAATGCGGATGAGAGATTCAATGAGGATGCACTTCGAATGCTTCGCGCAGTTCGTTTTGCTTGCGAACTTGATTTTGCTATATCAGGCGAGACGATGACAAGTATCGTAAAAAATGCAGATTTGATAAAAAATATTTCGCAAGAAAGAATTAGAGATGAATTTGTAAAAATAATTATGTCGAATAATCCAATGTCTGGAATTGGAATGTTGCAAAAATTTGGTTTATTAAAATATATTATCCCAGAACTCGAAGAAGGAATAAATTGTGAGCAGGGAGGTGCACATAGGTATGATGTGTTTGAACACTTAGTTCAGGCACTCGGCCACGCGGCAGATAAAAATTGGTCGTTTGTTATTCGTATGTCTGCCCTTATGCACGATATAGGCAAGCCGAGAACTCGCAGGAGGGGGGAAAAGAAAGCTTATACATTTTATGGTCATGAAGTAGTGGGTGCGCGGATGGCAAAGAAGATAATGGAGCGGATGAAATTTTCTCGTGATGAAATAAATATGGTGGAGAGTTTGGTGAGGAATCATATGTTTTTCTCTGATACAGAGCAGATCACTCTTTCTGCAGTGCGCCGAATAATTGTGAAAGTATCCTCCTTCGCTAAAGCTTCGGAGGACAAGGGTCCTGCTTCGCATAAAGCTACGCAGGACAAATCGGATGATTCTTACGAACATCCGATTTGGACTTTAATGAAAGTGCGAGAATGCGACAGGGTAGGTATGGCCAAAAAAGAGGCACCTTACCGCTTGCGCAAATATCATGCGATGATAGAGGAATGCCTGCGGGACCCTATATCGGTATCTCAATTAAAAATTGATGGAAATTTTCTTATGAAAGATATGCAAATGAAGCCGGGGCCGAGAATGGGATGGATATTAAATGCATTACTAGAAGAAGTATTGGAAAATCCAGAAAAGAATGAAATAGAATATTTAAAAAATAGAGTAGGGGAACTAGAGCAACTTTCTGATGCAGACCTGCGAGCCCTAGGCGAAAAAGCTAAAGAAAAAAAAGAAGAGCTTGAAGAAGCTGAGGTAGAAAAATTGCATAGCAAGCACGGAGTTAGAAAATAATTAATAAAAAAAGCCTTAGTTATTTGTTATTCTTCTTCATGATGGAAGAATTTTTCGGCTAGTGTTGTGCTTTGTGGTAGTAAATTAAATATTACCGCTAGTGTAAAAAGAGCGAGTGATAAAGTCGTATTCCAAAAAGAAAGTGATATAGCTATGAGCGCGAATATCACTGGCACCATGGTTCGAACAGTGGATCCAAAAAGTTCACGATGAGTTATTTCAGGATTTTTAATATGAGGTGAGTATAGTACATATCTACGCATAAAATAAAGAGTAAGACCAATGATTACGATATTGCTACCAAAAAGAATTATAGAAAGTTCATTATTACTGTGCTGACCAAGAACGCTGGCTGAAAAGGGGATGAGAGCAATGATCATGAAAAAGAAACCATTTATATTCATAAGGGCAGTGTCGATATTTTTTGCATATACAGATATAAAGAAGTGGTGTGCTCGCCAGTAAGTAAATAGTAAAGCAAAAGAAAGTATATAAGAAAGCATAGAAGGAATAAGGTTTACCAAGTGTTTCCAAAGTTCAAAATTTGAAATTTCTCCGAGAGCATCTGGAATTTTTATTTCAAAAACCAGTATCGTCATCACAATAGCAAAGATACCGTCGGCGAGTTCATCGAGCCTTGTTGATTTGAGCATATTTATATTATAGCAAAAGTTTATTTTTTGTCGCTAGGATTACGTAGAGTTTCAATATATTCTATGATTTTTTCTTTTAGTTCTATATTTTTTGGTGGGCGAGCAATGAATGAAATGCGCACCACTGTATCACCTTTATCATTATAATCAAAATTAATTTTATATTTTACACCTAGATATCCTTTAAAATGTCCTACACGTTCTAGTGTGCGAGCTGGCAATGTTTCTTCTAAGAAATTTCTTACTTTGTCTAACCATATACTAAAACCATCCATGAATTTTTCAGTTGAAAATACTGCAGTTATCATTACTCTACGATAATCATCTGCTTTTAGTTCTTGGGCTTCTATTTTTTGAGTAATGAAAATACTATTTGGAACACGATGTAATTTGCCATTGTATTCACCATCTTCATCTTTACCGGCTATGGCTACATACAGGGGATTGATGCGTAGTATTTCTCCTAAGATTGTATCTGTTTTTACGTCATCACCGATTTTATAGATAGAAATTATATAGAAAAATGTAATAAAAGAAAATATATAATCACGGAAAATAATTATCGTCGCACCGGCTACTACTGCGAGCAAATTAAAAGCATTTACATCAAAACTCACCAATATTACCGCTATGGCGATAAAAATACTGATAACACGAATGACGAATAAATTTTGATTCTTTTTGTAATACTCAATCCAGATCTTTTCCATGTCTTCAAAATCTTCGACTTTATCTTTATTGTATTTATATTTTACTTTGAGTTTCTTTTTGGCTATGCGTAAATAAACTTCTATGATAAGAAGTCCAAACAAAACCCAAAGTATTGTAGTTTGGTGGGTATTAAATTGTCCAAAAAATTCAAAAATATCCATATTTTTCAATATACCCCAACACTTAATTTTTTACAAATTTAAGTGTACGGGTATAACACAAAAATTCTAAATGTTAAATTTTATTTTAATTCAAGACTTATAGGGCAGTGGTCTGAGCCCATGTAGTCGCTAAGCATTCCAGCAGATTTTATTTTTTTCATCAGAGTTGTCATTAAAATAGCAAAGATACCGTCGGCGAGTTCATCGAGCCTTGTTGATTTAAGCATATTTATATTATAGCAAAAGTTTATTTTTTGTCGCTAGGATTTGAGTTTCTGGGTTTCTATTGTTCTAGCACATCAGATGCATTTAAATATCCAGAAGTGAAATTATACATCATGTTTTGTAGAAATTTTAAGCCATCTTTGGGATACAAGGCTTCAATGGATTCTTCAAGATAGTTCTTGATTCCATCAGTGATTAAGTTTTTTGCTAATTGTTCTCCTTCACCTTCAAACTCTACATTTTCTCCACGTAAAAAGCATTTTAACACTACCTTTTGATCCCCATTATTTTGCAATTTATATATTTCTACGTATTTCATATTTTTTATTAGTTAGTGTGTCTATTTAAGACTTCCTTTTTAATTCACGAATTGATTGTTTAAAATTATTTATGTCAAATTTATTTTCTTCATTGATGCAATCTGATAAGATTTTTAATCTTTCTATAGATATTTCTGCTACTTCTTTCCCTAATAACTCTTCTATTTGTTGCTTTAAAATTTTTACACCATTTTCCCATTTTAGTAATTCTTTTATTTTATTAGTAATTTCAGCAGGTAATTCATCATTTTGTGAAATTTTTATTAAGTAGTCATTATTTACTAACGGTCTATTACTTTCAATATTTATATCAAGAAGGTCTGTTTTTTTTAGGGCTAATCCGTTATCAATAGCATAAATTTTATTGTTTTTAATTAAAAAATTTGCTCCATGCCTATCGTCGTTGGCAATAATAATATCAAAAATATGAAGTTTTAAAATTTCTAATTTAGGAATTTCGGCTATGTTGCATTCACGACCTTCCTCGGCATTTTCTATAAATTCTTGCAAGCTTCCTATTTGGGTGATGACATCATTATCATTATCCTCAGTATTTCGATATTCTACATTTTTTACTATTGTGAGTGGAACAATGTCAAAACCTAAAAACTGACTAAATAAATATGCTGCTCGCTCGCTATTGATAAAATTCATTTTTCTTTCTGGGTCATAATTATATTTAGTGTGTGGTTTAAATACTCCATTACCGTCACCTTCTATGGATACAAAAGTTGCGTCACCAATATTGCCACCCAAGATTTCTTTCTTAGATGAAAAATTATTTGAATTTAAAATGTCTTCCTTTTGTGATTTTAATTTAGATATTTTTATTTCATCTAAATCTATTTCTGTCGATTCCATTACTTGGCTACTTACTTGTTTGTTGGAATTTGGATTCTCTATGTTATTGTACATATTCTTTAGTATAGCTATTTTTATAGTTCAAGCAAGATAGGGCAGTGGTCTGAGCCCATGTAGTCGCTAAGCATTCCAGCAGATTTTATTTTTTTCATCAGGGGCTTGTCTGCAAAAAAGTAATCTATACGCCAGCCGACATTGCGTTCCCTCGAAGCAGTCTTTTGATCCCAGTATGTATAGACATCTTTTTTATTTGGGTTCATTTCTCGCCAGACATCGAGGAAATTATTTTTGATGACTTTTGTAATCCATGCGCGCTCGATGGGGAGGAAGCCAGTATTTTCTTCGTTGGCTTTTGGGCGGGCGAGGTCGATGGCTTCGTGCGCAGTGTTTACATCTCCGCAGAAAATAACATTTTCGCCAGCAGCGCGGAGTTTTAAAATAAATTTCAAAAACATATCATAAAATTTTAATTTGTATTCGAGGCGGTGTGGACCTTGGCCCCCATTTGGATAGTATCCAGTGATAAGAGTAAAATCTTTATAGCGAGCAGTCAGGAGACGCCCTTCGGTATCGAAAATTTTTGCACTTTTTCCGAGAATTTTCTCCATGCCTTCAAAAACTTCTATTGGTTTTTCTTTAGAATAAATAGCGGTGCCGCTGTAGCCCTTTCTTTCTTTGGAATGTGAGAAATAAGAATGATAACCTAGAAAATTTCTGTATTTTTCAGGAATTTGAATTTCTTCAGATTTAGTTTCTTGGAAACACACTATGTCTGGTTTGTATTTTTTGAATAAGGGTTCAAAGTGTCCTTGCTTTATAGTAGCGCGTAGGCCATTTGTGTTCCAGCTGATGATTTTCATGTTTTAATAATAGCATAACTTTTGCTAATCAATTTTTTATCGACACACATAATTTTCTGCTGAAAATTTGCTATGCTCGGCGCGTCCGCCTGCGCAATGTCTCTAAAAAATTATTACCAAAAGTTGGATTTATTTATTATCTTTTTCCGTGGAATTTTTTATGTGTATCACGAAGTTGTTTGTCGGTAAGGTGAGTGTAAACTTGAGTAGTTGAAATACTAGCGTGGCCGAGCATTATTTGCACACTGCGAATATCCGCACCATTACTAAGTAGATCAGTGGCAAATGAGTGTCGCAGTACGTGCGGGGTAACTTTTTTATAAATACCAGCTTTAGTAGCATAACTTTTTACAATTCTTTCGATTGATCGGCGGGTCAGCGGGGTAGGTTCTTTGCTTTTTATTTCTTTGCCTACTTGCACAAACATCGCATCATTCATGTCTTTGCGAGCATTTTGGTAAGCTTTTACAGCACTGCGTGCTTCATCGGATACGAACACCACGCGAACCTTTCCGCCTTTTCCACGAATTGCAAACTCTTCGGTATTTATATCTATGTCATTTGTCAGTGAGCATAGTTCGGAAACACGAAGTCCTGTAGAAAAAAGTAATTCCAATATTGCTTTATCTCTAAGTGTTTTTATGTCTATATTTTTGGCTTGCCCTGCGAAGTCTTGACGAAGCAGAGGTGCGTTTAGTAGGCGCGAGAGTTCAGCGGGAGTTATTAAGTCGAGTGAACGTTCGGGAATCTTTGCAAGTTCTATTTTATCGGCTGGCATAGCAGTGATATCTCGCTTGGCTAAGTATTTTAAAAACATGCGCAGAGCTATCATGTAGTAATTTTGAGTTTTTTTGCTAGTGGTTTTGCCAGATTTTTTGTTATTGCCACTAATTTGGCGATTTAATTTGAGGCGATATTCACGAATTGCTTCAGGAGTGATATCATCTACTTTTTCAAAACCCCCATTTTCAAAAATCTTCGTTAAATAATGGTCATAATTCTCTATAGTGCGCAACGCAGAACCTTTTTCTATTTCCAGGTATTCTAGAAATTGTCTTTTTAGGTTAGATAACTCGTTTTTCATAGTATTATTTTAGCATATTATTGTGTCGCCCAATATTTGGGGTAGGTATTGCCCTAAACCAGAGCAAAGCTCGGTTCAGGACTGCGGTCTGCACATTAAATGCAGAGACCTTGCATTTTTTTATGAAATATGCTATATTATAAGCATGTTAGCTACAAAGAAAAAACAAGCAATAATAAAGAAAAGCCAAGTTCACGAGAAGGATACTGGCTCTGCCGAAGTGCAAGTTTCTGTTTTGTCTGCTCAAATTGATGAACTTTCAAAACATTTGAAGAAGCACAAGAAAGACAATGGCTCACGCCGAGGTCTTATCAAGATGGTTGCGGATCGCCGTGGACATCTGAAATACTTAGAAAGAAAAGACAAAGCTCGCTACGACGCTTTAACTAAAAAATTAGAACTTAAATAAACTCCTTCAAAAGGAGTTTATTTATTTGTATGCTAAAATATAACAAAGGTCGAATTTAATCCCTGCTTCGCTATCCTCCTTCACGTAAAGTTTCGGGAGGACAAGAAGCTACGCAGGACAAGAATTTTTAATAAAATATATGACAGTAATAAAACACCCCGAACGAAAGCCATAGGCTTCATACGGGGCAAGTAAAGAACAAATTTAAATATATGACTGTAATTAAACATAAAGAACAACGTGTGGGCGTGTTCATAGATACACAAAATTTGTATCACTCTGCTCGCAATTTATATAAAGGACGGGTAAATTTTGGTGTGGTTTTGAAAGATGCAGTAGCAGGGCGCAAGCTCGTGCGAGCTGTGGCTTATGTCATCACTACCGAAGCAGGTGACGAGAAGAATTTTTTCGAAGCCCTTACAAAGCTCGGCATTGAAACCAAGACAAAAGACCTGCAAGTATTTCACTCTGGTACAAAAAAGGGTGATTGGGATGTAGGCTTGACTGTGGATGCCATCAAGATGGCTCCACGACTAGACTCTGTAGTCATCATTAGTGGTGATGGCGACTATATACCCCTCGTAGAATATTTGCAGACTATGGGTGTGCAAGTCGAAGTGGTTTCCTTTGGAAAATCAACTTCCTCAGCACTGATCGAAACAGTCGACGACTTCGTCGACCTATCCGACAATCCTCGCAAATACATCATCGGCGCTAGATAAATTGTAAAAATAAACTAAAAAACCTGAACATCATATTCAGGTTTTTTAGTTTGCATTATTTTTTATTTAGTGTTAAAAATAGGGGGAATTTATATTGTTTAATTTATAATTAAAAACACAGATATGAAAAATTTTAGAGAAATGGCTATTTCTTTACTTAAAAATCAAAACATAAGTACTGAAAACTTTTCAATGTTAGCTACACTTGCTGATCACACAGGGTTTAAAGAAGGTATTATCAAAATGTTTTTAGAATCCAAAGATTTTGATCATACTAAGGAAAAAGAGATTAAAGAGTGTTTGTCATTAGGAATTATTCGTTTCCAAATTGGTAGATCAAGTAAATGTAAACTCACTAAAGAACAGTGGGAAAAAGATTGTGTAAGATGGTGTGAATTTAATGAAGGCATGTTTTTAGGTTACCTAAAAGAGGATTGGGTTGAATTTTTTCTTTATGTATCAAAAATTGAAGGAAGAACAGTATCAATGGTTCACTAAATTCATTATTAGTCATTATAGAAAGACCTCGTATTTGTATGAGGTTTTTTTTGATTTTAAATCTTCAAAATGCTAGTATAAAAACATATTTCAAGAGTATTGAGATATTTTACAAGTTAATCGGTTCGCGGGTAGACACATAGTAGTGTTTGTACATATATATATGTATGAAACAATACTCCAGTCTGTCCACGAACTAATGTCCATACCGGGTATGGACACAACCCCGACGCAAGGTCGGGGCAAGAAAAAATATGAATAAAAAAGAATTTAGTGTAGAGATAGGGGGCAAGATGCTTACTGCTATTTTTAGTGATTTGACAGACCAAGCTCATGGTTCGGTAATGCTTAAATATGGCGAGAGTATCGTGCTCGCTACTGCTTGTATGAGCAAAGAGCCTCAAGCAGGACTCGGTTTTTTTAATTTAACTGTAGATTATGCGGAGAAGTTTTATGCTTCAGGTAAAATCTTGGGTTCACAATATGTGCGCCGTGAAGGTAAACCTTCTACTGAAGCTATACTAGCTAGTCGAGTTATAGACCGAACAATTCGCCCACTTTTTGATCAAAGAATTCGTCATGCCGTGCAAGTAATAACTACTGTGCTCGCTTGTGATGATAATGATACAGCAATGCTTGCAGTAAATGCAGCGTCCCTCGCCCTTGCAGTATCTGATATTCCTTGGGCTGGACCTATTGGTTGTGTGAGAGTTGGGAAATACGATGGTCAAAATATGCAAATCAATGCTGGTATGACACTGCGCGCCGAAGAATACCCGTATCAGTACGACCTGACTGTGTGCGGACGCGCTGGAACCATAAATATGATCGAAGCGGCAGCTCGGCAAGTACCTGAAGCTGAATTAGTGCAGGCGCTTGAGCTCGCAAGTGCTGAAATTACAAAACTCGAAGAATTTCAAAAGAAAATCGTTGCTGAAATAGGCAAAATAAAAAGGGTAATAGAGCATGAAGAGATTTCAGCTGAGTCTGCAGCGCTTTTTAATGAAAATATTTTGCCAAAAATGGAAGAAGCGATTTTTGCAGGTGCTGGAAAAGTAAAAATAGAAGCATTGCATGATGAATGGAAAAAATTATTTAAAGAAAAATATGCAAATAGCGACCGTGATAGCTTTGCTCCTGAAGAAAATCTATTTGATGAAACAGAAAACAATATTTTGCACGAGAAAGCTATCAAAGAAAATAAAAGAGCAGACGGTAGAGCTATGGACGAAGTTCGCGAGCTGTATGCGCAAGCCGGAGGACTTTCCTCTATACTTCACGGATCTGGTATTTTTTACAGAGGTGGAACACATGTGCTCTCGGCACTCACTCTCGGAGGTCCTGGTGATAAACAAGAAGTAAATGGTATGGACGTTACGTCTTCTCGTAGGTTTATGCATCACTATAACTTTCCTCCATTTTCTGCTGGCGAACCGGGAAGATCAGGATTCACAAATCGTCGTGAAGTGGGGCACGGAGCACTCGCAGAAAAAGCATTACTTATGGTTCTACCAAGTAAAGAAGAATTCCCATATACTGTCCGTATTGTTTCTGAAAGTATGGCTTCCAATGGTTCGACTTCACAGGCAAGTATTTGTGCATCAACTCTTGCCCTCATGGACGGCGGTGTGCCAATAAAAAATCCTGTGGCTGGAATTGCGATGGGGCTGATGTATGAAAATGATAACGCGTACAAAGTCCTCACTGACATCCAAGGCCCTGAAGACCATCATGGTGATATGGATTTCAAAGTTGCAGGAACAAAGGAAGGAGTTACAGCAATACAACTCGACGTAAAGGTAGATGGTGTGCCGATAAAAATTCTTGCAGAAGCTCTTGAGGCTGGTAAGAAAGCAAGACACACAATCCTCGAAACTATTACAAAAGAAATACCTACTCACAGGCCAAATATTTCGCCAAATGCACCAGAAATTTTAATTACAAAAATAAATCCAGACAAGATAGGTATGGTCATAGGTTCTGGTGGTAAAACTATTAAAGAAATAAAAGAACGCTCCGGTGCGGACATAGATATCGATGAAGACGGCACAGTGTATTTTACTGGCAAGGGTGGATCTGCCGGAAAAGCTAAAGCCATAGTCGAAGAAATGACTCACGAATTTGAAGTAGGTGAAATGTTAAAAGGAGAAGTTGTTCGCATCGCAGAATTTGGAGCTTTTGTAAAACTCAATGATTTTACTGATGGTATGGTGCATGTATCTGAGATAGCACCTTTCCGTGTTGAACGAGTAGATAGTATAATAAAAGCAGGTATGATAGTCCCAGTGAAAGTTATTTCTGTAGACAAAGAAAGAGGTAAAGTTGGACTTTCAATCAAAGAAGCAGACAAAAACTTTTTTGCACCTGATAAAAATGGAAATTAATTCTAATCAAAATAAAAATAACGATACACTCGAAGTGCCACGCAAAGGCGTGCATACTTTGAGTAATGACATAGCTCATGAGGCTGAGGCTGGAACACCAGGAACTATTCGCGCTATTATCGATGCTGAAGAAGGTAGAGAGAATGAAAAAGAACATATGAAAATTGGCTACAGTGTAAATCAACTGTATATGATTTTTGGTTTTGTTGCACTTATACTTTCTGTAGGACTTCTTTATTATTTTATTTTTTTTATAGCAGTAAAAAATAATAGCGGGGAAAATCAATTTGTTCAAGATGCAAAAAATATGTTTTTAGTTGATAAATTGGATAGTATCGAAATTGCAGGTTTAAACAAAACAAAATCTTTAAAAATCATAGCTGATGAGTCAGAAAAAGTTGTCTTACCAGAAGGGCAAATTCAAGCTTTTAATCTTGTCGAAAATAAGAAACAACTTTCTCTTGCTAGATTTTTGCAAATTACTGAGGCAAATATATCTCTACCAGAAGGGAATATTTTTAGCTCTGATTTTATGTATGGAGTTTTTAGTAATAAAGGTAATCACCCATTTTTTGTTTTTAAAGTAAAAAGTATGAATGATGCTTTTACTACGATGCGTAATTGGGAAAATAAAATGCTCTATGATTTAGGACAGATTTTTAATTATGAAATTTCTCCAAATACTCAGCAATTGTTAACCAGAGATTTTGAAGATGAAATTATTCAAAATAAAAATGCACGCGTCCTTTACGATGATCTTGGCTCTATAGTTATCATGTATGTTTATCTCGACGACACAACTGTGCTCATCAGTAATTATGCTGGTATAGCAGATGAGATTATAGAAAGAAAATCTTCCTCTAATATTCGCAAATAGATATTGCATTAAAATTAATAATTGTTATTATTTAGGCATGAATCAAAAAGAAGAATTACAACAAGAATACGATTTGCTTTTAGAAGAAATGAAAAGTCTCGGTGTTATGGATCCAGCAACGGGTCGCTGGAATGCTGTGCCATTCTCACAAGAATATGGCGAAGCTGATGAAAGTGATATGGCAGACAGAGCAGAAGATTTTGAATCTAGATCTTCAGTCCTTGCAGTATTAGAAGAGCGTTTAAAAGACGTAGAAGAAAAATTAAAAAATATGTAAATAAATAAAAACGCCAGACTGGCGTTTTTATTTTATTAAAAATATGTCATTCGCTAAAGTATATTCCGCACAGGTTTCACTACTAAAAGGTAATATTGTTGTTGTTGAGGTAGACATGTCACGTGGACTGCATGCGTTTTCCGTTGTGGGTTTACCAGATAAAGCAGTAGACGAAGCAAGGGATCGTGTTTCATCGGCAATCAAGAATTCAGATTTTAAATCTCCAAAATCATTAAACCAAAAAATCGTGGTTTCACTTTCACCAGCTGATATAAAAAAAGAAGGACCTTTTTTTGATTTGGCTATTGCACTAGGTTTTCTACTCTCAGCCAATGAGATAGATTTTGATAGTGAAGGAAAATTATTTATAGGCGAACTAGGACTCGATGGCACTCTTCGGCCAGTGCGAGGAATTTTACCTATAGTGCTTGAAGCACGTGAAGTGGGTTTCATAGAAATATTTTTACCTATTGATAATGTTTACGAAGCATCACTTGTGGGTGGTATAAAAATTTTTGGCGCTAAAAATTTACGTGAAGTTATAGATCATTTAGAAAAGAGTAGAGAAAAAATGGATAGCAAAAAATTATTACCTGCACCAAAAATAGAAGTTGTATTTGATAAAAATAAAATTTATTTAGACTTTGCTGAAGTGCGTGGACAAGAGAGTGCAAAACGAGGTCTTGAAATTGCAGCAGCTGGTGGGCATAACATAGCTATGTATGGACCTCCAGGCACAGGCAAGACAATGCTAGCGCGAGCATTCGCAGGATTACTTCCGAATTTATCTCTGGATGAAATTTTAGAAGTCACAGGGATACATTCTATAGTTGGCGCCAACCAAGGTGAGCTAGTTTGTTATCCACCCTTTCGCTCCCCACACCATACCTCTTCTTACGTTTCACTAATTGGTGGTGGAACTTTTCCAAAACCCGGTGAGGTTACACTGGCACACCGCGGAGTGCTTTTTCTAGACGAATTTCCAGAATTTGAAAAAAGAGTTATCGAGAGTTTGCGCCAACCACTCGAAGACAACATAGTTTCTATTTCTCGTGCAAAAGGTAATGCAATTTTTCCAAGTAATTTTATTTTAGTCGCGGCCATGAACCCTTGTCCTTGTGGAAACTTAGATTCAAAAATTCGAGCTTGTATTTGTAAACCAAGTGATCTCGATAGATATAAAAGAAAACTTTCGGGACCAATAATGGATCGTATAGATATGTGGGTACCTGTATCGCAAGTTGATTATAAAAAACTTTCGGGAGGAGAAGAAGGCGAGAAGAGTAGTGAAATAAAAAAGAGGGTAGAGAGTGCTCGCAAAATACAACAAGAACGTTTTAAAAATTTTTCTAAAAAAATAAAATCCAATAGTGAAATGTCTGCCAAAGATTTAGATACTTTCGCAATCCTTTCTCAAAATGTAAGAGATGTTTTAGATAAGTCTGCAGAGAGGTTTGCACTCTCGGCCAGGGCTTACCATCGTGTCATAAAACTCGCTCGCACAATTGCGGATTTAGAAGGAGTACCTAATATATCTGAGAATCACATACTCGAAGCATTGCAGTATAGACCGAAATTGAATACTTAGAGCCTGCCCTGCGAAGCTTTGGCGAAGCAGGGTTTTCCACAGAGGTATGTTTGACAGGTGAACGCTCGTTCATCTATAATATAGATATTAGTAATTAACATTTATATAAACATATGTCACAAAAACAATATCTAAAAATTTTAGAAAAAGAGATACAAAAGATAAATAAAAAGATCGATTTCAAGATAATGCGTGGTGAGGATTATCGCAGGGAAGCGCATGACCACAGGCTCATGCTTCGCAGATTGCGCTATCACACTCATCGTAGCTTCTTGTCTAAATTTTTACCAAGTGTGTTTCAGTTTTAAATTTGGTAAAATATATTAAATAAAAACAAATGGACTACAAGAAAAAAATTTACTCTTTTTACGATAGCAATAGTAGAATGCCCACCTATACGGAAATGCTGAAGCTTTTTGGTTTGCGTTCTAAAAATGCTATTTATAAAATAGTAAATCATTTAGTAGAAGAAGGTGCAGTAGAGAAAGATCATTTAGGCAGACTAGTGCCGAATCAAAATCAAAATGAAATTCCGATGCTCGGATATGTGACCGCAGGTTTGCCAGCTGATGTAGATGCGGAGTTAACTGATCGCGTGGACATAACTGCTATGCTTGCTCCAAAAAAAGAAAATACTTATATGCTCGAAGTCGATGGTGATTCTATGATAGAAGCTCACATAGAAAAAGGCGACATGGTATTAGTAGAAAAAGTAAATACAGGGAAAGATATGGATATAGTGATCGCAAACATCGATGGCGAGTTCACTATGAAATATTTGCGAATCAAAGGCGCTAAAATGTGGCTACAACCTGCTAATAAAAAATACAAACCTATTTACCCTGAGTATGATCTGAAGATAGTAGGCATAGTCAAAGCTGTAATTAGAAAATACTAA
Source organism: Minisyncoccia bacterium (assembly GCA_044229265.1). Classification (GTDB taxonomy): domain Bacteria; phylum Patescibacteriota; class Minisyncoccia; order Phycocordibacterales; family UBA9973; genus UBA9973. Next base: position 70,272 of record JBGATK010000001.1, on the reverse strand, counting down.
AAACAAAAACACCCGCATAAAGCGGGTATTTTTGTAAGTGTGAAAACGTTTGCACAATTTTTTATTCCACTGCGTCCTTTAGAGCTTTCGCAGGGCGGAATTTCGGAACTTTTTTAGCAGCAACTTTTACTTGCTCACCAGTTTTCGGATTGCGAGCCATACGAGCCGCACGACCCTTTACAGAGAAGATTCCGAAGCCAGCGATTGAAACTTCGCCACCTTTCTTCATAGCACCTGTGATGCCATCGAAAATAGTGTCTACTACTTCTTCTGCTTGCACTTTTGTGCCTCCTAATTTCCCTTGAACTAACTCAACTAATGATTGTTTATTCATTTTTTGTTTTTAATAAAGTCTTTTAAAAAATATTTCGACCCTTTTCTTTACATAACCATTATATAATAAGGGTTTTTTAATGCAAATGTTTTAAACATTGACAAAATTACAAAAAACTTTTTGATTTAAAACAAAAAGCCACCCATTTCGGTGGCTTTTTGTATTTTCATTTAATTATTTTACCTTGCGTAATCGATAATTCTAGTTTCGCGGATCATGGTTACGCGGATTTCACCCGGATATTTTAGCTCTTGCTCTATCTTTTCGGCTATTTCACGGGCTAGGAGTTTGCACTCAGCATCTGTAATTTTTTCTGGAGTTACAAAGATGCGGATTTCACGGCCAGCTGATAGTGCGTAAGATTTTTCGACAGCAGGGAAGCCTGCTACTAGAGTTTCTAATTCTTTTAAGCGTTTCAAGTAATTTTCAACACTATCTCGGCGAGCACCTGGTCTACCACCAGAAATAGCATCTGCGGTTTGGACTATTACAGATTCGACAGTTTCATAAGGGTAATCCTCATGGTGAGATTTCATAGCTGTTACTATGCGTTCATCTGCTCCGAATTTTTGCAAAATACGCATACCTATCTCTACGTGAGTACCTTGAACTTCGTGGTCGAGAGCTTTACCTATGTCGTGCACCAGAGCTCCAGCTTTGGCTATAGCCACATCAGCACCCAGCTCTTCTGCAAGCATGCCTGCTATATGTGCCATCTCGATAGAGTGTTGCAAAACATTTTGTCCATAACTAGTGCGGAAGTATAAGCGACCGATAATAGCTACAATGCGTGGATCGAAATTATAAATTCCACATTCGTATACTGCTTGTTCACCTTTTTCCTTAATGATTTTATTTATATCTTCACGAGCTTTCTCTACCAGTTCTTCTATTTTAGCTGGTTGAATACGACCGTCTAAAATTAGATTCTCAAGAGCAAGGCGGGCTACTTGCCTGCGTACTGGGTCGAAAGATGAGATTATAATAGTTCCTGGAGTATCGTCTACAATTAATTCTACCCCCGCGGCGCGTTCAAAAGCACGAATATTTCGGCCTTCTTTACCGATAATCTTACCTTTTATGTCATTATTCGGAATATTTACCGAAGTTGTCATAAGGTCTGAAGCGGTAGAAGAGGCTAAGCGTTGGATAGAAGTAGCCAAGATGTCTTTAGCCCTTCTGTCTAATTTTTCATCATTAGCTGTTTCCATTTTTTGCATACGAATAAGTAAATCTTGTTCGTATTTTTTCTCGATATCATGCAAAAGTTCTTCTTTTGCTTCTTCTTGTGAGAGTTGAGATACACGTTCTAATTCACGTGATTTTTCCAGCTCAATATTTTGCGCTTTTTCCTGTATTTTTTTTATTTCTTCGACTTTGTTTTTAATATTTTCGACTTCTTTGTCGATATCTAACTGACGGGCATCCAAGAACTCGTCTTTTTTTGCAAGACGTTCTTCTTTAGTGCGCCATTCTTCGGTTTTCTTTTCTTCCTCTTCTTTTAATTTCTGGAGCCTCTCTTCGGATTTATTTTTTGCTTCATCTAATAGTCTTTGAGCTTCTTCTTTAGCGCCGACCATCATTTGCTTGATGTCTATTTCTATACTTCGGCGTTTACTCAAAGCTACAAGTCTTCGCAAATAATAACCAACAAGAACGCCCAAAGAAAGAGCGCCTGCCCCGATCAATATTATTTGTAATATACTCATAAGCTTTTTTCAGCTTATAAAAACAACCACTATATTTGTAGTTTATTTGCCTGTTTTACTAAGTAAATTTTGTTCAAAACTTTCAATATCATTGGAGTATTCCTATAAGCCGATTTCAATAAAATTTCTAAAATTCAACATCTTTAATATACCAAATATAGCATATTGTGTCTAGCTGGCATATAATATGTATATGAATTTCTCAATAAAGCTAAAAGGTGAAGATGAATATGTGTTTTCAGATGGGCATAATGTGTGGTCTTCTATAAATTACCAAAAATCCAACTCAAGGTCTATTGTGATTTCTTTTGGTAATGCAAAGATAGAAATGCAGGGGGAGATTTTTGAAATTACAGAAGAAAAGATAACCAAAATGCTTAGTCAGTACACCTATTTATCTTTGTTTGATAAAGAAAAAAAATTGTTATCAAAAGCAACTATTTTGCCAAAGAAAGATGCCAAAGGTACTATGCTTGAATACAATGGCAAAATTTATAAATTTTCTTCAAAAAATATTTTTTCAACATCATATGCGTGGAAAGATTCAAATGATCAAATTGTCATGAGTTTTAAAACAATTAAAGGATTTCCTGTGATGAAAGAAGTATCCACGGAAACTAGTTTAGATTTTAAAAATAAAGAAACTTTACTTCTCGCAATGTGGGGATTTTATTTAATACCAAAAAATAGGAATAAAATGATCGGTATTATTAATATAATCAGTATTATTGTAGGTAGTATCTTGGTTTTATCTCATATTTTAGATATTTTCGGTATTTTAGATTTGGATAATGTGTTAGAATATATTTATTAATTTTTAAGTTTTATTTATTTTTTTATGATATATGTAATAATTTTTGTTCTACTTATAGTTCTCGTAAGTATTCGTCAAATAAATCAATACGAAAAAGGTGTGCGTTTTACTTTGGGTAAATTTACCGGAATGATGGAGCCAGGGTGGAGACTAGTATTTCCAGTTATTCAAAGTTATCAAAAGGTAGATGTGCGCACTAAAGCAGTAGACGTGCCAGATCAGAATGCCATTACTCGGGATAATGTTTCTGTGCGAGTAAATGCAGTTATCTACTACAAAGTCTCAGAAGCGCAGAAAGCTATTATAGAAGTGGAAGATTTTCGCTATGCAATTTCTCAATACGCACAAACCACTATGCGAAATATCGTAGGTGAAGTGACTTTGGATGAGCTTCTTTCTAGTAGAGATAAAATTGCAGATAGAATAAGAGAAATTGTAGATAAAGAAACCGATGCTTGGGGTCTAAAAGTTCAAAATGTAGAACTCAAAGATGTAAGTCTTCCAGCTGAAATGGAGCGCACTATAGGTAAACAAGCAGAAGCAGAACGTGAGAAGAGGGCTGTAATTATAAATTCTGAAGGAGAGCTAGCAGCTTCAGAAAATATTTCAAAAGCTGCCGCAATGCTAGCAGCTACTCCTGGTGCACTGCATTTGCGCACCCTTCAATCCATAAATGATATGTCTTCTGACCAATCAAACACTGTAGTATATATGGTTCCAATAGAAGCTTTAAAAGCTTTAGAAGGTTTCGTTAAGAAGTAAAATTATTTTGTTGGAGCTTTGCTCTTAGTTAGTAGGTCATCTACTATACCGTAAGCTTTGGCTTCAACTGCATCCATAAAAAAGTCTCTCTCTACATCCTTTTCTATTTGAGAAAGGGATTTTCCTGTATTTTTTGCTAGTAGTTTATTCAAATTGTCTTTAGTTTTTAGAATGTGTTTTGCAGAGATGGCAATATCTGTAGCTTGACCTTCAGCGCCACCGAGCGGTTGATGAATCATGACTTCTGCATTTGGCAATATCATGCGTTTACCTTTTTTACCTGCAGAGAGTATGATAGCTCCACCCGAAGCAGCGAGTCCTACGCATACAGTCGAAACATCAGGGCGAATATGGTTCATAGTGTCTACGATAGCCATAGTGCTAGTGACAGAGCCACCTGGGGAATTGATATAAAGGAAAATATCTTTCTTTGGGTCTTCGCTCTCGAGGAAGAGTAGCTGAGCTATGACGATATTTGCAGTATTGTCGTCTATGGGTCCTGCCATAAATACTATGCGTTCGCGAAGCAGGCGAGAGTATATATCATACGCCCTTTCGCCAAATTGTGATTTTTCTATAACTGTTGGTATTAACATAAGTTTATCTTATACTTTAATCTTAAAATTTTCAAGTTAATACAAAACATAGAGTGCAATTGTGTTTGCAAAAAGTCTAATTAAGTATTAGTATGGGGAAAATTTGAAATAAATGGAATTAAACGCTTTTGCTTTGACTGGGCCGATAGGTTCAGCAAAGTCAACCGTGGCCACACTATTAGCCCATTATTGTGATATTCACACAATTAATACTGACGACATAGCTAAACAAATAATGTCGGAGGTACAAAACCAAAGAATAATTTCCCAAATTTTAGGCAAAGAAGTTTTTTGGGATGGGATTTTACAAACAAAACTTGTCGCTGAAATCATTTTTAATGATATCGGTAAAAAAACCAAACTTGAGCTTTTTATTCACCCAAAGGTTTGGCAAAGGATTAAAGAAATTGTGGCATTTTATTCTAAAGACCATATTTGCATTGTAGAGATGGCAATGCTTTATGAAACAAATAGCCAAAGTAAATTTGAGCTTGGTGTTATTTCTACAGTTTGCGACAAAGTTGAGAGGGTGAGAAGGTTAGAGCTTTATCGCAATATGAGCTTAACTGATATTGAGAGCAGGATGTCTTCTCAAAAGGATCGCCCTGATTTAGAGTCTGAAACTACTCTGGTAATAAACACAGAATGTGAGCTCAAAGAAATGCCAAAAAGAGTTCAAGAACTTTATAATCAAATAAAAAAAATAGTTTCCAAAACAGCGCTTATAAATGATTGAGCGCTTTTTTTATTTCTGCTCTTCCAAGAATTGAAAATCTTTTTTGTGTATGCTAGTATGACCAGTATGACTTTTGCAGAGAATATCTTTATATGTTTAAGTGGTTTGGTTTTTATTTTTTTAATTATTTTTGTTAAAAATATTAATTGGAAAAAGTTTGGATTTGCTCCACATAAATTTACTGCTGGTTGGTGGCAAGTTTTGTTATTTAATATTCTTGTTTTTGTTTCAGTGCAACTGGCAATTTATACTAAATTCATTAATTTACCGGAATGGGTGCTAGATAAAGACCCTATTTTACCATTATTTGCAATCACATTTTTTCAAGAAATATTATTTAGAAGTTTAATAATAAATTATTTTGAAAAATTTGGTGAAAAGAAAGCATTATGGATAAGCATAGCCATTTTCGTACTTTTCCATTTAATTGCTCCATATACTTGGACTACTACCGGAGTTATTTTTGCCGGGTTAACTTTTATAGCAGGTTATTTCTGGGGTCAGCATTTCTTGAAATTTAGAAATATTTATTTGATTTCAGTTTCTCATTTTCTAATAAATTTAAGTTTTAACTATATATTATTTACCTAAATAAAAAAAGCGGAAATACGAATTTCCGCTTAATTGTTCAAAGAGAATAATAGAGATTTAACTATGAAGCCTAGGTCTTGGCTTCATGCCTTCTGACATTTGCTTGTATATCCAAGCATTGAAAGCCTTGTGATCTTCTGGACTAAAAATACTGTTAAATAATTCAGAAAAATCATTCAAGTCTAATAATAAATCCAATTTTATGCCTTTATTATTAAATACGTCAATAATATTTCTATTACGAGCGTATATAGCACATGCCTTAACAATTATAGCCCCTTCTTTTTTAAGAGCCCAAATAGCTTGTTCGAGCGAGGTGCCTGTGGTCAGTACGTCTTCTATTACGAAAACTTTACGATCTTTCACCATAGCTCCTTCGATCACGTTTCTAAATCCGTGTCCCTTCGGCTCGGCCTTAGGTCTTACGAACGCGATCTTGTGGTTAATCCTTGAAGCCAACCAGTCAGCATGCAAAGAACCTCCGTTTGCTACACCAACAATCACATCAACCTCCAGTCTCCACATTTTTTCGTAAATTGCGTCAGAGATCAAATTCATAAGTTCTGGAGATTCTCCACTGTTTCGCCAATCAAAATAAATAGGGACTAAATCTCCTTGGCTGGTAGTAATTTGATCGGTAAAATTAATTTGGAGCACGCGATTAGCGTGGGCCAGTTCAATCATTTTTTCTTTATTCATTTTTTAATTTTCTTAAAATCTAACTCTTTCAGAATAGTTTGTCAAAGTTTTGCCTGCTTTAAAGCAAGAGTGAAGTTTGAGATTTTATTTCTGCTCTTCCAAGAATTGGAAAATCTTTTCATTTGTTAGCATATTATGAGCATAAGCTTCGGCGCGAGATTTGTCCGCGTCTTTGTAGTGCTCCATGATATGGGAAACTTCTTTTTCTACATCTTCTTGATTTGGTTCTAGGTTTTCGACTTTAGCTATTTGGTTTAAGATGAGGGAAAGGATAGCTTTTTTCTCAGCATCTTTTTCAAATTCTTTTTTAAGATCTTCTTTGGTTTTATTTAAATGTTTTAAATAGTCCTCGAACTTCATACCCATTTGGGTAATGTCGGACTCCATTCTATAAAGTATTTTTTCAGTTTCTAATGCAACTATTATTTCTGGTACTTCAATAGTGGTAGCCTCTATTATGGCTTCCATGATTTTTAGGCGAGTTTTTTCACGAACTAGATTTGTTTTTTCAAGTTTTAAATTTTCTTTTAACTTTTCTGTGAAGTCAGCTATGTTTTCAAACGGTCCAAGAGCTTGCACGAATTCATCATTAAAGTCCGGTAATTCTTCTTTAACTTCAGAGTTTGGTGTGTTATTTGCTAAATCTTCTGTTTTTACTTTAGGAGCGCGAGATTTACGAATATCCATAATAGTTTGCTCTACTTCAGCTTCTGTAATTTCAGTAGATTTATCAGCTTCAGTTAAACTAGCTAAAGTTTTCTTAGCGATAGATTTATAATCTGGCAAAGAAAATTCTGGTAGAACAGCAACTTTAATTTTAAAATTTAGTGGATTATTACGAGCGAGTTTAGTGATAGAAATTTCTGGTTGTGAAATAATGTCTAGTTTTTGCTCGGCTATGGCTTTTGGGTAATGCTCGCTTATAGCTAACTGTGCCATTTCTTCTAAAATACGAATTTCGGGAATATTGGATAGCATTACATCAGTAGGCACTTTGCCTTTGCGGAAACCATCTAATTCAAAATGTTCGCCCAAGTGCTTTACTGCTTTGTCGAAATAGCTTTCAAAGGCATTAGCTTCTAGTTCGCCCTCAATCTCTACTGCGCTTTTTGGTAATTTGTTTATTTTTATTTGTATGGTCATAGTTCTCGTATCTTACATTAAATTTTTAGAATTTTCAAATAAATTAAAAACACAGGTTTTTGCCTGTGTTTTTAATTTATTTAGTATATATTTTTATTGCACAGAACTATCTAAATTTAGTTCAGTTGTATTCATGGCATTTACATCGCCCTCTATAGTATTTAATTCTTCGTAAGCATTTATTACTGTTGCATCCTCAGAAACTTCATTATTTTCTACAGGTGATTCTACTGGTTCTGATTTTTTGTTCCACATGTAGATAGCACCGACAACTATAAGAATAATAACTACAACTGCTCCTATGAACGCACCATTTGATTTTTTATCGTTTTCCATATTTTTGTTTTAGTTAAATAATAATTATTGTGTAGTTGTGCTAGTAGATGTATTTGAAGATGATGAATTTGAGGTTTTTACTTTAATAGCATCTTTTAGATTTTTGATTGCTGTTTGCAATAATTTTTGTGAATCTGTCACCAGCGTTCGAACTTCTTTTTGTAATTTTAATAAAGCTTCTTTGTCAGCTTTTGTAAGGTCAGAAGTAGATTTTGAAAGAATAGCATGCATTTCATTTACTTTACTTTCTATAGTAATGATTTTCGCATCAACTTCACTAATTGCTTTTACTCCATTTGTGGTATCAACGCCTTTAGCACTTACTCTGTCTATTATAGTTTGCACTTTGTCTTGTAATTCTTCTAGGCGGTCTACGCTTTTCTCAAATCTCTCTAGGGCTTGCTTGCGACCTTCGATTACACTTTTAATTTTTTCTGTTTTTGCCTTTTCTTTGAAATCTTCGAGCTTTTGTTTATTTTCTTCACGTTTTTCTTTCAATTCATCATGAAGTTTCTCTATTTTTTCTTTTCTATCTTCAGCTTTTAAATTTATGAATTTTTTCACTTCAGCTTCGGAAAAACCTTTGGCTTTTTGTGATTCAATAAAAGCTTGTAATGCTTTTTGAAATTCTTCTTCGCGACCAGGCACTGGTGGGGGAAGATTCCTTTCAGAACTATCTTCTAACGTTGACCTATCACTTCCACGATCGTCTCCTGGCTCTTCTTCACGAGCTTTTGCTGTATTTGCCCCTAAAGCAAAAACCAAGGACAGTATTAAGAATAATTTTAATGTATTTTTCATATTTATTTTAATGTTATTTCTAATTTGAAGCTAAAATAGACTATGGATTAGCTCCGTAGTCTATTATAGCATATTTCGTATTGGGTAAAATTTATATTATTTACCAAATTTCTCTTTATATAATTCTTGAGAACGTTTTATAGCTTCCATGGCTTCTGTTTTGCCCTTAAAAGCATTGATTACTCCCGTAGAAGGTTTTGGTTTTAAGTGTTTTATAACTTCCCAATAGTGTTTAAATTCTTTTAAAGTATGTTTATTCACATCCTCAATGTCTTTTACGTCATTCCATCTTAGATCATCTACTGGCACTGCGATTATTTTGTAGTCTGATTCATCTTCATCTACTAATTCCATGAGTCCGACAGGTCTAGCCTCTACTAATATACCTGGATGTATAGGGTATGTAGCAAGTAGTAAAACATCGATAGCGTCGCCATCTTCCCATAATGTTTGAGGAATAAAGCCGTATTCACATGGATAAGGTGAAGCATTGTAATTTGCTCGGTCGAGCTTGATAATACCTGTTGCTTTGTCTATTTCGTATTTATTGTGTGAACCTTTTGGAATTTCAATTATGCAATTGAATTCTTCTGGTGCATTTTTTCCTATTTCTATATCGTGCCAAAGATTTAAACTCATAGTTTTATTTTTTATTTAATTAATAATTAAATTATAGATTTATTAATTTTCTTCCGCAACTTCTTCTTTAGATTCAGAATTTTCATCTGAATTTTCTTCTTTATTTTCTACTGCACCATTGCCTTTGATATCTATTCTCCAGCCAGTTAATTTTGCCGCTAAACGAACATTTTGTCCGCCTTTACCAATAGCAAGAGATAGTTGGTCTTCAGCTACTTCAATCAGAGCTTTGTGTTCTTTTTCATCTATTTCTATAGAAAGTACTTTTGCTGGAGAGAGAGAATTTGCTACATATACTTTTGGATCGGTTGACCAAGGGATAATATCGATTTTTTCTCCGCCTAATTCGGAAGTCACAGTATTTACGCGTGTACCTTTTTGACCAACACAAGAACCTACTGGGTCTATATGTTCATCGTTTGAAAATACTGCGATTTTACTTCGTGAACCTGCTTCACGAGACACGGATTTTATTTCTACTACTCCAGATTCTATTTCTGGAGCTTCGATAGAGAATAATTTCTCAACAAATTTTGGATGTGTGCGAGAAAGACGCAGGGAAACACCACGAGGTGAATCTTCAACAGAGTATAAATATGCCTTTATTCTTTGACCACGAGCGAGGTATTCGCCTGGAATTTGTTCTTCAGCTGGGAGTATTCCTGTTGCACGATTAAAATCCACAAAAGCATTTCCGCGTTCAATTTTTTGAACGATACCAGAGATAATTTCACCTTCTTTGGTGCCATATTCATCCATAATACTTGTGCGTTCTGCTTCACGAATACGTTGAATTATGACTTGCTTTGCGGTTTGAGCAGCAATACGGCCATAGTCTTCTTTTGCATCAAGAGGGAAAACTATTTCATCGTTTATTTCAGCGTCTTTTTTAATTAAGCGAGCGTCTTCAAGCATAATGTGGTGCTCTTCATTGAAACGAACACGTTCATCGCCATTTTCCTCCGCTATTTCGTATTCAGTTTCTTCTTCTGCGACAGGTGCGATACGAGCGATACTTTCATCGACGACTATTTTTACTTGATAGAAATCAGTTTTACCTGTTTCAAGATCAAATTTAGCACGAACTATTTGCCCCTTTTTACCGTAATCTTTTTTATAAGCGGCAGCCATGGCTTGTTCGATGGCGTCTAGTATTTTTTCTTTTGGGATTTTTCGTTCGAGTTCTAATTGGTCTAAGGCTGATTTGAATGTTTTTATATCTAACATATATTTAATTTTATATTAACTATTAAATTTTTATTTATCCTCCGTAGCCTTTGGCGTAGGAGGAATAAAAAAAGTCCCTTTTTCGACAGGACTTTAATATGCATATAATATCAAATTTAAAACTAAAAGGCAAATACTTTTTAGTTATCCACATATAAGTTAAATTTTATAGCGTTTATTTTATATAATATATTTGTATGGCAAAACAAAAAATTTTTATTTTTGTAGGCATTTTAGTAGTTTTGTTAATTGCCGGTATTTTTTATTTCTTAATCAAGAAAGATTCTGCTCCTAGGATTGAACAAGTTGTGCCGAATACCGAGCTTACTCAAGAAGAAAAAAATGCGAAAAGTCTTGAAACTTTGAATTCTTTTCAGCCTCCAGCAGATTTAAAATCTGATGTTGAAGCGAAGAAAGATTTGAATAGAGTCGCACCTCCTAAAGATATATACACTAGAAATGAAACAGATTCCAAGCAAGATCTACTAAATATTACACAGTAAATTATGCAAATTTTTAAAAAAATATTTAAAAAAGTTAGTTTGATTAAATTTGATCATGTAAAAGCAATCAAGTTTTTAGTAATTGTAGTTGTTTTTGGATTTTTATTCTCTTTTTCAAATAATTTAGTCAAAGGTAGCACTCTAGATAGTTTGCAGGGTGCAGCTTGGGGTATGGATGAAGGTGATTTTGGCTATGGTTTAGTCAGAGGTGGAACAGAATGGCTTTCTTTTAATTGTGTCTCTCATAATGGATGTAGTGATTCAAATTATGGTGTAAATTTCGATCCAAATACTGGTTATTTAGAAGGTTATGCTTATTCAGCTCACTATGGTTGGGTAAAATTCGGAGGATTAAATACTAGTGAAATGCCTACTGGTTTTGGAACTTATACTCAAAATGCCCAAGTAGTCGGAAATGAAGTTCGAGGCTGGGCTCGTTTTTGTTCGCCTTCAGCTGTCCCTTCTCTTTGTACTGGCAATGCTGGTAAAAATGCTTCAAATGGGGGTTGGGATGGATGGCTTTCTCTTCGTGGCACTGGCTATGGTGTCAGTTATGATGCTAATTTAAAAACTTTTGGTGGTTATGCCTTTGGTGGAAATGATGGCTCAGGTATTCACGATGAACAAGTCGTAGGTTGGTTAGATTTTTCAAATGTTTTTTATGATCCTATCAATGAACCCATGGTTACAATTTCAGCGCAAGATATTTATATCCCTCAAGGTGGTCAAACTACAATATTTTGGGATGGTCTTAATTTAATAAATAGTCCTACTGGATGTTTGGCTAGCCAAGGTGCAGGTTCACAGGATACAGGAGCATGGATAAATCCAGTGCCAGAAAAAAATTCACCAAGTGGCACTTTTAATACAGGTATTTTGAATACTAAAGGAGATTATATATATGAAATAAAATGTCTAGACACTACTGGCACTATTTGGTCTGTAGTAGAACGTGTAGTAGTTCACGTAGGTATACGATTATTCCTTGCTCCAGATAGCTTTGTATCATATTCACCTTTTGATGTTGACCTTACTTGGTATTCTGATGCTCCGCTTACAGGCTGTATAGCACACACTACTGATTCTTTCGGAAATTCACAGGCAGATTGGAAGGTAAGTCCTTTTACTTCAAATACAACTACTCAAACAAAATACGATTATTCTATTGCAAACATCAGTGCCCCAGTTCGTTTTGATTTGCAATGTTTTGATGGGGGAGTGCCAGTGAATGCCCAGCCTGTTTTTGTGAATAAGGGTTTCAATGAGCAACTTACATTTTCTAATACAAAAGTTGTGGGAAATAAAACCACGCTCAAATGGACAGTGCTTGGAATGCAGGCAAATTCTTGTGTCCCTACTTCCGCGCCAAACAATCCTTCGTGGCAAACACCAAATCCTAAAGACAGTTCTGATGGTTCACACGAAGAGGTTAATATCGATGTTCCAGCAGGTAATAATAAATTTACTATTACTTGCACAGGTAATTCAAACCAAATTTATTCCACAACCTTAGATATTAATCCTAGTTCTGGTAAACAAACTAGAAAATACAAAGAAAATTAATTATTATTATTTAGTAAAAAATTATGACTTATAAAACAAAAATTTTTCTTCAATCTGTTTTCGTCCTCACAGCCTTTGCAATAGCTTTGCAAGCATTTGCAGTGTGGGTGCCTCCAATAGGCACTCCTCCAACAGGAGGCAACACCGAACCCCCAATAAACACAAGCTCCACTACTCAAGCAAAAGACGGAGGAATAGTAGCATGGAGTGGACTACGCTCTGGTACAGTATTAGTAGTAGACGGAACTTCAGATTTAAAAGGTAATGTAACTATCTTTCCAGGCAAAACACTTACTCTAAATACAGAAACATATACTTTTCCTGCAAACCAAACTGCAAATGGATATTTAAAAACTGATGGTGCAGGAAATTTAACTTGGGATGTTAGTTCCGGAGGTGTTTCTGATGGTGATAAAGGCGACATTACTGTTACTGGCAGTGGAGCTACTTGGACTATAGACCCACTTACTATTACAACAGGAAAGATTGTAGACAATGCAGTAGGAAATTCAAAAATTGCAGACAATGCAATAACTAATATAAAAATTACTGATGCTACTATAGTAGCGACTACAAAGCTCTCAGCTACTGGCACAAAAGATTCTACTACTTTTTTGCGAGGCGATAATACTTGGGGAACACCTACTATGGGAAACTTAACTGGGGACGTTACTTCTACCGGACTCTCTACTACTTATAACAATGTCGTGCCTTTTGCCAAAGGTGGCACAGGCCTTTCAAGTGCTGTTGACGATACCCTACTTGTTTCAAATGGTTCTGCTTGGGAAGCAAAAGCACTTTTAAATTGTCCTGATTCTGGAGGAAATCATTTAAATTATGTTATTGCTACAAATACTTTTTCTTGTGGAACATCTGGAGGTGGAGGGTCAGTATCATTTGCGAGTGTTACAACAGGTACAAATACAGTAGCACTACTGACCTCAGGTACGTTGGGTCCAACTGGTGCTGGTGTTATAACTGCTAATAATTACATATTTGCTACTGGTGGTGGAACTACAGCTCAAGTTGACCTAGCTACGACTGAGGTTGCGGGTATTTTACCTGTAGGTAAAGGAGGTACTGGAGTATCAAGCGTCACCGGAGGTTGTATGTTGGCTGCCGAAACTACAGGTATTCTTGTAGAGAAATGCCCTGGTAATAATGATGCTTTACGTAGAGTTAATTCAGGTACAGGGTGGACTACTTTTACCCCAGTAGATACAACAGGCACTCAAACTCTATCGGGGAAAACACTAACCAATCCTTCATTTGGAAGTATTGGAACGACAGCAAATGCTGCAAATGCGTATTATGATACAGGTACTAGTAAATTACTTCGCTCAACTTCTTCTATAAGATATAAAAAAGATGTCGCGGATTTAGAAATAGATACTTCAAAAATTTATGATTTGAAACCAGTTTCTTATACTTCAAAAAGTGATGGACTTAGGTATTTTGGTCTTATAGCCGAAGATGTAGATAAAGTTGTGCCTGCTTTGGTGGACTATATTCCAGAGAAGAATGTAATTGCCGGTAGCACAAGAGATTTACTAATCCCAGATTCTGTTAAATATCCAATGTTGTCAGTATTGCTACTTAAAGAAACTCAAAAACATGAAGCTCAAATTAATGAACTAAAAAAAGAAAATGAAGATTTGCGTAGGCGTTTAGAAATCCTCGAAGCAAAGATAAAATAAATCTTTCGTTAGTAGTTTTTTATTGTTATAATATTTATATGTCTTTAAAAAAGAAAATTTTTCTTAAATCATTTTTAGCGATATCACTTTTTAGTATAAGCTTACAAGCTTTTGCTACTTGGGTTCCACCGTCCGGTATTCCACCTCTTGGCAACACCGAACCCCCAATAAACACAAGCTCCACTACTCAAGCAAAAGACGGAGGAATAGTAGCATGGAGTGGACTACGCTCTGGTACAGTATTAGTAGTAGACGGAACTTCAGATTTAAAAGGTAATGTAACTATCTTTCCAGGCAAAACACTTACTCTAAATACAGAAACATATACTTTTCCTGCAAACCAAACTGCAAATGGATATTTAAAAACTGATGGTGCAGGTAATTTAACTTGGGATGTTAGTTCCGGAGGTGTTTCCGATGGTGATAAAGGCGACATTACTGTTTCTGGTAGTGGAGCTACTTGGACTATAGATCCTTTGGCTGTTACCTATTCAAAAATTCAAAATGTTGGAGCTAATAGATTTTTAGCGAATTTAGGTAATTCAGCTGGTCCTGTGCAAGAAATTAATACAAATAGAATACCATTATTTTCATCTGCTATTACAGGCACTCCTGGCGTTACAAATTATTTGCGAGGCGACGGATCTTGGCAAGTGTTAAATTCTCTAACAGATGGCGACAAAGGCGACATCACTGTTTCCTCTAGTGGTAGTGTTTGGAATATAGATGCAGGAGTGGTTGGTAATACAGAATTAGCTGCAGATTCTATAACTAGCGACAAAATAGCTGTTGATGGTGTATCTAAAACTGATATAGCTGCAGTTTTTGGAGGTGCTAATAAGGTTCTAGGTTTAGATGATACTGGTCTTAGTTTGGAATATAAAGGTTTGATAGCCGGTTCAGGAATTACCATTACTCATGATGTAAATAATAGTAATATTACTTTTACAGCTAATGGTGGTATTACAGATGGTGATAAAGGAGACATTACTGTTTCTGGTACTGGCACAGTTTGGACTGTCGATGCTTTGTCTATAACCAATGGAAAAATAGCAGCTCTTGCTGTAGATGATCCCAAAATAGCAGTTAATGCTGTTTCAAATACAAAAATATTAAATGGCGCTGTTACTGTATCAAAGGTTAGTATTTCTGGTACTGCTACTGATGAATTTTGTTTAACTTACGAAACTACAGGTGCAACTTTTGAATGGCAAACATGTGGCGGTGCTGATAATTTAGGAAATCATACAGCTACACAAGCATTGCAAATGGCTGGTTTTACAATAAATGGAAATTCTACTGCAAATGGAGATTTAATTTTAGATTCTACAAGCAATGGTTCTTTGAAAGGAGATGTCGTAATAAATCCAGTTAATGGAAGTGTTGGTGTGGGGCAACCTGTAGGAACTACTTTTGTTTCAAAGTTTGAAGTGGCTGGAGCAGTAGCTACCACACTAGGCACAGCAAGTGCTCCAACTCGGACATTTTTAGGTGATACAAATACGGGAACATTTTCTCCAGGAGCTGATATTTTTGCAATAACTACGAGTGGGGTTGAGAGAATGAGAGTAGATACTTCGGGTAATATATCTATCAGTAGTGTAATTGTAGGTAAAGGCACTAACCAATTAGGAACAAATTTGGCTGTAGGTATTAATGCTCTCGGTGGAAATAATTCTGGATTGGCAAATAATACTGCTGTTGGATATCAAGTTTTACAATCAAATACTACAGGTGATGCTAACTCTGGTTTTGGACAATGGGCTCTTAGAGACAATACTGTAGGGTATAGAAATACAGCTGTGGGTTCTACTGCTCTTGCTGTAAATACAGGTGGTTTCGAAAATTCCGCTTTTGGATATCAAGCTCTTTTAAATAATTTAGATGGCGATAGAAATAGTGCTTTTGGAAAAGGTGCTTTGCAATTAAATACTGCTGGTAATAATAATTCTGCATTTGGTAATGGTTCTTTAAATGCAACAACAGGTTCAAATAACACAGCTTTTGGTTATTTTTCCTTACTAACAAATACTACTGGAACAAACAATACAGCTATTGGTTATAGTGCGGATGTTTCTACTGGTGGTTTAACTAATGCTACAGCAATTGGTAATGGAGCTATAGTCAGTGCAAGTAATTCTATGGTTTTTGGTAATACAGCAATAACACAAAATACTTTTAATGGAGGAGTTATCGTAAATAATAATAATTCTGCTAAACCATCATGCACAGCCAGTGTTCGGGGTATGTTTTTTGTGGTACAGGGTGCTACAGGTGTAAAAGATAATGTAGAAGTATGCGCCAAAGATGCTGCAAATACATATGCTTGGCGAACTTTATATTAAAAATAAAAATAATTAACAAAAAATTCCCCTGTATGGGGAATTTTTTGTTATAATTATAGTAATGGAGATAGATGAAAAACAACTCAAGAAATTTTTACTTGATAGTAAATTAATTTCAGAATCGGATTTAAATGATATGGCAAAAATTGCGAGTGAAAAAGGGCAAACCCTTTCTGATACTCTTCTTATTCAAAATAAATTAAAAGAAACAGAGCTTCGCAAAATAGAAGCCCATGTTCTAGGTATACCTTTTGTTTCTTTGGAAAAAGAAAAAATAGATATAGCTATACTTTCACTTATCCCAGAGCCAATTGCTCGAAATTATAATATTATTGGTTATAAAAAAACAGAAAAAGAATTAGAAGTAGCTATGCTCGACGTGGACGATTTGCCTGTTATTGATTTTATTAAAAAGCGTTCCGGGCTCAAAATTTTACCACGCCTCACAGATAGTGCATCTATAAAAAGTGCTCTTGTGCAATATCGCAAAAGTTTACAAGCAGAATTTTCAAATATTATTCAAGAAGAATCAAATTCTTTAAAATTAAAGAACGATGAGGGTGGAGGAGAAAAATCAGCGCAAGAATTAAAAGAAATGGCTGAAGATTTGCCTGTAGTTAAGATCGTGGATTCATTAGTTTTTCATGCTATTTTGCAAAATGCTTCTGATATTCACATAGAACCAGGTGAAGAAAAATTAGTAGTGCGCTACCGTATTGATGGTATTTTGCATGATGCCATGACACTCGATAAAAGTGCAGCACCAGGCATAACTGCACGCATAAAAGTATTGTCGAATTTAAAGCTTGATGAAAAAAGACTCCCACAAGATGGTCGTTTTAAAATAGAACAAAATGGTGAAAAAGTTTCTTTTCGTGTTTCTACACTACCTACATTTTTCGGTGAAAAAACTGTGATTCGTCTTTTAAAAGAAAATTCTCATGGTTTCTCGTTGGAAGGATTAGGTTTTCATGGTGAAGGATTAGAGAAAATTTATGAATCCATGAAACAAAAAACAGGTATGATACTAGCTACTGGCCCTACCGGTTCGGGTAAAACTACTACGCTTTACACTATGCTCGATATGTTAAATAAGCCAGATGTAAATATTTCTACGGTAGAAGACCCAGTGGAATATCAAATGCCAAGAGTAAATCAAACACAAGTAAAACCAGAAATAGGTTTAACTTTTGCACAAGGACTACGTGCACTTCTTCGTCAGGACCCTGATATCGTAATGGTAGGGGAAATTCGTGATGGGGAAACTGTATCTCTTGCTATTAATGCTTCACTTACTGGACACTTAGTGCTTTCTACAATTCACACTAATTCAGCTGCTGGTGCTGTTCCTCGTATGATAGATATGGGCGCATTGCCATTTCTGATTATTTCTACTGTGAAAACTATTATTGCTCAGCGTCTTGTACGACGTTTAACTTCATCAAAAGAAAAATATTTTATGAATAAAGACGAATTAGCAAATTTAGCTAAAATTGTAGATTTAGATAGAATGTTAGGTTTTTTAAAAGCTGAAAATATTATTGGCAAAGATGATAGTTGGGATAAAGTAGCATTTTATCGGCCAGTAAAAAGTGCTGAATCGGAAGATGGCTATAAAAGCCGTGTAGGTATTCATGAAGTATTAAAGGTTTCAGGTGCTATCAAGGAATTAGTTTTAAAAGGTGCTTCACAAGACGATATTGAAGCTCAAGCAAAAAAAGAAGGAATGATGACCATGATAGAAGATGGTATTTTTCAAGCAGCACTAGGGAATACTAGCGTAGAAGAAGTATTTAGAGTGGTTTCTGAGTAAATTTATATAATGCTTTTTAAATATAAAATAAAAAATAAAGAGGGAAATATAATAGAAGGCACTACAGAAGCTGTGGATCGCTTTGCAGTGGCCCGTGATTTTAGAGAAAAAGGTTCAATACCAATTCTAATTGAAGAACAAAAAAAGAATTCTTGGAATATTTCTTTTGATGGCATTTTTGGTGGGGTGAAAATGCAGGATTTAATTTTATTTACCAAAAATTTAGCAGGCATGTTAAAAGCTGGCTTGTCAGCAGGTAGAGCTCTTTCGGTTTTAGAAAAACAAACTCCAAAAGAGTTTTTTAAAAAAATAATTGCTAGTCTTATCGATGAAATTAATAATGGCGGAACATTATCGAGTGGGCTCGCTAAAAAACCAAAAGCTTTTTCGCCACTTTTTGTTTCCATGGTTCGTGCTGGGGAAGAGTCCGGTAATTTAGCTGGAGCTCTTACTGAGATAGGCATGAATTTAGAAAAATCTAATTCTCTTACAAAAAAAATTAAAGGCGCGATGATGTACCCAGGGGTAATTATTTCCGCTATGGTAATAATAGGTATATTAATGTTTGCTTTCGTGGTTCCTACACTGGCTAATACTTTCAAAGAACTTGGCGTAAAATTACCTCCAACTACACGTTTTGTGCTTTGGCTTGGTGATTTCATATCAAATAATTTAATACTTACTTTACTAGGAGCAATTTTATTTGGAGTAGGATTATATTTTCTTTTTACTGCAAAAGCTAGTCAAAAATATATAGATTTTGTAGTTTTAAAATTACCAGTTTTTGGTACAATGGCACGCGAGCTCAATACTGCTCGGACAGCGCGCACTCTTTCTTCACTTATTTTATCTGGTGTGTCTATAACACGGGCCATAGAGATTACTCGTGATGTTGTGCAAAATGTTTATTATAAAAAAGTCATGGAGGATGCAGTAAAATCCGTAGAAAAAGGAGCACCTTTTGCAAAAGTTTTTGAAGATAATCCAAAACTTTACCCTATTATGATGACCGAGATGGTTCAAGTTGGCGAAGAAACAGGTAAATTAGCTGATATGCTCACAGAAATTGCTATTTTTTATGAAAATGAAATTGAAAATAAAACTAAAAATCTCTCCACTATTATTGAGCCAATTTTGATGATTTTAATTGGAACAGGAGTTGGTTTTTTTGCATTGTCTATGATAACTCCACTTTATTCTGTTCTAAATAATATAGGTTAATTAAATTATGAAAAAAAATAATTTTAATAAGGGTATAAATTTAATTGAAGTTTTAATAGTTGTAGCTATTATTGGCATTTTACTTGTGGTGGTAATTCCAAAATTTAGCAGTTTCCGTACTCTGCAAAGTTTGCAAAATTCTACAGCTGATGTTTTTTCAGCTATAAATAAAGCTCGCACAAATACTATATCTTCTCTTGATTCCAAAGAGTACGGTGTGCATTTTGCAAATAATCAAGTTATAATTTTTGAAGGGACTACTTATTCAGCTCTAGCAGGGAGTAATATTATTACAACTATTTCTTCTCCTGCTAGTATATCAACTATTTCTTTAACGGGCGGAGCTACCGATGTGTATTTTAGTAGAATATATGGTGCACCAAATGTAAATGGAACTATTGTTTTGTCAGCAGATTCATACACAAAAACAATTACAATTAGTCCAACTGGCCACATAAGTGTGAATTAATGTTTATGTTTTATTTTTTAAAAAATAAAAAACAAAATAAAGGAGGTTTTATGATGGTAGAACTTTTGGTAATCGCTGCTGTTTTGGTAATGCTTATTATTTCTGCATCAGCAGTAGCACAAAAAGGAATAGAAGTTTCTCGTAGATCACTTCATCAAATGCAAGCTAGTTTAATTTTAGAAGAAGGAGCTGAAATAGTTCGGATTTTGCGTGATAATAATTGGACTAATATTTCTGGCCCAACTGCACTTAGTTATTACTATGCTTCATTTTCAAATGGAACGTGGAGTGTAAGTCAAACTCCTTCCACTATAGGTATTTTTACTCGAAGGATTGTTTTTTCTGATGTGTATCGTGATGCGTCTACGCAGGATATAGTTTCTTCTGGGGGAGTACTCGATACAGGAACAAAATTAGTAACAGTGTCAGTGGGTTGGACAGAAGGCACTACTGTTATGGAGAAAAATATAAAATTTTACATAACGGATTTATTTTAAAATTTAAATGAAAAATTTTTTAAAAAATAAAAAAGGATTCTCGCTACTTGAAATGATTTTTTATATCGCTATTTTCTTAATGCTTTCAATGCTGATAATACAATCAACTATAGTTCTGACTAAATCTTTCAGAAATGCAAAAATAAATATAGAATTAGCTGAAGGCGCAAATATTATGGAGCGTATAGCTCGCGAAGTTCGTGAGGCAAGTAGTATCGTGAGTATTAGCAGCACTGATTTAAAAGTTCGCATTGAAGACGGCACCCTAGTTGGTGATAGCTCACAATTTACACTTTCAGGCAGTAATTTACTTTTCTATGAAGATGATGTTTTGGTGGGTAATTTAAATCCCAGCACTCTTTCTGTCTCCGGGCTTACTTTTACTCAAATTACGACAGCAAATAGTGTAGCCGTAAAAATAGAATTCACTATTACTTCTACTCGTTATGGCGGTGTAAATTCAGCTACATTTTATGACACGGTAGTTTTACGTGGTAGTTATTAATTTAAATTTAAAATGTTTAAAAAAAATTTTTCAAAAAATAAATATAATAATGAATATCAAAAGGGTCAAGCTCTCATAGTATCACTAGTTTTTTTTACAGCTTTGTCAGCTTCTTTGATTGTGGGCTTGGTTTCACCAACAGTTTCTGAATACAAGCTCGCTGATACGGGATTAAAAGCTAAAAAATCGTTCTATCTCTCAGAGTCTGGCGTCGAAGATGCATATTATAGAATTAATTCAGGTAAAACTATTGGCTCAACAGAAACTATAGATATAGATGGCTATAGTGCTACTACAAATATTATCGACGCGGGAAATCAAAAAACAATTACATCAGCTGGTGATGTCGGGAATAGAGATAGAGCAAATGAGATAATTTTAGAGGCAGGTACAGGTATTTCTTTTAATTATGGAGTGCAGTCGGGTCAAGGCGGTCTTACTATGGCTAATAATTCTAGTGTTATAGGTAGTGTTTATTCCAATGGTAATATTACAGGTTCTGGTAGTATTACTGGATCTGCAACATCTGCAAATTCTGCTGCTCTTACCGCAGATCAGACAAATGGTTCCGGCACACCAGCTTATGATGTGCAATTTGGTAATGCAAATGGTACCCAAGATTTTGCGCAAAGTTTTGTGCCGAGCATTACCGATGTAGTAAATAAGGTTGAACTTTATTTGAAAAAAGTAAGCACACCTAGCAATCTAACCGTGCGAATTGTTTCTGATAATAGTGGCGTACCTAGCACCACTACACTGGCTTCTGGTACTCTTTCTGCATCGCTCATATCTACAACTTATGGCTGGGTGTCAGTACCAATGTCCACAAATCCACAGCTTACTGCTGGTACTACGTATTGGATAGTTATTGATGGCGGAACAAATTCTTCTAGATATTATTATATAGGTGCAAATGCAAATGGTTATAGTAGTGGCACTGGGAAAATAGGTCAATATAGTAGCACTTGGAATAATACTACACCGGGAGGGCTGGATGGCTTTTTCAAATTATATTTAGGAGGACTCACTGGGCTTATAAGTGGTATTACTGTCGGCTCTGGTGGAGTAGGTAATGCTTACGCTCATACAGTGAATAATTCGACTATCGCAGGCACGAATTATTGCCAGACGGGAAGTGGAAATAACAAATCGTGCAACACATCACTTGCTGATCCAGCAGCAATTGCGATGCCTATTTCTGACCAAAATATTTTAGATTGGAAAGATGAAGCATTAGCCGGAGGTACATATACAGGTAATATGACTATAGATAGCACTACTACTTCACTCGGACCTAAAAAAATTGTTGGGAATTTGACTGTTCAAAACAATAGCGACCTTACTATTACCGGTACTTTATGGGTGACAGGGAATATTTCTTTTAGTAATAATGTCGATATAAGACTATCTTCTGGTTATGGATCAGGAGAAGGGGCAGTTATAGCTGATGGTACTATAACTGTCGGCAATAATGCGGATTTTCACGGCTCTGGCACCGCAGGTAGTTATATAATGGCGCTTTCTACATCTACATCTACTTCAGCAATAACTCTTGGTAATAATGCTGGAGCAGTGGTTCTTTATGCTGCGAATGGTACAGTCAGTGTTAGCAATAATGCTGGAGCGACATCGGTAAATGGGTATAAAATAAGTTTAAATAATAATGCTGTCATTACTTTCGATTCGGGTCTAATAAATGCAAATTTCGTTTCTGGGCCTTCGGGTGGGTGGAGTGTCGAGAGCTGGCAGGAAACTGAATAATTTTCTTGTGTTATAATATTCTCATGTCTAAAAGAATAGTTATTGGTAATTGGAAAGAAAATCCTACCTCAAAAAAAGAGGCAGAAAAAATTTTTAAACAAATTAGCAAAGGCAAATGGAAGGGTGTAGATGTGGTAATTTGTCCGCCTTCTATTTACATAGAAGCTTTACGTAAAATTTCTAAGCGTATAATTCTCGGTATTCAAAATATTTTTTATGAAAATTCTGGAGCTTTTACGGGTGAAATAGGAGGAGGTATGCTTTATGATATCGGTGCTCGCTATAGCATAATAGGGCATTCTGAAAGGAGAGCAATGGGAGAGAGTAATATTGATGTAAATAAAAAAATAAAAAATGCAGTTTACAATGGTTTTATACCTATACTTTGTGTTGGTGAAAGTGTTCGTGATAATGAACATAAATATTTGTTCTTTATAAAAGAACAAATCGAATCTGCTCTTGTTGGCGTTTCAAAAACCACTTTAGATAAAATTATCATAGCTTATGAACCAATCTGGGCTATAGGCGAAAAAGCTATTCGAGAAGCTACTCCTTCTGAATTTTTAGAAATTAGTATTTTTATGAAAAGAATTTTGAGTGATAAATTTGGAATAAAGAGTATTGAAGGTATCCGTATTATTTACGGAGGTTCAGTTCATCCAGAAAATTCTGTCGGTTTTATGGTTGAAGGCAAAGCAGATGGATTTTTAGTTGGTCGCGATAGTTTGAATTCAAAGAAATTTTTAGAAATTATTAACAATACCGAAAATGCAAAGTATTAAAAAAGTAAAAAATTTAAAAAATAAAAAAGTACTCTTGCGAGTAGATTATAATGTGCCTATAAAAGATGATAGGGTAGAGGATGATTTTCGTATTAAAAAATCAGTACCCACTATACTTTATTTATTGGGTAAGGGGGCAAATCTGCATATATTAATGCATCTGGGGGACGATGGCAGTGCAGATATCAGTCCAGTTATTAAACATTTTTTTAAAATTACCAAATTCCCAGAGAATAGAATTACTTTTTCCGAAAATATTAGAAAATTTACTGGTGAAATGGAAAATAATAAAAATTTTGCAAAATCTTTAGCGCAGGGTTTTGATTTATATGTAAATGATGCTTTTTCAGTTTCTCATAGAAACCATGCTTCTGTATCAGGTTTGCCAAAATTTCTGCCAGCATATATGGGACTTCAATTTGAAGCTGAAATTAAAAACTTATCCTTAGCTTTTAAAAAACCAAAACATCCATTTTTGTTTATATTAGGTGGTGTAAAATTTGCTACTAAATTACCATTAGTGAAAAAATTTTTGGCCACAGCTGATCACATTTTTATCGGCGGAGCACTTCTCAATGAATTTTTAGAAAGTTCTGGCTTGTCTGTTGGGAAATCAATCACAGATAAGAATTTTTCTGTACCAAAAAATATTTTAAAAAATAAGAAGATTTTATTACCAACCGATGTGCTGGTAGAAAATGGTGGCGTATTGCAAAATAAAAAAATAGAAGAAATTAATGAGGGTGATACTATCGTAGATATAGGAAAAGAAAGCATTGTTTTGTTAGAAGAAAAATTAGCCAAGACAAAATTTGTGCTTTGGAATGGTCCACTTGGTAAATATGAAGATGGTGGAGACAAGGCAACTCGAAAAATTTTAAAAACTATTGCAGATAAAAAAATCTCTTCAATCATAGGCGGCGGTGATACTGTAGAACTTGTAAATGAATTAAAATTAGAAGAAAAATATACTTTTGTATCTACTGGAGGAGGTGCAGCTTTAGAATTTTTAGCGAAAGGCACATTGCCAGGAATGCAAGCTTTAAAATAATTTTCTGATATACTCTTATT
The DNA here is from genome assembly GCA_044229265.1 of Minisyncoccia bacterium. Classification (GTDB taxonomy): domain Bacteria; phylum Patescibacteriota; class Minisyncoccia; order Phycocordibacterales; family UBA9973; genus UBA9973. Next base: position 45,658 of record JBGATK010000001.1, on the reverse strand, counting down.
ATGATAGAGGATTATTGGGCAGATCAGAATTTAATAAAAACTATATTAAAAGGTGATTTCGCCATAATACCCACTGATACTATTTTAGGTATTGTATGCAGTGCTTTGAATAAAGACGGAGTTGAAAAGCTATATAGTATAAGAGAGCGGGATACGCATAAGCCTTTTATCATTTTAATTTCTAGTTTCGATGAACTTTTAAAATTTGATATATCTCTAAGTGAATTGCAAAAAAATAAAATTATTGTTTTTTCAGATAAGCCGACTAGTTTTGTGTTAGATATAGAAAATAAAGATTTAAACTATTTACATAGAGGAAAAAATTCACTTGCTTTTCGGGTTCCAAAAAATAAAAATCTCGCCCATTTTTTGAGAGAAGTTGGGCCAATTGTAGCACCTTCAGCTAATACTGTTGGTAATCCTGTGGCTAAGAATGAGAATGAGGCGAGAGAGTATTTTGGTGATAAAGTTTCTTTTTATTCTAAATTTTTGCCTATAGGTGGCACCCCTTCACGTATAGTTCATTTGTATAAAGATGGTTCTGTGTCTATAATTAGAGAATAATGAAAAAAATCTTACGCAAATTTAAGCATATAACTAGTATTATTGGCCCAGGCTTAACTACTGGTGCAGCTGACGATGATCCTTCTGGTATAGCTACTTATACTCAAATGGGTGCTAAATATGGTTTCAATATGCTTTGGCTTGCTCCATTTTTGTATCCGTTTATGTCTGTAGTTCAAGAAATGTGTGCACGCATAGGCCTTGCGACTGGCAGGGGGCTCGCAACAAATATAAAAAAACATTATTCAGCGAAAGTTTTGTTTTTTGTAACCTTGTTTTTGTTTATTGCCAATGTTTTTAATATAGGGGCAAATTTAGGTGCTATGGCTGAAGTTAGTCAGCTTATTTTTCCAAAATTAAATTTTGTTTTTTTAATTTTTTTCTTTGCTTTCTTCTCTTTAGTATTGCAAGTTTTTATACCATATAAAAAATATTCAAAATATTTAAAATATTTAGCTTTCATTTTGATAGCCTATATTTTAACTGCTTTTTTTATTGATATTTCTTGGAAAGAGGTTGGGTATAGTATTTTTCATCCAAAAATTTATTTCAACAAAGAAACAGTATTACTTATTTGTGCTGCTTTTGGAACTACAATATCACCATATTTATTTTTTTGGCAGACAGATCAAGAAGTCGAAGAAAAAATTTCCGAGGGTGAGACAACTCCAGAAGAAATTGAAAGTAAAACTAGTAAACATGACATATCTGATATGCGTATAGATACTTGGTTTGGCATGCTTGCTTCAAATACAGTTATGTTTTTTATTATTTTAGTGGCTGGTGCTACTTTATATAAAAATGGAATTTTTAGTATTGAGACAGCTAGCCAAGGTGCAGAAGCTCTGCGACCTTTTGCTGGTGAATATGCTTTTTTGCTTTTTACCATAGGTATTTTAGGAACTGGACTACTTTCTATACCAGTCCTTGCTGGTGGGGCATCGTATGCTATATCAGAAGCGTTAGAATGGAGGCATGGACTTTATCGTAATTTTAAAGATGCACTTTCTTTTTATATTACTCTTGCTTTTGCAATACTGCTTGGTGTAGGAATTAATTTTGTAGGTATTAGCCCTATAAAAATGCTTCTTTATTCTGCAATATTAAATGGCATAATCGCACCTATAGTATTATATTTTATAGTTAGAATTGCTGGTATGGATACTATGGGTAAATTCAAAAATAATATTTTTACAAATATCATAGGTTATATAATATTTATTTTAATGGCAGTTATAGGTATAACAGCTATTATATTTTTGGCATGGAACTAAAAGAAAATTTTAATTTAAAAGAACACAATACTTTTGGCATATCTGTATTTGCTAAATTTTTTACTTTTTTAAAATCGGAACAGGATTTAATAGAGCTTTTACATAATAGTATTTTTAAAGAAAATAAATATATGTTTTTAGGTGGCGGTAGTAATGTTTTATTTACCAAAGATTACGAAGGTATTGTTATTAAAAATGAATTAAAAGGCATAGAAATTATTGAAGAAAAACCAGAATTCGTATTATTAAGAGCCATGGGGGGTGAAGTTTGGCATGATTTAGTTTTGTTTTCTGTGGAGCATAATTTTTGGGGTATAGAAAATCTCGCTTTTGTGCCCGGCACTGTAGGGGCTGCGCCTATACAAAATATTGGTGCTTATGGCATAGAGCTTTGCGATACTTTGTATGAAATTGAAGCTTATGAATTATCTACAGGAGAGAAAAAAGTTTTTAAAAACAATGAATGCTCTTTTGGATATAGAGATAGCATTTTTAAAAAAGAAGCTAAAGACAAGTACTTTATTTCAGCGATAATTTTAAAATTATCTAAAGTGCCGAGAGTAAATATTGAATATAAAGCTTTAAAAGAATATTTAATACAAAATAATTTAGAAGTAAAAACATCAAAAGATGTAGCAAATGCAGTAGAGGCTGTTCGAAGAAGCAAGCTCCCAGATTGGAGGGTTCTAGGTAATGCCGGGAGCTTTTTTAAAAATACTATAGTGCCACAAGAAAAAGTTTTGGAACTTTTGAAAACTTATCCGCAAATGCCACATTATAAAGAAGACATTACCTCACCTCTAGCCCCTCTCCTGGAAGGAGAGGGGGAAAAAATACAATACAAAATCCCCACAGCGTGGCTAATAGAGGAGTGTGGTTTCAAGGGGCAAATTTTTGGTTTTGCAGGAGTTCATGATAAGCAAGCTTTAGTATTAGTGAATCATGGCGAAGCTACTGGGCAGGATATTTTAAACCTCGCTGAAAAAATCATCTCTGCTGTCCATAAAAAATTCGGCATCACTATTACCCCAGAAGTCAATTTTGTGTAAATGTGGCTTTTAGTTTAGAATAAGATTATTAATAGTTCACCCTTAGGTATCCGAAGGGCTAATTTTTTCCTCTTTCGCTAAAGCTATAGAGGACAAGGAAAATTTATGGAAAACAATCAACCAAAAAACGGTGCAAATTGGGTATATATAATTATAGTTATAGTCGTAGTTGGTATTGGAATTTATCTTAGTACCAGATCAAATTCAAATACTGACATTTTAGAAGATAATACAATAGAAACAAACGTGCAAAATACAACAAACAATGAGTTAGAAGGTAAGTCCGAGGATGAAGTTAGTGCAAATACAAATACTAGTGCAAATACAAGTACAAATACTGGAGTAGTTTCAAAACCCGGGGATGTGTTAGTCATGAATTATACTGGTCGTCTGCAAAATGGAGTAGTCTTTGATTCCAATGTGGATCCAAAGTTTTCTCATGTAGAGCCATTTGTATTTACCTTGGGTGCAGGTCAAGTAATACAAGGTTGGGATGAAGGTCTCGTAGGTATGAAAGTAGGTGAAAAGAAAACTCTTACTATTTCTCCTGAGAAAGGTTATGGTAATCGTGCTATTGGTTCTATTCCTGCTAATTCTACTTTGATTTTTGAAGTAGAATTAGTTGCTATTAATCCTAAACAATAAGAATTAATTTATGTTTCAAGAAAATAAAACTTTTATATTTAAAGTCGGTGTAGTATTAGTGGCTCTCATTGTTCTCGTAAGATTTTCTCCTATGGGGAAAATGCATGATTTCGCGGGTATGTATGGTGGAGAAAAAAATATAATTACAGTAACAGGTGTAGGCGAAGTTCAAGGTAAATCAGATATAGCAAATATTAGTTTTACTATTACCAAAGAAGGTAAAACAGTAGCTGAAGCTCAAACTGCTGTGGCGGAAGTAGAGGGCAAAGCCCTCGTAGCGTTACGTGCTGCTGGAGTGGAGGATAAAGATATTAAAACAGAATCTGCGTCTTTTAATCCAAAATACGATAATACAGCTATATATTGTATTACTTATCCTTGTCCTCAAAAGTCGCCAAAAATTATTGGCTACGAAGCTTACGAAACTATTTCTGTAAAGGTTCGTAAATTAGATACTACTGGTGCTATTATTGAAGAATTAGGAAAAACTGGTGTTAGTAATTTATACGGTCCAAATTTCGCCATAGATGATGAAGAAGGCTTAAAAGCTGAGGCTCGTAAAAAGGCTATCGAAGATGCTAGGGCAAAAGCAAAAGTTTTAGCTAAAGATTTAGGTGTTCGCCTAGGCAGAATTACTTCTTTTTCTGAAAATTCTGATGGTTATCCTTTTATTCAGTATGCTAAAACAAGTGCTAGTCTAGATTCAGCAAATGAGTCTTCTGGTAGAGCAGAACTCCCACCAGGTGAAAATACTATAAGTTCATCAGTTAGCATTACTTATTCTATTCGTTAATTTTCAGGTGTTGGACACCTCAAAGGTGTCCAACACCTGAAAAACTTGACTCTCGATAAAAACTAGAGTAATATTAAAAGAGCCCCGAAAAGGGCTTTTTTAATAAAATAAATTTTCAAAAAATGTCAAAAATTATCGATTATTTAAAACAAACAAAAGCTGAAGCAAAAAATATAGTTTGGCCTTCTCGTAGGCATACTTTTTTGTATACTTTAGTGGTTATTCTTTTTTCTATTTTAGTTGCTTACTTTTTAGGTGCTTTTGATGTTTTGTTCTCATACTTACTTGGCCTAGCAATTACTTTATAAAATTATTTTAAATTTTTATGTCAAAACAAGAAACACATGGATCTAGAAATTGGTACGCAATTCATACTTATGCAGGGTATGAAAATGTTGTCTTGCGTAATTTAAAACAACGCATCGAATCCTTGGGTATGCAAGAAAAGATTTTCAATGTTATTGTTCCTGTAGAAAAGAAAATAAAAATCAAAGCTGGGAAAAGAGTAGAAGTAGAAGAAAAGGTTTATCCGGGTTATGTATTGGTAGATATGATAGTGGATGATGATTCTTGGTATATCGTGCGCAATACTCCACGTGTTACAGGTTTCGTAGGTGCAGGGGTAAATCCAGTACCACTCAAGAAGGAAGAAGTGGATTATTTGTTCAAGAAAATGGATGGCGGTACACCAAAACACAATATTGATCTAGCCGTAGATGAAACAGTGCGCATTGCTGATGGTCCGTTTAAAGACCTCGAAGGTAAAGTAGGCGCTGTAGATAATGAACGCGGTAAAGTAAAGGTTTTGGTTTCCATGTTCGGTCGCGAAACTCCAGTCGAGCTAGATTTTCTTCAGGTGAAGAAAATCTAGTTAGCAAAGCCGACGTAAAGTCGGCTCCCCGACTTAATGCGTCGGGGGTTAAGAAAATTTTGCAATTTAATTAAATTTATAGTAGAGTAAAAATCATGGCAAAGAATATAACTAAAAAAATAAAACTTCAAATTATGGGTGGCCGGGCAACTCCAGCTCCACCACTTGGTCCTGCACTTGGTCAGGCTGGTATTAATATCGGCGACTTTGTTACTAAGTTTAATGCTGCTACTCAAACTATGATGGGTGAGATGGTGGGTGTAAAAGTTCGTGTATACGAAGACAGAACTTATGATTTTGATATCAAAACTTCACCAGCTTCAGGACTTATCCTAAAAGCAGCAGGCATAGAAAAAGGTTCTGGTAAAAATGCAGTTTCGAAAGTAGGCAAAATTACTCGCGCTCAAGCTCTAGAAATTGGTAAGAAAAAGGCAGTGGATCTAAATGCTAAAGACGATGAGGGACTCATAAATATCATAGCTGGCTCTGCTCGCAGTATGGGAATAGAAGTAAAAGACTAATAATATAAAAACATACAAAAATACACAGGTCTTGCCTGTGTATTTTTTGTATTAGTTATTAGAATACGAGCCCTTTACTTTTTGGCAAATATGTTTTAATATCAGCCCTGAACATATTCGTTTTTTTGAAAAATATTTTTTAACTTTTAAAAATCATAATCTTATGAATTTAAAAAATTTCCGAAACGGCTTTTTGGCACTCCTTGGCGTGGGTGCTTGTTTCTTAACCTACAAGCCAGAAGCTCCGCCTGCTTCTGCCGTGGTGGCCGGAGGTCCGCCAAATGCTGACACAGCAATTACGTTATCCTGCAAGGATGAAGTAAAAATGTTTCAGATTTTTCCGGGTCCTTTACCCTACCCTGAGATTGATACAGACATGGTTGAGATTAAAAATCTTTCATGTGTGGCTCTGAATTTACAAGGAGGCTTGCCATTCAATGGTTTGTGTGCTGAAGGTTTCCTTGAAGACAAGCTTGGGAACAGCTGTAATAATTTAGTTAATCCAAAGCCTACTTGCGTAATGCAGTTTAAGGATAAGGATAGTACCGTAAATATTACTGGTAACACCAAGCATGGCACAGTTGTAAACAGATTCTGGGTTAATTATGTCTGGGTAACCAAAAGCATGATGGCTAGACCTGACCAGAATAAACCCAATGCACCTAAATGGCTCGTAGCTGAACTTTACGACGCAAATTGGAATCTAAAGGCAATTGATTCTGTAAATGTGGATGTAAAGTTTACTAAAGATTCTTCTGGTTTAGTCGAATTTGTTTTTAATAAATATTTCGACGCAAATAAAGGATTTCATATCCTCGTATATGGTACAAATCCTATACATGGATGGTGTAATCCTTTTGATCAACAATGTAATCCACCGATTTGGGAATTCTATGGTTTCAAAATAGAATTTCTTTGTTCGGCCCTTGGAAATTTCTGCCAATGGGGACCTGCCAAAAAAGTTTGGGAGGAAACTAATGGATGTGAGAGAATAGTTTACTATGAATGGAACTCCAGTTGTGGAGAAAAATACGTAGCAAAGTATATCTTCACAGACTTTGACGCACCTTTGGTGGCAAACAAGCCCAAAGATGTAACAATTTATGTTAACAATACAGATTGCGAAGCGGAATATTTTGTTCCAGCGATTCAATTTGATGATTGCGACAAAAATGCCAGTGTGTTTATACACACAGACTACGGAGATATTCGTGGTAATGGTGGCTATATTGCTGGTATTAGAGTTCAAATCAAAAAATTTGAGGTAATTTACACCATTACAGATGGATGTGGTAATCAAACGATTTCTTCGTATTGGGTAAATGTAAAGGAAGACAACTCCTTTAATATCGTTTGTGAAAAAGCTATAAATACAAGCTTAAATTCAGACAGTTGTTCTAGAGTTTATGCTGAAAGTTTTTTCATTGATATGGTTAGTCTTTGCTGTGGTTATACTCTTACCGTTAAAAGACTCGATACAGGTAAAGAAGGTAAGTATGTGGAATTATGTTGTAATGATGTTGGTAAAACTATTCAAGTCTGTTTACAAGCAAGAAGTAAGTGCGACACAAATCAAATCGCTCAATGTTTTTCTACAATAACTCTTCAAGACAAAAGTATTCCGAGAATAACTTGCCCTCGCGACATAACCGTAGCTTGTGATACTTTTGATATTTTAAACTTATCAAAATATGGCAAAGCAGTTGCATATAGTAGTTGTGGAGTATCTTTAAAAGATACTTTTATAAATTTTCTAACTATGTGTAATGTCGGGACTGTTGTTCGTACTTTTACGGCAACTGCATCAAACGGGAATACAGCTATTTGTAGTCAGACTATCACTATAATCGATGGCCGAAAGTTTGACGAAAGTAATATCAAATGGCCACGAGACACAGTATTTTGGGATTGTCATGCTAATTATGGTCCGGACAGAGGATTATATCCAAAGTTTGATCATGTTGGTTGTTCTAAACAAATAGCATGGTCATACATTGACGAAGTTTTTAATTTTCGTAAGAACGGAAAATGCAAAGGCATTTTACGAACTTGGAAAGTTATAGACTGGTGCAACTTTAATCCGAAAACAGGTCCATATTGGACTCATCTTCAGATCATTGAGGTAATGGATTCCACAAAACCAGTAATCACCTTTTGTCCAAAAGACACGAGTATTGCCAACTATGGAGCTTGCAATGATTCAGTTGTAGTAAACTTAGAATCAGTAACAGCAATCGATTGTGGGGGTATTCTAAAAATCAGTAATGATTCTAAATATTCTTTCGTCAAAGGAGCTAATGCGAGTGGTAAATACCCAAATGGTGTTCATAAAGTTGTTTTCACTGTTTATGATAGCTGTGGTACCACATCGACTTGTTCAATGAATATCACGGTTAGCGACAAAAAAGCACCTAGCCTCATATTATTAGATGGTCTTGCTACTGACATACAAGATTGTCCACCGATGGGATTAGGAGCAAAAGTAATTCTGGAAAAATTCATCAAGAGTTTCAGCGATAATTGTTGTAAAAACGAAGATATTAAGTTCTCATTCTTTAAAGATACAATTATTACTGAAATGCTTTATCCTTGTGATTCCTTAGGATGGAGAAATATTACTGTGTATGCTTTCGACTGTTATGGCAATTATACTTTTGTCAAAACAAAAATACATATACAAGACAATTTTAAACGTTGCCCAACAGCTTTCAAGGATACACTGATGGTTGCAGGTGTGCTACAAAGGCCAAATGGCTCTATTGTTGAAGATGTCAAAATGACTTTAGACTCTACGAGCATGATATGCTCGGGATCTTACAAGTTCGATTCTTTAGCACCTAAGACCCACAAGGTAAGTCCTTTTAAGGATGATGATCCGTTATTTGGTGTCAGCACTAGAGATATCGTTAAAATACAACGATATGTTTTAGGGAAAGATACTCTTAGTCCGTATCAAATGATAGCTGCTGATGTGAACCATAGCGGTTCAGTCACTGCCTCTGATATTTCCGAGATTAGGAAATTGATTCTAGGAATTAACCCAAGGTTTCAAAACAATAATTCATGGCGCTTTGTGCCACAGAGTTTTGTTTTTCCTTCAGGTTCAATGACTTGGAATTTCCCTGAATTTTTGAGTATTACTTACGGCACACCTCCAGGTGATGTCATGAATGCTGACTTTTTTGGCATCAAGATAGGAGACGTGGATGGTAGTGCTAATAATTCCTCTGGAGACGATGAGAAACTTTCTTCACGTTCTTCTAAAGAGGATGTTGAAATAGAATATCAAAGAAACCAAATCTTGATTGATGCCATGAAATTTGAGATATCAGTGCATCCAAACCCAACAGGGGGAGTATTGTTTATCGATTTGCCAAAAGGAACTCAAAATGCTAAAGTCAGCATAATTAGTTCAGAAGGCATTGAAACAAGAGTATTGCCAGTACAAAATGGTGATAAGCTTGAAGTTAGTTTAGAGAAATACCCTAGCGGTGTTTACATAATATCTGTTATAACAGATGTTAAGAAATACCAAGCTAAGGTATTAAAATTATAGAAAATTTTCCCGAGGCGCATGCAGTGTTACCACTGAGGCGATCAGGACTTCGTTTGCGAAGGCCGGCACAACATTGTGTCCGGCTTTTTTTATTTCTTTACTTTTTCCGTATTAATGGTAATCTAACATTAGAAATTCATTGCTAACTGCCAATTTGGCATAAAAATTTATTGTTTATGAATCAATTCGTAAAAGATTTCTTAGAAAACGGGTATTTTGAATACCCAATTCCCCCTAAACTAGCAGAGCAATTTGCTAGATTCAGAAAGTCTTGGCAAATGTTCTATGCCCAACCAATGAGACATAGGTTAATTCACACCTTTGATGATTATTTAGGTGGCTATGAATACAATGGCCCTGAAAAAAGGGATTATAAGCAAATTTTTCATATTACATCTGAATATGAATTACCAAAAAAGTCATCACTTGTAGACATAGAACTAGTCATGACTGGTAAAAATTTACTTATTCCTGCCAAGAAAATTGTGTCTGATATGGTTGAGATTATGAGTGAAGCTGTGAATGTAGATCTCAGTATCATAGCTATGGGTGGGTTGAAAACTAGCAGTTTTCGATTGATAAATTACCCTCCACGACCAAAGAATTTTCCCAAAATTTGGGCTGCAGCGCATATAGATAAAGGCTTAACTAGCCATTGGGATGAATCTTGTTCCGGTTTTGAAATAAAATGGAATGGTGAATGGAAAAAAGTTCGCCATCATAAAAACAAGATTATGGGATATTTTGGAATGTTGGGTCAATTTTATTCTAAATGCAATTTTCCGGCCCTTAATCATAGGGTGGTTGGAACACCCACTTCTTATCTTAAAGGCAGAGACACCACAGTCTTGTTTTCTGATTTCGGAAATACGCGTTACGACAAATCTACCTGGGGTTCAACTCAAGAAGTTTTCGCAGATTGCGAAAATTACGATATGAATTTTGAAGAATTTAGTAAATATTTTATACCTATAAAAAGGTAAAAATAAAAATATTAGGGTGTCTAGAGCCGGCTGAAAGGGTAAAACTGATTAAGCTGGCTTTTTTTATTTCTTTACTTTTATTATCTTTAGGTATAAAGTAAATGAGAAATTTTTTGTTAATTTAAACTTTTAAATCATGACGTTAATAACTGAAAATGTTAAGTCTCAATCCAAAGTTGAGCAGGAATTATTGGATTTTCTACACTTCCGTCTAAATATTTCTCTGGAATTAGAAGATGCAATAGATGAGGTTATGGCAGCTTGGGATGGTTTTCTGGCTCAAACCATAAACCACAAAATATTGTTGGACAACGGCGGTGCATATTCGTATCTAAATACTATTTCAAACAACAAAGAAGTGTTTGAAATACGGAATGGATATGAGTATCCAAAAAATTTCAATCCAAGCAAGGTGGACCAGATTTTTTTAAAGGAAGTACATGCTCTTTATGAAAATAATGGCTTACTTTCTTTAAACCAAAGAATTGGGACTCACTTAACTGATCTGACAATGAAAAATGTTAGTAAAATGGCAAGCAGTAAAAAAAATTGGGTCCTTAAGTTTATTAATTACCCTAGTCAGTTTGGCCCTTTACATCAAACAGGTGTTTGTCACGAGAATTACATGATTGTTCTTCGGCAATCTTCCCCAATGCATTATGAAAATGGAATAAATGATTGGAGGAAGATAAATTATGCCGAGGATCAGGTGCCTGTTTTACCTGGTGAAAAAATACAGAAGCTAACTTCAGGAGATATAATTGCTCCTAAATACATGATAGACGAAACACTAGAGACTAAAAAAATTGGTCGAAAGTGTTTAGTCTTGATAAATGATTTTTGAATTTAAAATAGAAATTTGAAAATCAAACCCTGATGCAAGAAAAGCATAGGGTTTTTTTATTTCTAAAATTTATTTTTCCACATCATGGACTCTTTCGGTAGATGTTGCTGGTCTGAGTATTTTGCGTTTTTCTTTTTGCTATAGAGCCTTTCGACTTTACCTTCAACTTTGTAGTATATCAGCTGACCGATAGGCATGCCTGCGTAGATGCGCACAGGCTTACTAGCGGATATTTCTAGCGTCCAATAGCCACAGAATCCTACATCACCTTTGCCGGCTGTAGCGTGGATATCTATGCCAAGGCGCCCAGTAGAGCTTTTGCCTTCTAGGAATGGCACATGTTTATGAGTTTCGGTATATTCGAGGGTAGATCCTAGATAAAGCTGGCCCGGTTTTAATACAAAACCAGTTTTTGGAATTTCAAAGTGTTTTATTTTGTTGTGTTTTTTCGCATCAATGGTTTTGTCTGTGTATTGTGCGAGGTGGGGCGATAGGTGCACATCGTAGCTATTGCCACCCATATTACTTTCATCAAATGGAGTTATGACTATACTTTTCTTTTTAATTTCTTCCAAAATCTTTTTATCAGATAAAATCATAAGATAAGTTTCGCATACAAAACTTTTTTGGTCAAATACAAAAAAAGTTTGACTTATGTTTTTTATTCTGTTATACTACAGTAGTAATAGTTCCTTTAAATAAGTTTCGGGTTAAATTGTTTACTCAATAAAGAAAGAGCCCGGCATTTCAAACAACTTGGAATCTCGAGCTCTTTTTTTATTGTAAATTTTTTTTAACTAAAACCGTTTAACATGAGTAATGTAATGAGTGGGGAAGTGTTGTCCCAAAGAAGAGCGATGAGAAATTCCGCTCCAATTGAAAAACCGATAATAACTTTTGCGGGGGAGGGTTTAATCCCCAGGCCAGATCTTTATTGGGCTGTCCAAGACGGGGGAAGGTCTTATTTTAATCCAAAAGAAAACATTCGAGTCGGTAAAGTTTTTGATTTTGTCGAAGACCTGACTGCTGAAAATGTTTTTTTAGCAAGGAAAAGTAAAATCATTCCAAAACCCATTATGGCTTATGAACTTTCTCGGGATAAAACCGAGAGAGAGATTTTGATAAGTGCTAATAAATTAGGATTAACAAGGTACAAAGAAGAGTTCTTTGGCAAAGTAACTTTTTTTGATCATCCAGATTTCTACAGCATGAAAAATGAAAGAGAAATGGAAGTAAATCTATTTGATTTTTACCAAATTGCACTTAGGCATAAATTGCCAAAAGAATTTTTAGGTAAAAAATTACCTGCGAACAAGAATATACATTTGTTTTTAGAGCTTCCAGTTCCTGGGCAAAACAAATTTGAAAGAGTTTTAAAAACTTATCATATCTTGCTAAGAAATAAGGAAGATATCAGTTTGAGCGCAACAGCTCACGCATTTATTCCTGATCATACCTGGAGCGAAGGAGATTTATGTATCTTTATGATACACAAAAACTTCGTCCCAAATGTGGACAATATCTAAGATTTTCAACTTTATTTGAAAGCAACCGTGTGGAGAGTATTCTCCCACGGTTTTTTTATTTCCAAAAATTTTGTACTAGGCAAGACCTAGTATTTTTCGTATATTACAAAAGAGTAGTCGTAAGGATTTTTATCGTCAGCTTTATTTTCTGCTCGAGAAACTTCATGCCAAATGTTTTTGTCTATGACAGGGAAGAATGAATCAGCATCTTTATCTTCAGCATTTATATGAGTTATATATAATTTATCCGCTATATTTATCGCTTGTTTGTATATTTTCGCTCCACCAATAATAAAAACCTCACTATCTCTGTTTGAATCAGATAGTGAGGTTATTTGATCTAATGAATTTTCAACAAGAACTCCTTCGTGTGAAAAAGAAGCATCTCTAGTAATTACAATATTTTGCCTGTTTGGCAAAGGTTTACCAATGCTTTCAAAAGTTTTCCTGCCCATTATAATGGTTTTTCCAGAAGTTATTTTTTTAAAATAAGCTAAGTCCGCTGGCAAGTGCCAAAGAAGGGCATTTTCTTTTCCGATTTCATTATTTTTACCAATACCTGCGATGATTGATATCATATTTATACAGCTATGGGAGCTTTTATGGCTTCGTGTGGATTATAATCTAATAATTCAAAATCTTCTACGGTGAATTCTTCAAGATTTTTTCTGTCTGGATTTATTTTCATAGTTGGCAGTGCGCGAATGTCATTTTTGCGAGAGATTTGAAGTCTGGCTTGTTCTTCGTGATTTGAATATAAATGCACATCACCACCAGTCCACACAAATTCACCAACTTTTAAATCACAAATTTGGGCTATTATCATTATTAATAATGCGTATGATGCAATGTTGAATGGTACACCGAGGAATGTATCACAACTGCGTTGATATAATTGGCAAGATAATTTACTATCAGCAACATAAAATTGAAATAGGCAGTGGCAAGGAGGGAGCCCAGCCTTAGCCATTTCGTCTATATCGGCCACATTCCATGCAGATACTATGAGCCTGCGAGAATCTGGAGATTTTTTAATTTGTTCAATTACATTTTTGAGTTGATCTATATGAGAGCCATTTGGCGCAGGCCATTTACGCCATTGATAACCATAAATTGGACCCAAGTTGCCATATTCTTCTGCAAAACTTTTGTCAGTTTTTATTTTTTCAATAAATTCTTTGATTCCAGTATTCCACTCATCACTGCCGGTAGCGGGCACTGTAATATTATTTTTTATTAAATATGCTTTGTATGGCCATTCGTCCCAAATATGCACATTGTTGTCGGCTAAATATTTTAAATTTGTATCGCCACGCATAAACCACAAGAGTTCATGAATTATAGCCTTGATGGGAACTTTTTTAGTAGTAAGTAAAGGGAAGCCATCATTTAAATCAAACCGCATTTGATAGCCGAGTACGCTTTTGGTGCCAGTGCCAGTTCGATCTGTTTTTACCGTACCATTTTCGAGTAAATGTTCTAAGAGTTCTATATAAGAAATATCAGGATGTTTATTCATATTCTTATTTTATCTTTTTAATAAGTCAGGCACAAATTTGACAAAATAGATAAACAATGCTAATCTATAAATATCAATCTCACTCGCTAAGCGAGTTCTTATTATAACGAGACTGACGAATGTGGAGATCATCTATGACTTTTGTGTCTGGGGATTGATATCCATGACACAAAAAAATATATGATAAATAAACAACGCAGTTTCTCGCGCTCGGCATCAGCCCCAGCACGTTCTGGTTCTCGTTTCTCGGGAACAAAAACAGGAGGTAAAACATTTGGGCAAAAGCCTAGATTTGGTGCTAGCCCTTCCCGTCCGGGTGGGCATTTTAAAAGTGCCGGTGGAAGATTTTCTTCTTTTAAAGGTAGAGGAGGTGGTGGACGATCTGGTGGCAAAGGCAGATCTCGCGGTGAACGCATAGACTTTTCTCGTTTTATACAAAAAGCAGTAAAGACTGTAGAGAAGCCTTACGAACACAAACACACATTTTCTGATTTTGCTTTTAGTCCGCAACTCCAATCAAACATTGCTCGTGCAGGGTATGTATATCCACGTCCAATTCAGGACCAATCTATACCTCATACACTAGCAGGTAAAGATGTTTTCGGCCTAGCAAATACAGGCACAGGCAAGACTGCTGCATTCCTTATACCACTAATAAATAAAGTAATTTTAAATAAAGCTGAAAAAGTTCTCGTCCTCGCACCTACTCGTGAGCTCGCTATGCAAATAGAAGACGAGCTCCGTGCACTCGGCAAAGCCTCTGGTTTTTACGGTGTGTGCGTAGTCGGAGGTATGCCTATTAATAAACAAATAAATGAAATTAGTAGGGGAGTAAATTTTGTAATTGGTACTCCAGGCCGTGTGACTGACCTTATAAAAAGAAAAGTTTTAGATTTATCTTTTTATAAATCTGTAGTCTTAGATGAAGCGGATAGAATGCTCGACATGGGTTTCATAGATGATATGAAATTTGTAATGAGTAAAATGGCAGCAGATAGACAAACCCTTTTCTTTTCAGCGACACTTTCTCCAGAAATTAAAAAACTTACAACTGAATTTTTGAAAGATCCAGTATTTATTTCTGTAATTACTGGTGAGACTTCAAAAAATATTGATCAAGACATAATTCGTGTCCGCCATGATGATAAATTTCATAAACTTTGTGAAGTTTTAAAATCAGAAGGCACTGACAAAATTTTAATTTTCCGTGAAATGAAACACGCTGTAGATACTCTCGAAAAAGAACTCCGTGGCGCTGGTTTCAAAGTAGCCGGTATTCATGGCGACAAGCGTAGCCGTGAACGCATTCGAACTTTAGAAGCATTTAAAGAAGACAAAATAAATATCCTAATAGCTACTGATGTGGCAGCGAGAGGCCTCGACATACCAAATGTCTCTCACGTTATCAATTACGATATACCTCAAAACTACGAGACATATGTGCACCGCATAGGCCGAACTGGTCGTGGTGATAAAAAGGGAACATCCTTAACATTCGTCCCAGCGTAAAAACAAAAAAACTCCCGTCTGGGAGTTTTTTTGTTTTAATTTAGATTAGCTCTGCTTTTTTGAGGGTAGCGTAGACACCGTTTTTCTTGATAGTCTTCATGCCACGAGTAGAAACTTCGATATTTACAGTTTTACCTAGTTCAGGCACAAAAATCTTCTTATTTTGAAGGTTTGGATACTTGCGGACTTTGCCTGTAGGGTTGAATTTAGTCGCACGAGTTCGGTTAGAGTAGCCTCCTCCTACGATAGAACCTTTTTTAGTTATTGCACAAATTTTCGCCATAGTGATTTTTATGCTATCATAAGTAAATAATAAAAGCAAATAATTATGGATGGAATTGATTCAATATTTTATATAGTAGTTCTGATTATGTCAGTCGTAGTTCATGAAGTTTCGCACGGTTATGCGGCACTTTATTTTGGCGACAGAACAGCTAAATTAGCTGGCAGGCTGACATTAAACCCCATAAAACACTTAGATTGGTTTGGTTCTGTTCTTTTGCCGGCAGTTCTCGTGCTGACCAATGCACCATTTCTTATTGGTTGGGCAAAACCAGTTCCGTATAATCCAAACAACTTGCGTAATTACAAATGGGGAAGTTTTGCTGTAGCTGGCGCAGGAGTTCTCGCAAATATTCTGATTGCTATAATTTTTAGTTTTATTTTTCGAATTGGTATTGCAGAAGGGGCTTCACCCGCTTTCATAACAGCTACTTCTACTATAGTTCTCATGAACTTGGCACTCGCTCTTTTTAACCTTGTGCCTATACCACCGCTCGATGGTTCAAAATTGCTTTTTGCATTTTTGCCAACTTCTACTATACGTTTTCAGCAAAATCTGGAAAGATATAGTTTAATAATATTTCTGATATTTGTAATTTATTTCGCGGATACACTTTATGTACCATTAGCATTTTTATTCAAACTTTTTACTGGTATAGGTTTGTAGGGTTGCATTTTTTTTACCTTTATAGTAGAGTATTATTCGAGCCCTTTTGAGGACTCTTTTATTTTAAGAAATTCAAAAAATGCCTACAGTTAATCAATTAATTAAGAATAACAGAAAAACAATTCGCCGAAAAAGTAAAGCGGTAGCACTTGCGCGTGGTTTTAATATGCTAAAGAATCGCCCTGTGTTTTACCCAGCTCCATTTAAAAGAGGAGTATGCACAAAGGTAACTACTACTACACCTAAAAAGCCTAACTCTGCGCTTCGTAAGATTGCTCGTGTTCGCCTTACAAATGGTATGGAAGTCACAGCTTATATTCCAGGTGAAGGACACAATTTACAAGAACACTCAGTGGTAATGCTTCGTGGTGGTCGCGTGAAAGACCTTATCGGAGTTCGGTATCACATAGTTCGCGGTGTTCTCGATACTCAAGGAGTTGAAAAGCGTCGCCAAGGACGTTCACTATACGGTAACAAGAAACCAAAAACTGACAAAAAATAATTATCAATATTAGGAGTAAGGTCAAGAAAACCTGAAAATTAAAAACCTAAAAAATAACAATATGCGAAGAAAAGTAAAAAATAGAAATATAGTTGGCCCAGACTTTTTGTATAATTCAGAAAAGTTAGAAAAGTTCATTAACTACGTTATGTGGTCTGGCAAAAAAGAAACTGCTCGTAAGGTGGTTTATGGTGCACTTGATATCATAAAAGAAAAAACAGGTAATCCAAACCCGCTCGAAATTTTTGACTTAGCTATGAAGAATGCTGGTCCTGTGACCGAAGTTCGTAGTAAGCGTATCGGTGGTGCAAACTACCAAGTACCTCGCGAAGTTCGCCCAGAACGTCGCCTTGCTCTCGCTATGCGTTGGATTCGTGATGCAGCTCGTGCAAAAAAGGGAACTGAAATGCACAAAAAGCTCGCTGAAGAATTAATACTAGCTTCCAAAAATGAAGGTTCTGCTATTAAGAAAAGAGAAGATACTCACAAAATGGCAGAAGCAAACAAAGCATTTGCTCACTTCGCTTGGTAAACCCGCACACTTAAATGCAAGAAGCGCCATAGGCGCGCAACTTCGTTGCATCTTGCAATTAAGTGTTCGGGTAAATCCCTAACTTAAACTATTTCTGATTCTTTCTTTTAAGAATCTTCTAGAATTACCCCTAAGTTTTAATTGATGTTCGCGCAGGCGAGCATCTTTTTCGTTTTTATAGGCTTCATAATAAATTAATTCAAACGGTGTTCTGAATTTAGTAGAAAAACTTTTTCCTTCTTGATGTTCCTTAAATCTTCTTTTTAAATCATTAGTACTTCCTATGTATAAATCTTCATCTTTTTTGCTTTTTAATACGTATACATAAAACATAATTTAATTATATAATTTTATTTTAAATTTATGAATTCGGCGGGGCTTTACTTTTACTTGTTTTGTGTTAATGTAGCTTTGAGATAAGGCGTGTGTCCTTTGAAATATTTTTTTCATTTTAAAAAATAAATTATGTGCCGAACTAGCATAAGAGAGTCTGTAATGTGGGTTGATTGCCCATTCTGCAAAGAAGAAAGAGTAATACAAAAAGTTAGTCTGGAATTAACTCCAGATGGAGAAGAAACCAATACTACTAAAAAATGGGGTACACCATCATTTTTAACAAAAGATCATGCAATCACTTGCCAAAAATTAGTTGGAACTTTCAAACAAAGGCAAGAAAAATTCGCGAAACACTTTCAGAAAAAATTAGTTAAAAAAAATTTTAAAAGCCATGCTGAGGTTTAACCTATCTCATGAAGGAAGAGTAAAATACAATATATGACCCAGTCGCTCGCGAGCGACAGGGTTGTTTTTATTTTATATATGTTATATAGTGTTTGTAGCGCATGAGGCGCTATTTTTAATATTAATTACAAGAATATATTTATGGAAAGAGATTATCCACTACAAAAAGTTCGAAATTTCGGAATCATAGCCCACATCGATGCTGGTAAAACTACCACTACCGAGCGTGTGCTTTTTTATACAGGTGTATCACACAAAATAGGTGAAGTTCACGATGGTGAGACCACTACAGACTGGATGGAGCAAGAACGCGAACGCGGTATTACTATCACTTCTGCGGCTGTCACATGTTTTTGGACTCCGACTTATGATTTAACAAACAAAGCTCTAAAACACAGATTCAATATTATTGACACACCAGGACACATAGACTTTACAGTGGAAGTAAAGCGTTCTCTTCGCGTGCTCGACGGTGCAGTAGTGGTATTCGACGGTGTAGCCGGCGTAGAACCTCAATCCGAAACCAACTGGCGTTATGCTGACGAAGCAAATGTTCCTCGTATTTGTTTTATAAATAAACTTGATCGTACAGGCGCCTCATTTGAACGATCATACGCTACTATTTTAGACAGACTTTCAAAAAGAGCTGTTCGTTATCAGATTCCTATAGGACTTGAAGAAAACCATGAAGGTGTTATCGACCTTCTAAAAATGAAAGCATATTACTTCGAAGGTGATATGGGTAATAAAGTTATCGAAAAAGAAATTCCAGAAAATATGCTCGAGGAAGCAAAAGGTTATCATGCAGAACTCATAGAAAAAATCGTGGAAACTGATGATGCTATGATGACAGAATACTTAGAAGGCATTGTGCCAAATATAGATGTTCTTAAAAAAGCTATGCGCAGTGCGGTAATTGCAAATAAAATTTTCCCAGTTTTTGCAGGTTCTGCTCTAAAAAACAAAGGCGTGCAACTAGTGCTTGATGCTGTGGTGGATTATTTGCCAGCGCCGACTGATATTCCTCCAATACCAGGCATTAACCCAAACAACGATGCTCCAGATGAAAGAAAAGCTTCTGACTCTGAACCATTTTCAGCTCTTGCTTTCAAAGTGGCTACAGACCCATTCGTAGGACAGCTCATATTCTTCCGAGTTTATTCTGGTTCTGTATCTGCAGGTAGTTATATTTATAATCCTCGTACTCGCAATAAAGAACGCATAGGCCGTATTCTTCGTATGCATGCGAATGATCGTGAAGAAGTAAAGAAAGTTTTTGCTGGTGAAATAGCAGCAGCGGTTGGCCTCAAAGATACTATAACTTCCGACACTCTTTGTGATGAAGAAAAACCAATCGAATTAAATCGTATTGTTTTCCCAGAGCCAGTTATTTCTCTTCGTATTGAACCAAAGACAAAAGCTGACCAAGAGAAAATGGGTATGGCATTAAACCGCCTCGCTCAAGAAGACCCTACTTTTAAAGTATCTACAGATCAAGAAACAGGCGAGACTATCATCGCAGGTATGGGTGAACTTCACCTTGAGATTATCGTGGATCGTATGAAAAGAGAATTTACTGTGGAAGCCAATGTTGGCAAGCCTCAAGTAGCTTACAGAGAAACCATTATAGGCACAGCTGATGCTGAAGGTAAATACATCAAGCAATCTGGAGGTCGCGGTAACTATGGCCACGTAAAAATCAAAATCAAACCAATGGTAATGATGACAAAAGAAGAAATCGCTGATTTGCCAAAAAATACCAAGCGTTCTGAAGGATTTGAATTCATAAATAGTATTAAAGGTGGTGCTATTCCTCAAGAGTACATTGCCCCTTGTGAAAAAGGATTTAAAGAAGGGTTAGACAGAGGTATCCTTGCAGGATTTAAGATGGTAAATGTATCTGTTGACCTTTGGGACGGTAGTTATCACGAAGTGGACTCAAACGAAATGGCTTTCAAAATTGCAGCGTCAATGGCTATCCAAGACGCTTGTCGCTCTGCAAAGCCTGTGATCCTAGAGCCTATGATGAAAGTAGAAGTTGTTACTCCAGATAAATTCATGGGTGACGTTACAGGAAACCTGTCTTCAAAACGTGGACTTATCGAAGGTATGGAGGACAGAGGAATGAACAAAGTAGTAAAAGCTATAGTTCCACTCTCTGAAATGTTCGGTTACATGACTGGCCTGCGTTCTATGACTGAAGGCCGTGCGAGTTTCACTATGGAATTCTTGCGTTACGATGTTGTTCCACAAAATGTCGCTGATACTATCATCGCTGCTAGAAAATAAAAATTTAAAAAACAAAAAGCACACCGAAAGGTGTGCTTTTTGAATTTTACTAATGTATAATATTAATATTAAAAAATAATATAATCTTAATGCACAAAATAAATTTTAAAAATATTCTAGTAGGTTTGGGTAGTGCTGTTATAATTTTAACTTCTCTATATGTTGGTTTGTTCTCAGATGCTAGTAGTTTGGGTCCAAGAAATACTACATCCAGTAATTTATCCACTACTAACAATAATAATATAGATCAAACGAATTCACTTTTAGCAGGCTCTGAGTTGGTTCATCTTTATACAATAGTAGAAGTAGATCCTGATAAAAATAAACCAGGACCAAATCCAGAACCACCTAATCCTCAATATGTTATGAATATTAAGCGAACAGATATAGGTAATACTACAGCTGGTATAATGGTACTTTACGACAATGATTATAATATTCCTCCAATTTCAAAGGCTTCCACTGTTGTTTTTAGAAATGAGCCGTATTATGTAGAAGAAGTTTCTACGATTAATCACCCAGAAGGTTTAGATGTATACAATACTTCTTCTGTTTGTAAATTTACTTCAACGGTGAAAAAAGTTAATCGTGTTAGGTATATAACAGGCACAGGCAGAAAAACCCCAGTATTTACAATTGGATCTACTGAAGAAGTCGTGTGCACTTTTACTAATACAAGAAAATAATTTCCTAAAATATTAATATAATTTAATCATGAATATTAATTTCAAAAACATTTTAGCAGGAGTTGGGGGTATGTGCGTACTTATGATAGTAGTTATCGTGGGTATGTTTTCTAGTGCAAATGATTTAGGTTTAGAAAATACTCTTAATGACTCAACATTTGTAGACACAAATTCAAATGAATTTAATGTAAGCACAGAATCTGATTTAGATTCAATTGCCGTAAGTAGAGATATAAATGAATGCATTTCAAAAACAGAATATGTAGAAGAAGATGGTTTTGCTTTCGGAAGCATAACTGCTATTACTTATGATAAATTATCTAAAAACTTCTATGTTGGCGATGTAAATAATAAAAAAATTAGGAGATTTAATGCAGATGGAGCAGAGATTTATGGTAATTTCCCCGGTGAGGATCATGTATTTGATAATTTGATAGATTCTATTGTCTTTGACAGGATAGGCAATATGTATGTATCAGAAAATATTGGTAATAATAGATCAGACCTAAATCGCTCTGGTACAGCATGGAAATTCTTTGTGGATGGTAGCAAGAAAGAGGAAAAAGTTAATTTAGATAAAATTGTAGTACCAGCTCTTATAGCTACTGGGCCTAATTCTACGCTTGACACTATCTTTATTTCAAATCTTTACATGAGCAATAGTAAGGGTATAAGTATTTTGAATCAAGTAAATAATTTACCAGATTCGCCTTCAGACAATAGCGACAATTGGAATAACTCAGAAAAGAATTTTAATGGTATTTCTGGCTTTGCTACAGATGCAAAAGGTAATTTGTTAGTGCTGGACCAAACTTTAGGTCAAGTAAAATTTTTTGAAATTGTAAATGGTGTGAAAAAGTCTTCAAAAGTATTTATAGATAAAACAGGTCCTAATGCTACTAATCTAAAGGTGGATAGTGCGGGAAATGTTTATTTTGCAAGCGGTAATCCTGCAACGAAAATTAAAAAATATGGTCCAGATGGAAAATTTATTTTAGATATTCCTTTAAATAAATCTGGATCCGTGTCTGATATGACTATAGATAGTGATGGTAGTATTTATATTTTATTTTCTAGTGGAAGTAAGATCGTAAAATACTCTCCAAAATGGCTTTGTGGGAAAATAACTATTAAAAAAGATACTGTGCCAAACAGTGATACTATTTTTACTTTCAATAAAAATTTCGACAAAATGTCTAAGTCAAATAGTTTTTATATAAAAAAGAATAAAACTTCTACTTTCACTTTGTCTGATTCTGGTGCTGCTCTCTCAAATAGTATTACTTTCAAGATGCTTGAAAATGGTAAATACATTGTTTCTGAAAAATCTAATTCAGTATATAAGAGGACTTTGAAATGCACAGACCCAAGTCAAAATACAACTCTTTTTCCTGGTAATGCTCAAGCTAATATAAGTTTGGATAATGACGAAGAAGTAATATGTGAATTTACCAATACTGTTATTTCTCTGCAGAATGATGAATTATAAATTAAGTAATTTTTTTTAAAAAAGTGATATAATTTAATCATGAATATTAACTATAAAAATATATTAGCGGGGGTTGGAGGTTTGGCTGTATTATCCTTTGTTCTCATCTTGGGGCTTTTTTCTAAAGCCAGTGATGATTTGAGTGGTCTCAACGAAGCCGATTTATTTTCTAGTGCTACAATTTGTCCATATGATAATTATGATTTGTATTCAAATTACATAACTCCAACTCGTAGCGATATAAAAAATGGTACAAGTATTTTTATAGACTCTAATAACAAAATATATTCGATTTTTACAGGACACAATCAAGTAGAAAAATTTGATAGTGCTGATGGTAAGAATTATTCTGTTTTAGTAGATAGTACGAATTATAAAGAACAATCTTATGATTTGGTTGGTATGTATATAGATGAAGTTCGTGGCATAGCATATATTTCTGGCGACAGGTTGCTCAGTAAGGTATATAGATATGATTTATCTGGAACACCTCTTACTCCAGCGTTTTGGGATAATATCTATGCGCGTTCTATTGATGGCTACGGTGAATTTTTATTTGTCCTCGGTTCTGATAATTCTGGATTAAAAAAATACGATTTAAATGGAAAATTAAAAAAGCAAAATAATCTTGTTCATAAACTAGATATTTATCCAGACATGGCAGTAGGGGCAGATGGTACTGTATATGTGCCCATGAATGTAGAAAAGGGTATTTTTGATTACAATAAGAAGAATGGCAAGTATGACATACTAGTTGGCTATGAATATATAAGCACGATTTTGCGTTATGATCAGAATTTAGTAATGATTGATACCAAGATTGAAGATTCGCCATTTTACAAGCGTCAAGAAAAAAGGGAAGTAATAAATGGAGTAGTCCAAAAATTTAAAGAAGAAGAAAAAGAGCAAACTTTTGCTCGTGTAAATATCGATAAAGATGGGAATTTGGGTGTGCTATTAAAAAATCCAAAGGATTTAGATAAAAATGGTTTTGCTCGGCAAAATGTTTTCAGAATTTATAATTCTGATGGTGTTTTAATCAAAGGATGGCAAGCACCAGGTTATCATTTTTTTGATTTTGATTCCGACAGTGAGGGAAACTTCTTTGCAGCAAGCATAGGTAATATATATAAATTCAAAACTAAATGCGGAGAAATTACTATTGAAAAAAATGTCAGCAATAATGCTTTGGATTCTTTTGTGTTCAGTAAAGATTTTTTAGATAAAAATAATTTTACTTTACAAGATAAAGCTAAAAATACTTTTGACATCTGGGAAGCATTTGATGAAAACACTACTTTTACTGTGCGTGAAGAATTTAACCCTAAATATAATCCCAGCGTTTCCTGCGATGATATTTCAGGGCAAACTATTACGAATCAAAATATCGTAAAAATAAAATTAAATAAAGAAAATCAGGGTAAAGTTTTGTGTACATTTTTAAATGAAGCAAATAAAGGGAAATTAATAATTAAAAAGATAGAAGAGCCAAATACTGGGCGTGTATTTGATTTTGACTTAGTGAATCCTACTGATTATGTAAATGGTATTTTGGAAACTTTCTCTCTTTCTGGTGGTAATGAAAAAGAATTTGTATTAGAAGATGGTTCTTATAATATTCGCGAGCATGATGTCTCGAGTGAAGGTTATATTACGAAAATAGAGTGCGAAGTAGACGGGCATTCCATTTATAAGCCTTTCGTAAGCAAAAAAGTTATAGATGAAAATAATCCACTAAAAACTACAGACACAGAAGTGCAAGTGTATATGCAAAGAGGCCTTATAGTTATTTGTACTTTTACTAATACTAAAACTACCGGACTTCAAAAGCCCACAGATGGAACACTAGATTCTAAAAATGAGCAGTAATATAATAAACATATGCAAATACATTATAAGAATGTTTTAGCCGGAGTTGGGAGTTTGGTTGTATTGGCCTTTTTAGTTTCTTTGGGTTTGGTGAATTTTGCTTACGATCCTAATGAATCTATTACACCTGTAGTTTTAAAAGGTGATACATCTAATACTGATATAATTTGTGAATCTAATGTTTATGGTGTAAAAACCTTTGTTCCAGATTCTCCTGAAAATCAGTACGCTAGCATTTTTACCGATGATAAAGGCAATGTTTATTTTGTAAGCTCTCTTTTTGATAAAATCAAAGTTTATAATAGCGATGGAACTTTTGAAAAAGATATTTCAGGTTTGGACAACCCTCTTTCTGTCGCAGTAGATAAACTGGGTAATACTTATGTAGTAGATCAACATGAATTTAAGGGGAATTTGCGTAATCAAGTTCGTCGTTTTAGCGTTGCTGGTAATGAAGAAAAGCTTACTCTACCACCAATCTCTATTTTCCAAGAATTTAATGGTCAAAAAACCTCTTTTACACCATTTCCACATCCTTACGCTCTAGCTTTAGATAAAAATAACAATTTATATATAATAAATGATGAAAATAATAACACTATCTATACTTTTGGAGCAGTAGGCACACTGCCAAAGGCACAGTGGCAAACAAATGAATACAATGGAGGCAAGTTCGCTGGTCCAAAAGCACTAGCTGTGGGGGAATACATCTACGCAGTAGATGCTTATGCGAATCGAGTTTTTAAATTTGGTTTAGACGGTAAATTAATTAAAGAATATGGTTTTTCCTGGCAAACAGGTGATGCTGGTGATGGGCTAGGTGGTTTTGATGGTCCAGAAGGCATAGCTATAGATAACGCTGGGAATGTGTATGTGGCTGATACAGGTAATGATAGAGTGCAAAAATTAGATATTTCTACAGAAAAGTGGAGTATTTATGAAATAAATGGAAATTCATATTTTGATTCACCGAATTCTATAGCTATAGATAACGATATTGTGTATATAAATACTTATGGTGGAGTAAATAAGATATATAAACTCTGCGGAAGAATAGTCGTAGAAAAAGATACTATACCCGATAGCATGAAATCTTTCCGTTTTTTTAAAGATTTTTTAGATAAAGAGCAATTTAGCCTTATAAATGGAGGTAAAAAAACAGATAAAAATACCGAAATCCTAGAAATTACAAGACCAATTCAAAAAGATGAGGTTTTTACTATTTTTGAAGGTAAATATTTGGACTACAATACAGTAGTTAGTTGTACTGATCCTTCTGGAGGTACAGATATATACGACTCAAAAGCATTTATTAAGCTAGATAGAAGGAAATTCGAAGAAGTTTATTGTGTTTATACAAATACCCTTAAAACAGGTCCAGCTGGCGTAAATACTCGTAGCCAAAAATCACAGTAGCATATAGTTTTCCACAAAATACTATGAATATGATTTGAAACGTTATATAATAAATGTGCAGATTTTAGCTTTTTTAATTATTACTAACATATCCTAATTTTTAGGGTTTTAACAATATGAGCAAAGATATGAGATTACATATAAAAAATATTTTAGCAGGTGTCGGAACAGGTGCTGTGGTCGTATTACTCGGTGTGCTAAGTATTATGAGTTTTGCAAGTGTCAGTAGCACTGGCACAGCACAACTTACTATTATAAAACATGTTGTACCTCCGTCTACGCATGATGTTAGTAATCACAGAGATATAGAATTTGATTTTAAAGTTTATAAAGTTAGATCAACTGGTAATATATTTGTTTTCGGAGAAACTTTAGATGATGACGGCGTAGATGCTGATCCAAATTATCCTGAACCTAAATCAAGAACTGTATATGCAGGATATTCTCCTGGGCTTCATGTTATCGAAGAAACCCCTGTAAAAGATACATATAATACTTCTTGGGAATGTTATTACGATAATCACCGTGGGGAAGGAGACATTCATGGTTTTGGCACTAAGACCTACGATATTTTAGGTTTGGGTGTTGAATTAAAAGAAAACGACCCTATGACTTGTGAATTTACGAATATTCTTGCTACTGCTACTTTAAATATAACCAAGAATATCGAACCTGATAGTTCTGATAAAGTTGATTTTGATATATTTACAGACAATGACAATGAGCATTCCAATGGTTATGATTATTTTTTCTTAGGAGATAATGAAACTCATTCTACAAAAATGATATCCGGAATTCATTTTAATGTTTCAGAATACTCTGGAACTAGAGTTGATTCTCCTCAGTTTTATCCAAAATATTCTACTAATATATCTTGCACAAGTAGTATTCCTTCAAAATCTTTCACGATCACTAATAAAAGTGTTTTTGATTATACTTTTGATGCTGGAGAAACCCTAGATTGTGTTTTTACTAACACAAAGAACCCAGAGCTTGTTGTAAAGAAAATAGTGGATCCAACACCAAATACCAATGATGAGCACTTTAATTTCGGCATCGGTTTAGTTAATCAAGTCAGATTAGCAGAGTTTAGCTTGCGTAATGGGGAAGAAACTAATCCTTCTTATTACATTAAACCTTCTGCTCAATATAATTTAGAAGAATTACTATCCAATAGTCAGTCTAGTGCTTACCGAACAAGTATTCATTGCGATTATTACGATGCAACTGGAAATAAATACAGTGAAGATGATAAAGAAGCAAAAAAGATAGGGATTTCTTTGGGAGCATCACAAAAAGCAATTTGTACTTTTACAAATCATCTTTTGGATGTAACCGTAAAGAAGGTTGTCTTAGATCAAAATGGCAATGAAATTCAAAATGATAATAATATTTTTGAATTCATAACTAATCTTCAAATAAATCCTTTTAATCTTGACGGTAATCCAAATCAAGCTCCAGATTCTGAAAAGAAATTGTATTTTAATACTAATGACGGTATAAAAATTACAGAAAATCTAACTCATGATCAAGGATTACAGTACAAGACTTCTTATGAGTGTGTAGATCACAATGGCACTCAATTAAAAGCTGGTGAAGGGCTAAAGGTAGAATTAACTAATCTAAATATTGATAATTACGGTATTACATGTACATTTACTAATAAGCAATTACCAGATGCGCTCGTTTTCGTACACAAAAAATTCGATCTAATAGGTGATGATGCATGGGATTATGATGATGTAGCTCATGTGCGTGTTGGTCCTTCTTCAGATTTAACAAAAGGAGAAGAAAAGCCAATTTTACATGACCATAATCAAACTTGGGAAGTTCGCCCTGGAGATATAACAGTAAATGAGTATTTGATAGAACAATTTGGTAATGACCCTCTTCATTCTTATATTCCTAGTTATTATTGTGTTTTCTTATCACCATCAACAAGACAACCAATTACAGCTAATAATGTGGCTAAAGTAAATATTCCAGATCTTAAATCAGGAGAAAGAGTTCAGTGTACTCTAACAAATAAAGAAGTTGCATCAGCTTTAAAAATTAAAAAAGATGTTGTAGCTTCAAATGGAAAAGATCTCACTGATGATAATGGAGTATTTAGTTTTAGAAATCACAATACTAGCGAGATATTCAAATTAGACGATAATGCAAACTTACCTGACCCATCTGAGAAAATTTTTGAACTTACTCCAAATACTAATTATGCTTTCTCTGAAATTTCTATTCCATCTGGATACACTGTTTCCTTTAAATGTGTAGATGACAAAACAGGAAATATTTTAGATCAAGGCCAAGGCACAGACGATGCCGATATCAAGCTCGATGATAATCAAACTGCTACTTGTACATTTACGAATACAAAAGCAGTCGCTACTTTGATTATAGCTAAAGACGTAGTAGGTAAAGATGAGGATACTAATGTTTTCAAAATATTAAATGATACTGGCATCGGAGAGTTTTACTTAGATGATAACTCTGACCAAACTTATGATTCTACAAAAGAAATTACCATACCAGCTGGTGGAACATATACTTTTACAGAAGATTTGACTCCAGAACAAGCATCAAATTACAAAACTACTTGGAAGTGTACTGATCGTAATAATTCCAGTGGAACTGGCGCAAGCTTTATTGCACCAACTCTAGGTACAAATGAATCTATGACTTGTACTTTTGTGAATACTATAATTAGTACCTTAATTACAATTAGAAAAGATGTAAAGAAAGACGATGGTACTGATATTACTGATGATAAAGAAGTATTCCAAATAGAAAACAGTACTGAAAATTACAATCTAAAACCTCTAGACGATAATCAAAATGATCCTACTTATCCGAATGAAGATACTATTACTGTAAATCCAGCATTACTTCGGTTTTCATTCTTAGAAGAAATGACCACTGAGCAAGAAATTAATTATATTCCATCTTGGGAGTGTAAATTAGGAAATGTTATTGTAAAGAGTGCTCCTAATAGTGCTTCTATATTGAATGTTCCAATAAATAAAGGCGATCATGTAATTTGTACTATAACTAATGTAAAGAAATCCTTTAATCAAACAGTAACTATAATCAAAAAGACAGTTCCAGCATCTACCGGAGTATTATTTAGTTTCCAATTCTTTAAAGGTTCTTCTTTGAAGAAAATAGTAAAACTTACTCACTTAGGCAAAGAAGATATTACAGTAGAAGCAGGAAAAACTTATAGAATTAAAGAGATTTTGAATACATCTTATCCAGTAAGTAGTTATTCATGTAAATACATACCTACAAGTCCACTTTATAAACCATTTTCTGCTGATAGCAGGGAAACTCCTAATTTCTTGGTTCCAAAAGGATATGATGTAGAATGTACTTTTACTAACTGTACAAATGGTCTTCTTTGCCCACTATACGGTGATCCAAATGATCCTGGAAAGATTGTTGGAGGAGGAAGTACTTTAGGTGGTGGAGGAAATCAATAAATTTAAAGTTTAATTATTATTAACTAAAAAAAATATGAGTGAAAATATGAGAATACATGTAAAAAATGTTTTAGCTGGTATTGGTACAATGGCAATACTTGCAGTAGCATTAATGATCGCTATTCCAAACTTTGCGAATTACGATTTGGGTAGCACAGGTAGTGATTCGTCGCTATATTCTGATAAGAATGAAATTTCAAATGTATACGATACAGAAGAAAGTGTAGCGGGTGTTTCAAACCCTTGTCCTGTAGGCACAAGAGTTTGTGTTGTAAAAAAATATGTGGATCCAAATGTGCCGCCTTATGATTTAGGAGCTTTTGATTTTAAATTAACTCAAGGAGATAAAGTAATTAATTTTAGTTTGAAAGGTGGTGAACTTTACGCTGTAGATAATAAAGCGGGTTTAGTAAAATGGCATAGAGATGATGCAAAGAAGCAAAATACTGAAGATTCTTTCGATACATTTAACATTACCGAAATTACTCAGCTAAGCAATATAAAAACCTCGTATTCTTGTCATAGAGGTATTTGGGAGCCTGCAACTGGTAAATGGTTTGCAGAACTTGATAAAAGTTCAGGAAACCCACCATATCCAGCTTTATACATAAAAGGAGATGGTAATAATGTTGAGATAAACAACAAAAGAGCTGAAGGTTTTTATAATCCTGAAACTGGTAGGCCTTTTGATCCTCAACCTTTTTATAGTGTTTTATGTGAATTTACTAATACTTTGATCACAGCTCCAGTAGGTAATACTGCGAAATTAACCATAATAAAAGATTATGTTCCAGGACAATCTCCGAAAGTTTTTCCTTTTGAAATAACCGGTAAAAATAGTGATGGTAAAGTGTTCAATACTCAAACAATTCGTCTTAATGATGACGGTATAGGTGATCTTGATCCAAAATCTCAATATCCTAAACAATATACTTTTACTATCTACACAACAGATAATTTAGGTAAAATACTTTCTTATGATATTTCAGAAACTCCAGATTCTACAACTAATGCAAAATATCTTTGTAAAATTAAAGTTCCAGCAGGATATAGAGCAAAGCCTGACATAAAAGGTACAGGTACAAAATTAAATTTTATTCCAGGACCTGGAGAAGAAATTGTTTGTACTTTTACTAATACTAAAAAAGGATATATTCCGGTTTACGAAGAGGGAGAACCTTATACTCCTCCGATAAATCCTTAAATCTATATGAAAAAGGTAAATATACAAAATGTTTTAGCTGGCCTAGGTGTAGCCTCTATAATAATCGTGTCACTTTTTGTAGCTTTTCAGGCTTATGCAATTAAAAATCTAAATTCAGTTAATTCATTTATAGTAGAGGATGATCTTGGTGGTTTCTAGTAAATAAGTAATAAAAAAAACCGGAATAAATTCCGGTTTTTTTTATTCGCTAAAAATATAATTTCGTGTATAATGCATATATGCAAAAATTTCAATTTTCTCAAATTAAACCGTATTTCAAGAAAAAACGGGTTATTATACCACTTGTTTTAGTTTTAATATTTATTGGTTTTAAAGTTTTCGGTAATAATAGTAATGAAAATGTAGCTATTGTTAATCCTACTCTCGGAACTCTGAAAAAAACAGTCCAAGCTACTGGCCAAATTACTTCCAATACTGATTTAGATCTTTCTTTTAGTAAGCAAGGCACAGTGCGCTATATAAAAGTAGCAGTGGGTGACAAAGTAAGACAAGGTCAATTGCTCGCAAGTCTAGAATCCGGCTCACTTTATGCCGATGTGTTGTCAGCGCAGGCGGGGCTCGCTAGCGCACAGGCAAAACTTAAAAAAGTTTTAGAAGGTGCTAGTAATGAGGAAATAGATTTAGCTAAGGTTGCTTTAAAAAATGCAGAAACAGCTTATAATTCTGAAGTTTTAAAACAAAATACTTTAGTAGAGAACGCATATAAGGATTTACTGAACTCTAATTTAGAAGCTGTAAATGCGAGTAATGGATCTAGTATAACTCCTCCAACTATTTCTGGAACTTACACTCTTAACAAAGAAGGGGACATAAATGTAAATGTATATAATTCAAATGGAGGTGCAAATTTTTCTACTTCTGGTTTAATTACCTCGTCTAGCCCTCTTTCTACTGATGTAGCACAAGCTATTGGTAATTCTGGTCTTTATATTACTTTCCCGTCAGGATCTGTATCTTCTGTAAATTGGATTATTTCTATACCAAATAAAAAGGCTAGCGATTATCTTGCAAATTTAAATGCTTATAATTCTGCTATTCGCACTAAAGATACTGCTGTCTCATCAGCACTTTCTCTTGTAGAACAAAGAAAAGCTGAGCTTGCTGTAAAACAAGCTCTAGCTCGTCCTTCAGAAATAGAACTTGCTAAAGCAGAAGTTCTGTCAGCTGAAGCGAATTTACAAAAAGCAAATGCTGTATATGAAGATGGTGTGATTAGAGCCCCAGCTAGCGGTACTATCACTAGAGTTTCTGTAAAATATGGAGAACAAATCGAAGCTGGCAAAAGTGCAATTACATTACAAGATGTAGAAAATTTATACGTAGAAGCTGATATAAATGAAAATAATATTTCAAATATTACACTTAATCAAAATGTCGAGGTAGCAGTGGATGCTTTGCCTGATAAAAAGTTTACTGGTACAGTCAGTAGTATTGATATTTCTTCAGAGGCTAATGATGGTGTGGTAAATTATAAAATTAAAGTAGCCTTGCTCGATAAAGATATAAATATTCGCCCTGGAATGAATGCAGAGATTACTATTTTGATTTCCGCAAAAGAAAATGTTCTTTCAATTCCAGAAGTAACTACTTTTGACCGTGATGGAAAAACTTTTACCCATGTAATTACAAATGAGAAAAGAAAAAAATATATAGAAAGAGAAATTTCTCTCGGCGTAAAAGGTGATGGTAATATGGTAGAAGTTCTTTCTGGTTTAGAATCTACCGAAAAAATTGCACTTATCACGAAAAAATAATTGAAAATAATGTCCGCTTCTAAAGATAGGCTAAAAATTGAAGATTCTTTTAAACAAAATGTCATAGTGGGCTGGTTTTTGGCGCGTAGAGAATTGCAAAGGGCAAATATTTGGACTACAGCACTTATCGTAGCGGTGATGACTCTTACTTTTCTTAACCTAGTTGTAGTTTCTGGTATTTTAATTGGTCTTATTCAAGGCTCTGAAGATGCTCAGAAAAAATACGCTATTGGTGACGTAATTATTTCTCCTTTTTTAACTCGTAGTGAAATTTTAGAAACTCCAGAAGTAGAAAAAATAGTTAAAACTATTCCGGGTTATAAAAATCATACTGTTAGGTATGGTGGCTCGGTTCGTGTCGAAGATACTTATCGCGATACAGTAAAACCTGGTGAGAAAAAAGGTGGTGCTGGGGCTCCAATTTTAGGTATTGATCCTGAAAAAGAAGATAAATTTTCCGGAGTTTCAAAATTCGTTTTACGCGGAGAATATTTAGACAAAAATGATGCTGATAGTATTTTAATTGGTAAGAATTTTTTATATGAATTTACTCCGATAGACGCTCCGGGTTTTGAAAGTTTGAAAAATACAAATGTAGGTTCTAGGGTTAGGCTTACTTCTGGCAATGTGCAAAAAGAGTATTTTGTGAAGGGAATTTTAAGTTCTAAAGTTGATACTTTTGATTTTTCTATTGTTATGCTCGCCAGTGAAGCTCGTAAATTATCAAACCAAACTAATTTAAATGCTGGTTCTATTGCCATACAAATTCTGCCTGGCACTGATCCTAATATTACTAAACAATTTTTAATAGATAGCGGGGTAGAGCAATATGCCCGGGTGCAGACAGCTGAAGAGGCTTTTCCAAAATTCTTAAAAGATATAAAAGCTACTTTTGGAATTTTAGGTTCAGCTATTTCTGGTATTGGTCTTGTGGTTGCTTCGATTACAATTTTTATTGTGATCTTCGTAAATGCTATTACTCGCAGGAGGTATATTGGTATTTTAAAAGGTATAGGTATAAACAAAAAAGCAATTTTGTATTCTTATATGTATCAAGCTTTACTTTACGCAACTTTTGGCGTAATCATAGGTATGATTTTACTTTTTGGTTTTATCAAGCCTTATTTTGCTGAAAACCCTATCGATTTCCCATTTTCTGACGGTATTTTAGTTGCAACTTTAAGTGGAACTATGATTCGTGCTGGCATTTTGTTATTTACCACAATTATTGCAGGTTATATTCCAGCTAGAATAGTCGTAAAACAAAATACATTATCAGCAATCTTAGGAAGATAAAATTTATGATAGAAGTAAAAAATTTAACTAAAATATTCCAAAGTGGCGATAGTAAGATTTACGCTTTAAATAATCTTTCTTTTTCTGTTCCACAAGGACAATTCCTAACTATAACTGGTAAGTCAGGAAGTGGAAAATCCACTTTGCTTTATCAATTAGGACTTCTTGATCTACCAACCTCTGGTGAAGTTTTTATTGATGGTACTGAGTGCGTAAGCATAAAAGAATCACTTCGCACTACACTGCGCCTCAATGATCTCGGATATATTTTTCAAGATTACGCTATACTGCCTTCACTTACTGCTCTTGAAAACACAATGGTTCCTCTTATCATGCAAGGTTATTCTACAAAAGAAGCGACAGAAAAAGCGAAAAAAGCTCTAGAGAAAGTGGATTTGCTTGATCGTATGAATAATTTGCCTGCAGCACTCTCTGGAGGTCAGCAACAACGTGTTTCTATAGCAAGGGCGATAGCACATGATCCGAAAATAATTTTTGCTGATGAGCCTACTGCAAACTTAGACTCAGAAACTTCAAACAATGTTATACAAGCATTTCTTAAATTAAATAAAGAAGGGCAGACTATACTTATGGTGACTCACGAAGAAGAATATGCCAAGCTCGCACACAGAACTATTACCATGGCTGATGGTAAAATAGTCAGCGACACCATGAATAGCTAATACTGGACTTTCTCACGTTTTTATTGTAGAATCTTTTTTGGAATAAAGGTTTTTAAATAATTTTTAAATATTTTTTAAATTTTGAAAATGAAAAATAAAGTTATGGTTTATAGAATTGTTGAAGTTTCAGGATTGAAACAGGCTGGAGATTTTGAACATCTTTATAATTTAATCGCAAAGAATCCGGGTTGCACAGAAGGTGTTGTAAACGGAAAATTTTTACCTTTTCCAAGACGCTATAAAAACAAAAAGTTTTTAGTTGTTTTGGGAACGGGTAGAGTTATCGAAGCAAAGATTAATAACTCAAGATCTGGCTTTAAGTGGCTAGACGAAAAGGGTAATAATTTGAATGGTCGAGTCATGGCTTGGCGAGAAAATTAGAAAGATGTAATGATGTTAATTTGAACATAAAGAGGGGAAACCCTCTTTTTTTATTTCCCCAAAAAATTCGGAATCATTACGTTGCTATTGACTTTTAAAGAATATGTAGTAAGGTTAGATAGAAAAAAGTATTATTTAAATTAAAAATAAAAAATTTCATAATGAAAGAAAAACTGTTATTAAAGGAACAATCTTCAGTTAAGGTTGTTTTAAATGGGGGTAAACTAATCCTCGAGGATGCTACGGTCCCTTTCCAAATAGGATTCGATGAATCTGTAACAAAAACAAAACCTACGCATATTTTGGTTATTGATATAACTGATAATATGTATCGTGATCTTGATGACGGTGGAAAAGAAAGAAGAGATGATACCTCAAACTCTGAGAGAACACTCTTTGAACTCCAACCCATTAACTACTTGCAATTCCACAAGCCAGGCAGGCACCACTTAATTTTTATTCTAGTTTCCAAAATGGATAAAAATTTAAGACAATCAGCCATTGGAAAAACCTCATATCTATACAAAGAAGATATATGGTTAAGCTCAATTGAGTCTAACGATGCGCTGGCTTATCAGGTAGCATATGCTGAGGAGATCGTGGATGTACCTGAAGAATTCTTTGCTAGTAAACCAAAGACAGCGTGGCAAGAGAAAATGTGGAAGTGGAACAACAAATGGTTCTCTCTAGAACCCATCGATCAGTGTGATTATCGCAAAAGACTGATAGTGTCACACACGATCCAGCCTATTCTGTGGAGCATAGGATTTTTATTTAGACTGGTGATCTTTTTAGTATTACATGTGCTAAATTTTATCATTAGATTCATAGTTTTCTTTTTCGGTTATCAATCCGTATCTTTCTTCACAAATTTAAAACAGAATTTTTCTGACTATGTTGTTTCTTATTCCCATGGGGAATTAAAATATATGATGGAAAGATTTTTTGGAGACGAGCTTGATTCAAATGATAAAAGAGATTTACATATTGAAAAAAGACCCGAAGATGTCTATCCGTATAAAGTATTAGCTATAGGTAAACAGAGAATATACACACCTATAACAATAGGTGGACTTCTATTTTATTCTTTGTTTATTTTTATGTATTTTAGTTTTGTCTTTGAAGCCAATTGGCTGAATGAAGGGAAAGAGTTCTCTGTTGCCGACCATTTATTAATGTTAGTAGGAGGAGTAGCCTTAGCTTTAATTATATCTTTCCTTGTTTCTATTTCTTTACTACCGACTTTAAAAAGAGATCCGGCTTATAGAAAGAAATTTAATAACCAAAAAAACATTAAAATTTTTAAAAGGATATTTGGCATACTATCTAGCGTAGCTATAATATCTTATCTTATTTTCAATGTTTCTTGGATGAGCGTCTTTGCTTTTTTATTCTCTTTTGTTGTACTGGTAATATTTACCATAGTGTTTTCTATTACATTGATATATATAATCAATAGGAATAGATTATGGGGCAAAATAGGAAAGTTCTTGAATATTTTGTTTTTTCCATTTATATGGGCACTGACAAAGATAAGTGAAGGTATTTCAGGTACAGAATCTAGTGTAGGAAATGGATCTGTTGGAATGGTTAAACTTTCTCCACGAGAAGAATGGCTTAACAAGAGTTTCAGACTCGAAGCTTTGCCACAGAAAGTGAACATTATTTCTGCTCCACCCTCATCAACAGTAGTGCATAAATTCAAAGTCGGTTTCTGGGCTTTGAAAGCAAAGGTATGCAAACCATTCCCAAAGAATTAATTTTTTTTGTTTTAATTGTTAAACCTGTCAATATCTATTTGACAGGTTTTTTTATTTTCCCCAAAATTTATATTTGACAGGTCTTTTAGTATCTGCTAGTATAAGAGCAACTGCACTTTTCTGCAGTTTTTCTATTGCTTTTTTTACAAAATCACTAGAAAATGTCGAAAATTATTAATAAATTAACACTATTTTAGTATTTAGGATTTGGTAGCATTCTCGTATATCAAATTTTAAATATTATTATCCGCTTTTAGCGGGAAAATTATATGGCAGAAGAATTTAAAAGAGATAAGCCACACGTAAACGTAGGTACTATCGGTCACGTTGACCACGGTAAGACCACTTTAACTGCGGCTATTTTGAACGTTTTAAACCTTGCAGGTAAGCAAGTTAAAATGAAAGGCGTTGGCGATATCGACAATGCTCCAGAAGAAAAAGCTCGTGGTATTACTATCAACATCTCTCACAATGAGTATTCTACAGACACTCGTCACTATGCTCACATCGATGCTCCAGGTCACGCTGACTACATTAAAAACATGATCACGGGTGCCGCTCAAATGGACGGTGCTATTTTGGTGGTTGCTGCTACAGACGGTGCAATGCCACAAACTCGTGAACACGTTCTTCTTGCAAAACAAGTTGGTGTTCCAAAAATTATCGTTTTCCTAAACAAATGCGATATGGTTGATGATAAGGATATGCTCGATATGGTAGAAGAAGAAATCCGTGAACTCCTTACAAAACAAGGTTTTGATGGTGCAAATGCTCCAGTTATCCGTGGTTCTGGCCTAAAAGCCCTAGAAGCTACAGATATCAATGATCCTTGGGCTCAAAAAGTTCTAGAACTTGCAAACGCACTTGATACTTATATCCCAGTTCCAGAACGTGATATTACAAAGCCATTCCTTATGCCTGTTGAAGACATTTTCTCTATCGAAGGCCGTGGAACTGTGGTTACAGGTAAAATCGAACGTGGTATCGTAAAAGTAGGTGAAGAAATCGAAATAATCGGTATTAAAGCTACACAAAAAACTACTGTTACAGGTATTGAAATGTTTAACAAAAACCTACAAGAAGGTATGGCTGGCGACAATGCTGGTGTACTTCTACGTGGTCTTAAAAAAGAAGACATTACTCGTGGTCAAGTGCTTGCAAAACCAGGTACTGTTACTCCACACGATCACTTTACTTGTGAAGTTTATATTTTGAAAAAAGAAGAAGGTGGTCGCCACACTCCATTTTTCACTGGATATAAACCTCAATTCTACATCCGTACTACAGACGTAACAGGCGATGTTACTCTAGCTGAGGGTAAAGAAATGGTTATGCCAGGTGATACTGCTACATTTACAGTGAAATTGGTTTCACCAGTAGCTCTAGAAGAACAACAAAAATTTGCTATCCGTGAAGGAGGTAAAACAGTGGGCGCAGGAGTTGTTACAAAAATTCTTGCTTAAAAATTAGCTTCTAGATTCCAAGTTTTGACTTTATAAGCCAAAACAAAAGGGAAAAATAATCTATGACAACAAAAGAAACAACAATTAAAAAACCGAAAGTGGTAAAAGCAAAAGCAAAGAAAAAAGAGGAAGGCAGTGTTGTTTTGCGTATCAGAGTGCGAGCTTACGAGAGCAAAATATTAGATGCTTCTGTAAAACAGATCATCGATACAGCTGCTCGCTATGACGCAAAAGTAGTTGGACCTATTCCTCTACCTACAGAAATAAAAAAGTATACAGTTAATCGTGCATCTTTTATCTATAAGAATTCACGAGAACAGTTTGAGATAAGAGTGCACAAAAGATTAATTGATATTTTAAATCCAAATGCGAAAACGGTTGAAGCGCTTACAAATATGTCCCTTCCTTCTGGTGTGGATATTGATGTAAAAATGATGTAATAAAAATATATGAAATTTATTCTTGGAAAAAAAGAAAATATGTCAGAATTCTTCGGTGAAGATGGTAAAGTAATTCCAGTCACAGTTATTTCTACTTACCCTATGAAAGTTATAGATGTTTTAAGTAATGAAAAACATGGATACAAAGCTGTAAAAGTAGGCTACGGTGAACAGAAAAAGCAAAGAATTTCAAAGCCCGTTTTAGGAGTAATGAAAGGCGATACTTTTAAAGGATTAAAGGAATTTAGAATCGAAACAAATACTGAACTTAAAGCTGGAGATCAAGTGGAAAATACTTTTTCAGTTGATGAAAAAGTTAGAGTCTCTTCAATATCAAAAGGTAAGGGTTTTCAAGGTGTAGTTAAGCGTCATGGTTTCGGTGGCGGTCCTCGCACTCACGGTCAAAAGCACTCTGAGCGTGAGCCGGGTTCTATCGGTGGCGGTCTTCGTACTCGCGTGCCAAAAGGTATGCGCATGGCAGGACGCATGGGTTCTGATAGAATAACTCAAAAGAATTTAAAAGTTGTTTTTGTAGACAAAGAAAATAACGTTATGCTTATAAAAGGTGCTATTGCAGGACGCAAGGGTACTTTAGTAGAAATTATCGCACAGTAATTACTTAAAATTTATGATCGAAGCAAATATATACAATCAAAAAGGCATAGTGGCAGGCAAGGTAGAATTACCTGAAGCTGTATTCGGTGCAAAATGGCGAGCGGACTTGGTTCACCAAGTAGTAGAAGGCATGCGTAGCAACAAGCGTTCTGGCACAGCTGATACAAAAGATCGTGGCGAAGTTTCTGGTGGAGGTAAGAAACCATGGAAACAAAAAGGCACAGGTCGTGCTCGTCATGGTTCATCACGTAGCCCTATTTGGGTGGGTGGTGGTGTTACTCATGGTCCACTTTCAGCGAAGAATTACAAACGTAAAATTTCTAAGAAAATGCGTGCAGAAGCTCTTTTTTCAGTACTTTCTAAGAAAATGAAAGCAGGCGAGATATTTTTTGTAGATTCTCTAGACACAGGAAAGAAAAATACTAAAGAAGCAGAATCTATAATGAAAGCAATTTCAAAAGGCACAAGTGTTAAAACTTTTGCAACTTCTAAAAAACCAAAAACTTTAGTTGCTCTTTTCGCTCGTAATGAAAATTCAGAAAAAAGTTTCCGAAATCTTCCTCAGTTATCCATGGTTTTTGTAAAAAATTTAAATCCACTCGATATTTTGAATCATCAATATTTACTTATCGAAAATCCTACA
Organism: Minisyncoccia bacterium; assembly: GCA_044229265.1. Classification (GTDB taxonomy): domain Bacteria; phylum Patescibacteriota; class Minisyncoccia; order Phycocordibacterales; family UBA9973; genus UBA9973. Next base: position 5,795 of record JBGATK010000001.1, on the reverse strand, counting down.
GAATCTGTTAATTTTTTTGCTAGCCGAAAATAATATAAAAAAAATATGAAAACAGACTTAAAAACAATTAAAAATCCAAGAATTACCGAAAAAGCTTCTTTTGCTGTTGAAAAAGGTGTATACACTTTTGACTTAAAAGTAGGAGCAAATAAGAGTGAAATTGCAAAAGAAATTTTTGCAAAATTTAAAGTAAAACCTTTAAAAATAAACATTCTGTCAGTTAAAGATAAAACAAAGACAGTTCGTGGCCATAAAATAGTCGTTCGAGGTGGTAAAAAAGCCCTCGTGTATCTTAAAAAAGGAGACAAAATAGATTTGGCATAATAATTTTATGAAAACATATAAACCTACAACTAAATCCCGCAGACAAATGACTCACGTCACTTATAAGGGCGTGCTTACAAAATCAAAACCTGAAAAATCGCTTACTTTTGGTTTCAAGCGTGCTGTTGGTCGCAATAGTGCTGGACGCATAACCACTAGACACAAAGGAGGTGGGCACAAGCGCCTTTATCGTGATGTCGACTTTTTATATAACAAGAAAAATATTCCAGCAAAACTAACATCCGTAGAATATGACCCAAATCGTAGTGCTTTTATTGGCCTTGCGGTTTACAGAGATGGCGAGAAGCGTTATGTCGTAGTACCAAAAACTATGAAACCAGGTGATACTTTCTTGGTATCAGATAAAGGAGAGCTTACTACTGGCAATAGAATGATGCTAAAAAATATTCCTGTAGGTACTTTTGTTTATAACATAGAATTAAAAGCAGGTGGTGGTTCCAAAATCGCAAGATCAGCCGGTATCTTTGCTCAAGTAGTAGCAAATGCCGATGGTTATACAAATATAAAAATGCCATCTAGTGAAATTCGTAAAGTTTCAGAATTAGCTTTTGCTTGTATCGGAACAGTTTCAAATGAAGAGCACCATTTAGAAAATTATGGTAAAGCAGGACGCTCTCGTTGGAAAGGTATTCGTCCTACAGTGCGTGGTACTGCCATGAATCCTGTGGATCACCCATATGGTGGTGGTGAAGGTAGACAAGGCCGTGGTATAAAGAGACCAAAGACTATGTGGGGTAAAGTTACTGGTGGAAGAAAGACAAGAACTCCAAAGAAATACTCAAATGTATTCATCGTATCTCGCAGAAAAACAGGTAAAAATCGAAAGCAAGGATAATTTAAAAACTCTCAAAAAATCCCCACAAAGGGGATTTTTTGTATTAAATTTAATTTCAGCACTAGGTCTTGCCTGGTGCAGTTAGTGAGTTTTGTTTGGATTGCCTTGAAATTCTTAAGCACCCTCTGGCTTGACAATTTCTTGTTTTTTTGTAAGATGTTGTTTAAATATATTCTTCACCAAAAATTAAATAATGGAAAATACAGGAATTAATTACGCTGTAATGCGTCACGCAGATCATAGCAGTAATATCGTTACTCCTAATGGTCAAAGGCAAATTGAATTATCTGCTGGAAAGCTCTCTACTTTTTTGGAAGAAAACAATATTTCTGAAATAGAAATTTGGCATTCTCCGCAAAACAGAGCCAAAGAAACAGCATCATACTTGCAGGAGAATTTACTTGTTAAGAGTCTTATAAAAGAAAAAGGATTTCTGAATTGCGATTACGAGAAAATTCAAGACAACTTACCGAACCAAGATTCTTTTGTAATAATGATATCCCATGAGCCAGATATTGCGTATTACTTAGAAAAGAAATATCAGTCTTATGTAGGTGTTGACCAGTGTGATATTTTTATAGGTTCACAGAAGATATAAAATAAAGATTAGTTAATAACTTGAAAGCCGAATTAAGAATTTTTTCGGCTTTTTTTATTTCTAAATTTGACGAAATTTGATTTGAGCTTTATAAAACAAGGTTCGTATAAAATCGTGTTGACATAATATTTAAATTTGCTATTATGGGTTATAGCTCGCTTAGGGCTTTTTTTAATATAAACACATGACAAGATCAATAAAGAAAGGAATATTCGTAGACGAAAGAATTGCAAAAAAGGTGGTGGGTAAAATCCCGCTTCAAACACCTATGATAAAAGTCTGGAACAGGGCTTGTGTTATTGCGCCAGAATTTGTAGGTTTTACTTTTGGTGTTTACAATGGTAAACAACATGTCGAAGTTTTGGTTACCGAAGACATGGTAGGACATCGTTTAGGTGAATTTTCACCAACACGTAAGTTCAACAAGCATGGAGGTAAAATGCAAAAAGAATTAGAACAAAAGAAAAAAGAAGCTGAAATAACAGCTGCTAAAGCAGCTACTGCTACAGCAGGTGACGCAAAGAAAAAGTAAACCAAAGGTATTTAAATAATAAAACAAAACAATGAAAGCATTTTTAAAAAATTATAGACAATCACCTAGAAAAGTTCGCCTTGTGGCTGACCTTTTGAAAGGTAAAAAAGTACCAGATGCTCTAGTGGAGTTAGATTTTTTGGCGAAGCGCGCGAGCACTCCGCTTAAAAAATTACTTGAGTCAGCAATAGCAAATGCAAAAGCAAGTGGTGCAAATATGGAAGATTTGTTTATAAAAGAATTTCGAGTAGACAAAGGTCTTATCATGAAGAGATTCATGCCAAGAGCCATGGGTAGAGCTTCACGGATAAATAAACGAACTTCGCATGTAATGTTGGTTTTAGGTGAAAAGGCAAAAAAGGTAGTTAAGAAAGCAAGTAAGAAAATAACAAAATAATTTATATATTTATGTCAAAAACAGTTAATCCATACGCACATAGGTTAGTAATACTAAGGGACTGGCGCAGTCGCTGGTTTGCTGATCCAAAAAAATACGTCTCTTATCTAAAAGGGGATACTCTTATTCGTGAATGGCTTACTAAAAAGCTTCGCCCTATGTATGTGTCATCTATTGAGATCGAAAGAAATCAAAAAACAACTCGTTTTATAATTAAGACTTCACGCCCAGGCCTTATCATCGGTCGTTCTGGTGAAGGTGCTACAAAGATCAAAGAAGAAATTTTAAAGAAAATGCAAAAGCTTGGTTTACAAAAACCAGAAGATTTTAAACTTGAAATAGTAGAAATCACAAATCCTGAAGCAGATGCTTCTATCGTAGCTTATATGGTTGCTGAAGGCTTAGAAAAGCGTTTGCCTTATCGTCGTGTTTTAAAACAAACAGTAGAAAAGGTAATGGCTACTCGTGGAGTAGAAGGTGTGCGCATACTGCTAGGTGGGCGTTTAGGCGGAGCTGAAATTGCACGATCAGAAGAATTAAAAAGAGGTTCTATACCACTGCAAACTTTCAGAGCTGATATTGATTTCAAGCGTGAGCGTGCGACTATGGCATACGGAACTATCGGCATCAAAGTATGGATTTATCGCGGTAAAATTTTTAATCAAAAGAACACAAAATAATTTTTTAATATTATGTTAATTCCGAAAAAAGTAAAATTTAGAAAATGGCACAGTATGCGCAGGAATCCAAACCGTATTACTCCAGAGACCAGAGGCACAAAGCTTTCTTTTGGTGCATTCGGCTTGAAGGCAGAAACATCAGAGCGTATTCGTTCAAATCAAATTGAAGCTGCTCGTAAAGTTATCTCTCGTACACTTACCAAAACAGGTAAATACTGGATACGTGTTTTCCCAGATAGACCATATACAGCTAAAGCAGCTGAAGTGGGCATGGGTAAGGGTAAGGGTGACCCACAAGGATATTGCGTAGAAGTTTTACCAGGCCGAGTTTTATTTGAAGTAGACGGAGTCGAAGAAACTGTAGCTCGTGAAGCTTTACGTAAGGCAGGCAGTAAACTACCAGTAAAGACTAGAATAGTAGCTAGAGTGCAAAAGTAATTTTATATAAAAAACAGAAAATAATTTATGACAAACAAAAAGGACAATGAAATAAAGAAGGGACATACATTAACAGGTGTAGTCATTTCAGACAAGATGGATAAAACTATTGTTGTTTCTGTTAGTCGTTTCGTAAAACATCCAAAATACGGCAAATTCTACAAGATCAGCAAGAAATACAAAGCTCATGATGAGGAAAATAAACACAAAATTGGGGATAAGGTAGAAATAGTCGAAACACGACCAATTTCAAAAGATAAAAAATTTAAAGTCACTAATTAAAAAAAATATATGATACAAGATGGAAGTTTAGTAAAAATAGCTGATAATGCTGGAGGCACAGTGGGTAAAGTCTTCAAGGTTTTAGGCAGTGCCGCAAAAAGGTATGCTGATATTGGTGAGTTGGTTATAATTTCTGTAAAAACAGCTCAACCTCGTAAAGCCGTAAAGAAGAAAGATGTGCATCAAGCAGTAGTAGTTAGAACTCGTCGCGCTCATCGCCGAAAAGACGGTTCATATATTCGTTTTGATGACAATGCAGTAGTTATATTAGAAAAAGGCAAGAAAGATCCAAAAGCAGGACGTGTTTTCGGGCCTATACCTCGCGAACTTGCAGAAAAAGGTTTCCAAAAGATTATTTCTCTTGCCCAAGAAGTTATTTAAACTAAAAAAAGAAAATTTATGAAATTAAAAAAAGGAGACAATGTAATAATAATCACAGGCAAAGAAAAAGGCAAAAAAGGCGCTATTTCTCGTGTTTTGTCAAAGGAAAATAAAGTGATAATTGATGGTATGAATATGATGAAGAAGCATCGCAAGGCTTCTCGCCGTGGTGAAAAGGGTAGTATTGTAAATATCTCTATGCCTATCAATGCTTCAAATGTAATGCTTGTTGATCCAAAAAGTGGAAAACAAACTCGTATTGGCAAGAAAAAAGTCGGCGACAAATTAGTCCGTATTGCAAAGAAAAGCAATCAAGAAATTTAAATTTTAAATATATGAAAACTTTAACTGTAAAAGAAAAAGAAAATAAAGCATTTGAAATAATGAAAGGTGATTTTCATTATAAAAATGTAATGGCTTCTCCAAAACTCGTGAAGGTGGTTTTAAATGTGGGCACAGGCACAATGATAAAGAAAGATAAGAATAAGAATGATTTTATATTAGAGCGTCTTGCAAAAATTACTGGCCAAAAGGGAACTACAAAAGGCGCAAAACAATCTGTATCTACTTTCAAAATTCGTCAAGGTGATCCTGTTGGAGTATCTATTACTCTTCGTGGCAAGCGCATGTATTCATTTCTCGAAAAACTTTTCAATGTAGCACTTCCTCGTACTAAAGACTTTCGCGGTATAAATAGAACTATTGTGGATAATATCGGCAATGCAACTATGGGTATAAAAGAACACACAATTTTCCCAGAAACAGCAGACGAAGAACTCAAAGACGTATTCGGACTAGCTATAACACTAGTTTCCACTGCAAAGACTAAACCTGAAGCTACAAAATTCTTTGAACTAATAGGTATGCCTTTCAAAAAAGAAGAGGACAGTAAAAAGAAGAAATAAGAAAATATAAATAATACACAAATAAAAAATCCCCCGCCGAAAGGTGGGGGATTTTGGATTTTTTTCCGATTTGGGTTTAATGTCCTCCGTGACCATGATGATGTCTGTGAACAAATGGTTTTTCAGAGAAATCATGGTTTTGAAATGCTTCTACCATAATTCTCTTTATCACCCCTCCAACTTTATTAGGGTCGAGTTTGTATTTTTTAGAAAAACGATAAATAGGGTGTCAACGTGGCAGGTTGACATGAGGTTTTTGCATTTGACTATTTTTTAGGGATCTGATAGTATGACAAAAGCGTTAGTTGAGCTCTGATCTGTGTTTCTCCTCCGACGTTCTCATGAAAATAGAGAAGTTCGGAGAAATAACATAAGATATCACTCAAAAGGCGCGGTATTTAT
>JBGATK010000011.1:0-1448 GCA_044229265.1 Minisyncoccia bacterium | reverse complement strand
GTTTTCCACGCTCCGCGTGGCTCACTCGTTTGCCAATACAATTCTATGAATAATCAAACCAAAAAGTTTTTCATATATACTCGCAAGTCTACGGACGACAAAGACAGACAAGTTCGTAGTATTGCTGACCAACTTTCAGAGTTAAAAGATTTAGCGTTGAAAGAGCAACTGGAAGTGGTAGATGTCTTTGTCGAAAAGCAGACCGCCAAAATACCAGGTCGTCCGATATTTGGCGAAATGTTGGAGCGAATGGAAAAAGGCGAAGCGTCTGGTATTTTGGCGTGGCATCCTGATAGACTTGCGAGAAACTCGGTAGATGGAGGAAAGATTATCTACCTCGTAGATACTGGCGTAATTTCAGAGATGAAATTTCCAACTTTTTGGTTTGATCCGACACCGCAAGGCAAGTTCATGCTTTCAATCGCTTTTTCGCAATCCAAGTATTATGTGGACAATTTGAGCGAGAATATTAAGCGCGGACACAGAAACAAAGTGAAAGAAGGAATATGGCCTCAAATGTCGCCACTTGGTTATGTAAACAAAAACAAGCGTATTGTGCCTGACCCCGAGATTGCTCCACTTATCCGCAAAACATTTGAGGCCTATGCAACTGGAAACTTCACTTTGCGGGAACTCCGCGACAAATTTAACGGACTTGGATTGAAGCGAAAAAGCGGAAAAGAACTTGCGGTGTCGAATTATCAAAAACTTCTCAAAAATCCAATTTACACTGGTTTGATGCTCTACAACGGAGAGATTTTTGAGGGCAAGCACGAACCGATTATCTCAAAGAAACTTTTTGATTCTGTTCAGGAAGTGATGATGAGAAAATCTAAGCCGAAATCTCGCGGATTGAAACCATATCTGTATCGTGGATTTTTCCGTTGCGGGGAGTGTGGTTGCTTCATCACGACTGAAACGCAAAAGGGTCATAACTATCTCCGTTGTACCAAACGGAAAAATCCTTGCACACAAAGATATACCCGCGAAGAAATCATCACTTCCGAAATTCAAAAGGAAATCAAAAAAGTTTCTTTGCCTCTCGATTGGACAAAATGGATGATTGCCGAAAATGCAAAGGATCGGCAATCAGAAGCCCAATCGTCTACGCTTTTTGCGGATAACACAAAAGCCGAAATTTCTCTTTTGGATTCTAAGTTTGAGAAGCTGATGAACGCATATTTGGAGAACGCACTTTCGCTAGAGGAATATCGGGACGCTAAAAGTGTGTTGGTCAATCAAAAACAGCTTCTCAAAGAGAAATTATCGGCTTTTGAGCAAAAAGCGAATAATCGGTTCGAACTTACCGAAAAGTTTTTGAAATACAATATAGAATTGGCAAACGAGGAAACAAATGAAGCAAAACTTCATTTGTTCAAAAAAGTCGGTTCGAACTTTTTAATAAAGGATCGAACCGTCTTTTTTGAGCCACGCGGAGCGTGGAAAAA
>JBGATK010000010.1:0-2379 GCA_044229265.1 Minisyncoccia bacterium | reverse complement strand
GCCGAAGATTTTTTGGAGGGAGAGTTTTTTGGAGGGGAGGTCGTACCCATTTGCTATTTCGTCTAGCATTGAAGCCTCATTTATCCATTCTCGCATCGGTTCAATCCACAAAGAAGGGGTTCGGAGAAGTCTGTATATTTGTTCTTCTGCGGACTTCTTCTCGGACATCAGTGCGCGACGACGTTCTAGGTATTCGTCGCGCTCAATATCTTGCGCCATGTAGACATCGGTAAGCCTTTTTAAGTTGCTAGAAAGTTCTTCCACTTTTGCTTTTAATTCTTGCGTAGTAAGTGAGGCAGAGTCATGCGCTTTGGTTTCTTCCTTTTCTAATAAAAAAAATAATTGCATAGCCCATTCTTTGGGCATAGAGTGCTGTGTGAGCATAGCGGAGAGTTGGCAGTCGAGTTCTTCTTCTCGTATGCAAGGTTCGTGACATTTCTGTTTTTTGGATTTCTTAGAGCAATGATAATATACATATCGGTGTGTGTTGCCATTTTTCTGCCTTTTTATTTTTATCGCTCCTGTGATACCCATACCACAATTTCCGCAAGACATAAGTCCGCAAAGTGGTCTTGGGTCGGTTTCTTTGTCAGGAGTTCTGCCTCTGCCTCGCAAGATAGCATTTGCTCTATCCCAAAGTTCTTTGGTGATTATTTGCTCATGTTTTCCCTCATATATTTCTCCAGCGTGGCGAAAATGTCCGTAGTAAATTGGATTGCTCAAGATATGTGACACTCGCGAAACATGAATGCGATTATTATTTTTTGAAAATATATTTTCCTTTTCTAATATTGCAGCTAGATTTTCAAGACGAACATTTCCTGTCGCATACAGTTCAAATATTTTTTTAACGAGCTTTGCATTTTTAGGATGCACAGCAATTTTTTTAATAGCAGGATTATTTATATAACCAAATGGCGCAAGACTTGGGAAGTCTCCATTTCGAGCTTTTTGTCGAAGGCCACGAGCAGTGTTTTCACTTAGTTGCCGGACATATTCATTTGCCATGCCGAGCTCTACGGACATCATGAGCACATTGTCATTTGGACAATGGCTTTGTCCTTGTGTTTGGATGTGTGCAATTACTCCTTGTTGGAGCATCCACTGAATTTTTCCACTATCCACGGGGTTTCTAGAAAGTCTATCAATTTTCCAACAAATAATTCCTTGCGCTTCGCCATTTTGAATCCGTGCGAGCATATCATTGAATATTGGCCTGCCTGGAATTTTTGCCGAACGCTTTTCTATATACTCATCCACAATATTTAAATTCTCTCGTTTTGCGAGCATTCTTAATTCTGCAAGTTGCGATTCAATAGAGAGCACTTGCTTGTCCTCCACGTCTGTACTTTTACGAGCATATAAAAAGTATTTCATACAGCTAGTATACTATAATATACCATTGTATTGCAATATACTAGAGTATATACTGAAATAATGAAAAGTGATTCTGTAAAACTCGGGAAAAATTTAAAACACATTAGAATGCAAAAGAGTATCTCGCAAGGTGAAATCGCCCGTACTTTAAAAGTCGGTCGGAGTTTTATCACCAATATTGAAAATGGGAAAACTAACCCAACATTAGACACAATTTCAAAGATAGCAAAAGCTATAGGAGTGTCGGTAGGGGAATTAATGAAATAAAACGTATGTTAAAAGAATTCTGGGAAGCTAAAAAACACCTGATACAATTAGTCGGTATCTTAACTGGTATAGGGGCTTTATTTTTATCCATAACTTTACCCGAAAATATTGAAGCAAGGCAAGCCCTGATTAATATTCAATTTGTGTGGTTAATAATCATTACCATTTGTTTACTTTTACTTTTTGTAAATTTTATTCGCTTGGCTGATTTTTGGGAAAAATCTTTTAAGGAAAAAAGTAGACTAGATTACACAAACACTATTTCACTATTCATAGCCGCTACTTTACTCTATTTAATTTTCAATTTATGGACATATATGATAAATTTATATAAAGAATCAATATGGAATTACCTTACCATTATTAATTACGCTCTGCTTTCCTTCTTTGGAGCTTTGTTAGTTCAAATATGGAGAAAAATAGTAGTAAGCATCCCTGAAAATCCACCTTGGAAAAGGGAATGTTGGTTGATTTTATTTAAACTAACATTTAGTTTTTGTACTGGCTTTTTTCTTCAACTAGTTTCTCATTATGAAAGTTTTTCTTTTTCAAATGCTATAATGTTATCTTGTATTTTTTACATCCTAATCGTTATTTATTCTTATTATCGTTCTCTAAAAAGTAGTAATTAGGGAGGGATTTAACACGCGCATGGGTGGGTGGGGCAAGTGTTATATTTATGACGACCTCCCCTCCAAAAAACTCTCCCTCCAAAAATCTTCGGCTTTTGAATTT